>DDQW01000045.1:0-417 GCA_002342805.1 Clostridiales bacterium UBA2432 | reverse complement strand
AAAAAAGAGAACAACTGACGAGTTTAATCAGTTGTTCTCTTTTTTTAATATTAAATTGTCCATTCTCCGTTTGCAATACCAATTAGATAAAAAGTTCCGTTATACTCTTCAAATATCAGATAAAGACTTCTCCAATCCATTCCCATGTATGGAGGAGTACCTTCCACATAAAGTTCTACAAATACTGCATTTGGATAGAAAGAGGGAATGTTGTTTATAAGATTTCCTCTAGCGATTACATTATTATAGACAATATCATCAGGACTAGTAAAATCTCTATCGTTCACATATCTGTCAAAGTAGTCTTGCGGAGTTAGGTCAATGTTAAAACCTGTTCCGTCTTCAATACCCCAGAAGTATGTGTTGTTATCGGAGAGTAAATTGGGTATTTGAGTAGCTGTAAACACTTGATGGCTA
>DDQW01000053.1:9883-25250 GCA_002342805.1 Clostridiales bacterium UBA2432 | reverse complement strand
AAAAATACTAGCCTTTTAAAAGTGCCTCAACATCTTTGATGTTTCTTTTCCGCTTAACAATAGGTGTCTTATCTTCTTCATATACATGAAGTTGATCTTCGAAAGACTTTTCGCCTTCATTTTGATATAGAACACCAAGCGCATATTTTTCAAGATCTAATGCTTTATCTATTGCATTTTTTACATTGCTCTTATCATATTCATCATCAAGATAATAGGTATTATCTTTGAACCATTTGAAGTTATTGACCTTATTGAAGGTTACGCAAGGATGAAATACATCAACAAGGGCATAACCATCATGTTGAATGGCTTGCTTGATAATTTCTGTGGTTTTATCCGGATCGCCGGAGAAAGCTCTAGCAACAAATGTTGCACCTAAGCTTAAAGCAACAGCTAAAGGGTTAAAGGGCTTATTACGAACACCGTTTACCTGAACAGGTGTAATAAAGTCAAGTTGACTGGTCGGGGAAGCTTGTCCTTTGGTTAAACCATAAACCATATTATTATGTACGATGTGAACAATGTTTGGATTGCGACGAATATTGTGGATAAAATGATTACCGCCTTCGCCATACATATCACCATCGCCACCTTCTGCAATGACTGTTAATTCAGGATTTGCTGATTTGACAGCGACGGCAACAGGCATACCACGACCGTGTAGTCCATTAAAATAATTGGTATTAATATATTGGGGCATTTTTGCAGCTTGGCCAATTCCGGACGACAAGACTAGTTGCGTTGGATCAATGTCTAAATCTCGAAGGGCATTCACGATGGAATTTCTGATCTGAAAATTACCGCATCCGGGACACCAAGCAATATCTAAGTCATAATCAAATTCATAAGGTTTCATTAGAACACCTCCTTAATATTTGCATCGATTTCTTCAATGCTGAACGGGGTACCGTTATATTTGTTGATTCGTGTTTTTATATCACGATCAAGATGAAGCTTAATTAGATTAGCCAATTGGCTTGTTGCATTAATCTCAAAAATAGCTACATCATCAGCCTGATCGATGTACTTGGTAATTGATTCATGAAGTGGATAGACTTCTTTGAGATGTAGATATGCAAGGTCTTCATGGTCCGTACTTTGGACAGCTTCTTTTATAACCCCATAGGTTGATCCCCAACTAATAATAAGTTTTTTATAATCTTTCGGTCCAATAAGTTCAGGTTCTATATATTCTTGGAGAATGAGGTCTTGCTTGCTAAGTCGTTTTTCGTTCATGGTGACTCGAACATTAAAATCTTCGGTGATGCTACCGCGCTCGTCATGCTCATCACTATCGATTTTGACTAAACCTTTTCCGTAACCAGGAATACTTCTTGGACTTAATCCATTTTCAGTTACTTTGTATCGCAAGTAATCTTCATCAGATTCAACAATATGCGATTCTAAATATTGATCAGATAATTCTAAAGGCTCAATGGAGAAGTTACTGTCTACATAGAATTGATCTGTTAATACAAATACAGGAACCTGATATTTATCAGCAAGATAAAAAGCTCTCTGTGTAAGTAGAACACCATCATTAATAGATCCAGGAGCAAGAACAATACGAGGGAACTCTCCATGACCGGCGTAGACCACTAAATTAAGGTCGGCTTGCTCTGTTCGTGTCGGAAGGCCAGTTCCGGGGCCAGGACGTTGAGCAATGTGAATAACACAGGGAGATTCGATAATTCCCGCCAGACTCACAGCCTCTTCCATTAATGCAAATCCACCACCAGATGTTGTCACTATCGAACGAGCACCTGCATACCAAGCACCGATTCCCATATTTAGCGCAGCGATTTCATCTTCGGCTTGCTCAACAATAACACCAAAATCGTTTCCTTTGTCCGCGAGATATTGTAGAAGGCCAGTACCGGGTGACATTGGATAAGAAGCAATGTAGTTAACTCCACCAGCAAGAGCGCCGATGCCGACAGCTTCTGTACCACTTATAATGCGGTGACTTTTAATGATATCAGTTTTTTCAATAGTAATTTTGCGATCATATGCTTTTCCGAGTTCATAACCCTTATGAAAAGCTTTAATATTATTTTCAATAATTTTGTCTGATTTTGATTCGAAATTTTTACGAATAGGATCTTCACCATTTTTGGTATCTAAATCAAGTAATCCGCTGATAAAACCAAATAAAACGGTGTTGCTATATAGTGTGCTACCTGCATCTGAAGCTAAATCTTCTAACTTTAATTCTGAAAAGGTTGCCCCGGTAGTATTTAGGACGTCTTCCTCAATAAAATCTTTTTCGCCAAAAATAACGGTGTTCTCATTAATACGATCATGTAAACGATAAAAAGAATGATCGTTGAGCAAAAAAAGTATGTCAATGGTATGTTTATAGGCATCAACAGGTTGGGATGCGACGCGGATTTCTACGGTGTTATTACCGCCGCGAACACGACTCATCACTTCGGGAGTGCTAAAAACATAGTAGTCATTTTTAATAGCTTGACTAAGTAATTTTTCAATAGTTGCAAGACCTTGACCGGCTTGCCCGGATAGTACAAATGTCAATGATTGTAACATAAATTACCTCCTTCTTAAATATATATGGAAATTTGCAAAGATTCTTGTTATATTAAGTATAACGCAACGTGTAATAATACACAAATAGAATAAGAATCAAACGCAAACGATAATCAATATCAATTAATATTATACACGAAATATAAATAAGGTCAATAGAAAAGTGAGCACCTAAGTGCTCACTTCAAAGTATTACGTCTTTATTATTCTGTTTCGTTTGCCCACTGATCAAATTTTTCCATGGTTAAATCATAAGTTTCATAAGAAATATCCGGAAGTGTACCACCAAACATTTCTTCAATTTCTTTGAAACCTTGTTCAAAAGCATCTTTTAACATAGCGGCTTTTGCAGGATCGCCACCGGAAAGAGCTTTAGCAAAATCAACTAAACGTGTCGATGTTTCGTCGGCACTCCAATAGCCACCTGGGGCTAAATCTTTTTGAGCTTGCTCGACATCTTCAGCCGTATATTCGATTGACAATTCTTCGGTTAATTCTAAGGTCATGATGGAAGAATCGCTACGAGGTCCTGAGATTTGTTTTTCAGTGGTTTGTTTCGCTGTCGTTCTAAAAAGTTCAAGCATTCGAAGATCGGCTTCTTCTTTCATAGCGCGAACTTTTTCTAAATCGACGGTATATGTTTTATTATCCTTTTGTTTGACTTTTTGAGCTTCGTAGGAATCAGTCGGAATTTTTTCTTGTTCAGATTCCTTGGGCTGTTTATTTGCTGTCTTATTTATAGCAGAGTTTGTTGATGCATTAACTTGAGCCTGATGATTCGGGTTCACATTAAAATTAAACATATGCATTCCTCCTTGAATATCGTGAATGCCTTCCTATGGCATTTAATTACATTAAATATATCGGCCATATGAAAGGATATATTTAGTATACCATAAAAAATCGTCAAAACCAAAGAAAGGGAATCACTATGGATGCTGATAAAATTAAGCGTTTACTTCATCTAGAAAATAATAAAGAGCGGATCATTGCTGAAGATCAGATGTTTGAATCGGGAGTGCTTATACCTATTGTAAGTTATAAGGATTGTGATTATATTCTTTTTGAAAAACGTAGCACATATGTTAGCCAACCCGGAGAAATGTCCTTTCCGGGAGGGCGCAAAGAAAAAGAAGATATAAGTTTAAAAGTGACAGCTGTTCGAGAAACGATTGAGGAGTTAGGTGTTGCTCAAGAAGATATTCAAGTCTTAGGTAAACTAGGCATTATGGTTCATCAGCATCGCTCGGTCATCCACGCTTATGTTGGGAAGATTCAATGGAAGGAAAGTTATTTTTCATCGTATAATCCAACGGAGGTTGAGGAAATTATTTTAGTGCCTTATGAAGAAATTATCCACCAAAAACCTCTAGAATATCACATTAAGTTAAAAGCATATGATTATGAGTATAACCTTGAAGGAATCAAAAAGCAGTTATTTCCGACCAAACAATTAAGATTACCGGGCATTTATCAAGACGAATGGGATTTGGGATATCGCAAGATTTTTGTGTATCCTCTGGAAAACGTAACGGTGTGGGGAATTACGGGACGTCTTTTGCATGAATTACAAGGCCTGTATTTAGAAAGCGACAATAAGTAGCTATAGCTACAAAGGTGGGGTTTTATCTCTGATATACTAAGGGTATGGTACAATAACATTCACCGGAAAGGAATTATAATGAAAAAAACAGATACACTTTATAATATAGTGATAAGATACCCTGAAGTTAAAGATTTTTTGATAAGTCAAGGATTGACCCAAGTACAAGATCAACAAATGCTTGAAAAAGTAGGTAAAAACTTAACCCTAGAAACGGTTGCCAAATCAAAAAAAATGAATGTTGAATTATTTCTTGAAGAATTAGAATCTGTGATAAATGAACAGAGAAAAGGAACCGATACAACACTGATTGAACATGAGCGAAAGACAGATGCCTCCATTAATATACAAGGGATTTTACCGTGTCCGGTACGTATTCCATTGTTGGAAGGCTTTGAAGCTTGGTTGGCAGGCCAAGAAGACACCTATAAAAATGATATTAACTATGAACTCAAAGCGGCTTCAATGGGCGTTGACTGGATAAAAGAGACGTTAGAGAATAGTCCACATGAAGATGAGTTAGCAGATGTTTTCTTATCGGCAGGGTTTGACCTATTTTTTGATAAAAAGTTAATGGGTCACTACAAGGCAGAAAAGGTTTTTGAAGATTTAACTCGGTGGGATGGATACAATTTGGATTTTGACAATGCATCATACTCCTTAAAAGATCCCGAAGGAGACTATTCTGTTCTGGGTGTGGTTCCGGCGATTTTTTTGATAAATACCCATGCGTTAGGCGAGCGTGAAATGCCTAAAACTTGGGCGGATTTATTAACAGGAGCCTTCGATAATCAAGTGAGTTTACCGGTTGGCGATTTTGACTTATTTAATGCCATTCTACTCAATATCTATAAAAACTATGGCATCGATGGGGTCAAAAAGCTTGGTAAAACATTAATGAAAAGCATGCATCCGGCAGAAATGGTTAAGTCCAATACAAAGCAAGAACAACCTCTTGTAACGATTATGCCCTACTTTTTCACGAAAATGGTCCATGAACGAAGTCCCATGAAAGCCATTTGGCCGGAAGATGGAGCGATTATTAGTCCGATTTTTATGTTGAGTAAAAAATCAAAAAAAGATAGCTTACAAGCCATTGTTGATTTTTTTGCATCCAAAGAAGTTGGAGAGATTTTAAGTCATAATGGACGGTTTCCAAGTGTGCATCCACAGGTGGACAATCGTATTGCCTCGGAAAACTCCTATCAGTGGCTAGGTTGGGACTTTATTCAAGCCCATGATATTGGCGAATTGATTGATGAGTGTATGCATGCATTTAATGGAGGTGCTTAAGATGAATTTAGTAACAGTATCAGGACCACCGTCATCCGGAAAAACATCCGTGATTATAAAAACGATTGCTGCATTGCAACAACGTGAACTCAAAGTGGGTGTTGTAAAATTTGATTGTTTATATACAGATGATGATCTTTTATATGAAAAACTAGGTGTTCCGGTAAAAAAAGGACTATCTGGAGCCTTATGCCCAGATCATTATTTTGTTTCTAATATTGAAGAAGTTGTACAGTGGGGGCTTCAACAAGAGGTGGACGTGCTTATTACTGAAAGTGCAGGCCTTTGTAACCGATGTTCCCCATATATTAAAGAAGTTCAGGCGATTTGCGTGATTGATAATCTTTCGGGTATAAACACTCCCAAGAAAATCGGACCAATGTTAAAGTCCGCAGATATTGTTGTGATTACAAAAGGGGATATTGTCTCTCAAGCGGAACGGGAAGTATTTGCATCAAGAGTACGTTCAGTAAATCCTAAAGCAATGACCATGAACATCAATGGATTAACCGGTCAAGGCGCCTATGAACTTAGTACACTTATCTATGATGATCAGGCGCACATTGATACGGTGAAGGGAAAAGAATTACGTTTTTCTATGCCGTCGGCGTTGTGTTCTTATTGTTTGGGTGAACGACGCATTGGCGAAGACTATCAGATGGGAAATGTGAGAAAGATGGACCTAGGTGATCAAAATGGATAGAGAGCAGTTTTTACGATTAAAAATTCATGAAGTTATCGAGCAGTATCCTTTTATGGAAAGTTATTTTGAAGAACATAAGGACCGATTTTCTGATCCTTCCTTAAGTGTTATAGAGACGTATAATCAGCTGACCGAAGAGGAGCGTGAAGATTTTGCTATTGATGTGGGGCAAAGCATTGAAGCCTACTACGCCTATGTCGAGCAAATGTTTGAATTTTTAGGAATTAAAGATGAGGATAAAGTGAGGTCTCTTACACTCTTGCCCGGAACCAATAAATTCAAAGAACCGGAAGAATATGAACGATTGCACATTCAACAAGGTGAGATTGTTGCTATCGTCGGGCCGACAGGATCAGGTAAGAGCCGATTGCTGGCAGACATTGAATGGACAGCAGACAAGGATACGCCAACACGTCGAAGTGTTTTGATCAATGAGAAGACACCGGATAAAAAATGGCGGTTTTCATCGGGCAATAAACTCGTAGCACAATTATCACAAAATATGAATTTTGTTATGGACCTGACGGTTCAGGAGTTTTTAGAACTTCACGCAGCAAGTCGAATGATTGAAGATATTGAAGGTGCAATCGATAAAATTATTATGGCTGCAAATAAGTTAGCAGGGGAATCATTTGAGTTAGATACACCCATTACCAGCCTTTCCGGAGGTCAATCAAGGGCCTTAATGATTGCAGATACAGCGATTTTAAGTGAATCACCGATTGTTTTGATTGATGAAATCGAAAATGCAGGGATTGATCGTAAAAAAGCCCTTAAGCTTTTGGTGAAAGAAGAAAAAATCGTATTAATAGCCACCCATGATCCAATCTTAGCTCTGATGGCAGATCGCAGAATTATTATCCATCATGGTGGAATTTCTGATATAATTGAAACAACGGATGAAGAAAAGCAAATGTTAGTTGAACTTGAAAAATTAGATTACTATATGATGGAACAACGAACACTTCTTCGTCAGGGGCAACGATTAAAGATGAAATAGAGGAGGATTTTATGCGCATAAGCTACGAAGAAGTCTATGAAACGCTTTACACTATATTAATCAAGAAAGAAATCGCAGAGGATAAAGCGAAAATACTTGCTGAAACCATTACCAATAGTACCCTCGATGGTGTGGTATCTCATGGGATTAATCGCTTTACAAGTGTTTTAAATCTTCTTGACGAAGGCCTTATTGATAAAGATGTAGAGCCTTCTTGCCAAGCTTCATTTGGAGCAATTGAGCGATGGGATGGGCATCAAGGTTTTGGAATTACAAACGCAAAACTGTGTATGAATAGAGCAATTGAGTTGGCGCAGGAATTCGGAATCGGTATTGTAGCATTGAGAAATACCAATCATTGGCTTCGGGGCGGAACCTATGGATGGCAGGCAGCTGATGCAGGATGTATTGGACTTTGTTGGACAAATACCATGCCGAATATGCCGGCATGGGGAGCAACAGATTGTCGACTTGGAAATAATCCTATGGTGATTGCTATGCCCCGAGCGAATCAAGAGCACGTAGTTCTAGATATGGCAATGGCCCAATTTAGTTATGGGAATTTAACAACGGCAAGTTTGGAAAATAGACAATTATCCATTGATGGTGGTTTTAACCGTGACGGTCAACTCACGAAAGACCCAGATGAAATATTAGAAACCTCTCGTGTACTTCAGATGGGATTTTGGAAGGGTTCAGGGCTCTCGCTTGTCTTAGACCTTATGGCTTCTGCTTTATCAGGAGGCAATAGTGTAGAAAACATTGGAAAACTACCTAAAGAGACCAGTATTAGCCAAGTGTTTATTGCGATTGATCCAAGGAAAGTGAATAATTCTGAAGATATTGAAGCGACGGTTAATCAGACGTTAGACTACATAAAAGCATCGGAACTTGACCGAACAGATAGACCAGTTCGCTATCCGGGGGAGCGGGCTTATGCAACACGAAAAGAACAGCGTGAAGCCGGTATTGAGATTCATGAAGATATATGGAAAGAAGTAATGTCTAATTTATTATAGATAAAAACATTTAAGTTTAGTTTCTACCTTGCAAGAACGCTCAATTTCTGTGTATAATACAATCATAACCAGATTCTTGATGACGGATTAAAGTAAGGAGATGTATATGGGGACTACATATATTCAGTGGGATGTTATACGTTCATTTGTTGAAGAGGTTTTTGTGGGATACGGTATTCCTAGAGAAGATGCCAAGATTTGTACAGATGTTTTGATTGCTTCGGATACAAAAGGAATTGACTCACATGGAGTCAACCGATTTAAACCCATCTATTTAGATCGAATTAAGGCAGGCATTCAAAAACCGGTTACAGAATTTGAGATTCTTAGAGAAACACCGACAACAGCAGTTGTGGATGGACATGACGGGATGGGACAAGTCATTGGATATAAGTCCATGTCCATGGCTATTGAAAAAGCAAAAAAATACGGTATGGGAATGGTTGCTGTAAGAAATTCAACACATTATGGTATAGCAGGATACTATGCAGAAATGGCAACAAAAGCAGGGTGTGTCGGAATTACAGGAACAAATGCCAGACCATCTATTGCTCCAACCTTTGGCGTTGAAAATATGCTGGGAACCAACCCATTAACGGTGGGCATGCCGACGGATGAAGAATTCCCCTTTATACTTGATTGTGCAACGTCCATTACCCAAAGAGGAAAAATCGAATATTTTGCTCGCGTTGGCAAGGATACACCCAAAGGGATGGTCCTTAATCGTCAAGGCCAAGCCATGACGGATTCGAATCAGATTCTTACAGACCTTGTTGAAGGAAAAGCCGCCTTGGCTCCACTTGGAGGTATCGGTGAAGAACTTGCCGGATACAAAGGATATGGATATGCAACGGTGGTTGAGATATTATCAGCGGCATTACAACAAGGCAACTTCTTGAAAATGCTAACAGGATTATCAGAAACCGGAGAAAAGGTGCCATATCATCTCGGCCATTTCTTCATTGCAATCGATACAGAAGCGTTCATGGGACTAGACAGTTTCAAAAAAACTGCAGGTGACATATTACGGAGTCTAAGAAACTCAGAAAAAGCACCTGGATATGATCAAATTTTTACAGCAGGTGAAAAAGAGTATTTAGCTTGGCTTGACCGAAAAGATAAAGGCGTTCCCATCAATGAAGCGGTTCAGCAAGAATTGATTGCGGTACGTGATGAATTAGGGC
This sequence comes from Clostridiales bacterium UBA2432, assembly GCA_002342805.1. Taxonomy (GTDB): domain Bacteria; phylum Bacillota; class Clostridia; order Lachnospirales; family Vallitaleaceae; genus UBA1351. The sequence continues at coordinate 15,898 of DDQW01000053.1, read as the reverse complement.
TAGATCAATTTAGTTTTGATTTTGAATAAATTAAATAAACACACTGCCACCGGGTAGAGTAATGCATAAAGCATTCGTAACATATCGTTAGGTCCTAGAAGATATGTCACGGATGCTTTTTTTGGAGGAAAAGGAATTATGAATATTTATCGTTCAATAAAGAATTTATCAGCATTTGAAAGAATATTATGGTTATCATCGGCGGTTTTTATCTGGGGTTCATTTATGTTATCAAATCAAAACGATTGGATGACCATTGTCGCTTCTTTAATTGGCGTAACGGCCTTGATATTTGTTGCCAAGGGTGATGTGGTCGGACAGATATTAACGATTGTCTTTAGTCTCATATATGGAGTGATTTCCTATCGATTTAAGTACTATGGTGAAATCATTACCTATCTTGGAATGACGGCTCCTATTGCTTTTCTATCCGTCATCACATGGCTCAAACATCCTTATTCCAAACAAGAAGTTAAGGTGAGTGAGCTTACTAAAAAACAAGCTATAATTCTTACCATACTTACGATTGTTGTAACAACGTTTTTAGGAATGGTCTTAAAAAAATTAGGAACAAGTAACTTAGAGTTAAGTATTGTATCTATAGCGACAAGCTTTATGGCATCAAGTTTAATGATGTTACGCAGTCATTATTACGCCATAGCATACGCGACAAATGATCTTGTGCTCATCATTCTTTGGAGCTTGGCAAGTCTAGTAGATAGTATGTATTTACCTATGGTCATTTGCTTTATCGTTTTTTTGGTCAATGATCTCTATGGATTTATCAATTGGAAAAAAATGAAGAACGATCAATGTGAAAGTCAAGCATCTACAATTTGATTAATCCATAGACTGTAGTTAATATTACCTATTCTTATATGGCTCTTTAAACCCATTCGAAAAAATATTTTATAAAGTATACTGTATTTAATGATTTGATTAATCAAAGGATGTAAAAAAAATAATCGAAATATCTTACGGAGAGGGAGAGGGATTATGGTTTTTTCATCGTATATATTTATGTTTGTGTTTTTACCGATTGTTTTAGTGAGTTATTATGGATTGTCAAAAACTCAAAATATTAAAAACCAACATTTATTTTTGGTTTTAGCTTCCTTGCTTTTTTATGGTTATTTTAACATATACTATTTATTTATTATTATCAGTTCGATTATTGTAAACTACTTTATCGCATTTACCATTAAACGAGGCAGAGATAATAAAAAAATATTTTTAATCCTAGGTATCTTATTTAATATAGGTCTTTTAGCTTATTTTAAATATTATGATTTTTTTGTAGATAACATAAATACTGCATTTAATGCGTCGTATAACCTGAAATATTTAATTCTACCTTTAGGAATAAGTTTTTTCACATTTCAGCAATTTTCCTTTTTGCTTTCGATATATAAACAAGAAGAGGTCATTGAAGGTTTCATTGATTATTGCCTTTTTGTTACTTTTTTTCCACAACTAGTTGCAGGACCTATTGTAACTTATTCAGAAATGATTCCTCAGTTTAAAGAAAACAAGAGAAGATATTATAATCCGGATAATTTTTCAATTGGAGTATATATGTTTACCATTGGTCTCTTTAAGAAAATCGTTTTAGCAGACACATTTGCCTTGTTTGTTGATAATGGCTACAACATAGCAGGACGTTTAGATAGTTTATCATCTTTACTTGTTATATTAGCATATACCTTTCAAATATACTTTGATTTTTGTGGATATTCTGAGATGGCCATAGGACTCGGGAAAATGTTTAATATAGATCTTCCGATTAATTTTAATCTACCTTATCTTTCGGCAAGTATAAGGGAATTTTGGACACGATGGCATATTACATTAGGTCGTGCACTGAGTCAGTTTGTCTATAAACCACTCGGAGGAAACCGAAAAGGTAAAATAAGAACCTATATTAATTTAATGCTTACATTTTTAGTAAGCGGATTCTGGCATGGTGCAGCATGGACTTTTATTGTATGGGGAGGTTTACATGGTGCTATGTCAGTCCTTGAACGAGAGTTTGATACTGTTCTGGATAAGATTAATCATAAAGTAAGAATTGGTATGACTTTTTTTGCAGTTGCAATGACGTGGGTTCTTTTTAGAGCGACCAGTTTTAATCAAGCAATGACGATATATAATAACCTGTTCAGTTTTGATTTAAATAATTTTCGAGCCAATTTAGCTGAAATTGTTTATGATGGTATACTAAATTTCCCAACCATTGTGGATAATATATATATATTAATGCTAACGATCTTTGGATTCGTTATTGTATTTATTATTGATAAATCCTACGGTATTCATAAAGGATTTAAACGAAATAAAAAAAGTTTATATATTACGGCATTTTTATTTATAATTTCTATTATTCATTTGTCTAGAATAAGTACCTTTATTTACTTTAACTTTTAGGGGGTGAAAAAATGGATTCAAAATCATGGCTGAAATATTTTTCGATAATCGTGTTGATTCTAATCATGGTATTATCAATGGCAACGTATATTATTGATCCGCTTTATTACTATGACTATGAAGCATCAACAAAGATCATTAACCCGAGATTTTCCAATGCCGGATTAATCAAAAATTATGAATATGATACTGTGATTATAGGATCATCAATGGTTCAGAATTTTAATATGGATTCCTTTAGGGATAAAATGAATTTATATCCATTGAAAGTAACGGCAGGAGGCCTAACGACTAAAGAGCAAATCAGTTTATATGAAATGATTGAGCAAGAGGGTAAAGCATCCACCTTTATTATGAGTATTGATATACATACGATGGCCAAAGAGGGTGCTGATAATGTAGCTCAAAAAAAATTCCCCAGTTATTTGTATAATGATACAGCATTTGATGATTATAACTATCTTATCGGATATGAGGTTTGGATGAGATTTTTACCGGTAAACCTTGCATTTTGGATGATAGATAAGGCGAATGTAACCATGTCAGATAGTTTTGAATATTATATAAATGTTGATAAAATTGGTGATTGGAGTAATGACTATTCTTATTCTGAAGAAGTCGTCAAGGAAAAGTATTTAAGTAAAATTGATGCGACGACATCACTTATGATTCCTCAGATTGAAGACAATATAAGCTATAACATTGAGATCTTAGCTCAATCGATTGTTCTTGAATCTGATAAACAATATATATTTTTCTTTCCACCTTATTCTGCATTGTTTTGGTTCAAGGCAAAAGAAGAAGATTATTTTGATCTCTTGATGAATGGAAAAAAAGAATTTATACAAAGATTTAGTGGATATGAAAATATACGAATTATTGATATGCAAGACTGTTGTGAGATAATAGACTTAGATAACTATAGAGATGCGACACACTATAACCCTGTTATCCAAGAATCAATTATTGATAAAATCGTCGATGGCAGTTGCGATGTAAAAGAAGAAAACATGGATGTGAAAATAGAAGAATTGGAAATTTTAATTCAAGAATTTGAAGCATGTAATGAGTGGTTACAAAAGAACCGTTGACAAGTGTGTGAAATTTTGTTATGATATCTTGATGATAACGATAATCAAAATCAATTAAAGAGAGGTGTTATATTGGCAAGAAACCGTGAACCAAGATTTAAAAAATGCAGAAGTCTTAACTTAAATGTGTGTGGACATCCGAAAGCAATGAAGCGTAGTGTGCCATCACAAGCAAGAGATCGAAGAAAGTTATCTCCATATGGAGAGCAACTCTTAGAAAAACAACGACTTCGTGGATATTATGAAGTTTTAGAAAAGCAATTTAGAAATTATGTAGATAAGGCATTAGCGAGTCCTGAATTAACCGGAGAAAAACTCGTTGCGGACCTTGAGTGTCGCTTGGATAATATGGTCTATCGTATGAACTTTGGAGCGTCTATTCGTCAAGCACGTCAAATCGTTACCCATGGAAATATATGGGTCAATGGGAAAAAAGTGGATCGCCCTTCTTATGCCCTATCTGTGGGTGATGTCGTCGAGATACGAGATAAGTCAAAAGACGTAGCCATCTATAAGCATAATTTTTTTGAAAAAGCTATTTATAATTTACCCTATATAGAATATGATTTAGAAGGATATAAAGCCGTCTTAGTTGAGAAACCAACCCGAGAAAACATTCCTATCGAAATCAATGACCATCTTGTTGTAGAATATTATTCAAGTCGATAATGCCTACATATAAAATTATTCTCTGATTCATTTCCTTGAGTGTCTCTAAGCGTGTGAAAAAAGAGTATATATGAATGCATGGTTGGAAAATATGAACTTTTCATCAATCGATGTAGTTCTTAGTCGAAAAAGTGGTTGGAGCAAGTCAAGGATTCCGTTGTCTGAACGAAGTGAGTTAGGAATCCGTTGCTTTGGCCACTTTTTTGGCGTTAGAACTCCACGATGCAATGAAGCCGTGAATATTTTTCAACCATGCATTACAAGATATATAACTTCCTTTTATTGCGAAGTACTTTTTATCACTTGCCTCAAGGTATCTTTATATCGCACGCGTCTTGAGCTAATCTCCGCACCACCATCGTGTGGCGTCATAATGACGTTATCGAATTGGTGCAAATTGTAATTTGAAGGATACATAAATGGTTGATCTTTTGACGGATAACAATACCAGACATCAGAGGCAAATCCGTATAAACCAATATTTTTTAATGTATCATATAAGGCATCTTCATCGACAATCGGACCACGTGCGACATTGACCAATGTTTTATCTTTTAGTGGGGTAAGAACAGATTGATTGACCGATCCTTCGGTTGAATCGTTTAATGGAACAGTGACCACCATAATGTCACACCAATCAGCAAGTGTTTCGAGTGTTGGAAAGTTTATCGTATCTTCATAAGTGCGATTTTTATAGTCTAAAATACCGACGGAGCAAGCAAAGGGTTTTAATAAATCATGGAGGTGCTTTCCAATATGACCATATCCATAAATGGCAACTTTCTTATGAAAAAGACTATGCCAAAATTCGGTATAGTGTCCTCGGCCATCTCTAGACCAATCCCTTTGGACTAACTTTTGATGGGAGAATAACAATTTTCCTTGCAAAGCTAAAAGCAAAGCTAGAGCCCGTTCTGCGATGAATGGTGCGTGGGATGATGTATTATGAACGTGAATCTTATGTGAATGCAATAGATCCAGATCAAGTCCGTCTAAACCCGTATAGGGCACAAAAATATGCTGTATATTCGGAAGGTTATCCAAATCTTTTTCCGAAAACTGACCGGAAATAAGATGTGTAATTTCTTCGTGCACGTCATTATCTTGACGTTGAAGAAGAATGGGTGTGACGTCTTTAGATTCGTGCTGGCTAAAGTCATTTTCTAATAAATCCGTAATGAGCGTATATTCATGTTTATTTAATATCCCAAGTTTAATCATAGTATTCCTCCTTGAAAATTTTCATGTTATTCCTATTATACCATTAATATGTGGTAAAATAGAAAATATTCGGATTGAAAGATAAAGGGGGACTTATTATGTTGTTTTTTTTATATATTTTAATCATTGCTTTAATCATCTATGTGGTCATATTAGGAAATAAAGTCCATTGGCTTGAAAAGCAAATGAAGGAAAGGGATATAAAGCGCAAAGAGGTAGATGAATCGAAGGCAGAGCGCAAATATAGACCTTTAGAACAATTGAAAAAAGTTCATGAGGTTTCTGAAAAACAGGTTATAAAAAAACAAAAGAAACAAGTTCGACTGAATTTTTCAATGGCTTCAGTCTTAAGTAAAATGGGAATTGCTTTAGTATTGATTGGAATAGGCTTTCTATTTAAATGGGGCTATGATCAAGGCTTTATCACAGAATTTATAACAGTGATCTTTGGTGTGATTATTGGTTGGGGGCTTATTGCCTTTGGTCGAATAGCGTATAACAAGAAGCGAGATCTTGTTTCTCAAGTTGTGTATGGAGGTGGAATTGCGACCTTATACATCACGGTGTATGGTGCATATGCCGTCTATGAAATGTTAAATGACATCCTAGC
>DDQW01000053.1:556-9821 GCA_002342805.1 Clostridiales bacterium UBA2432 | reverse complement strand
CATCAAAAATTATCCCTATCGATTACTGCTCTATTAGGAAGCCTTATTATTCCCTTATTGGTGGATGTTCAGTTTATCGGATTCTTTGGCTTTGGTTTATATCTTGTTTCATTAGCCGTATTTAACGGCTTTATATTTTATTACAAGAGATGGCGAAGTCTACAATTGCTGACCATTATTGGTATTTATAGTGTTCTTTTCATTGTGACGAGCCAAGTCCTATTATCAGATCAAGAAAAAACGGAACTTGGAATATTATTTTTTGCTTTGTACGCTATATTTAATGGACAAGATTTAATCATGGCATTAAAAAAACGTCTTAAGGAAAAGGACCTATGGATGACGAACGTTTTACTGATTATTATCCCTTTATTTACAATTCTGCTTACAAAAAATCTTCTGGATTGGTCAGTAAATGGTTGGACCCTTTTGTTTGCAGGTCTTGCTCTTGCATATTTTGCCGGTTCTTATGTTTATTTTAAAATTCAGGGTGAAGATATCATCAATAATTCCACACTTGTGATGATGGCAACTTTCATATATTTTGGAATTATTCAGTTTTTTGAAGGTCGAATAGAATGGATGATTCTCATCATAATGGCCCATGTGTTTTTCTTCTTTTATCAGCGGCGAAAAGCAGTAGTTTTTCAATGGATTGGCCATGGCGTGAGTTTGATTGCCTGGGTGACCCTTATCATTAATAGCCTTGATCGATTCGATGAATTTGCTTACTCATTCGAGTATATAGGAAGCTCGGTAATAATTTATATACTATTCATTGGAGTGTTATATTGGCAAAAAGCATGGATTAGAAAAATATATAGTAGTGGCACCTTTTTTGGCTACGGAACACTCTTTAATGCCTATTATGCCAATCACCTAATGGATGAAGGCTATCGCTTATTCGCATTTGCAGTACTTACATTTGCCATGATTGGCATTTTGTGGTTTGTAAATCGTAAAAAAACCTTGTTTTTTTCCTATACCTTACCGGCATATGGATTTATCCTCTTCTTGATTCGCCTAGCAGTAACATGGGATTTCGTTTTGGAAAGGGAAGGATTTTGGATCTACTCACTCATGCTTATGGGAATCATCATCTTCATAATAGGAGTCTTCATGCGAAAGAAAGTACAAAGCGAGGGCTACTTATATGAAATCTTAGGTTCCCTCATTATTCTGTGGGGAGCCTTTGTGGATACCATTGATCTGACCCAAGAAGTTATTTATGGTCTATTTGCATTAGGTTTGGCGATTACCCTTATTGAGCTTATAATTTGGTATGCCTTTAAGAAAAACGATATTCTTATTTTGGTCTATCGTGGTATTTTCTTTACCATCTATTTATTCGGACTGACCTACCAAGTGTTTGACTATGCATTTGAATGGATAAAATTTGTGGCAGAAATCGGTGTGTTGCTGATTTTTGTCTGGCATTTATATCGAACATCCAAAAAGCAGATTTTAAATTATTTGATCATATCAGGTGTGTTTTACTTATATACTTATGGTGCCTTTAGGGAAGTCGCGACAGGACTTGTGACCTTGTTTTGGGCAGCAATGGGTGTTGGAGGATTGATATATGGAATTATCAAGAGGAATCAACACTTTTCCTATGTTGCATTAGGCCTGGTTGTTTTTGTGGCAGGGCGCCTTGTACTAATTGATTTGGCCTCGGTTGAAGTCTATTGGAAAGTGATTACATCCATGGTGTTTGGAGGAGCCTTGTTGGCTATTAGTTATTTTCTGCAACCCTACTTTGAAAAAGATTAAGGAATGAATAAGATTTCGGAATAAAAAATAAGAGAATTTGTTGAATTACACAATAGAATGATTTTCATTTAGGAAAAGTGCTTGAAAAGTAAACATAAATACTTTGTCAAGCACTTTATCATGTTAATAAATGCTGAAATTTATTGGGATCATTGTACAAATTGAATAAGAGGCGTATAATGAATTTCGGGCCCAAAAAATGAATATTAAATGGAGGCGAAACAATTGAATGAAATGGCAGGAATAGGCATTGCAATTATTGCCGGTTATTTTATTGGAAAACTTATTAACAAATTTAATGTACCTTCGGTTGCCGGATACATTATTGCAGGATTAATTTTGGGGCAATCATTTTTAGGGATTTTTAATGAGAATTTTGTGGAAAAAACGAGTTTGATTAGCGATATGGCACTTGCGCTTATTGCCTTTACTATTGGTGGTGAATTGCTAAAAAGTAGTCTAAAGAAAATTGGTGCAAAGGTTTTTGTCATTGCTTTCTTTGAAGGTTTTTTAGCATTCACCATCGTAACGGGAGCCATGCTTTTAATGAAACTTCCTATGGAGACGGCATTATTGCTTGGAGCAGTAGCATCAGCAACTGCACCAGCAGCAACACTTATGGTGATCAATGAGTTGCGCGCAAAAGGGCCACTAGCTGAAAGTCTAATTGCAGTTGTTGCTATTGATGATGCTATTTGCTTGATGATTTATGCCATCGCTGCTTCAGTTGCAAAAGTCTTAATCAAACATACAGGAAGCATTGAATGGTCTCATGTATTGGTTAACCCACTCATCGAAATTGCCGAATCTGTATTATTAGGCGTTCTCGTTGGAGGATTATTAGTGATCGTTTTGCATTGGGTAAGTTACACACGTGAAGTTTTAGCTGTCGTTATAGCAGCAATTATGATTACTTTAGGACTTGCGACCATGTTTCACTTATCCGCATTACTTAGTAATATGACGTTGGGTATTATGGTCACCAATCTTAGTGCTAATAAAACAAAAGCATTTTCGGTCATTGAGTCGATTACTGCACCGATTTATACGGCGTTTTTTGTACTGGCTGGAGCGAGATTACAGATTGGTTTACTTGTACAAGTTGGTCTTATTGGCCTAGTATATACAGTGGCTAGAATGGTTGGCAAGATTGCCGGAGCATCCTTTGGTGCAACAATTGCAAAGGCCGATTCTGTTGTAAAAAAATATATTGGTTTTGGACTTTTGTCTCAGATCGGGGTTGCTGTTGGATTAGCCATTGTGATTAGTCATGAATTTGCAGGAACAGAAGCCGGAAGCTTAATTATAACGGTGTTATTGGCAACAACAGTTATTACTGAAATTGTAGGACCATTATCGACACGATATGCTATAATAAAATCAGGAGAAGCTGGCGGAATGGACGCTAGACTTAGTGAGTGATAGGAGTGAGATATAATGTATGTTTTATTTGTAGTACTCAATGAAATTGAATATTTATCGGATATTATAACAAAAATGCGTGAAGTGGGGCTTCGAGGGGCTACTGTTTTAGAAAGTATAGGCTCACGTAATGTGGTTGAAAACGAGTTATACACGGACTCATTTCTTGCAACAATTGTAAATACAGTTGAACGTCAATCAAAAGCAAGCCGCGTTATTTTTTCGCTAATCGAACGGGAAGAACAAGTACAAAAGGCCATGAAAGAAATTCAAGCACTATTAGGTGGCGATCTAAAAAAACCGAGATTAGGAATGATGTTTGTTCTTCCGGTAACGCATATGCGAGGTGGAGAGCTCGAGCGCCATATTGAAAGTCGAGATCGTAAACGTCGTGAACAAGAACTTCGTGAGGGGGAATAAGGATGTATTTGATGGTTACTGTTTTAAGTGAAACTCGCCGATTAAAAGCAATCCTTAAGGCTTTAAACAATATGGGAATTGAGGGCTCAGTGGTACTTGATTCAATGGGAACGAATTCCTTACAAAATAGTTATTCGGATTATAAACCATTTTTAGAATCTTCATTAATTGCAATTAGTGAAAAAACCCGATATAAAAAAACCATTATATCGACGGTAACAGATGATACAATGGTAGAACAAGCCATGGATAAAATTCAGGAAATATTAGGACATGATTTAAAAAAACCGAATGTAGGAATCATGTTTACAATACCAATGCTTAGCTTTGTTGAAGGAAGTTTGCTCGACTCTTATGAGTCATTTGAATTGCAAGATTGGTCTTGACGCTTACGACGGTTTGTGATACTCTTTATCCGTAACATAATTTCATAAGAACGCTAGGGGGGCCGGAAACGCCGGCTGAGATAAAGACCATTGTCTTTGACCCTTGACCTGATTCGGATCATGCCGACGTAGGAAAGCTTAAGTCAAATATAGGGCTATTATACAGGTTAAACATGTATAATAGCTTTTTCTTGTTTTTCTTTCAAAGCAATTCTTAGTTTTGACAAAACTGCATAAACCGAATCATCAAATCATTCAGAAGATGGAGGTTATGATGAAAAATGTATCATTGAAACTATCAATTTCAGGACTGCTTATTGCATTAGGTGTTGTACTTAGTACCTTTTATATTCCGTTTGGGGTATCAAAGTGTTTTCCGGTACAACATTTTATTAATGTCATAGGTGCAGTCATGTTAGGCCCTGCTTACGCTGTTATCAATGCATTTTTAATATCATTGATACGCAATATGTTAGGGATGGGGTCCTTGTTAGCTTTTCCGGGAAGCATGATTGGTGCTGCACTGGCAGGCTTATTCTATCACTTTTTTTCCAATCACCGTATCGCTTGTCTAGGAGAACTTATCGGTACAGGACTCATTGGAGGTGTCGTAGCAGGGTTGGTGGCAAGTTATGTGATGGGAAATCCAGTCGGACTTTTTTTCTTCATTATTCCCTTTGGAATCAGCGCATTAGTCGGTAGTGGATTTTCACTAATTCTTTTTGAAGTCACTGATTTACTAAAAATCATGAGAGGGTGGAAAGAAAAGATATGAAAAATGTTTTGACCATTGCCGGTTCGGATTCTTCCGGCGGAGCAGGAATTCAAGGGGATCTTAAAACGATTGCATCCTATGGACATCATGGACTAACAGCTATTACGGCAGTGACAGCGCAAAATTCCCAAAAAGTAGATCATATTGAGCCCATACAGGTGGATCAACAATTGCAGATTATGGATGAAGATTTTCAGATATCTGCAATCAAAATCGGTATGCTTTATTCGGTGGAAAATATCCTCTCAGTCAGTCGATGGATTGATGACCGCAACTGCCCCATTGTTTTAGACCCTGTTATTTGTTCATCAACAGGTCAACAACTCATTCAGGCAGATGCCTTAAAAGCTATAAAAAAATTATTGCATAAGGTATCACTCATAACACCGAATCGCTTTGAAGCGGAAATGTTAACAGGCAATAAAATCAAGGAAAGAGCAGATATGGAAGCTGCATGCAAAAAAATGGTTCACTTGTATAAGACGCCGGTCCTATTAAAGGGAGGCCACTTTGATGATGCCGAACAGGCTATTGATTTTTTCTACGACGGAAAAACGATTCAAACATTTGCTGAGAAACGCCTAGAGAGTCAATGTACACATGGTACAGGATGTTGTTTGTCTTCTGCAATTGCATGTGAACTAGCGGCGGGTAAAGACATATACAGGGCAATCGTTGGAGCAAAAACAAGGGTAACCAAAGCGATTCGCTATGGTTATCGAACTGGCCAAGGTGAGGGGGTTGTCAATGCACTTGAAATATAAGGCGCCGAGGATTCATTTTTTGACAAATTATGTCACCATGAATGATGTGGCAAATATGTGTATTGCATCGGGTGGTCGCCCAATAATGTCTGAAGCAGTATCAGAATTTGAAGCAATTATTTCCAAAGTCGATGGAGTTGTTCTCAATATCGGAACAGCAGATGAATTACGGTTTGAAAAGCTTCATCAAGCCCATCAGATTGCTAAAGCCTTAGATAAGCCGCTTCTTTTAGACCCGGTTGGATGTAGCGCAAGTCAATTTCGTTTAAACCATTCTTTGAAACTGTTAAAGGATGGTGGAGTATCGATTTTAAAATGTAATGTTCAAGAAGCGAAAGCTTTGCTTGATGAAGAAGTCAGTTCTGTGTTTTATGGTGTGGATAGTCAAGCCATGAATCCTGAACAAGTAAAAATATGGGCCTATAGCTTGTGGAAAAAATATGAGCCCTTGAATAAAAAAATCATTGTCATCATAACCGGAGCGACGGATTATATCGTATCCGATGATGGATGCGACGAGGTTACCGGAGGGAGTATTTTACAACAAAGCATTACTGGAACAGGATGTATGTTAAATAGTCTCTTGATGACACGTTTTTATGGGAGAAATAGTTGGCATCATAGCCTGATGAAAGCCCTTGAATGTATGAAACGAAGCAGTGAATGTGCCGCCGCGTGGATTCATAATCAAGGCCATTTAGGCAGCTATAAACAACGCCTCATTGATGAAGTAGCGACAAGAAGTAGGCCAATCTATTTGATAACACAAGAAACCACAAATGCCCAGGAATTTAAAGCCCTTTGTTTGTCAAAAACAGAAGTTGCCCTTCAATCCGGAATCGGATATGTGCAATATCGTGTCAAAAATAAGTCCTGGGAAGAAAAGATTCAGGAAAGTCAAGAGTTACAAGAATTGGCAAGAAAGTACGGCGCGACATTTATTATTAATGATGACATTAACTTAGCTAAGGCAATTGGAGCCGACGGTGTTCATTTAGGAGCTCAAGACATGACAGTTTGCGAGGCTCGAAAAGAACTAGGACATTCTGCAGTTATTGGGGCGACAGCAAAAACGCTAGACCAGGCACGTCAGGCAGTAGTTGAAGGCGCAGACTATCTTGGGGTGGGAGCCCTTTTTCCTTCATCGACCAAGCGAGATGCCATTGCCATGGACCTATCTACATTAGCGTCCATATATCAACATGTTTCCTTGCCATTATATGGTATTGGTGGAATTACACCGAACAACTTGACCTTTGAACATACCAGATATTTGGATGGTGTCGCCATGGTTTCATCCCTTTATCAAGAAAAAACAGAAAACATATCAACCATGATTCATCAAATCAAACAATCATTTTAGGAGGAAAAAAGCAAATGGAAAAAGTACAAACATATACAACACAAATGAATGCTGCAAGACAGGGGATCATCACGGAAGCTATGCGAATTGTAGCCGAAAAAGAAAATATGGACGTTGAAATTATTCGGGAACGAGTGGCTAAAGGAACGATTGCAATTCCGGCAAATCGTAATCACTTGTCCATTAATCCGGAAGGTGTCGGTCAAGGATTGCGTACAAAAATGAATGTTAACTTAGGAATCTCCAAAGACTGTAATGATCCTGAGATGGAACTTGAAAAAGTTCGCGTGGCTCTGGAGATGGGCGTTGAAGCAATCATGGATTTGAGTAATTACGGAAAAACGGAGCAATTTCGTAAAGAATTAATCGATATGTCCGGAGCCATGATTGGAACAGTGCCGGTCTATGATGTCTTTGGTTTTTTTGAAAAAGAGCTAAAAGATGTCAAGCCGGAAGATTTCCTAGGTATGGTACGTAAGCACGGGGAAGACGGCGTGGACTTTGTAACCATTCATGCTGGAATGAATAAAGCGGCATCGGAGACTTTTCTTAAAAATCGTCGATTAATGAATCTTGTATCACGAGGTGGTTCCTTAATGTTTGCATGGATGCGATTGACAGGACATGAAAATCCATACTATGAACATTTTGATGAGCTGCTAGATATTTGTGCGGAATTTGATATTACATTAAGTTTGGGTGATGCATGCCGTCCCGGTGGATTAGCAGACTCAACAGACGCCAGTCAGATTCATGAACTCATCACATTGGGAGAATTAACAAAACGTGCGTGGGAAAAAGACGTTCAAGTTATTATTGAAGGTCCGGGTCATATGTCTATGGATGAGATTGAAGCCAATGTATTATTAGAGAAGAAGCTATGCCACGGAGCCCCCTTCTATGTCTTAGGACCTTTAGTTACAGATATAGCTCCCGGATATGACCACATCACAGGAGCAATCGGAGGCGCTATAGCAGCTTCAGCCGGCGCAGACTTTTTATGTTATGTTACTCCGGCAGAACATTTACGCCTTCCTACAGTCGAGGATATGAAGGAAGGAATTATTGCAACAAAAATTGCTGCTCATGCGGCAGACATCGCAAAAAAAGTGCCAAAAGCAAGAGATTGGGACAACAAGATGAGTCAGGCAAGAGTTGACCTTGATTGGAAACAGATGTTTGAATTATCCATTGATCCGTCAAAGGCACGTGCATATCGAGAACATGCAGAGCTTGAAGATGAAACGACCTGTTCAATGTGTGGAAAAATGTGCGCAATACGTAATGTCCATGAAGCATTAAAATAAAAAAATATGTGTATGAAAACCCCCATCAGCCCTAAGTGGTATTGATGGGGGTTTTTTAAAAGGAAAAGTTGATAATATATGATAAGTGACTTTCATGACTATATACTTGTATTTCATGGTCATATACTTCTATTTCATGGCGATTTACTCAATTATACCCAAATGTTTGATATTATTCAGTAGCTAATATTAATGGCGTTTGTAGAATGAAAGGAAAGAGAAAATGAAGTATTTAAAACTATTTATATATATATATTTATTTATTTTTTTAGTAGGGTGTAAAAGTAATGAGTCCGAAAATCAGCTAGATGAAAAGTTTTATATAAATAAAATTGAAATGCTTGAAAGTCAAATTGGTCAATTAAATTCTGTAATTGATGAGGTTAAAGCTGATCCTAGAAGTATAAGTTTAGTGAGAGACGAAGAATTTATTGGCAATGCATTATTAAAAGAGAACGAAAAGATTAAACTTTCACCTTATGAAGATGCGGAGACAATTGTTCAATTAGAAGAAAAATTGCCTGTGTATGTTCAGTACATAGTATTTAATAGTTTTTTTGAAGAGTGGGCTCTTGTTTATTATGCAGATACTTCCATTGGTTATGTTTTAAAAAAGGATTTGATAGATGTTGATGAGCCTCAAAAAATAGCTGATGGAACGATAGTCGCATCAGGAATTTATCAAAATCGAAGTTATCAAGAGATTATTCATATGTTTGGATATAATTATATGGTTGAACGGAGAGAAAGTAATGCTGTGATTTTTGACATTGAAGAAAAATATGATTTGGTTCTAGACTGTTCAAAAGAAACAGGACTAATTTATGGATTTACAATAAGAACTCCCAAAATTCCATTAGATAGTGGCATTAAAGTGGGCGATTTAATAGATGATGCTCATAAATATTATAATAAACTTTATCAATATATTTACATTGATGGACTTCATATATTTAAGGTGACAGATACAGAATCTCTTGCTTTTTCAACTTACATTGATGAAAATAACAAAGAAGTTATTGGACAAATCATTATTAACAAGCCGGAATCTCCAA
>DDQW01000053.1:0-506 GCA_002342805.1 Clostridiales bacterium UBA2432 | reverse complement strand
TTCATACATCCTCAACTAAAATTTTATCACTCATTAAAATATGGCATAAACTTCTATAATCATTTTCGCTGATTGTTAGCTCCAAACCATTTAAGAATCTTATACTAGGAATCTCGATATTTGATATATAGTCAATATTTCTGCGATTAATCAGGATGCATTTGTTCAACTGTTGTAAATACGCTTGAGATAGTTTCAAACATTTCTCAAGAGAACAAGCTGTTGTAATCGTTCTGGTTTTAAGGACTATCTGTATGTTTTTTGTTTTTTTAATTTTTTCAATATATAAAATGTCTTGTGTTTCAAATCTAAATATTATGCTATTATTCTTGACAATGATAGCATCTTGGTTATACATAATCATATAAATTATCTCCCTTAAATTTATTATCTTCATCACATTATTCTTTCTTCTTTTACATATGTAATAGAATTATCATAATATCCCTCTTTGTATATTTTAGCAATTGATGGAGGTATTTACAACATTTTTTAATATAAAAAAA
>DDQW01000049.1 GCA_002342805.1 Clostridiales bacterium UBA2432 | reverse complement strand
CACAGAAGAGGATATTCAAAGCCATACTGAATGTAGTGTTGGTAAACACTATGAAATAATCAAAGAAAATGGTAGTGGTAATCAAGAGTTCCAAAAATTGTACGATGTTCATAAAGAGTTACATGCTCTTGCAAAGGATTTAGTATCAAACCATAAACAATATAGCCAAGAAGAAATTGACAATAAGCTTGCACAATTAGAAGGGCACACCGATTACTTTAAGGTATACAGTAAAGAATTTGTTATGAAAGGTAGAAGATGATGATGAAAAAACCCAATATTATTATTTTTAATCCGGATCAAATGAGAGCAGATGCTTTAAGGCACCTCGGAAACCCGGCTTCCCAAACACCTTATATAGATTACTTTGCACAGCATGAGGGTGTATCTTTTAGGAATGCCTTTTGTCAAAATACAGTTTGTGTTCCTAGTCGGTGCAGTTTTACAACGGGTTTATATCCCCATGTTAACGGCCATAGGACAATGAGCCACCTTCTTAGAGAAGGAGAAAGCACTATTTTCAAAGAATTGAAAGATGCCGGTTATTATGTATGGATGAATGCAAGAAATGATTTGATTGCAGGCCAAGTTGAGGGCTTGATCGAAAGTCATGTTTCGGAAGTATATTATGGTGGAGATGGACCTGAAACTCCAGGTCCGGTCGATAAGACACGTGTAGGTGTTGGTGATCATGGTTACTATTCATTTTATAAGGGTGAACTAGGGGTTGACCAGAGTGGGGTGAACTATGGACCTGATGACGAAGATTTGGATGCAGCCATTAAGCAGATTAGAAATAAAAAAGATGACCAACCCTTATGTCTTTTTTTAGCCTTAATTAATCCCCATCCGCCATATCAAGTAGAAGAACCTTTCTTTAGTGCTATTGATCGACTCTTGCTTAAGAAGAGAATAAAAGCGGAAGATACCGTCGGCAAGGCGAAAATACTCAACTTGATCAGAGAAAACCAAAAACTTGATGATTTTACAGAAGAAGAATGGGACGAGCTAAGGGCAACATATCTTGGCATGTGCATGAAAGTGGATAAAATGTTTGAAAAGTTGTGCAATGCTCTTAAGGAAGCAGGAGAATATGATAATTCTCTCATACTCTTTTTGTCAGACCATGGGGACTATACAGGAGACTATGGTGTTTCAGAGAAGGCGCAAAATTCATTTGAAGATTGCTTGACAAATGTACCTCTACTTATTAAACCACCCAAAAGGGACAAGGTTGATGCAGGAATAAGCAACAGTTTGGCAGAACTTGTGGATTTTTATGCAACTATCCAGGATTATGCCGGTTTAGAGAAAACCCATACCCATTTTGGTAAAAGTTTAAGACCTATTGTTGAGAACAGGACGGCAGAAAATCGTGACTATGTTTGCTGTGAAGGTGGTCGCCTACCGGAAGAAATACATTGTGATGAGTTTCATGCGGGTAGATCGGGTGGCGTTAAACCCTTTCATCTATACTATCCTAGGCTCAAAGCTCAGACTGATGATGAAGCCCATGCAAAAAGCGTTATGATTAGAAATCATCACTATAAATTAGTATCAAGAGTTTTAGGACAAGATGAGTTCTATGACTTAAGGAATGATCCAGATGAAAAGATTAACCAGATTGATAATCAAAACTTTCAATCAGAAATTGCAAAAATGCACCTTGATTTATCTAAATGGTACCTTAAGACAAGTGATATCGTGCCCTATGATTTTGACCAGCGTTTTAGTTTTGATATGAAATGGGCAAAAGTTAAAAAGTATGTCCCCAAAGCTTATGAAAATGAAATTAAAGAGAAACTTATGTCCGGTATTAATATCTTTCTTTTAATTCAAGAATGCAGAGACAGGTTCCTTTAGTTGCTTAATTACAACTGCATGCCCGAGAATTTCTTTAGCTTCTTTTTTTACTTGGCTTATATACTGTGATAATTGACCAACGCTATCAAATTCTTCCATTGGTCCATACACACCTGCGATTGATAATGTCAGCAAATGAAACCGCTGCTCTACGCCATCTCTTCCTTTTGAGATAATATATCCATTAATATAATCTGTTTTTGTATAGAAGGTCTGTCGATTTTGTTCAAATGCATGGATAATTTCTTGGCAAACTTTTTTTACGCTATTATAGTCCGCTACATTTTTTAAAATAATATCTCCATTTTCAAAGCCATATAAGTCATTATATGGCTTAAAATAATCCAAATCTAAGTAGACAACAGCACATCGTTTATTTTTTTTGATTACATCCTTCAAAACATGATTAATGACTATGTTTCCAGGAAGATAGGTTAATGGATTCATCTCTTTTGCCATTTTGGTTTGTACTGTAATTAGGACGCGTAGCAATTGGTTAATAGAAATAGCTCCATATAAGCTTCCGTTTTTAGTTACAATGATAATATCGTATGTTTTACTCCGTTCTCTAGACATAGCTTTTTTCGAAACATCGGCTATAATCCCAAGAGGTTTGTTGTTCTTTACAATACTGATCCTTTCACAATAGCCTTCTTCGAATAATTCTTTGACTTCTCGACAGCTAATTTCTGAATCTACTACACAACTTGTTCCGACAAAAGTTCCAATCATATTTTTGGGATCACTAAAAATAATGAGTTCATCCCGATCAAGATTAAAGGCACTGATAGTTTCTAGCACATCTTTTCGCAAAGGTATAAATTCCTTTTTCTTTTAATACCTCTAATGTACGTCCATAAACAAGAGATTCATTTTTGATAAAATTCGGATTAATATTAATAAAGATTTTTTTATGGGCGTCAATATCTTGTAAATTAAGAATTGCCTTTTTTCGCATAAGATAGTCAAGTTCGTAGGATATACCCTGTTTTTCGGCCTCTTGTATCATGGCAATTGGTGAAAATAACTGTGACCATTCCGGCCCACGACTTAAGGCTTCGTATCCCATAATATTGCCGGTAACTAGATTGACAATGGGATTACAATACCATACAAATAAAGTAAAGTCTTAATTATCGATAAGTCTTTACATAGTTCACTAAACATTTACATTGTATGTCAGGCATTGTAAACATTGATGATGACTTGAAGATTCATTACTTTCAGTTGCCAAAAATCCATGATATAATGGTGTTAGGTGAGGTAGTAAATTAAATAAGAAAAAAAGCCTGAGAGTTTTACCTTAGCTTTTCCATACGACGGTCCACGAGCGCAATGATGTCGGCACAGTCTTTTAATTCTTGGATTACATGGGCGGCGTCTTCAACTTCTTGTTTGTATTTAAGTTTATGTTCAAGACTGGCCCAATAATCCATAGCTATGGTTCTCAGCTGAATTTCAACCCGCATCATTTTTTTTCTTTTAGCAAGAAAAATAGGGATTTCAATGATCAAATGCATACTTCGATATCCGTTTTCTTTTGGATTACGAATATAATCTTTTTTTATTATTAAAGTTACATCATCTTGTTGAAGTAAAGCGTCTGTGAGCTTATAGACATCTTCTTGAAAGGAACAAATAACTCGTACTCCAGCAATATCGTTGATATTGCTGGCGATGGAAGCTTCTGTCATCGGTAAGCCTTTTCGCTGCAATTTTGCAAAAATACTTTCAAAAGATTTTTCTCTGCTCTTTATGGATTCGATGGGATTGCGATCAAATAGAATGGACATCTCTTCATTGAGTACATTAAATTTGGTTTCGACTTCCATAAGAGCGCACCGATAATAGGACATCAACTCTTGAATTGGCAATAATTGTTGGCCTATGGCATTGAATTTTTCTGCTTCACTCATTGAAGGGTCGGTGATGTTGTCGTTAATAATTTGTTTTGCAATGTCTAGTCTGTTAATTTCCATTATTCAACCTCGACATTCGATACTTCATTGGAATCATTAGGATCTATTATATTCATTGTAATTGCTGTGGCTTCAGTAACATTTATATTATTGGAACTTGTCGTTGTATTTTCATCAAAAGAAGTTAGGCTTATACTCAGTGCTAGTGCTAACATGATGGGTATATGTTTCATACTATTGTCCTCCTCTATTTCCTAGATGTCATTGTATAAATGTGTTATAAATCTACATTAGCAGATAAATCTTAAAATCAACTGAAATAATTATTAAAATTCATAGAATTATTATTCGTTTCGTTGTACCGAATCAAAACTTTTTGATTAAGAAAGTGAGGAAAAATATGAACAATGATCAAAACTGTATTATTGACTATATTGAGCAACAAGATGATAATATACGTCCGCTCTTATATCAGGTTCATGAAGCTATTCGTGGTGTTTTGCCAAAAGCCGAAGAACGAATATCTTGGAAGATGCCAACCTATTGGGACGGGCGCAATATTATTCACTTTGCTGCCTTCAAAAAACACTTGGGTATATATCCAGGTCCGGATGCCATTCTTCATTTTTCGGATGAGCTAAAAATTTATAAAACCAGTAAAGGTGCAATCCAAGTACCATATGATAAACCAATACCAGTTGAGCTCATCAAAGATATAACTTGGTGGTGCTATCAAACAGGAAATCATCATTGACTTTTT
Organism: Clostridiales bacterium UBA2432; assembly: GCA_002342805.1. Classification (GTDB taxonomy): domain Bacteria; phylum Bacillota; class Clostridia; order Lachnospirales; family Vallitaleaceae; genus UBA1351. Next base: position 39,143 of record DDQW01000049.1, on the reverse strand, counting down.
ATAGGAGAATTATATGAATCTATTAATGTTTATAAAGCAGGTTGATGCTTTGACAAAAAAGCTAGACTACCAACAGTTGAAGCTGTTTTTGCATGAAACAGCTCGGATTTTGCCGGAACACGAACGGAGTGTTTTTTTAGAAAGAATGCAAGCCTTTGCAGATGGGGAGAGGTCGGTAGGTAGTACAATTGTTGATGATAGGGACCTAAAACGAGAATATGAGGAAATTGATAAAATAATTACAAAAATCGAAGAAGGTGAGTGTGTACTGCATGAAATTCTAAATGAGGAATACGATGATTGGTATCATGGAGATGAGGATGAATTTTATTATGAAGACCCGGAAAAAATATTAAATACGATTGAAAGTATTTGCGGTTATATACACAAATGTGTTGATCAGGAAAAATACGATGAAGGAGCTAAGATGGGTGAACGTTTGATGGCGCTCATGATTCAGACAATCGGTGATTATGGTGATAATGAATTATCCTTTTCAGATTTGGTGGCAGAAAAACTCATAGCTGTGAATTCTAGAAAGACCGTATTGGAGATACTTTTTTGTTCATATCATGTGTATCCCATGGAAGAGAGACCAGAGATTATTTTCATTATTTTGTCAAATTATGGATTAAGTGATATCAAGCTGGAACATATTTTCCAGTATGGAAGTGAAGAATTGGAGGAAGTTGACGAGTTTTTAGACGTACTAATTCGGTATTTGGGAGAAAGAACAGGTAGGATGGCAGAAGAGCTAATAAAAGAAGCAATGACCCTTAAGAATGATCCGGAAGTAAGCATTAATATTGCAAAGACTTATGCTGAGACACATCCGGGTATGTTGTTGCAGTTGTTGACAGATGGTCAAGGACGGTCCAGTGAGCATATGTTGGATTTAGGAATGAGGGCATTGGATTTAATCGACAAGAAGTACCTTATCCGTCGCGAAGTTGCATTGATAACCGCTGTATATGCTTCAATTCTTGGAGAAGACAATAAGGTAGAAAGCTGCTATATTGAAGCCTTTCGTTCAAATACCAGTGCAACAGACTATTTAAGAGCGCTACTAGAATGTGAGGACAGAGACAAAACTAGAGAAAATTTACAGGAAATATTAAATGGGATTTTGATAAACAACAATTCATATAGAAATGACTTTTATGCAAATTCTGAATTGGCCGAAAATAAGGTAACTAAAGAGACTAACAGTGTTTTGGAGTTTTTAAATGGCGAGTTTGAACATGTTTTGAATCGTCGTATGAATAAAAAAGAAGCCCTTGGTTGGTCAGGAACATTTATGAAACAAGGACTTGCCTTGTTTATGTTGTTACTGTTTCGAGGCGAACAACTTCAATCCGGTGGAAGGAGTATGTTGGAATCAGCCAAATTTTATCTTGATTTTAGTTCACAAGCTTATGAAGCGGGTTTTTTCGAGAAAACATGTAAAAGTGACAGTGACTTATTGTTGGAATGTATTCTCAGGTGGAAAGAAACAGTTTCAATAGATGAACCATATGCCGAAAAAGTAATTTTAAGGCTGGAAAAAATGATAGAAAGACGTGTGGCAGGCATAATGGAAGCCAACCGTAGAAATTACTACGGTGAGTGTGCGGCATTTATAGCGGCACTTGGAGAAGTTAAGGAGTCAAGAGGAGAACAAAGTGAAAAACAGCGATTTATGCATTATTTTAGGAAAAAATACCCTCGAAGGTCAGCTTTTAAGGCGGCACTTGAGATGTATGGGTACACAAGTTAAAGTGATATAAGGAATATATTATTGAGAAGGATTTTATTATGTTGCATATTAAGACAATTTAGCGAAAGAGGACGATATGGATATAGAAAGAATGCGAACACTCATGAAACGAATTGCCATGATTTTTATAGGAACGCTCATATCAAGTATAAGTATCAATGGTCTCTACATCCCAAATAATATTCTCTCTGGAGGGTTTACAGGCATAGCTATTTTATTGAACTTATCTTTGGGTTTTGATATATCACTGAGCATTCTTCTTTTGAACATTCCTATTTTTATTCTTGGATATAAGTTAATCCATCGAGAGTATATTTTTTATAGTTTGGTTGGAATGATTTCACTCTCCCTGTGCCTTACTTTGACAAAAGGTGTGACAATTCATTCGAATCAAATGTTAACGACCTTGCTTTTAGGGGGGATTTTAAACGGATTGGGGTTTGCCCTTGTATTTAAGTCAGAGGGCTCAACAGGAGGCAATGATATTATTGCAAAAATTTTCCAAAAGCGGTATATGTATAGCATTGCTACCGTGGGATTTGCATTTAATATTATTATCATTAGTTTATCCGCGATTTTTTTTGGCATAGATATGGCAATTACAACCTTAGTTGCAATGTACGTTACATCGACAACGATTAAATACTTGATGGAGGGGCTTAATTATAAAAGAACAGTACTTATTATTACAAGTAAAGAAGGCCCGGTATCAGAGGCTATTAACCGAGAAATGCGTCGAGGGTGTACCTTGATTAAGGGGATGGGGTCATATACCCAAAAAAACACTTATGTACTCTATACGGTCATTAGTATTGGACAATTAGGAGCGCTAAAACGGATTGTGAGCAAGATTGATCCTCAAGCGCTTATTAATGTCATGGAATCACATATGGTGTTCGGCAATGGTTTTCTCAACATCCATGATGAATAGGTGCAAAAATAAAGAAACTTCAAATGATAAGCAAATACGGAAGGAGTTCAAAAGATGGCAAAACATAATATTTTTACAATGTCTTTTTCAAAAATATATCCACTTTATATAGCCAAAGCTGAGAAAAAGGGACGAAGCAAGGAGGAAGTGGATGAAATAATATGTTGGTTAACGGGATATAGCCAGAGAGAGCTAGAGGCCTGTATCAATGAAGAAGTGGATGTAGAAAATTTTTTCAAAAATGCACCACAGTTTAATCCCGCATCTGATCAGATCAAGGGGCTTGTGTGTGGTATTCGTGTAGAAGAGATTGAAGATCCCATGATGCAAAAAGTGCGTTATCTAGATAAATTAATTGATGAACTTGCCAAAGGCAAGAAGATGGAAAAGATATTAAGAAGGAAATAGGTCAGCTAGTTCAGGGAGGTATATTGATGAGTATAAATAGGCAAGAAAGTCCGATGGATGCCAAAAATCAAATAAATGTTCTCACAAGATCTGCCCTCGCTCTAGCCTTGTCTGTGGTGAGTCTTTTGCTTTTTCGAGGGACAACAAGTATTGTTTCCGCCTTTATCATTCCTGTAGTCATTGCACTTTTTTCAAAGCGGAATGAAGTTTTATCTTTTGTCTATATAGCCACCAGTCTTATTATGATGACAGTCTTGTTTTTTCAAACTCAAATCATTTTTATAATTGGATATTTGTTGCTTTCTCTTGTTCTTAAGCATTTTTTGATGGATTCAGCGATGAAAGTGAAATTTTCATTCACAGGTATTTTGAAGTATTCTTTTGCAGTGATGACAATTTTATTTTTGGGTATTTGGCTAACCCAGATGATATTTCTGATTCCTTTGCACGATATGATGTTGAGATTTTCCAATAATCACCCGCTTCGATACTTAGGGATTCTCCTAGTGGAAGGAATAGCCATTGCCTTGGTTAATCTATTGTTTTTAAAAGCAATCACTTCGAGAATAAAATTGAATAATTTGGTATAATAGATGTAACAATTAAGAAAAAAATTATTTGATAATGTCTTGTTATGAGCTAAGGAGGCTGACCATGAAAAAGATACTTCCTATAATTCTAATTGTTCTTCTAGGTATTGGCATCTACTTCGCTATGACTGTTCTATATAGTCCTGAAGAAAGTTCTTTGTACTTCGGTGAAGCTATTGGAAAAACTTATAATATTCAAGCGGCAGCCTCCGGCACCTTAGAAGTATTATACATTGAAGAAGGCGATTTTGTAGAATCTATAGATTCAATTGCTGTCATAAATCATGACAATTTAGTTCAACAACTCGCACAAGCAGATACCACCATAGCATCTGCACAGTTGGAGTTAGAGCAAGTTCAAGCACCTGTTAGAGAGGAAAATCTCTCAATATTGGAAAATTCTGTAGATACATATGCAACAAACAATGCTATGGTTTTTCAATCCATTCAGGCAGCCAAAGTAGCCAAAGCATCTTCAGAACTTGTATTGGAACAAGCCCAAGTAACGTATGATCGCTTATATGAACAATATGAATCCATAATCCAACTCTATCGGGAAGGGGTTGTGGCTGAAACTGAATTGTTAGATATGGAATCCAATATAGAATCTTCACAACTGAATATTGAAAAATTAAAGCTAAGCATTCGCCAGTCTGAAACTGAAATTAATCGTTTGAATCAGCAATATAGACTCAATCAAATTGGTGAAGATAGTGCCGAGCAGAACTTATCTATAGCCCAAACAGGCGGGGATCAATTTGCTATAGATGCTGCCCAGCTAGCATTAACATCAGCTTTGCAGAATAAAGAATTATTAGAAATTCAATTAAGCGATTATCATGTTACTGCCTATCATGCTGGCGTCATAGAATCTGTCAATTATGAAGTGGGGGAATTTGTAAATCGTGGTTCTATTATAGGAACCGCTTATGATCCCAATGAACTGCATATGACTCTTTACATTAATGAACAAGACTTAAGTCTTATCTCCGTAGGACAATTGTTGCCTCTATCCCTTACAGCTACTGATGCTACCTATACCGGTGAAGTTCAAAGCATCAGCCATGAAGCTATGTATACACCTATGAATATTGTGACGGAGCAAGACTATCAACGACTAGTCTTTATGGTGGACGTTAAGATCCTCAATAGTGAAACCATCCGCCCCGGTATGTTATTGTCAGTGGATTTGGAAGGTGATGTCGGTGAGTGAGATTGTTGTTGATATTAAAGAGTTAAACAAAAAATTCGGAGATATCCATGCGGTAAAAAATGTTAGTTTTTCTATAAAAAAAGGTGAAATATTTGGGTTATTAGGTCCTAACGGTTCGGGTAAATCAACAACTATCCGGATGTTATGTGGTGTTATAACCCCAAATTCTGGAAAAGGGACCCTTTTTGGCTATGATCTTAAAAAAGATATCGAAGCGATAAAAAGTCATATTGGCTACATGTCCCAGCAATTTGGCTTATATGGAGATCTTACAGTCATGGAAAACCTGGCGTTTTACGGTCGAATCTTTGGCATGAAGAAAAAAGAGATTATTACAGAATCGAAACGTCTAATTCAACTGGCTGAAATAAGCGGTAAGGAAAATGCTCTAGCTAAAACGCTTTCCGGTGGACAAAAACAACGTTTAGCTTTATCCTGTGCTCTTATACATAATCCAAAATTGCTGGTTCTAGATGAACCGACGGCCGGCGTCGACCCAGTATCTAGAAGACAATTTTGGAAGACCATTGTAAAACTATCGGCCCAAGGTGTTACGGTTTTTATCACCACCCACTATATGGATGAGGCAGAAGTCTGTGATCGAGTTGCATTTATTTATCGTGGTGACATTATCGATATAGATACGCCAGAAGCTTTTTATGAAAAGTCAGGCTTTGATAATTTGGAAGATATATTTATCGCTCATGAACTTTCCAATCAACACAAGTCCCAACTTATGTCTTATAAAGAAATGAAATCAAAGCTTAGAGGCTCTGAAGGGAAGGTATAATATGATGTCTAACTTCCGATTTTATAGAGTGCTTACCATTACAAAAAAAGAGTTTATACATATAAAAAGAGATAAACCAAGTATGATTATCTCCTTTATCTTGCCAATAATGATGTTGATGATTTTTGGATTTGCTGTTAATACAGATGTAACAGATGTTGAATTGGGGATTTATGATCCTTCGGCTACCTATGAAAGCAAAATGCTCATTGATGCTTTTATTCATGCGGATTATTTTGTGGATACGATGCGTCTAACGTCGATCGGACAGTTGGAAAAAGCTATTGAAAAAGGTGATATTAAAGTCGGTTTAATCCTTCCTGAAGACTTTGCATCGTCGATTTTACGAGGTGAACAAGCAAATATTCAAATTCTTGTAGACGGTTCAGATCCCACCATAGCAAGAACCGCTATGCAGTATGCGCTCTTAATTAGCAATCATTATAATTTGAATCTTTATACCTCTACAATAGAGTCCGGTGTCAAGGCTTCTCCTATGGTTCTCTATAATCCTACACTAGAAAGTGCCAAGTTTAATGTTCCCGGTGTTGTCGGTTTAATTCTTCAAAACATCACCATTATTCTCACTGCCTTAGCTATGGTTAGGGAAAAAGAGCTTGGTACCATTGAACAACTTATTATGACACCAGTTACCTCATTTGAACTCATTATCGGTAAACTGATTCCTTATATCTTCATTGGTATTTATGACTTTGTCATAGTTATGATATTAAGTCGTTTGGTTTTCGGAATTTCTGTTTCCGGGAGTTTTTTAGAGCTTTCTTTATTAGGGTTTATTTTCTTAATCGGTGCTTTATCCATGGGAATGCTAGTTTCAACAATATCAAAAAATCAAGGTCAAGCCATACAGGCAACCTTAGCTTTTCTCCTACCTAGCGTTCTTTTATCCGGATTCATGTTTCCGAGGCAATCCATGCCTTTGTTTATTCAATATATTAGTGCTACATTTCCAATCACGCATTTTCTGATTATTCTACGTGGTATTATTGTTAAAGGTGTTTCTATCAGCTACTTATGGTCAGCAACGGTTGCTATGTTATGCATCATCTTTGTGCTTATCGGCATTACTGCCGTAAGTTTTAACAAAAAACTTGATTGAGGTGAACTTTTTATGAAAAAAATACTTATTGGACTCTTGGCTTTTATTATTTTATTGAGCCTTGGGGCTGTCATTTATATCAATGATTATTATCAGGCGAGTGACTATGTTCATACCCTCATGGAAGAAAATAGTTCAAGAATCCTTAAACAAGGTCAATATACGTCAATACAGCCCAAAGAAGTCTTTGACGAGCCCGTTGGCATGATTTTTTATCCAGGCGGAAAGGTTGAAGCAATTGCTTATATGCCTTTATTAATGCAACTAGCAGACCAAGGGATAAGACCTGTTTTAGTCGAAATGCCCGGAAATCTAGCAGTACTAGATATTAATGCAGCAGATGAGGTTTTTGACATTTATCAAGAGATTGAACATTGGTACATTGCAGGGCATTCCCTCGGAGGTGCTATGGCAAGCCAATATATGGAGAAAAATTATGATAAGGTGGAGGGCTTAATATTACTTGGGGCATATCCAGTAAATAATGCACCTGTAGACACACTGGTCATATATGGAACCCATGATTTGTTATTGGATCTTGAACAAGTGGCAAAAGCGGATCAAATTTATGAAATCAAAGAAGGAAACCATGCTTATTTTGGGGATTACGGAGAACAAGAAGGCGATGGAAAGGCACGCATTAGCCGTGAACAGCAACAAGAAGAAGCTGTAAATCGCATAATGGAGTTTATCAAAAAATAAGTTAATTTATTGACAAACTGAAAAGCGCTTGATATTATAGTATAGAACTCTATAAGGGAGTAGCTATGGGAAACCACAGATAAGGTCAACATACTGGAGCAATCCTGGTCTTATTAACGTTAAAAATGTTTAATGGAGCGAGACTTATAGATTAATTGGTAAAGTTTATCAATTAATCTATAGGTCTCTTTTTGTTTGAAAGGAGAAGATATGTATCTAGGAAACGAATATTGGAAAAATTATATGGAGAGATGGTTCGGAGTAGATTTAATCGTTTCATGGGAGAAATTTGCTAGAGTCCTATTACCTTTTATTATTCCTTTGTTTAAGCGGGGATATACTTTGATTGTTCCGGACTTACAAGGGTATGGTTATAATGAAGGAATAAAGGGTGATTTTGAATGGAATGCTCATGTTCAAAATCTAAAAGATGCTGCGACATTTGCTAAAAACAAGTATGGAAGCAGTGTTTGGCTTGGAGGTGCAAGTATGGGGGGGCCACTTGCTTATGAAGCGGCATCAGAATGTGATTTTGTGGATGGACTACTTTGTTGGTGTTTATGGGATTTTAGTGATAAAGAGTTTATGTTAAAAGAAACAAGCACGGGTAAGTGGACATATGCATTGATTCCAATACTAAAAATTCTATCTAAATTTTTTGGTAAATTACGATTAATAACCAATCACCTTATATCTTATGACGCATTGACTGATTCAAAGGAGTTCAATGAACTAATAAAAAAAGACCCTCAAGCAGGAACCCATGTGACACTTAAGGGAGCTACCAGCTTGGTCTTGGATAGCGAACCTACTGTCAAACATTCCGATTTTTTAAAACCAGTTTTAGTTGTACAACCTGGAAATGATCAAATGACACCCAAAAAATATATGAAAAAAACTTTTGAAAGGCTAGGATCGAAGATTAAAAAATACGTGGAGGTTGAAGGGGCACCGCATTTTCCGACAAAAATGGAAACCTATAATCGATGGGCCAATGAAGTTGACCAATTTATCAAGAAATGTAAATAAAACAAAATGAAATGGAGATATAGAATATGACTGGAGAAATATTAAAAGCATTTATATTAATTTTTATTGCCGAAATGGGTGATAAAACACAAATATTAGCCAAGGCAGAGTTGCTCCATGCCTATTATGAGCATATAAGAGAGGATTTAGATCATATGTGCATGGGGACAGAATATTGTCAATCATGTCATGGTCAAGCATGTATAATTGGCCATGCTAAAAGTCATGTGAATGCGGTTATTATAGATAAACAGGTAAGTTTTGCAGATGAAGAAGTGTCTTCGAACTATATTAGCAAACCTTTTTCTCGGGAAAATGCCATAGATAGTCTTGTTGATACATTATGGTTAATTGAGCATATTCAGGAAAATTCTGAATTACAGACGGCACATATGATGCGCAGAAAAATGGAATGCATATTATTCGGAACAAGTATAGACGAATACCTAGGATATAATACCATCGCATGGAAAGCCGTTTTCAAAAGATAGGCTCATATCAAATTATAAGAAGCTCAATAGGATTAAATCGTATAGATTGTTTACTGATATGAAGTAAAAAAACTTGAAGAATAAGCTTTCTGTGTTATAATGTATTTTGTGAAAAAAAATAGGATATTATAAAAAACAAGGGAGATTATTTTATGAGAATGAAAAGATTGATTAGCGTTTTATTAGTTACAATTTTAACAATGAGCCTTTTTGTAGGCTGTGCAAGAGAAGAACTATCCTTTTACAAAATTCATAAAGAACTTAATGAATTAATGCTTTCAAAACCATTACACAGTGAGGGAAAAGTTTCTTTTACGGTAGATGCGCTTCCTCAAGAATTACTTGAAAGTGATATGGAAGCTTCAGAAGCAGAAGTTATGAACCAAGTGATATCATTTGTCAATGAAAATAGCTTTGTATATACCATGGATACGGATGCCAATAATAATAAAACGGTAGCACAGTTTGATTTAAATTCGAATACTTCAGATGAATCTATTCCCCTACTTACAGTTATTAGAAATGTTGATACAACATATGTGAAATTAGATGATTACTTTGATGCTATAACCAATATGGTACTAAGCTTCGGGACAGAAGAAGATGCAGCAGAATTTATGGCTGAAATGGATGAATTAGTTGGGGATATTGAATATTTAAGTGTTTCGGATGAAGAACTTATTACATTTTATGCGGATATGTTGAGTGCTTCTATGAGTAGTCAAGTAGAATCAGATGTGTTGAGGGAACAACTACTAGCACAACTAGATCCGGAGGCAAAAAAAGAGCAATCAGAAGTGTATTTTAGATTTATTGATGAACTACTTGATGAAGTTTATAATAATTATTCTTTGGATATTGTTGATAAAGAAGATGATGATAAGTATTCTATGACCTTTGATGCAGATAATCTTGGCAACACAGTTATTGGATTTTTGGATTATAGCTTAGATAATAGCGAAACACTCGTAGATGTAATAAGAGCGTATTTGCTTAATCTAAGTGACGAAGAATATAGTTTGCTTGTTGGTGCTTATGCGGTAGATATGGTTAACAAGAAAATGTTGACAGATGAATTGGACAATATGACCCTTGATTTTGTTGAAAACAAAGCACAATATAAAGAGCAATTGCAACAAGCTTTAGTATTATATAATAGTATGTATAAAGCTTATATTGAAGGCTCTAAGCTTCAAATAACTTTAGGCGAAACAAAGGACATTTTTACAAGAGATGTAGTCTTTAAAATACAAGTGAATGACATTGAAAATGAAAGTGTCACATTCGGTGCAACAATGACAATTAATGAAACATTTAAAGAGATAGAACCATTTGATGTCGAAGCACCGATGGAGGGTGTTGTTGCTTTTGCTGAATTTTTAGAGCGAATACCTAAGACGATGGAAATATATGTTGATTATGACATGTACACTATGGTAAATATTGGCAAGGGTGAGTTTAGTGATGCAGGCTCAATGAACATAATCATTAGAGAAGGTCGCTCCTACTTACCGACACGTATGATTGCTGAAAAATTTGGAGAAACTATTGAGTGGGATAATACAATCAAAAAACCCTATATCGTTAAAGAGGGTATAAATGTTTATTTTGATGAATTTATCATTGAAGATTCAGTATCCTACGTAAAAATCAGAGAATTTGAAAAGTTTGGCTATACTATTAATTGGGATGAAGATTTAAGATTAATAACTATTCAAAAGTAAATGCCTCAAAATTAAGCATCGGCGTTTAACCTTAATCGGTTGAGCGCCGATGCTTTTTTTTATTCTTCGTGCAAAGTATAAATTTTAAAAAGCTATAATATATTAAGGGGTATGAATAGTTCCATTAGGAAGTCTCGCTTGGGTCCACTCCTGAATTTCGATTCTATGAGGATGCTTTTTGGCTTCCTCAATATTCAGATCGACACCAATACCAGCTTTTTCTATAGGGTAAAGATAGCCGTTTTCAACTTCATTAGTACCTGGAAAAACATCCTTAGTATTCTGATTAGGTGCATCCCATTCTTGTATAGCTGAATTTGATGCAATTATATTTAGATGAAGGTTTACAGCATGGCCAATAGGTGTCATATCTGGTGGCCCATGCCAAGCTATTTGCACCCCAAAAGCATCACATAAACTCATTAATTTTAGTGCAGGTGTAATACCGCCAATTTGACTAATATGTACTCTTATAAAATCCAATTGTCTATTTATGATAAGATTTTTCCACTCCATTGGATTATTAAATAATTCACCGATTGCTATTGGTGTAGAACACTGATTTCTAATCATTTCCAGCCATTCTGTCTGATTAGGTGGAAGAGGATCTTCAATAAAAAATGGTTTATATTTTTCAAGATCTTTGACTAGATTAACGGCTTGAATTGGTGTTAATCGTTCATGAATATCATGAAGTAAATGAATATCATATCCAAATTTATTTCTGATGTGATCAAATAGTTTTACGACACTTTGCATATACGTGGTTTGATCATAATATGCTCCGGCCATAGGATTTTTTGTCATATGCGGAACGGCTTCCTTGCCACCATATAAGCCCATTTGACAACGGATATATTTATATCCTTCATCAACGTATTTTCTAACATTACTTTCAACTTCTGCAAGTGTTAAACCATCTGCGTGACGATAGACAGCGATGGCGTCTTTTGCTTTTCCACCGAGTAACTGATAAAGAGGCATGTCTGCAACTTTCGCTTTAATATCCCATAAAGCCATATCGACACCAGATATTGCATTGTTTAAAACAGGTCCATTTCTCCAATAAGCATTTACCATCATCATATTCCAAAGGTCATTAATATTGTTGGCGCTTCGATTGACCAATAGAGGTTTTAGGTATTCTTCAACCATAGTTTTTACGGCTTTTGGCCGCTGTTGATAAGTAGCACATCCAACACCATATAGACCATCAATATTCGTAGTGATTTTTATAGCGATTAAATTGTGATCCTTAGGTTTTGTGAGAATAATCTCAACGTTTTTAATAATTATAGTTTTCATTTTAGTCACTCCTTTTCAAAAACATACTACAACATAAAAGAAAAAAACACAACAAGAAATTGGAAAATATATTGCGAAAGAGAAAAAAATGTGGTATAATCCAGACAATCGATTGCCAAACATAGACAATCGATTGTCAACTAAATTAAAAGGAGAAATCAAATGAAAAAATTATTAAGTTTGATACTAGTGGCAATTTTATTAATGACATTGGTGGGATGCAACAAAGAAGAATCAACAGAAGAAATGAACACAGAAACGAGCAAAGAAGAAACGGCAACAGACAGTAAAGATAAAGTTGTTGTAGAATTTTGGACGTTTAACACAGATTTTGAAACATTAATTGATGAATACTGGAGACCTGCTAACCAAGATGCTGATTTTGACATTAATGTGACCGTTATTCCGGATCAAGTTACGTATATGACGAAATTGCAACAATCATTACAAACAGGAGCAGATGCACCAGATGTTTTTGCTATGGATTTATCATATGTAAAGAAATTTGTAAATACTCCATACTTAGCAGACCTTAATGATTATGGATTAGACTTATCAGAAGTTGTTGATTATACGCTTGTTATCAGTAGTGATTCAGAAGGTGCTGTAAAAGGACTGTCTAATCAATCAACACCTGGTGGTTTCTATTACCGTCGAAGTATTGCAGAAGAATATTTAGGCGTTACTGAACCGGAAGAGGTGCAGGAATATGTTAAAGACTGGGATACATTTATTGAAACAGCTAGATTAATCAATGAAAAATCTAATGGTGAAGTTTCAATTGTTCCAGGTATTACTGATTTCATTAATGTATTTTTAAATACACGTGAAGAGGCTTGGATTAATGAAAATAACGAATTTGTTATGGATGATTTATTAAACACATATTTTGACCTTTCAAAAACATTAATCAGTGAAGACTTAACTGAAAATAATAATCAGTGGTCAGAGGGATGGTATTATGGAATGTCTCACGATACTACATTAGGTTATTTCTTGCCAGCATGGGGACATCCATATGTATTAACACAAAACAGCACGGATGAAAATGGTAATTCAACATCAGGTGATTGGGCAGTTATCCAAGGACCAAGACCATATTTTCATGGTGGTACTTGGTTAGGTATGTATGCTGACTCAAGTGTTCCCGAAGAAGCGGTATCTGTTATTGAATTTTTCACTTTAAATGAGGAACATTTGAATCAATTAATTATTGATAAAAATGATTTAACAGCTCATGAAGGTGTTAACGAACAATTTTATGACATGGAAAGTGAATTCCTAGGTGGACAGCATATTATTAAAGAATTTGCGGGTATGTCAGACGGAATCAATCCGACAGCTATAGGAGCATATGACCGAGATATAAAAGGATTGTTTGTCGAACAATTAACGGCTTATGCAAATGGAGAGAAAACGAAAGAGGAAGCAATTGCTGATTTAAAAGTAGCAGTAAAAAATGCTATTCCTAACGTAACTATAGATTAATCATTACATGACAAAATTGAGAAAGGAGGTGTTGTATTGGTTAAAAAAAGAGGATTAAAGAAGAATGAATGGTATGGTTACCTTTTTATTGCTCCATTCTTTATAGCTTATTTGATTTTTCATTTAACCCCTATCCTGAATACTATTCTCTTGAGTTTTACTGATTTATGGGGATTTAACACAGAATATGAGTTTGTAGGTTTTAGGAATTATATTGACATATTACAGAATGAACTTTTTCTTAAATCAATAGTAAATACATTAATTGTTTGGGGAATGAACTATTTACCTCAAATAGGATTGGCACTCTTTTTGGCGGCTGTGTTTGCATCCAATTCAAGCAATATAAGAGGTGGAGGTATTTTTAAAGTATTATTTTATATGCCGAATATCATTACTGCAGCTTCTATTGCGATTTTATTCATTAGTTTATTCGCTTCGCCGAACGGTTCAATCAATTTGCTGTTGGTTGATCTAGGTATTATTGATAAGCCGTTCGATTTTTATCGAAATGTAACCGTAACAAGAATTATCGTTGCATTTATCGGATTTTGGATGTGGTATGGGAAAACGATGATTATTCTTTTAGCAGGAATGAAAGGGATCAATCCAAGTTTATATGAGGCAGCAGAAATAGATGGTGCAAACAGTATTAAGAAATTTACTAAAATAACGTTGCCATTATTAAAACCTATTTTATTGTTTGTTTTTGTAACAAATTTCGCAGGAGGAATGCGAATGTTTGATATACCATTTTTGTTGACAGATGGCGGACCGAATTATGCAGTAGAGACTATTACAATGTTTATCTACAAGCAGGTTTTTACGGGGTCACAAAATTATTATATTGCATCAACAGCATCTGTTTATTTGCTGATATTTATTTCGTTGGTAACATTAATTTTATTTAGGGCTTTTAATGATAAAGAAGAAGGAGAAGGATAAAATGAAAAAAACTTTAAAAATCATATTGTACGTATTTTTAATTATTTTAGCATTCTTAAGTATCTTTCCTTTCTGGGTCTTATTTGTTAATGCGACTAGAGCTTCTGACCAAATAACCCAAGTGTTTTCGTTAATACCAAGCACTTACTTTTTCAAAAATATTGATGCGCTTTTATCTCAAGGATTCGATGTAGGAACAGGGTTTAAAAATAGTATATTTATTGCATCATCAACAACAATTTTATCTCTATACTTTTCCGCATTAACAGCATATGGATTTAAAGTGTATAAGTTTAGATTCAAAAAATATTTATATGCAATTGTCATCATTAGTATCTTGATTCCACCTCAACTAAGTATGATTGGATTTTACCAGTTAATGGTTAAATTGGGTTTGACTAACTCATATATTCCGTTGATTGCTCCAATGATTGCTGCACCAGCTACTGTGTTCTTTATTAAACAGTATCTTGACACAATATTACACGTCGAGCTTTTGGAGGCTGCTAAGATCGACGGAGCAGGTGAAATATATATTTATCATAAAATCATTTTGCCAATAATCCAACCAGCGTTAGCAACGATGGGAATATTCACGTTTGTTATCTCATGGAATGATTTTTTTACACCGTTGATGATTATATCGTCAAAATCAAAATATACCTTGCCAATGCTTATAGCCTTGCTTAGGGGGGAAGTTTACAAAACAGATTTCGGCGCAATGTATTTAGGCCTGTCATTATCGGTAGCACCATTAATTATAATCTATTTAATATTCTCTAAGTATATTATTGAAGGAACGACTTTAGGATCAGTTAAAGGGTAGAATGTATAATATAAGAAAAGACGAATCGATATCAGCGAATCGTCTTTTCTTATATAAATCGATAAATTTTGTAGTTTCTATAGAATGTTCTTTGAATTATTAGTATACTATTAGAAGAACGCTATTATTTAGGAAGGGGATGATTTATAAAAATGGTTACAATTTATGATATTGCTAAAAAGGTAGGGTGTGCTTCTAGTACTGTATCAAGAGCGTTAAATAGCACGAGACATGTGAGTCCCCCTTTAAAAAGAGAAATTGAACGAGTAGCAAAAGAACTTGGCTATGTGGCAAATGTCACTGCGAGAAATTTGATTTCAAATGAAAGTAGGTCTATTGGTGTCATTTATCACGAATCATTGGAAATAGGATTGGAACATCAACATTTTGGCGGCATATTACAATCATTTAAAACATATGTTGAGCAGATGGGGTTTGAGATTACATTTGTATCCCGCAAAGCAGGGATGCGAGAATTAACTTATCTCGAATGGTGCAAATCAAGAAGAATTGTCGGTATCTTAATTGTTACTATAGATGATAAAGATGAACAATTAATTGAATTAATAGAAAGTGATATACCTGTAGTAAGTGTAAATAAGGTTGATCTTAATTGCCCGGCAATTATATCCAATAATGAACAAGGAACATTGATGGCAATGGAATATTTTTTGCAGAATAATAAAAAAAGAATTGCCCATATTTCACTCCCTGAAAGTTCCTTCTCCGGAAAAGAACGATGCGAAACATATAAAAAATTTATGTATGAACAGTTTCATGAAAAAAATGAACCTATAGTTATCACAGCATCCAACTATAAGTATGAAGATGGATATGATGCAGGAATGAAATTAATTAAGAATTATAATTCTCTACCAGAAGCACTTTATGCGGGCTCAGATATGCTTGCGATTGGTGCCATCAGAGCTCTAATTGATTCGGGTTATAAAGTTCCGGAAGATATAGAGGTAATCGGATTTGATGACATTGAGATTGCAAGATATATTACACCAGCATTAACAACTATAGCACAAGATAAATATAGGATAGGGGTTGAGGCAGGAAAGTTACTCATTTCATTCATTACAGAGGAAGAGGAAAAGCAAAAAAATCTTGTTTTAAGAATACCTGTTTCTTTAATTGTAAGAGATAGTACTCAGGGTTAAAAGGATATTCAACTTTAGACAAGTAAATATTCTTGAATTTATATATTGCAATAATAGAATATAGTTGCTATAATATCTACATATTAAATTAAAAGATTTTTAAGGAGGATTAATTTAGAATGGATATGTCAACAATTATTCTATATGGAATTGCACTTATATTACTTGTGATTTCGGTCGTTAAAGACAGAGGGAAAACAAAAAAAGCGATAAAGAAAGGCTGGATGGCTTTTATTAAGATTGTGCCGGTGTTAATTCCTTTGTTTCTAATCGTTGGAATAGTACTTAGTATAGTAACCCCTCAAACAATAAAAACGGTGCTTGGTGAGGAATCTGGGATTTTAGGTGTTCTCACAGGTATGCTTGTTGGTTCTATTGCGTTTATGCCTCCGTTTGTAACCTTTCCCTTGGGAGCAGAGCTGTTAGATAATGGAGCGGGCTATCCACAAGTTGCAGCCTTTGTTACGACATTGATGGCCGTTGGTTTGGTCTATTGGGCAGCTGAAGTGAAATTT
Organism: Clostridiales bacterium UBA2432; assembly: GCA_002342805.1. Taxonomy (GTDB): domain Bacteria; phylum Bacillota; class Clostridia; order Lachnospirales; family Vallitaleaceae; genus UBA1351. Next base: position 22,144 of record DDQW01000049.1, on the reverse strand, counting down.
TTTGGACAAAAAGCGGTCGCATTAAGAAACGGACTTGCATTTCTTGCTTCCGGAATTGTGGCTATAGTTGTATGGGGGGTATTATAAATGAAGCAAAAAGATATTTTGTTGTCAATGTTTAAAAGTAAAATGTTTTATATATCACTGATTCTCTTAATAGGATTATTTTTATTGGATGCTGTTGGTGTAAAAATTGGTGCAACAGTAGCTGATGAAAAAGCTTCACTAGGAGTCTCAGCGTTGGTTTCGGCATGGTTTCAATTTGTATCAATGCTAAAAATTGTTCCTCCGATTTTTTTGATGATTGGATTGCTCGACATATGGGTTCCAAGAGAAACGATGATTAAATTAATGGGAGAAAAGTCAGGTCCAGTTGGTGTTTTAATTGCCTTTTTTATCGGAACAATGTCAGCAGGACCTTTAATCGCTGCTTTTCCGGTCGCGCAAATTATGCTTAAAAAAGGCGCGCGATATGCTAACGTATTGTTTTTCTTGACTATATGGGCAAGTGCAAAGCTTCCGATTTTATTTTTTCAAGCGACGACGCTAGGTGTTGAATATACGATTATAACAAATATAACATTGATTCTCGTATACTTAATCGGAACCTATGGAATTGAAAAAATCTTAAGCCATGAAGAAAAGAGACAAATATATGTAATTGCAGAAAATGCTTAATACGTAAAGGAGTTCAATAAATGTGGAATCCAGATGATTATCTTGATAGCTTGTACCATAAAGCTAAAGTTAAGTTTAATTATAATTCGGGAAATGAAAAAGAGTGGCACCGTTTACGCTCAGAATTCAAGGAGGCGTTTGTGGAAAGTCTAGGCGGTTTTCCAAGGACTAAATCTGAACTCAATCCGAGAATTTTGGATGAAAAGGACATGGATACCTATACTCGACAGCATGTTGCCTATACCTCAGATGAAGGAATGGATGTTCCGGCCTATTTATTGATTCCTAAAAATCAACAAAGACAATTACCAGCCATCGTTTGTTGCCATGGTCACGGTTATGGTTATCGAGAAATCGTTGGCTTAAATCCGGACGATACAGAAAACACTGGAGAACCAGGATATCAAAAGAATTTTGCTGTGGAATTGGTGGGTCGCGGATATATTGTTATAGTGCCTGAACTACTGGGTTTTGGAGATCGACGACTAATAGAAGATAGGGATAAACCTCTTCATGAAAGTTCTTGCCAACGTATTTCCAGTAATCTATTGATGCTAGGAAAGACCATGGCAGGTCTGAGGGTCTATGATATTTTTCGAACCATCGATTACTTAGAATCCAGAGAAGAAGTGGATGCGAGTCGAATTGGCTGCATGGGAATTTCCGGCGGTGGACTAGTTTGTGGTTTTTCAAGTGTGCTTGACGAGCGTATAAAAGTAAGTGTGGTTAGTGGCTATGCGAACACGTTTAAAGACAGTGTCATGGCCATGCCCCATTGTATTGACAATTTTGTTCCGGGTTTACTTGATATTGCAGAGTTGCCGGATATTCTTGGCTTGATAGCTCCACGTCCCTTATTGATTGAATCCGGTACCAAAGATCCTATTTTCCCTATAGTGGCTGCAAAAAAGGCACATGAAAAAATACAAAAAATATATGCCTTCTATGATGAAAAAGAAGCTTTTGATACTGACGTATTTGAGGGTGAACATCAAATATCCGGTCAAAAAGCTTACGATTGGTTTGAGAAATGGTTATTCTAAAATGGAACGAAATCAGTGGTTGAAACGTCTAACAAGAAGAAACTAAAAACGTTATAATAAGGAGGAAAGTATATGTTAAAAAGAAAAATCAGTCTAGCAGTTAGTATGATATGTTTATTAACAGTGCTTCAAGTTCCTGTAAACGGACAAGAATTTTTTCTAGATATTGCTAATCATGAATACGAAGAGGATATAAATCGCATGTATGAGGAAGGCTATGTCCAAGGTGTGGGCAATGGTGAGTATCGACCAGATGCGCTGCTGACAAATGCGCAAGCTATTCAGTTGGCGGTCAATGTATTTGATTTGAATTTAGATCGCTTCAAGTTTGTTAAAGAACCGCTTGCAAGTGATTATTTTTCAGAGGCGGATAATATGTCGTGGTATGCAGATGCCTTTATCATTGCAGGGGCAAATGGTGTGGATGCGGATCAAGACTTAGTGCCGGCAGAGCCAATATCTAAAGAAGGTTTTAATCGCCTCTTCAAGCTAGAAGGCAAAATAGCAGAAGATAGTAGTATGAATGCTCAAGACAGCTTGACTCGTGGACAAGCAGCGAACATTATTGTCGAGTCTTTGGATTCAAAACCGTTTGAAGCATCCTTAGATTATGAAGCAGCACCAGATGCAATCAAATTCATTTTTGATATACACAATCAAACCGAGTCGGATCAAATGATTACCTTTAGTTCAAGTCAAACTTTTGATTTTAATGTCTATAATAGTGATGGCGAACAGGTATATAATTGGGCAAGTGTTCGAAGCTTTCTCATGATGATTCAGGAAGTAAGCATTGAAAAAGAGGCTTATGTTCGATATGTGGAATCGTGGGACTATACAGGTGCATCCGGAGAAAAAATTCCGGCAGGTACATATAAAGTGGTTTTTACCAGCCAATTCATGTTTGAAGAAGAACAGGTAGAAGTAAGCGATGAAATAATTATTGATATTCCATAAGTAAATATATAAAATATAAAAAAGCCAGATGAAGTCAATCATAAATGACTTCATCCGGCTTTTTCTATGCTTATCTTTTCTTTAATGGGAAGAGCGGAACAGTTCCGTTTGCAACATCTTTTAAAGATTCCAGTTCTTCTTCACTAAGCGTTAAGCCTTTGCTTTCAATATCTACAGCCCATTTAAATGCTTCGAAATTTCCGGGGGGTATGATGATGTCGACACCTTGAGATACGGAATAACTTACCGCTTTGCGTGCAAGTTCGAAGTCTTCAATCGGATGATACCATGCTTTAGGATGGTCTACGTCATCGCTTGGCTTATGTTCACATAAGGCCATGGACTTAATTCCGATAACCGTCATATTCTTTTCCTTAGCTTTTTTAAGGACATGCATACCATAGCCATTTTTAATCATGGACACAAAATTAAAGGGGAACATAATCGAATCAAAATTATAACGTTCCATTAAGGCGAGTGCTGCTTCAGTCGAATGAGCGCTAAAGCCAATGCGCTTAATAACGCCGTCTTTTTTGGCCTTTTCAAAGACTTCAAAGGCGCCATCAGGCCCAAAAATTGTCTCCACATCCTCCAAGTTATATACCGCGTGCAGTTGATATAAATCAAAGTAATCCGTACGCAAGTTTTCAAGAGATTGATCTAATAATCGCTGTGCACCTTCTTTGGTGCGATCTTCTGTTTTACATGCCAAAAAAACATCTTTTCTGTAGGGTTCAAGTGCCGGCCCAAGTCTGCTTTCTGCATTACCATAGGTGGGAGCAACATCGAAATAGTTAACGCCCATTTCTATAGCTTCTTTTACAAACCGATTGGCGTCTTCCTGTGTTTCATCCATAACAATGACACCGCCAAAAGCGATTCGTGACAATTCTTCTTGGAATACATTGATTTTTTGCATATACTTCCTCCTTTAAAAATGTGTTTGAATTAAAGCATAGACTTCTGATGAATCTTTAGCTGTTAGCAGCAAGTTGATAAAATCCTCGTTTTGGATAAGATTTGAAAATTCATATAATGCATCAAGATGTTCTGTCTCATCAAAGGATGAAAAGGCTAGAATAACTTGAATGGTTTTATTAAAGGGTGTTATGACGCTTTTATCTAATATGATCAAGGACATCCCTGTTTTGAATATGTTATTGTCATTCTTGGCATGAGGAATAGCGATGTTTTCCTTAATAATCATATAGGATCCATATTGGCGAAAAGCCCCTATAAGTTCATTAATATATGTGCTTTTCGTGCACTGGGTATCCACTAATATATTTCCGGCTATAGCAATTGCGTCCTCCCAACCGTCAACATGAACGTTTGTTCGAATATTCTCAAGTGGAAGTAGGGATGAAAGACTTTGCTTTTTTTCGGCGAGATCATCAATAAGTAAATTTCCTAGCCGTTTTTTGAGTAAGTTGGATATATTTTCTTGTGTATCATAATCCATGTTTTGATTAAGGGTATCTAGTATTTCAGATAAAAGGATGGTCTGATTAATCTCGGTGAAGCCATTCTTTTTTAAGGTTAACAGATCTTGTTCATTCAAAATAGGATTGACTAAAATTACATTTTTACCCGGTGGGGCAATATTAATTGCTGTCGTTGTAATGATGGCGTCAATGGCCGAGTAATCCTTGAATCGTTTTAACTGATGCAGGGGCAATATTTTTACAATATTCACATTGAATTTTTGCTTCAATTGTAGTGTAAGTAATTTTGAACTGCCATACCCGTGAGCGCAAATTACAATAATGTTTTTTACCTGATGTGACTTATAGTTATTACGTTCGATAGAAGTGACAAAGGTGAGCGTAATATCTATTTTTGACTGATTGTCCAATTGTATGAACTTGGACTGAGGAAGTTGCTCAAGAGCTCTTTCAATATAATTATACATCATTTGCTGGTCTGTGTTCAAGTGGGCAAGATTTAATTCGTGTCGGGTATAAGTTTGTATCTCATTCAACCATATAGGTTTTATCAAAATAATTAAGTCCTTTTTTAATTCCCGATCATGGCTCAAATCAAAATCATATAATTTGCTGAAATGCCGTATGAATTCAGTGATGAATGTTTCGATTTCAAACCAATGCATATAAGGTTTATTGGGAAAGTTATATGGTGAGCTAGTATTAAACAAATTCATGAGCTCAACGACTTCAGCCTTATTGTAATGGATATCATAGGCTATCTCGATAATATGCAATGAACCTTGAATAGAATGATATTCAGGTCTTAAGTATAGAGACTCGGATATGTTTTTGTCGTTTAAAACGTATCCCTGTGCAATTCTTTTTATAGAAATAACAACATATGTCTTGAGGTGTAAATAGCTTTCTTCAGATAATATAGTAGAGGTTTGTTGTTCGACCATGCTGATATAGTTTTCAATCAATGTCATGTTAATTGGATTAAGATATTTGTCAATTACAGGTGCAATTAATAGATTCTCGGAATCAGCTGAAGTGAAGTGTGAAAGGAGCAGGCTGAATTGGAAATATCGAATATCTTTTTCTTGGCCTTCAAGTGTTAAGCCGGAACGATCATTATGAGTTAGGCTTAGGTTAAAATCACTTAAGAGCTCTTTGATGATTTCTACATCGTTTTTTATAGTTGAACGACTGATTTCAAGCATTTTGCTCATGGAAGATAAATTAATCTTACAATTGAAGGCAATCGAATGAAGCATGAAGTTTCGCCTAGCTTCATTGCTATAGAGAACAGTGTCCAAAGAATTAAGAAATTTCTTGATTTCAGATTTGTTTATTAATTCAAAAGTGCCTTTATTTGTTTTTCTTATTTTGGGTAACTGACTTGAAACCAATACGTCATTAATGTTCTTAATGTCATATCGGATGCTTCTTTCAGTTAAGTTGAAGGTATCTGCGAGGTGGCTGATATAAACAGGTGCATCTGATTCTATAAGTATCTGTAATATTTTTAAACCTCTTTCAGTTAACATGTGACCTCCCGACATATTGACATAGGAATGATTTTATTGAAAAGAATGATTGTGCAAAATACTGTTTTTATCTTGTGGAAAAACAAGGTAATAATAAAATATTACATAAATAGTATAGCATAATTTGTAAAAATGTTCTACCTGCACAAAATTTCGAAATAAATGGAAAGGATTAGGACATTTACAATAAAGAAACATGGAAATATAATGAATATATAAACAAAACAAACAAGTTAAACAAAGCAAACAATGAAATGAAAGGAGTAGAAAATGCTAGAAAAATATATTGAAGACAATATTCAGGTGGTTGATTCCATATCAACATGGCAAGAATCTATTAAATTAGCCTCTCAAAAATTATTGGAAAAGGGTTATATTACAGATGCTTATGTGGACGCCATGATTGAAAATGTTAATGAAAACGGTTCCTACATTGTCATTATGCCGAAAGTGGCATTGCCCCATGCTAGACCTAAAGATATGGTAAATAATACAACCTTATCCATTTTAAAAGTTAATGAGGGCGTCATGTATCCGGAGAATAAAAATATATGGTTAGTTATTGTCCTGGCGGCCATTGACAGTGATGCACATCTTGAGATTATATCCGAGCTATCTGAGATGCTTGTTGATGAAAGTCAAATAGAAAAACTTTTGAATGCGACGAGTGTACAAAAAGTCAAAGAAGCATTGGAAATGGTATAGATATGAAGATGCAAGTGAAGGTCAATGGATTTGAGTATGAGATTGAATATTCGGACCAAATTATAGAGACGGTCATTAAGCCGATGATTAACCAATGGACAATTATGCGAAAGAAAAGAGAACATCGGTGTATTGTTTTTCTCGCGGCGCCACCAGCTGTAGGTAAATCGACTTTAGCATATGCTATTGAACGTTTATCTCACGATATGAAAAATGTTATACCGGTTCAAAGTTTATCCTTAGATGGTTTTCATCATAAGAATGAATATTTGAAAAAACACAACTTATCAGATATAAAAGGTATGCCGGAAACATTTGATTTAGAAGCTTTTAAAGCAAAACTGAAACGGCTCCAATATGAAAATTTGCTATGGCCGGAATATGACCGTACATTACATGATGTTGTTGAGGAAGGCGTAAAAGTTGAATCAGAAATTGTTTTGATTGAAGGTAACTGGCTCTTGCTGGATGAAGATGGATGGAGGGATTTAGACCAATATTGTGATTACAGTATTTTTATTAAAGCCGATGAAAGTCTTCTAAAAGATCGATTAATCAACAGAAAGATACGGGGCGGCATGAGCAAAGAAGCGGCAACAAAGTTTTACTTCAACTCAGACAGAAAGAATATATATCGGGTTATGAATAATCAAAAGAAGGCGGACTTAGTCCTAGAAATGGAACCTTCGGGTGAATACAAAATAGTTAAAGGAGAATGATTATGGAAGGAACAAGAAGAGCAAAGATACAAGCGTTTGGTGGTTTTTTAACAAGCATCGTCATCCCAAACATTGGGGCATTTATTGCATGGGGATTTATTACAGCACTTTTTATACCGACAGGATGGATTCCTAACGAGAGTTTTGCAGAACTTGTAGGTCCAATGATTACTTATTTGCTTCCGCTGTTACTTGGATATACCGGTGGTAAATTAGTCGGAGGCAAGCGAGGAGCGGTCCTTGGTTCAATTGCAACATTTGGTTTGATTGTTGGGGCAGATATACCTATGTTTTTAGGAGCAATGATTATGGGTCCTTTAGGTGGATATATCATTAAAAAGTTTGATGCAGCAATCGATGGTAAAATCCCGACTGGGTTTGAAATGGTTATTAACAACTTTTCATTGGGAATCATCGGCTTACTTATGGCATTGTTTTCATACCAATTTATTGGACCGGTTATTGAAGGTGCCAATAATGTTGTGACAAGTTTAATTGAAGCTTTAGTCTCGACAGGTTACTTACCCTTATTATCTATTATTAATGAACCTGCCAAAGTTTTGTTTTTAAATAATGTGATTGATCAAGGGATCTATTATCCTTTAGGTATGCAAGCGGCTGTGGATACAGGTAAATCCATCTATTTCATGGTTGCATCTAATCCGGGACCTGGTCTTGGAATGCTCTTAGCTTTTGCTGTATTAGGAAAAGGTATGCAAAAAAAATCTGCACCGAGTGCAATTATTATCCACTTCTTTGGTGGTATTCATGAACTTTATTTCCCATACGTATTGATGAATCCCTTAATGATTCTTGCAATGATTGCAGGTGGTATGACGGGAATTACGACTTTCTCATTATTTGGTGTTGGCTTAGTGGCTGGTCCGAGTCCTGGATCCATATTTGCTTATCTCGCCTTAACACCAAAAGGAAACTTTATCGGAGTGATTGCGGGTGTGGCAGCAGCAACAGCAGTTTCGTTTTTGGTGGCATCCTTAATCTTGAAGTTCCAAAATAAAACGGCTGATGATGAGAAAATGGCAGAGTCCATAGAAAAATCTAAGGAAATGAAGCGACAAGGTAAAAGTGTATTAAATGCAAAGATAGGGAAAACAAGTGAAATTAAGCATATTGCATTTGCTTGTGATGCAGGACTAGGAAGTAGTGCCCTTGGAGCCAATGCTTTTAAAAAGAAACTCTCAAAGGTGGGAATTGACAAAAAGGTCAAAAATTATGCGATAGAAAATGTTCCTGAGGACGCAGATGTTATCATCACACATGTGAATTTAGAAGACAGAGCTCGATTAAAGTTTAAAGACAAAAGAATCATTACAATTGAAAGTTTTCTTGATGATGTTAACCTAAAGCAATTTTATGAAGAATTAACGGAAGGGAAGAAAGAATAATGAAAACAAAAGCAGCAGTATTAAATGGCAAAGAATCTATTGTCATCAGAGAATTTGAACTTCCGGCAATTGGCGATGAAGATTTACTCGTCAAGGTGGTTTCAAATAGTATATGTTTATCGACATATAAAGCAGCTAAGTTAGGAGCCGATCATAAGCGGGTTCCGGATACCATAGAAACGAATCCAATTATTACAGGTCATGAATTTGCAGGCGAGATTGTTGAAGTGGGCCAGAAGCTTAAAAAGCAATTTCAGGTCGGAGAACGTTTCGTTCTCCAGCCTGCTATGGGCTTGGAATCCGGTTATTCAGCAGGATACAGTTATGAATTTTTTGGTGGGAATGCGACATACACTATTATTCCTAAGATTGCAATTGATTTAGGCTGTGTGCTTAAGATGGAGGATGATTACTATGCCAACGCCTCCTTAGCGGAGCCCATGTCTTGTATCATTGGAGCTTTTAATGCATCCTACCATACGACGCCATATGTATATGAACATGAGATGGGAATAAAAAAACACGGCAAGCTTGCCCTTTTAGGATGTGCAGGTCCCATGGGATTAGGAGCTATTGATTACGCCATCAATGGAAAATACCAACCGGAATTGGTTGTTGTAACGGATATTAATCAGGAAAGATTAGATAGGGCTGAACAGTTAATTACGCCGGAGATGGCAAAGGAAAAAGGGATTCAACTGGTATATCTAAATGTCAGTGAAAAGGATGCTGCCGAAGAATTAATGCAACTATCAGATATGAAGGGATATGATGATGTTTTTGTTTTTGCGGCGGTTGAGCAGTTGTTGGAACAAGCGGACACAATCTTAGGAAATGATGGTTGTTTAAACTTTTTTGCAGGACCGACCACAAAAGATTTTAAAGTTCCCTTTAATTATTATCACGTTCATTATTCAAGTACACATCTGGTAGGAACGTCAGGAGGGTCAACTGGGGACATGTTGGAATCCTTAGACCTATCAAGTGCAAATAAAATAAATCCGGCCTATATGGTTACCCATGTTGGAGGACTTAATGCAGCACCTGATACGATATTGAATCTACCTAATATTCCCGGAGGCAAGAAGCTTATTTATCCTCATATCGATATGCCTCTAACTGCAATTTCAGATTTTAAAAGCTTAGGAGAGTCTTCAGATTTTTATAAGCAATTGTATGAAATAATTGAAGCCAATAATGGGGTTTGGTCTAGAGAAGCCGAGAAATTTTTGTTGGAGAATAAGTAAGTTTTATGATGGAGGTAGGAATATGCTTAAAAAAACAATAACAATCCTCGAAGAGGAAGGATTACATGCTAGGCCGGCGTCGGCTCTAGCAAAAGTCGCAATGCAATGTAAATGCAATTTAAAAATGTATCGTGAAGATGATATGTCTAAGATATATCAGCCCAAAAGCATTTTATCGATTATGTCTCTAGGTGCAGGTCAAGGAGACCGTATCGTTTTTGAAGCAGAAGGTGAGGGAGAAGAGGAAGCCTTGCTTGAAATAGAGAGAACGGTTTTAGGAGTTGTTCAAGTTTGATGGATAAAATGATGAGGATAGAAGGAAAACCTGTATCAGAAGGCTATGCTGTTGGACCGGTATATATGATGAAGAAAGTGACTGATCGTCAAGTAATCCATGCTTATGGTGAAGTTGAACAGGAACTTAATCGGTTTCAGCAAGCTATCGAAAAAAGCATAGAAGATTTGAATCAGCTCTATAAAAGAATGCTAGAAAAACATGGAGAAAGTGAAGCGAAAATCTTTGAGGCTCATCGAGAGATGTTATCAGATATCGAGATGCACAATCAAATTGAAGAAGAAATTCGTAAAACGAAGTGCTGTGCGGAGTGGGCGGTTAAAACGGTAGGCGATCAATTTGTTGCATTATTTGAAGGGATGGACAATCCCTATTTTCAAGAAAGAGCACTGGATATCAAAGATATTACCAACCGTTTGATAAAAAATCTCATGGGTCAAGAAGATGAGCATAATTTATCGGTGCCGTCAATTATTGTCGCAAAAGACTTGACGCCTTCAGAAACCTGCCTCTTAGATAAAAACAAGGTGCTTGGCATCATTACCGAAAAAGGCGGGCAAACATCCCACTCAGCCATCATTGCACGGATGTTAAATATTCCTTATATCGTTGTACCCGGAATCCTGGGTGATATAGATATGGATATGGATGTGGCTATGAGTGGTTCAGACGGACGTCTTATTATCAATCCCAAAGATGATATTATTGACGAATTCAAAAAATTGATGCAAGTACAAAGCCAAGAACAAGAACGATATAAAACAGTAAAAGGACTTGAATCTATTTCCTTGGACGGTCATTTGATAAGCATGAAAGCCAACATCGGAAGTCTTGAGGATATGAATCAGGTAATGATGAGTGATGCTCAAGGGATCGGCTTGTTTAGGACGGAATTTATGTATATGAATCGAAAAGACTTGCCGACATTTGAGGAACAGGTTAAGACCTATTCTGAAATCATCGAAAAAATGGAAGGAAAACCGGTGACCTTCAGAACCCTAGATATAGGTGGAGACAAAAAAAGCGATTTATTCAATATACCTGAAGAAATGAATCCCTTCCTAGGTTTTAGAGGAATTAGACTGTGTCTTGAAGAACGTGACCTGTTTAAAACCCAACTAAAAGCGATTTTAGTAGCAGCTCTTAAAGGATATGCTAAAGTCATGTTTCCAATGATTGCCTCCATTCAAGAACTTTGGCAGGCGAAAGAAGTGCTTTATGAAGCGCAGAAAGAACTTAGGATGGAAGCGATAGAATATTCGAAAAAAGTCCCGGTCGGTATGATGATTGAAACACCAAGCTCTGTCATGATGGCAGATCTCTTTGCGAAAGAAGTGGAATTTTTTTCCATTGGAACCAACGATTTAACGCAATATACCTTGGCGACGGATAGGATGAATCCCAAAGTAGGATACCTTTACTCTGGATATGATCCGTCGATTCTTCGAAGTATAAAAAAAGTTGCAGCTGCTGCGAAATCAGAAAATATAGACGTAAGCATTTGTGGTGAATTAGGAGCCGACATCAATTTATTGGCCTATTGGCTAGATTGTGGGATTGATAGTTTGAGTATGAGCGCGTCTTCAATTGAAAAGGCTAAATGGTATATACGACATAGCGATATTTCCAAAGCAAAAGGCTTGTTAGAAAAAGTTGATGAAATGCCTTCAGAAAAACAAATGCATGAACTTATGCAAGAAATCACAAAAAATACATTCCAAAGCCCCTAATATTAGGGGCTTTGTTTTTTGTTGACCAAATTAGCTAAAACAGCTAAAATATATATAAATAGCTAAGGAGGTAATAGGATGAAAATTACATCAACAGAGGTAAAAAATAGTTTCGGTAAATATTTGAGATTGTGTCATTCAGAACCTGTATATATAACGAAAAATGGAAAAACCATTGCTCAGTTACTTAGTTATACGGGAAAGCAAAATCTAGTGGAAGAACCTTCGGGAGCATATAATCTCAGGCGAAATCTAATGACCTATAAAGAATTTACAGAAATGAATGAAGATGCAAAAGAACGCTATGAGTTTATCGATGGAGAAGTATATATGCTGTCAGCACCTTCGGTTTATCATCAACGTATGGTATCAAGATTGCATATTGCACTTGATCGATATTTACAAGGAAAATCATGTGATGCTTTTGTATCACCTTTTGATGTGACCTTATTAAGAAAAGGTGATGCGAATCGGACAAATGTTGTTCAACCGGATTTGCTGGTGATTTGTGACTGGGAAAAAGATGTTAATGAGAATGAGCGGTACATGGGCATTCCGCGCCTTGTTATTGAAGTTCTCTCTCCGGGCAACACTGTAAAAGAGATGATTACGAAACTGGATCTTTATCGAGATAGTGGAATTGAAGAATATTGGATTGTTGACACCAAGAGGCTTCAAGTTGTTGTCTATCAGTTTGAAAATTATGAAATTACCGGAACGAAGATATTCAAGGAAAATGAATCATGTCGATCATTTATTTATAAGGAATTTGAGTTCGAGTTATGATATTATTAAGGATATAAAATTTTTTTTGATCATGTATTTGGAAGGGAGAGGTTTTTATGAGTAAATATGAAACACCGGATTATGAGGTGCTAATAAAAGAGGGCGAGTACGAGATTAGAAGATATGTCGATTTTTTTGTTGTTGAGTATGAAAATGAAAATGATCCGGAAATCGAGAGTGGATTTGGAACTTTATTCAAGTATATCTCTAGTGACAATAGAGAAAGTAAAAAGATCTCCATGACAGTACCGGTTATCGAAGAAGTGACGAAAAAAATAAAAAAAATGGCATTTGTTGTACCGGGAAAATTTGGTGAACATATACCTGTGCCTAATAATTCATATTTAAAGGTTAAAAAGTTTGATGAAGGTTTATTTGGAGCAATACAGTATTCGGGATTTTCCAATAAATCCAAAGAACTTAAAATGAAGAAAAAACTAGATATATGGATTCAAAAAAAGGGCTATAAGAGACAATCGAATTATATGCTTGCTTTTTATAATGCACCGTTTACACCGCCAATGTTTCGAAGGAATGAAATATGGGTTCGAATTATTGGAGTCTAAACAGAAATTTGGAGAAGGACACACGAATATGGATAGAATGAAAATTCCTACACTTAATACAGCGTTAACACAAGAACATGTAAATAATATCAATATAATTGGAGATTTTTTGGCGATGCGTGATGTAATCCCAAAAAAGTAGATGCAATTATTTTGCTAGGAAGTTATTTTTTGAATAACTTCCTCTAATTTTTTACTAATTTGAGCCGATTTTTCAAAATCACGTTCATTAAGTGCAACTTCTATTCGCGTTTCTAATTCCTTTTTTGTTTTTTCAAGTTCTAAATAGTCCACATCGAAATGGCGAGCATATATCATTTTTCTGAATTTGCGTATAGGCATTTTTCGTATTTTTTTATCTTCAATGAAGAGGACATAATCAACAGAGTTGACAACAGTATAAAAATCATGGGAAATCATCAAGAATCCACCATTATAATTCTGAAGTGCTTTTTCTAATGCGAGTTGGGAATAGGTGTCTAAATGACTGGTTGGTTCATCAAGCAGTAAAAAATTAGCGTCACTACTTGAAATTTTGGCTAATTGGAGAATATTTTTTTCTCCTCCGGAAAGAGATGAAATCTTTTGCGTTAAAAAGTTTTCGCCAAAACCATAACGTATAACATAGTCGTGGATTTCTGTTTGGGTTTCAAAACCTAAGTCAAAAAATTCTTCTAAAACGGTATTGGAATCATTTAGCGTCTCATCTTGTAATTGGGATAGATAAGCGAGTTTGATAGAAGGGGCAACATGAATGGCGTCAAGGTTGTTTTGATAAATCTGTCGCATTAATGTTGTCTTTCCGGTTCCGTTGGGACCGATTAGAGCTACCTTTTCTCTGGAGCCAATCTGAAAATTAATATCTTGAAGAAGGCATTCATCAAAGGTCAGGGAATAGTCTTCTAGGCGAATAGCCGGAAGCTCATCAACAAGGTGGTGAGCAATAAGCTCTATATTAGGCTGTTTGATATCCACAAAAGGTTCTTTAATACGTCGAGCGAGAAGGCGTTCCTGAATTTTGACACGAGCGTTTAATGAACGGCCTCTTGAAGCTTCGGCGTTATTTGTAGAAATATCACGAAGACGGTCAATGATATTTTTATTTCGCTCTATTTCTTCCGTATCGGCAATAGCTAATTCTTGAAGTTCAATTTTCTTTTGAAGAAGCGCAAATTTATAATCAATGTAAGGACCATCAAATTCTTGGAGTTCTTTGTTTTCAAGATGAATGACTTTATTAAAACAGTGATTTAATAAATAGCGACTATGGGTAACGATAAGCATGATACCCTTATGTGCATTTATAAGATTTTTCAAAGAATGCATATGCTCAAAGTCAAGAAAAACATCCGGTTCGTCCATAATGATAATATCAGGTGTTGTTAGCATCTCTCGAATCACTTGTATAAGTTTAAATTCACCGCCACTAAGAAGACGAATATCTAAATCGACAAGACCATTCATACCAGCCAAGTTTAATTTTTTTATTATATTGTTTTCATATTTTTCGCCGTCAATGGCGTCAAATGCATCATAGGCTTTTTGATATTGATCTAATAAAGGTTCAATATCTTCAGCAGTTTCCATTTGCTTGCATAAATCGGCAATATGCTGTTGCCGATCAATAAATTCTTTAGCGATATATTCAAATACAGTCAAATCATTCGACCGATCAAGATGGCTAAATTGACTGACATAGCCAATACGACAAGTGGAATCAATAGTAAGTTTTCCGGTATACATATAGGGTTCAGGGTCCATGATCATTTTAAGCAAAGTACTTTTTCCACTGCCGCTTGTACCGATAAAAGCGCAGTGTTGATTTTGGGAAAGTGAAAAATTAATATTTTCGAACAAATCCTTTTGAGGAAATGCGTAGGAGAGATTCTCTATATGAATCATAAGTATTACCTTTCTTTGTAAATAAATAGATCTATCAACTAGCTAGCATACCATCTTTATTCATTAAATACAATCGATAATTATAAATAGAATAAAATACTTATAAGTATTCGTGATATAATAGTAGGATTTTATAATCCACCCTTTACACCGCCGATGTTTCGAAAAAATGAGATATGGGTTCGTGTTATTAAGAAGGAATGGGAACACTTCAAGATACATTCGCGGCCTTTATATGTATGACCTCTGAAGAAAGGGTTAAACATATAAAACATATATGTGTTGACTGAAAAGAAATGGTGTGATACAATTAAAAAAGATAATTGAGAATGGATTTCAATAACCCTTTAAGGAGGTTTATATATGAACAGTTTGATTTGCCCTATATCTGCTGAAAAAATAAATAAAAATGTGGTTAGAATTAATGGACTATTGGTTGTCCTTAGTGTTTTGCTCTATGTTTTGACAGGGAGCCTTTGGATTATGGTGATCTTATTTGCAGACTTTTTTATTCGAGGATTTACTTCGATTAAATCTAGCCCCTATAGTTATGTTGCCAAGAAACTTAATCAAATACTTGATTTAAAACCCTTTATGATTGACAAAGCTCCTAAGCTTTTTGCTTCTCGTGTAGGATTTTTATTTGCTACAGCAAGTATTGGCCTATATTTTATTAACCCATTGGCCAGTTTAGTGGTTGCATCTGTACTTATGTTTTTTGCATTCCTAGAAGCGGCTTTTGATTTTTGTGTCGGATGTATTGTTTATACCTATGTTGTACTCCCTCTTAATAGATAATATTTTTTTAATGTGTTTATTTTCAAAATTTTCTATACTTTTCCTTTAATTAATTGAATTTATAAAATGTAAATGTTATAATTAAATTAAGTGAACAAATCCGAGTTAGTGTATCTAAGGCGATGCTATGAGCACTATCCGATGGGTAATAGAGAAATCGAATTGCCTCCCGAATTTGGAAAGGGTTTGATTGACGGTGTTGTATTTTCAATGTCGTTTATTCGGCTGTCTTTTTATAATGAAGGAGGTATTTTTTATGAACAAATTTATTCGTGTTAACATGGAAACACTTGAGGCAACTGTCGGATCAGTACCGGAAAAGTACGTGGGACTAGGCGGTAGAGCCTTAACGTCCAATTTTGTGAATGATGAAGTCAATCCAACTTGTCATCCCTTAGGAAAAAACAATAAGCTGATTATTGCGCCAGGACTTTTAAGTGGTACGTCAGCGGCAAATTCAGGGAGACTTTCAGTAGGTGCGAAGAGTCCTTTGACAGGCACAATTAAAGAATCGAATACAGGTGGATCATCTTCACAAATGCTTGCCAAAATGGGTATTAAGGCAATTGTGATTGAAGGTGTACCAAAAGAAGACAAGTTTTATATTATCAAAGTGACGGTAGATGGAGTATCCATAGATGAAGCTCCCCAAGAGATTCTTGGTGGCTGCGGTAATTATGATGCAATTAAAATACTAGGTGAAAAGTATGGCGACAAAGTGGGAATGGCTTTGGCCGGACCAGCAGGTGAATATAAACTTGCTTCAGCCAATATTTCATTCAAAGATCCCGATGGCAATATTAGAAGTGCCGGACGTGGTGGATTAGGAGCAGTTCTAGGATCAAAAAGAGTCAAAGGAATTGTGATTGATCCAGAAGGTGCTGAGCCAGTGCCGATTGCGGACCCTGAAAAATTCAAAGCTGCAGCAAAAGTGTTTGCAAAAGCGTTGATGGATCATCCGGTTTCCGGACAAGGTTTAGCGGCCTATGGTACGGACGTATTGATGAATATCTTGAACGAAGCAGGAGGATTGCCAGCCAATAACTTCACTGGAGGGCGAATTGAACATAATGATAATATTTCCGGAGAAACGCTGAATGCAACGATTACAGAACGTGGTGGTGAAGGTAAAGTCTCTCACGGTTGCCATAAAGGTTGCGTCATTCGATGTTCACAGTGGTATTCCGACAAGCAGGGGAAATATGTGACCAGTGGATTTGAATATGAAACGATTTGGGGATTAGGTGCTGATGGCGGTATTAAAGACCTAGATATTATTGCTTACATTGATAGAGCGATGGATGATATTGGTGTCGATAGTATTGAGACAGCTGTTGCAGTGGCAACGGCAATGGATGGTGGATTGATTCCTTGGGGAGATGGAGACATGGTTCTTCAAATTGTTAAGGATATGGCAAAACCAACTCCTCTTGCTCGAATTATTGCTAGTGGAACAACGGTAGTTGGTAAGGTCTGCGGTATGTTTAGAGTACCGGTTGTTAAAGATCAAGCTATTCCGGCGTATGATCCTCGTTCTGTTAAAGGCATGGGTTTAACGTATGCAACGACAACAATGGGGGCTGATCATACAGCGGGCTATTGTGTTTCCGGTAATATACTTAAAGTTGGTGCAGATATTGATCCGCTGAAAAAAGACGGTCAGATAGAGTATGCAAGAGCGATGCAAATAGGGACCGCGGCTATTGACAGTTCAGGAATGTGCTTATTCGTTTATTTCGGTATTGCAGATAATCCTGGTGGTTATCAAGCCTTGATTGACATGATTAATGCACAATATGGATTGGAATTGACGTCTGATGATTTGGATGAATTAGGAAAATCAGTACTTAAAGTAGAAAAGGACTTCAATACGCGTGCAGGATTTACAAATCAAGATGATCGACTCCCTGAATTCATGGAGTATGAACCATTACCACCTCACAATGAAGTATGGGACTTTACTCCGGAAGAGATTGACCAAGTTTGGAATTTTTAAGGAAATGGCTGAAGAAAAGAAAACGATAGAAATTAGAGGTTTTTTACAATTGGATGCTTTTCTCAGGAAAAAGTTTGGAACCATGCCAATATTCTATGACATTGACGGTCCATTAACCGGCCTTGAGCTCTCTAGAGAATTGGGAATAAAACGAGAAGATATCGAAGTCATCTTTGTAAACGGGTTTGTCCAAGATATTAATTATGTCATTAACCCGAGCGATCGAATGGCTTTCTTACCACCAGGCTGTCCGGGACCATATAGGATTGCATTGGGATTTTATGGTAAGAATCAAGGTAATACAGCAAATTTTAAAATCAAGCGAGAAGATACTCAACAAGAAGGTGAGAAGCCATGAAAATCACAGTGAAGTTATTTGCAACCTTGAGAGACTATGGTGAAAACATAAGTGAAATCGAAGTTTCAGAAAATGCCATACCATTAGATGTTATTAAGCTAATGTCAATTCCGGTTGAGGATGTCTCTATAATCATGGTCAATGGCCGACGTTTGATGGAAAGTATTCAATTAAATGAAGGCGATGTTTTAGCCCTATTTCCTCCGGTAGGAGGTGGATGATGCGATATGACAAAAATGGTATTTTCACTGAGGAAGAAATGCAAAGACTTGGCAAAGCAAAGGTCTGTATTATCGGATGCGGTGGTTTAGGTGGCTATATTCTTGAAATGATGGCTAGGGTAGGGATTGGTCATATTACTATGATTGATGGTGATGTATTTAATGTAAGCAACTTAAATCGTCAAATACTTTCAACAGAGGCAAATATTGGCCAATCCAAAGTCAATAGTGCGAAAGAGCGAATGACTATAGTAAATTCAGAGGTTAATGTGTCTTATATTGATGAATATTTAAATGAAGATAATGCGCAGAGGCTTCTAGAAGGTCACGATCTTGTGATGGATGCGCTAGACTCCATAACAACTAGATTCCTGTTGCAGGAGGCTTGTCAAGCTTTAGGGATACCATTTGTTCATGGGGCTATTGCAGGATGGTATGGCCAAGTATCGGTTATTTTTCCTGGTGATAAGACCTTGGATTTAATATATGGAAGTCGCCAAGGAGAGGGAGTTGAGAAAAAAATAGGGAATCCATCCTTTACACCCTCAACAATCGCTTCAATACAAGTATCGGAAGGATTAAAGGTATTATTGAACAAAGGGGAGATATTAAGAAGGAAACTACTCTATGTCGATTTATTACAAAATGAATTTCATACAATGAACTTATAATAACTAAATAGTGTGATTCCGAGTCATAAATCCTAAGGGCAACTAAGGATTTATGACCTGGGTTAACGGAGAAATCGGTTAGCCTCCCGTGTTTGGAAAGGAAGACTTTTTTTAAGGGTACTTCTATGTCTGAAGTGCTCTTTTTTAATAAGGAGGGGTTTGTTTGAAAGGTCGAGTTTTGATTGGAATACTTGTTATTATCATATGTATTACATCAAGCTGTATAAAAAAAGGAGAAGATTTTCAGAACGAAACAGTTAATGCATATATTGAGAACATGGACCATGAATTAGAGAGAATCAAAGAAAAAGAAGGTGATAACATCTTAAGGGTCTATGACTTAAAAGACGGGACATATAGTGTCGTCTCAAAAGTTATGGGCTATGAAGAGATGATTTACATAAATGTTACATTGGCAAGTAAAAATATCAAAGATATCGATATTATCTATGAAAATGAATCTAAGGATTATGGACATTACATTGTAGAACCGTGGTTTCTTGAACGTTTTCAGATATCAGGATATGACAAGCTTATGTTAACAAAATATCACAAAGAGCAAGAAAACGAAGTGGTGGCAGTAACAGGCGCAAGTATTTCCAGCCAAGCAGTAATGGATGCAGTAAACAAAACGTTAGAAGTAATAGGAGGGTAGATTATGAACAAAAGGAAAATTATTGGAATCATGTTCGTCGTATTTGTATTGGTATTTGCAGGATGTTCAAATGACCAACAGATGGAACTAGAAAGCAAAGAATCCACAACGTTGACCTATGAGGGGCAATTAAAATTTAATGGCCTAGCAGAATTTGCAGTCGACTTTGATGATATTTACAATATGCCTACAGTTGATCGAACTGTGAAACATATTTCATCAAGTGGTGAAGAAACAAGTAATGATATTACAGGTGTTTTATTGTCAGATATACTATCAGCCAATGGTTTAGACCAACAAACATTAGGGTCGATTCGATTTACGGCAGGAGATGGTTATGCTATTGATGTGCCACAAGAGATTATTCAAGAGAAAGAGATTATATTGGCTTGGATTTTTGATGGTGATCAATTAGATGAGAAAAAAATTCCACTTAGAGTAGCCATTGATGATGTGCGTTCAATGTACTATGTTTCGAATCTTGCTGAAGTAACGATTGGACAAGCGCAAGAGATAGTCAAAGAAGAAAGCAAAGAGTCAAGCAAATCCATTGTTATGATAGATACGGCCATTGCTAGTTTGGAAACTATTCCTTATACATATTATGATAGTGAAGATATGGCATTTAATTTAAAAGATCTTTTTGATAAATTTGTGAATATGTCTTCCGAATCTGTTAGCTTTATTGCAAATGATGGCTATGAAAAAACAGAAAGTTTTGATGTTGTTAATGAAGGCTTTATTAAATTCACGGGTGAGGATGCACCTTTATTTACCGGCAGGGACTTGCCAAAAGGCATGAATGTTAAATATATCATGTCCCTAAGTGTTGCTGATGTGACGTTTGTATCTGTCAGTAGTGCAATGGAGATGTTAACAGTTGAAACAGTGGATGGAGAGACCGGAGTTAACCTTAAAGAATTGGTTGAATTCACTGGTTTGAAAGCGGATACCTATGTGCTAAAGGCTTCAGATGGTTATGAAAAAGAAGTGACTGCCAACGACTTGGCTATGGGGATTGCATACTTAAGTGATTCAAATACCGTTACCGCGATTTTTAATACCGAAAATCCGGCTAAGTCGAAAGTGAAAGAACTCTTGAGAATAGAAGCTAGCCCAAATTCGGTTGAAGAAGTTGTTGAAGAATCAACAAGTGAGGTGAGTGGTTTAGCCTGGGTTGTGACCGTAGATGGATTAAGTGATGGATCTTTTGATTTTGATAAAGAGCGCGCGGAAAGAAAACTCACATTAGTGGATGTTCATACTGAAAAAAAGAAAAATGATGAAATTACACCTGAAGATTGGCAAGGATATCGTGTGCTTGATATTCTGAATTTCTTAAAAGTTGACGATTTTAACAGTATTGTTGTTACAGCAGGAGACGGCTATCAAGTTGAATTAACAAAAGACCAAGTGGATGATGAGACCATTCTTGCGGTTGTGAAGAATGGCCAACCGATGACTGAAGAAGATAATTTAATACAACTGGTTCAAAATACGGAGTTTGCAACAACTTGGGTGAAAGATGTCGCAAAAATCACGGTGAAATAATCGATGAACTTAAAAGGATTTACGGTCTTTGAACTGATTTTGATGGCCTTACTGGCATCTATAGGTATTGCGGCTAAACCAGTTGTTGTTCCACTAGCACATATGATTACCGTACCTCTGGGGATTCCCGGAGGTGCTATTGCCGGTGGATTATATATGTTCTGGATTGTATTGGCAAGAGGGCTAGTCAAAAAAAATGGCGCAGCTACTATAACGGCTTTCACCCAAGCTATTATTGTTATGGTTACCGGATTTATGGGGAGTCATGGACTGCTCAGTATTGTGACTTATACCTTGCCTGGTATTGTCGTAGATTTATATTTACTCATATTTAGAAGACCACTAAAAACATCTTTAGATTTTTTTGTGGCTGGAATACTTGCGAATATGGCAGGTGCATATATGACCATTATCGTATTTTTTAGATTGCCATTGATTCCTATGTTGACAAGTCTTTCAGGAGCGGTTATTTCAGGAGGACTTGGAGGCATAATCGCTTATCGATTATACTTAAGTATTATGAAGACGGGGGTAGTGACTAGTGATGAAGTATAAAATTGTCCTTGTTATAATCATAGTCGGAGTATTATTTTCAGCTTGTCAAAACGAAACGATAATTGATCCTTTTGAAGTCAAAGGTGATATTGAGATTTGGCAGTCCATTGACGATACACGTGAACCTGTAAAGCTAAACTTGATGATCGATTCCTTAAAACCGATTTATGACGATTATGATCTTGTGATAAATTCTCGAGATGGGTTTTCAGTAAAATTGGCGGGAGATTCCTTGCTTGGAACTACAATTGAATATGCTCCGACAAGTGGATGGATGTTTACTTCGGATCATCATCCGGTTAACAGCCGAGTCAAATGGATTAGCGAA
>DDQW01000002.1 GCA_002342805.1 Clostridiales bacterium UBA2432 | reverse complement strand
CAACTTGTTGCAGATAAAACACCCGGAACAGAATGTATTTCACCGGAGGTCTTCACAGGAGATCAGGGACTCACATTAATCGAACGTGGAACATGGGGCGTTGTTGGAGCCGTAACACCGTCAACGAATCCAAGCGAAACGATTTTATGTAATTCTATCGGTATGATCGCATCCGGAAACACGGTGGTATTTAACCCACATCCTGGTGCAGCCAATACATCCAATTATGCAGTACAATTGGTTAATGAGGCAGCCGTTGAATGCGGAGCCTTTGAAAATCTAGCCGTTTCTATAAAACAACCGACTCTGGATAGTGGAAATGTGATGTTTAATCATCCAGATATTCCGTTACTGGTTGCAACAGGAGGCCCAGGGGTTGTTAAAGCAATCTTAAGCTCAGGCAAGCGCGGTATAGCAGCTGGAGCAGGTAATCCACCGGTACTCGTGGATGAAACAGCCAATATTGTTAAAGCAGCAGAAGATATTATTAACGGAGCTACATTTGACAACAACCTTCCATGTATTGCAGAAAAAGAAGTTGTCGTTGTAGATCAAGTGGCGGACAAACTTATTGATGAAATGACACGAAATAACGATTGCTATTACTTATCTAAAGACTTGGCAGATAAATTAGCCAAAGAAGTGCTCGTTGAAAAGAATGGCAAATTGGTGATTAACCGTAAATGGGTTGGTCGCGATGCCCATAAGATTCTTGCAGCCATTAATATTAAGGCTGATGAAAGCATCCGTTGTATTATTTTTGAAGGACCAAAAGAACATCCATTAATTGCAGATGAGTTAATGATGCCTATTCTTGGAATTGTTCGTGTAGCCGATGTGGATGAAGGAATTGCAGTCAGCGTTGAGCTTGAAGGTGGTAATCGACATTCTGCACATATGCATTCAATGAACATCGAAAACTTAACAAAATTTGCACGTGCTATTGATACCGCGATTTTTGTTAAAAATGCACCATCCTATGCTGGAATCGGATTTGGCGGTGAAGGATTTACGACTTTTACAATAGCAAGCAAAACCGGTGAAGGATTAACAAATGCAAATACATTTACAAAATCTCGACGATGCGTTATGTCTGAGTTTTTATATATACGATAAGAGGAGGTAAAGATGGATATCAATCAAATCGACATACAAACGATTGTATCAAAAGTCATGGAATCGTTGGGTGAAGAACCAAAGGCACAGAGTAACAATACAGGCCATACGCCTAAAATGGCAAAAGTGGCTGTTCTGACAGCAAAAGAAAAGATTGAAGTCAAGGAATTTGAGATCCCTGAAATCAATGATAATGAAGTTCTTGTCAAAGTTGAAGGCTGTGGCGTATGTGGTACGGACGTTCACGAATTCAAAAATGACCCATTTGATCTTATACCGGTTGTCCTTGGTCATGAAGGAACAGGAACCATTGTCAAACTTGGTAAAAACATTAAAAATGACATCATGGGACAACCCTTAAAAATAGGCGATAAAGTTGTCACAAGTGTTACCATTACAAAGGAAGATACATTTTCTAAAATGCATCCGGAAAAAGCCAATCTAAGTGATCATATGGATGTTTACGGATTATTGACAGATGATAAGTATCATTTCAACGGTTGGTTTGGCGAATATATTATTCTTCGTGAAAATTCTTCGATTTTCCGTGTGAATGATATGAGTTTAAAACAACGACTACTTATCGAACCGGCAGCAGTAACTGTACATGCGGTTGAACGTGCAAAAACAACGGGTTTATTAAAATTCAACAGTATGGTTCTTGTACAAGGTTGTGGCCCAATAGGACTCATGTTATTATCCGTACTTCGGACAATGGGTATCGAAAACATCTTGGCGGTTGATGGTGATAATCAACGACTAAAAATGGCTCAACGTTTAGGTGCAAAATATACATTCAATTTTAAAGACTTTGGAAAATTTGATGATATGCTTGCCGGAATACACAAAATTTCCGGTGGAGGTGTGGACTTTGCATTCCAATGTACAGGAGTTCCAAGTGCCGCAAGTTCAATATATAAAATGATTCGCCGTGGTGGAGGATTATGTGAAGTTGGTTTCTTCGTCGATAATGGTGATGCAACCATTAATCCCCACTTTGACTTGTGTCAAAAAGAAATCACCTTAGTCGGTTCATGGGTATATACTTTTACAGACTATGCAACAACACTTGACTTCATCCGACGTGCAAAAGGAATCGGACTTCCGATTGAAGAGCTCGTAACCCATGATTTTGCACTTGAAGATTTAAATGAAGCAATGCATGTCAACATGCGCCTTGAAGGTATCAAAGTAGCTTTCGTCAATAAATAAGAGTGATAAATGAGGTATATTATGAAGAAAGCCGTAGGTTTGATCGAGGTCTTCGGAATGGCAACAGCCTATTATGCAGCAGATGCTGCATGTAAAGCAGGTGATGTCACCATCGAAGCTTTTGATAGAAATAAGCCCCCCAATGCGGATGAACTGCCTGTTCCCTTATTGATTATGATTAAGATACGTGGTTCAGTAGCAGATGTTGAAGCAGGGGTTGAAGCAGCAGCACGAGCAGCAGAAGAGATAGCCGGTGTTCACGCCAAGTACGTGATTGCTAATCCGTCGGATGACATGGAAAAGTTTTTGAAGATTAGCTGTTTATAAAAACAAAAAAATGATGATAAATTATAGGAGGAACATATTATGCAAGAAGCTTTAGGAATGGTAGAAACAAGAGGTTTAGTAGCGTCAATCGAGGCAGCAGATGCAATGGTTAAGGCAGCAGATGTAACACTAATCGGAACAGAAAAAATCGGTTCAGGACTTGTAACTGTTATGGTTCGTGGAGATGTAGGAGCAGTTAAAGCAGCAACAGAAGTTGGCGCGAATGCAGCATCCAACTTAGGTGAGCTTGTAGCGGTACATGTTATTCCTCGTCCTCACATCGATGTAGAAAAAATTCTTCCATCATTAAAATAAGTCGAATTAATAGTAGGTGAATACATGAATGCACTGGGAATTATTGAAGTAAGCGGTATGGTTGCAGCCTATGAGGCGATTGATGCTATGGTAAAAGTAGCTGATGTGACCGTTCTTACTTGGGAAAAGAAACTCGGTGGGCGTTTGGTAAGCATTGTTGTACAGGGAGATATTTCCTCTGTACATGCAGCTATCGCTCATGGAGAGACAATAGCAAATCGGATTACAAAGACAGTCGCAACGGCATTGATTAATAATCCCCATGAAGAAGTAATTAAGATTATTAAGGAGAGTGCATCAAAATATGCATTTTCTGTGCAATCGGAATAAATGAATCGATTTAAGCAAAGGTGGTCATAACATGGCAACAGCAAAAACAACAGCAGCAAAAACAACAACAAAAACAGAAGAATCTAAGGAGGAAATAATCATGGTACAAAAGGCATTAGGAATGATCGAGACAAGAGGATTAGTTGCAGTCACTGAGGCGGCAGATGCAATGTTAAAAGCAGCAAATGTAGAGCTTGTAGGTACAGAAAAAATCGGATCCGGTTTAGTGACAGTATTAGTTAGTGGAGACGTAGGAGCGGTTAAAGCAGCAGTCGAAGCTGGAGCAGCAGTAGCGTCTAGATTAGGTGAAGTTGTCGCAACACACGTTATTCCTCGTCCTCATACAGATGTAACAAAAATATTACCTAAACTATAAGCAAAGTCTGAAAGGTTGAGATGATTATGGCAATGACAACAAACACATTAGAATCACTTGTTAAAGAAGCTGTTTTACAAGAAATCAAAAAGAAAACAACGTCTGCTGTACTTAAACAATCTCAACCTGCATTGACTGTTCCTGTCGGCGTATCGGCCAGACATTTACATGTGACGCGTGAACATTTAGACATATTATTTGGAAAAGGCCATCAGCTTCATGTAAAGAAGGAGTTGATGGGCGGGCAGTTTGCAGCAGAAGAACGTGTTACCATTGTAGGAATAAATTTGCGGGTAATTGAGAATGTACGAATCCTAGGTCCGGAGCGTAGTGCGACACAAGTTGAAGTTTCAAAAACAGACGCTAGACAATTAGGTCTCAATGCACCGATTCGCGAGAGTGGAGATATTGAGGGGTCAATGCCAATTACTATTGTTGGTCCGGCAGGCGCAGTTCGCTTAGATCAAGGGTGTATTGTTGCACAACGGCATATCCATATGAATCCGGACGATGCACAACGCTTTGGTGTCAAAGACAAACAAATCGTATGTGTGAAAACACAAGATGGTGCAAGAAAAGGTATCTTAAGTAATGTTTTAGTTAGGGTTCATGATACATATCGACTTGAAATGCATATTGATACAGATGAAGCAAATGCCTTTGGCATTCAGCAAAGTGATCAAGTGACCATTATTCAGTAGAATATACGGCAATTGCCCAGCAATTGCCGAAAGTACTGAATATGAGGAAGAATGGAGAATTTACATGATTATTGGAAAAGTAATCGGTCGAATCGTTTCAACGCGCAAGCATGAACGACTCGTCGGTAATAAAATCTTAGTATGCGAAGTCAAAAGAAATGGGACAAAAGAAACAATCGTTGCAATTGATACAGTAGGCGCCGGCATTGGCGAAAATGTTTTGATTACAACAGGAAGTAGTGCAAGAATCAGTATGGTCAATAATGAAGCTCCGGTGGATGCGGCAATTGTAGGTATCGTTGACGAAGAAAATGATCTTGAGATTTTTAATTAGCGAAAGGTGAACAGCTATGGAAAACATCATTGAGCAAATATTTGACGCCGGCATTGTTGGTGCAGGTGGAGCCGGGTTCCCGACACATGTAAAACTCAGCGGTGAAATCAAAACGCTGATTATTAATAATGCTGAATGTGAACCGCTTTTACAAGTCGATAAAAATCTGGCCAAGATCTATGCAGATCAGTTGATGAAAACCCTTCACCGACTCATGGAGGAACTCTCCATTGAAAAAACGGTCATTGGCATCAAAAACAAGTACATGGATGTCATTGAACATATAGAAGCATATGCGAAGAAGTATCCCAAGATAGAGGTCTATCCTTTACCGAATGTCTATCCAATCGGGGATGAAGTTGTACTTATTGAAGAAGTAACAGGAATTGTTGTAAAAAAAGGTGAGTTACCCATACAATATCACGTTATGGTGCTTAACACAGAAACGTTATTGAATATATATAATAAACTCTTTGAAGAAAAAAATGTTACCCATACCTATGTTACTGTTATTGGTGAAGTGGATGCACCGGGTACTTATTATGTTCCGATTGGCACATCCGTAGGATATATGGTTGATACATTAGGAAAACGAAACAATGCGAATCATAAAATAATTATTGGCGGTCCAATGACAGGCAGCTTAACGACGATTCGTGATGTTGTTCGGAAAAACACAAAAGCTTTAATTGTACTTGAAGAAAATCATTCTCTAATTCGACAGATGGAGGATGTCAACATAAATCACTTAACACGGATTATGGCATCATGTTCCCAATGCAGGGCGTGTACAGATATGTGTCCGCGACATTTATTGGGACATAATGTTGAGCCCCATAAACTAATGAACGCAATGGCAAATGGGGTCCTTGATCATAGCAGTGTTTTAGAAACGGCTCTTGGATGCGTCGATTGTGGGGTCTGTGAGCTATATGCGTGTCATCACGAGCTTTCGCCACGAAAGATGATGGTCATGGTCAAAAAAGAATTTGCAAAAAATGGCGTAAGACCTTCAGCCGAAGATTGCACAGATATACATTCAGACCGAGACTATCGACGGGTTCCCTCAGGACGACTTGTCATGCGTCTTGGATTAAAAAAATACGATGTAGCTGTTCCTTTTTATACAGAGCCTATGCCAGTGTCCTATGTAAAAATTCCCTTACAACAACATATTGGACAAGCTGCAAAAGCATTAGTTACCGTTGGCCAAGAAGTTCAAGAAAATATGTGTATTGCTGAAGCGATTGAAGGTGGCTTAAGTGCCCATATACATGCAAGTATAGGTGGCAGAGTCAGTGAAGTTAGCGATGAGTACATTTGTATTGAGAGGTTATAATTATGGCAGAGTCTAGACAATCATTAGGAGTATTAGAGTATCGTTCGATAGCGACAGGCATGAAGGCAGCAGATGATGTTTTAAAAACAGCAGATGTTGACCTTGTATTTGCTAAGCCTGTTTGTCCCGGTAAGTATGTGGTCTTGATTAGAGGGGATTTAAGTGCGGTCAATGCAGCGATGGAACGTGGAACATCAGAAGAACACGCAGCGATTTTAGTGGATCATTGTATATTAGGAAACCCACATCCGTCGATTTTTGAAGGATTAAATTGCAGTGGTGATGTTGAAAATATTGAAGCGGTCGGTGTCATGGAAACCTATTCAGTGGCTTCCATATTTGAAGTGGCAGACGATGTTGTCAAAACAACCCCGGTCAATATATTAGAGATACGCATTGCAAAAGGAATCAGCGGAAAAGCCTATGTGGTTTTTTCAGGTGAATTATCCAGTGTTGAAGCATCTATTGAAAAAGCCAAAAAAAGTGTCATAGCAAAAGGATTATTGCTACAAACATCCATCATTCCAAGACCGGATCCAAGACTTTGGCAGGAATTTATTTAAGGATATAATGGATAGGTCTATAAATATCCATTAAAAAGGAGAATATCGTGTTGCGGTATTCTTCTTTTTTGGTACAATGAGAATATAAATCTATTGGGGGTAAACGCTGTCATGTATAAAGTTTTGATTGTTGAAGATGAATTACCGGTTCGCGATGCGATTATCGCAATTATTGATTGGGAAGCCTTAGGCTTTCAAGTCGTCTATGCAGCCGAAGATGGTCAAGATGCATTAAACTATCTCGAAGATCATGAGATTGATTTAATGATTACGGATATATATATGCCGTTTATTGATGGTCTTGAGCTTGTTCGGCGTGTCCGAAAAAAAGACACATATTGCAAGGTTGTCTTTTTAACCGGATACAATGAATTTGAATATGCCAAAGAAGCCATAAGCTTGAATGCCAATAAATATCTGCTTAAACCGATCACAAAAGATGAACTAACGACGGTTTTACAAGAAATCCATGAAAATATTCGCCAAGAGTTGGCAGAAAAAAATAATATGAGTCGTTTAAAATTAGAATATGAAAAGCGACGTGAATATCTCCAAGATAAATTACTCTATGATATTTTGTTGGGATTTATTCCCCGTAACCGAGTGGAAGAAGCCTGTCAAGACCTTGGCTTTAATCCGGTAGGTTCAGCCTATATCGTTGGTATTCTTGAGATTATGAATAAAAAAGAAGTCGGGGAAACGATATGGGGTGAAGACTATTCACTATTACATTTTGCCCTCTTTAATATTTGTAAGGAAGTGATTGCGGATTATCCCAAGCACTATTTATTAATGGGGGATCACGGAAAAATCATTGTCTGCTTTGTTTTTGATGAAAAATCAAAAGCCTATGAAAAAGCCTATGATATTCTAGGAGAAATGTTGATAAGTATTCGCCATATTTATCATATGGATGTTGTTGCAGGGATGGGTGAATGTTATACGGAACTCTCGGATTTTCAGTATACCTTTCAAGATGCATTGACTGCCCTCGAATACAAGGTTATTGAGGGAGCAAACCAGATTATTGTAAAAACAGATGTAGAAAGAAGTTCGACAAAAGGTCATCGCCAATCCAACGAGTTTTTAGAACAAATTGAAGTTGCCATTCGGGTTAACAACAAGAATAATCTAAGTAAGTATATTCATTTGTATTTTGACACCTTGAAATTTAACAAAGTTCAACTCGAAGAATTTAAAAGCCTTGTCTTAACCTTAATCACACATATCTTTGGGACTTTCAATCAGCTAATCGTAGATAAAAAAGAGACAATTGCATTGGATTTTCATCTCATTGAAGAATTATTAAAAATGGACGATTTAAATTTAATGCAAGAGAAAATCATTAAAAAATGTGAAGAGCTTTTAAAACAGCTCGCACAAAACAGAGAAGATGATAAAGCAACATTAGTCTTGCAAGCCATTAAATATATTGAAAACCATTATGATGAATCGACCCTTGACCTTGGTGGAATATGTGAAGAATTACATGTAAGTAGCAGCTATTTTGCGCGTATATTTAAACGGCATAATAATCAAACCTTTCTCGAATATTTAACAGAGTTTCGCATGAAAAAAGCAAAAGAACTCTTAAAGAGTTCAACCATGAAAGTCTTTGAAATCTCAGTCGCCGTGGGTTATGATGATCCGCACTATTTTAGTTATAATTTTCGCAAAAATGTTGGAATGACACCGTCCCAATATAGAAAGGAATAAGGATGCGTTCAGATAATCATAAACAAGTACGTTTTATGAATAGTATTCAGATGACCTTAGCGGTGGGCATAGGTATTTTGATTGTGACGGTTATTGCCAGTATAGGCATATTATCCTATATTGTAACAAACCGTGTCATTCGTGAAAATGCTTCAGAATCAACGCTTAAGATGATTAATCAGGTCAATTATGATATGGATTATTATTTAAGAACAGTAGAAACGACAATAGAAGGACTCCGAGTTTCAGATAATATAATGGCGTATTTTCGTGCATCGCAAGACATAGAGGCGGAACATACCCGAAACTATTTGAATGCATTGCTAGATACCCGTGAAGATATTCTTAACATATATCTTATTACTACGACGGGAGAAATATTATCTAATGATGCGTCGGCTGTTATAAAAGAGACTGCAAACCCCTTAGAACAAGCTTATTATCAAAAAGCCGTTGAGACCAGGGGATTCATTATTTCAGAGTCGCATATACAAAACATAGCACTCGGAGAATATCCTTGGGTGGTTACATGTTCAAAAGCGGTGTATGATGGAGATCAGCTCTTAGGGGTCATACTAATTGACCTTAATTTTAGTTTGATTGAAGATATGGTGAGCCGGATTGTCATCGGTGATCAAGGCTATTTGTTTATCATCGATTCCAGTGGTAATTTGATTTATCATCCTAAGCTAGAACTGATATACAGCGGTATAAAAACAGAACCCATTCAAGCGCTTTTATCGAGTGAAGAAACAATGATAGAGACTTTTGATGATGAAAAGGCCATTAACTTTGTAATTACCGATTCAGAGTATTCAAGTTGGAAAGTCATAGGAAAAATATATAACCAGGATTTAAATAGTTACAGCGAAGCCTTAAGAGAATTTTTCATTATTATCATCCTTGTTACCTTAATTATTTCCCTTGTTCTTGCAGCTATGATTGCAGGGAATATTTTGCGACCGGTAAAATCACTTCTTCATGGTATGTCCGAATTCCAATCCGGTGATTTAAATGTTCAGGTTGAAGTTGAGAGCCAGAATGAGTTAGGCATACTTACCAATACATTTAATACCATGACACGTCGAATAAAAACTTTAATAGACACAAATAAAGATGTGGAACGGATGAAAAGAAAATCAGACTTAGATGCCCTTCAGGCTCAGATTAATCCCCATTTTTTGTATAATACATTAGATTCCATTGTTTGGATGGGAGAAGCAGGTAAGTCAGCGGAAGTCGTGAAAATGACGTCAGCTCTTTCTAAGCTATTCCGTATTAGTATCAATAAAGGTGAGGAGTTTATTACACTCAGACAAGAGCTTGAACATGTGGAAAGTTATCTGACCATTCAGAAGATGCGTTATGGAGATAAGTTAGATTATATAATTGAAGGGCAGGAGAAACTTCTTTCGCTACGAATTCTCAAAATTATCATTCAACCCATTGTTGAAAATGCGATTTACCACGGTTTGAAAAAAATGCCGGGAAAAGGGACGATTCAAATTAACGTATATCAAGAGACGCTGGAAGATGAAGACCATTTATGCATTGATGTCATCGATGATGGCGTGGGCATGGATGAATCAACAGTGAACCAGCTGCTCTCCGGTCAGATTTTAACAAAGAATAAAAGTGGCGGTGTCGGAGTATATAATGTAGACCAACGTATAAAACTATACTATGGTGAGCGATATGGCCTCCATATTCAAAGCGAAATGTTTGAAGGAACGCGTGTAACCATTCGACTGCCGTATTTGACTGGAGGTGGCTACGATGAAAAAATATCACAATAAGATGCCTTATTTTCTAATTCTTGTTCTTGTATTACTTGTAGGTATTAGTATTGGGGCAATGAAACGCTTAGATTATCAAGGCGCAAAACAACAGACAATTTATCTGATTACTAAAACATCTGAAGATATAGATTTTTGGATTAGTGTTGCAGAAGGGGCCAAGGTTGCCGCCACAGAACTTGGAGTTCAGGTGATCATTGACGGTCCGACGAGTGAAACGGAAGTAGAACGTCAGATATATATTATTGAAGAGGCAATAAAAAAACGGCCAACAGCAATTGCTATAGCCGCAACAGATTATGAACGTATCGGTGATGTATGTCAGCGAGCGGTTGATCAAGGCATTACGGTAGTAACATATGACTCTGATGCATTGTTTGAAACAGACCACAGTTATATTGCGACCAACAATTTATTGGCGTCTCAACGACTAGCTCATGAACTAGGTACATCAATGGACGGTCCCGGCCGCGTTGTGATTTTATCCCATGTAAAAGAATCTTTTTCAGCATATGAACGGGAAGAGGGATTTAAAAAAGGGCTCAAACCTTTCCAACAGTTAACGGTTGAAGAGGAAGTCTATTATATTGATAACGATATGGAAACAGCGTATGAGTATGCAGTGCACATCATTAACACATATCCGGATATTGTGGCCTTGTATGGAACCAATGAAGTCGCCCTTCAAGGCATAGCTGAAGCCGTGAATGATTTAAATGTTCAAAATGAGATTTATGTTGCCGGATTTGACATAAATACTCGAATTGCTTATTTTATAGAGACAGATGTAATTAAAGCGACAATGGCCCAGCGTCCGTTTAATATGGGATATCTTGCGGTGAAAGAAGCGCTAGAAGTTCAAGAAACAAAGGAACCAAGACAGGTCGATGTCAGTTCAGTGCTTATAAATAAAGACAATATGTTTTTACCGGAAAATCAAAAACTCATTGTTCCCTTTGCAGATCGCTAAGGAACAGAGTACTATAAAGTCATTTAATCATACCATCCAAAGAAGAACTGAGAAATCAGTTCTTTTTTTAACTTTTTGTGTCAGAATTTTAACTTTTTCAGGATGCCCATTCGTTATAATACATTTAGAAAGTTAACGGAGGTGAAAAAAATGGGCGAAAACGTAGTAAAAATGGTGGATATCGATAAACGATTTCCGGGAGTACATGCCTTGAAAAAGTGTTCATTTGAACTTGATAAAGGTGAAGTGCATGCCCTTATAGGAGAAAACGGGGCAGGCAAATCAACGCTCATGAAAGTACTGACCGGTGTTCATGATAAGAATAGCGGAACGATATATTATAAGGGAAAAGACGTTGACATAAATTCCCCAAAAGCTGCACAAGAATTAGGAATCAGTATTATACATCAGGAGTTAAATTTAATGCCAGACCTAACAGTGGCAGAAAACATTTTCATTGGACGTGAACCGATGCGGTTTAAAGGATTGTTTTGTGATAGTGCATTACAAAATAAAATGGCAAAAGAATTATTAAACAGTATGAATGTTAAAATTGATCCCAATGTTAAAGTTGAGCAACTCACAGTAGCACAACAGCAAATGATTGAAATAGCAAAAGCGCTATCCTATCATTCAGAAGTTCTTATTATGGATGAACCGACAGCAGCACTGACAGAATCAGAAATCGATGAACTCTTCCGAATTATTCAAGAATTAAAAGATAAAGGTGTAGGTATTGTCTATATTTCGCATCGTATGGAAGAGTTGAAAAAAATCTGTGACCGTGTAACGGTTATGCGTGACGGTGAGTATGTTGGTATGCGAAACATGAATGAAGTGACAATTAATGAAATTATTACAATGATGGTTGGACGTGAAATTTATGAAGAGGTCCATGATTTAAATCGAGAACAAAATCAAGAAGTTGTTCTGGAAGTAAAGAATCTTACGAGAGGAAAAAAAGTTAAAAATGTAGGATTCCAATTAAAAAAAGGTGAAATTTTAGGCTTCGCAGGTTTAATGGGAGCCGGTCGTACGGAAGTTGCCAGATGTCTTTTTGGAGCAGATTCTAGAGATAGTGGTGAGATTTTTATCAAAGGAAAGAAAGTCAATATTCAATCACCAAGAGATGCTGTTGCCAATGGTATAGGATACTTATCTGAAGATCGAAAGCGCTACGGACTTGTTTTAGGGTTAGACGTCAATACGAATATTGCTATGGCGACTATGCCAAGCTTTAGTAATCGCTTTGGTTTTTTAAAAGAAGATGAGGAAACGGTGAACGCAACAAAATATATCAGTGCATTAGATATTAAGACACCAAGTGGTAAACAATTAGTGCAAAATCTCTCCGGTGGAAATCAGCAAAAAGTGGTTATCGGAAAATGGTTGACAAGAAACTGTGATATTTTGATTTTTGATGAACCGACACGAGGGATTGATGTTGGAGCAAAAAGTGAGATTTATAGATTGTTAAATGAATTGGCCGATCAAGGCAAGTCAATTATTATGATTTCATCAGAACTCCCGGAAGTACTTCGTATGAGCCATCGAATTATAGTGATGTGCGAAGGGAAAATTACCGGAGAGCTTTCGCGTAATGAAGCAACGCAAGAACGTATTATGACATGCGCAACAGATCGGACGGCATAGAATGGAGGAAAAAATGGCGGATATAAGTTTCACTCAAAAAAAGAATTTATTTAAATCAGGAGCAGCTCAAAAATTGTTAGCACTAGGAGCGCTCGTATTACTAATTTTGTTTTTTACACTGGCTTCGCCAGTATTTATGACAAGTGCAAATGTCATTAGTATTTTGTTAGCCACTGCGGTTAACGGAGTTTTAGCTGTAGGAGTCACCTTTGTTATTATCACAGGAGGAATTGATCTATCTATTGGTACCGGTATGACATTTGCATCAGTAATGACCGGTGTTGCAGTGACGTTTCTAGGATTACCGATTTTTATTGGTGTTATTGTCGGAATATTGACCGGAGCTCTTATTGGTTTTATCAATGGATTTAACGTGGCAAAATTAAAAATCCCTGCATTTATTGCAACACTTGGAATGATGATGGTAACCAAAGGTTTATCCCTTGTGGTATCCGGTGCTAAACCGATATATTTCATCGACACACCGAATTTTGCCAATATTTCAAAGGCAACGTTTTTTGGAATTCCGTCAGGCGTTATTATTTTCTTTCTTGCAGCAATACTTGCCCATATTATATTGAAAAAAACAATTATTGGGCGTTTTAATTTTGCCATTGGAAGTAATCTACAAGCAACGCGCTTATCCGGAATTAATACAGACCGATGGCTTATTGTGATTCATAGTTTAACGGGAGCCTTTGTCGGACTTGCAGGTGTGATTATGGCAGCAAGATTAAACTCAGCACAGCCAGCCCTAGGTCAAGGATATGAGCTTGATGCCATTGCAGCGGTCGTTATCGGTGGAACATCTTTAAATGGAGGAAAAGGAACCATATCCGGAACCGTTATTGGTGCCTTTATTATGAGTGTTTTATTAAATGGATTACGGATTATGTCAGTACCTCAAGAATGGCAAACGGTATTAACCGGAGTGATTGTTATTGTTGCTGTTTTTGTAGATATCTATCGACGCAACAAGCAATCAACATGATTTGTAACAAGTGAAAACTTGTTCAGATAAACTATATTCATCATAAGAAATAAAAGGAGGAAACAAGGTATGAAAAAAGTAGTCAGTATAATTATGGTTATGATGCTAATGGTAGCTCTATTAGCAGGGTGTGGCAAAGAAGAAACGACAGATAGTGTAGCAAGCGATTCAACAGGGGGAGCAGCACAAGACGCGGATACGACGACAAATGATTCAGAAGAAGCGGATACAACAACAGAGGATGAGCCATTATATATTCCTGTCATTTCAAAAGGTTTCCAACATCAATTTTGGCAAGCCGTTAAAAAAGGTGCTGAACAAGCGGCAATGGATTATGGTGTAACGATTACATTTGAAGGTCCCGAGACAGAAGCCATGGTTGACAAACAAATCGAAATGATTGAGGCAGCATTAAGTAAAAATCCGGATGCAATTGCTCTCGCAGCATTAGACTCAAAAGCAGTGATTCCATTGATTGAAAGAGCGACAGAAGAAGGAATTCCCGTTATCGGTTTTGACTCTGGGGTAGATAGTGATTTGATTGCGGCAACAGCAGCAACAGATAACTATGCAGCATCCATGTATGCGGCCGATAAAATGGCAGAACTTATTGGTGAAGAAGGTAAAGTAGGTATGGTTGTTCATGACCAAACATCAAAAACAGGCGTTGATCGTCGAGACGGGTTCAAAGACCGAATTGAAGATAAGTATCCTAATATTGAAATCGTAGATATTCAATATGGAGAAGGCGACCAGTTAAAGTCAACAGAAATTGCAAAAGCAATATTAACAGCGAATCCTGATTTGGATGGTTTCTTTGGTGCAAACGAAGGTTCAATTATTGGTGTACTTAATGCAATCCGTGAAAATGGTTTAGAAGGTGAAATCGTTGCCATCGGATATGATTCAGGAAAAGCACAAATGGATGCAATACGTGAAGGAACGATTAATGGAGCAATATCTCAAGACCCAATCGGTATTGGATATAAAGCGGTAGAAGCAGCGGTAAAAGCTGTTCGAGGTGAAGCGTTAGAAGAAAACATTGATACAGGATTTGTTTGGTATGATGCAAGTAATATTGACAGCGAAGATGTTTTCCCAGTTCTTTACGAATAAATCCAATTAAATATGAAAATCTCAAGCACAACATTCCCTTGTCAGCTCAAGGGAGTGTTGTGCTAAGAGCATAAGAAGGAGGCAAAAAAGAATGGAAAAAAAATTTAGATTAAATGGGAGCTTACCCAAAGTAGGTATTCGCCCAACTATCGATGGCCGACGCCAAGGTGTTCGAGAATCGCTTGAAGAGCAAACGATGACAATGGCAAAAAATGCTGCAAAATTTATTGAAGAAAATGTAAGACATGCTAGTGGCGAGCCGGTAGAATGTGTGATTGCAGATACAACTATAGGTGGTGTAGCAGAAGCGGCAGCTTGCGAAGAAAAATTCCAACGCCAAGGTGTTGGTCTTTCCTTAACCGTCACACCGTGTTGGTGCTATGGAACAGAAACCATTGATATGAATGCCATGCGTCCAAAGGCAATCTGGGGATTTAACGGAACCGAACGCCCGGGTGCGGTATATTTGGCAGCAGCGGCAGCGGGACATGACCAATTAGGCCTTCCTGTCTTTACCATTTACGGTCAAGATGTTCAAGATGGTGGTGATGAAACGATTCCTGAAGATGTACAGCGTAAACTCTTATTATTTATTCGATCAGGAATAGCAGTTGCAACGATGAAAGACAAGGCATACTTATCGGTTGGAACAGTATCCATGGGAATTGCCGGTTCGGTTGTTGACGCTAACTTCTTTAATGACTATCTTGGCATGCGTAATGAGTATGTGGATATGTGTGAAATCTCACGACGTATTCAAGAAAATATATATGATGAAGAAGAATATGAAAAAGCCTTGGCTTGGGTTAAAGATAACTGTAAAGAAGGCCCGGATTATAATAAAAAGCCCTGGGACCGCAAAGATTTAGATGCCTATTGGGAATATGTGGTCAAGATGACCCTTATATTTAGAGATTTAATGGTGGGTAATCCAAAACTCAAAGAACTTGGATTTGCCGAAGAAGCGGCCGGACACCATGCCATCGCAGCAGGTTTTCAAGGTCAACGCCAATGGACAGATTATCTTCCCAACGGCGATTTTTTAGAGACCATATTAAACTCCTCCTTTGACTGGAATGGTATTCGCGAAGCCTTTGTCGTCGCCACAGAAAATGATAGTCTTAATGGGGCCCCCATGCTGTTTGGACATCTCTTAACAGGAACAGCTCAAATATTCTCCGACGTCAGAACCTATTGGAGTCCTGAAGCGGTTAAACGTGTAACGGGACATGATCTTACAGGTCGAGCAGTTAATGGTATTATTCATTTGATTAACAGTGGCTCAACGACATTAGACGGAACAGGACAACAGAGTGATGAGCAGGGCCGACCTGTCATGAAACCCTATTGGGAAATCCAAGAAGAGGAAGCCAAGCGTTGCCTTGATGCAACAAGCTTCTGTCCGGCAAACAGAGAGTATTTCCGTGGCGGTGGATTCTCGTCCCGTTTTGTAACACGAGAAAATATGCCGGTAACCATGTCTCGAATTAACATCATCAAGGGTCTTGGACCGGTTTTACAGATTGCTGAAGGATATACAGTGGAGTTACCGGATGAAGTCCATGATGTTTTGGATCAACGAACAGATCCGGCTTGGCCCACAACCTGGTTCACACCAATTTTAACCGGCCAAGGCGCCTTTAAAGATGTCTATTCAGTAATGAACACATGGGGGGCCAATCATGGAGCCATCAGCTATGGACATATTGGAGACCAGTTGATCACCTTAGCCTCTATGTTAAGAATTCCTGTAAGTATGCATAACGTAGACGAAAGCCGAATTTTTAGGCCAAAGGCATGGAGTGGATTCGGAACGACTGATTTAGAAGGTGCAGACTTTAGAGCATGTCAATCCTATGGAGCACTATACAAAAAATAGGCATAAGGAGGTTCATTGATGCAAGT
This sequence comes from Clostridiales bacterium UBA2432, assembly GCA_002342805.1. Lineage (GTDB taxonomy): Bacteria > Bacillota > Clostridia > Lachnospirales > Vallitaleaceae > UBA1351. The sequence continues at coordinate 6,158 of DDQW01000002.1, read as the reverse complement.
TTTAGCCTTTGACTTAGGTGCAAGTAACGGACGAGCCATTGTAGGCGAATACAATCGAGGAAAGATTGTTCTACATGAAGTGCATCGCTTTGCCAATAATCCGGTGAAGATGAATAATTATCTTTATTGGGACTTCCCGCGCTTACTTTTTGAGCTAAAAACAGCCTTGATTAAAGCAGAAAATCAAGGCTATAAGATACAAAGTGTGGGTATCGATTCATGGGGCGTGGATTATGGCGTGCTCGACGATGAAGGTGAGTTAATGGCTAATCCCATTCATTATCGAGATGAACGATGCAGTCAAGGGATGGAGCGTTTACTGGAACGATATGATGAAAAAGCCTTAAAAGAAAGAACTGGAATGGATTGTGTGAGCTATAATACGATAAACCAGTTCATGGTAGATCGGTATATCCGATGGAATCAGGCGAATGCTATCTTAAATATCCCGGATTTATTCAACTATTTTTTAACGGGAAAAAAACTGTCCGAATATAGCATGGCGACAACAACGCAACTTTTTGATTATGAAACGATGGATTGGAATCAACCCTTAATCCAAGAACTTGGATTTAATCCGGACTTATTTATGCCGATTACACCGTCAGGAACTAATCTTGGTTCGATAAAAGAAGAGATAACAAAAGAACTGGGGATTGACGGGTTTGATGTTATCTCCGTTACAAGCCATGATACGGCACTTGCACTGCAAGGACTGCCCATGGAAGAGGATTATTTATTTATTGCAACAGGAACATGGGTTATCGTTGGAGCCAAACAAGAAAAGATGACCATGAATAAAAAAGTGATGGAATATGGATTAACCAATGAAGGCGGATCTTATCCATCCGTTAACTTATTGAAAAATCATGTGGGATTGTGGATTTTACAAGAATCCAAGCGCTACTGGGAAAATAACGGCATGAATATCGGCTTTGGGGAGATGGTTGAAGTTGCACGTGAAGCTTCGATGAACAGTATTATTGATATATATGATACACGTTTCTTTGAACCGGGAGATATGCCAATCAAGGTACAACAATACTGTCAAGAGACCAACCAACAGGTTCCAAACACCATCGGTGAAGTTGTCCGTGTCATTGAAGAAAGCCTTGCTAAACAGATTGCAAAGACTTTATCAGAACTTGAAGAAGCCGTTAACAAAAAGTATGATCGTGTATGTATGTTTGGAGGCGGTGTTCAAGATCAGTTGCTCTGTCAGTTGATTGAAAAATACAGTAAGAAAAAGTTGATTTTTGCTTCTAAAGAAGCAACAGCTCTTGGAAACATTACAGAACAATTTATTGCACTTGGAACAATAAAAAAAGAAGAACGTATAAAAGTACTTGAAGCAAGCATGTAAGTGCCTAAAAAAAAGCTGCCGCCAACGATATTCATTGGTGGCAGCTTTTTTATGCTTTACTTCAGGATAGTTTCTTTACTGATCATAAGTTTCAACATCAAGAGCACCATGACTTAAAAACTTTGTGGCAATGATACTGGCTTCTTCATCATTTGAATCAACTAAAAAAACAGTATGATTTTTTAATAAAGCTTGTTCAAACTTTTTGATATCCGAAGATGGAATTCCTCTTTTTTCTAAATATTTGCTTAAATCTTTTTCTTCTTCCTCAGAAATGTTATAGAAGAGAGGACCTGTAATGGTAACAGCACCATTGTTTGAATACGAAAAAACTCCGATACCATATGGATAGGGGTATGGATATGGGGTGGTAGTATTTCCGCCTGCTGGGATTACAGGTTCATTATCATTGTAATCAATTGGATCCTTTGATTTTTTCTGAGATGAATCAATCTTATGTTCATCCGGATCAATGTTGACTGCTCCTAATACGGAGGTGTCCTCAGATTTATTTACAATAGATGTTTCCTTAACATTAATGTTTTCATTCTCTAATTGTTTGAGTAAATTAATAGCTTCATCTTCTAGTTCAAAGGTGGCAATAATTAATTTTTTCATAGATATAACCTCCTAGGTTAAAAAAATATTGAATAATTGCAAAATACGAATATACTAATATTATAACATAATTTTTTTGAATTTTAAAATTTAGAAGGCTTAGAGAGTCCACGAAGGAGAATTTAATGCAATTTTTATTGGAAGCCTGTGTCGATACAGTAGAATCTGCGATTGAAGCAAAAAAAGGTGGTGCGAATCGATTAGAATTATGTAGTAATTTGCTAGTGGGGGGAACCAGTCCGAGTTTAGCCTTATATGAATTGGTTAAAGTTACAACCGGCATGAAAGTACATGTCTTGATTCGACCTAGGTCGGGAGACTTTTGTTATACTGACTATGAGTTTCAAGTTATGAAACGCGAAATTGATATGTTTAAAGATGCAGGAGCAGAAGGGGTTGTTATCGGAATATTACGAGCTGATGGCACACTCGATATAGAGCGAATGCAAGAACTGATTGTAAGGGCATCAGGCATGCATATCACTTTGCATAGGGCGTTTGATGTGACCGAAGATCCCTATCGAGCACTTGAAAATGCCAAAGCACTTGGAGTACATACGATTTTAACATCCGGGCAAAAAAATCACTGTATGGATGGAGTGTCGGTGATTCAGGAGCTGGTTAAACGTTCGGATAAATGCATTGACATCATGGTTGGAAGTGGCGTCAATGCGGACAACATTGATGAGCTCATTCAAATAACCAGAGCCCATACATTTCACTTGTCTGGGAAAAAAAGGTATGATAGCCCTATGAAGTATCGAAAAGAAGGTGTGACCATGGGAGTCAATCAAATTGACGAATATGCGCGTTGGGAAACTGACAGCGAAAAAATACATAAGGTCTACATGCATTTAAACAAAAGCGAGTTCAGATCCTAGAAGCATCTTTATAAACCATGTGTTTTTCGAAACTCAGTGGGTGATACCCCCTCGTTTTTTTTGAACATATGGCAAAAATAGCTAGTATCCCTATAGCCGACGAGACCACTGATATGATGGATGGGATAAGTAGGTTGGGTAAGTAATAATTCCTTAGAACGTTGAATGCGCAATCGGGTTAGATAGGTAATGGGCGTTAAACTGAAAGCGCTTTTAAAGAGCTTGCATAAATAGTATGTTGTAACATCAATAATTTTGGCAAGGAGGTCTAAGCTTAAATCTTCATCTAGGTGATAACGCATATATTGAATAACGGGTTGGAGTTTATCAAGAGGAGAAACAGTCTTTGAAGTCAGTGTACTTTGGAGACTATTTTTTTGTTCGATAATTAAGCTATATAATAAAGCGCTTGAGTCGATTGTTTTATGAGCCTGGTCGCTTTCTAACAAGTGATATATTAATTTATAAAGTTTTAGAGGTGTACCTAATTGGAAAACGCCAAATGGTCCCAGATTTAACTGATGGTATATCAGATCGAGACTTGTTCCCTTATACATAATCCAGTAAGTTTCCCAGTGTTTTCCTGTTGCCTTGTACTGATGAGGAATATGCGGTGCTATATAAAAACTTTGACCGGAAGTGACGATAAACTTCTGGTAATCAATTGTGATTTCCCCTTCTCCATTTGCGCAATAAATCCATTGATAATCAGAAAAACCCTTGGGACGATCAATGTTTTCTTGAGGCTGCTGATGTCCCATACCGGTTATATACATAGGTAATAATTCTTCTTCTTCGGTTATAATTGGAAAATACATAAACGTCCTCCATGACAATATACTTATATCGATATTAAAAACCTTATATTGAATAGCGATGATTCGAAACGTATAATAACATTATACTTATATTATACGTTTATGGAAGGATGATGTAAAGATGAACTACGGACCGATTAGTAGAAAAATTCCTAAAATGATACATGGTGGAGACTATAATCCGGACCAATGGATACATTATGAAGGCATATGGGATGAAGATTTTCGATTGATGGATTTGGCCCATGTGAATGTGATGACTATTGGTATCTTCTCATGGAGTTCACTAGAGCCAGAGGAAGGCCGATTTGATTTTTCGTGGATGGATCAGATAATGGATCGACTTGCAGCTGAGGGGAAATATGCAATATTGGCAACACCCAGTGGCGCAAGACCGGCCTGGCTATCACAAAAATATCCACAAGTGCTTCGAACCAATGCAGATCGTACTAAAAATCTACATGGTGAGCGACATAATCATTGTTTTACTGCACCCATTTATCGGGAAAAAACACAGCACATCAACACAGAATTGGCAAATAGGTACAAAGACCATCCGGCACTCATTGCTTGGCATATTAGTAATGAGTTTAGCGGAGAGTGTCATTGTGATTTATGCCAAGATGCATTTCGAAATTGGCTAAAGAAAAAATATAATAATGATCTGGAACAATTGAATCATGCTTGGTGGACAAGCTTTTGGAGCCACATTTACACAGATTGGGATCAGATTCAAGCGCCATCAACGAATGGAGAACGTTCCGTACATGGATTAACCTTAGACTGGAAGCGTTTTGTAACAGATCAAACTATTGATTTTATGGAAAATGAAATGAAACCATTACGGGAGTTGACGCCGGAACTTCCCATAACAACGAATTTTATGGGGATTTTTGAAGGACTCAATTATTGGAAAATGGCACGTTCATTAGATGTTGTATCCTGGGATAGTTATCCCATGTGGCATCATGCAAGCACTGGACATGTCAATATTGCACTTGAAACAGCCTTTTTACATGATTTGAATCGAAGCCTAAAAGGCGGAAAACCTTTCATGCTTATGGAAAGTACGCCCAGTGTCACGAATTGGCAAAGCGTATCGAAACTAAAAAGACCAGGAATGCATTTGCTGGCTTCATTACAGGCGATTGCCCATGGTTCAGATACAGTTCAATATTTTCAATGGCGTAAAAGTCGTGGATCCGTCGAAAAATTTCATGGAGCAGTCATCGATCATTGTGGACATGAAGACACACGTGTCTTTAAAGATGTATCAGAGGTTGGAAAAGCCTTAGAAAAATTAGACGATATTATCGGGACTTCAGTAAAACCAGAAGTTGCCATTATATATGATTGGGAAAATCGATGGGGTATTGAAGATACGAGAGGTTTTAATAACGCGGCAAAAAAATATCCTGAAACCGTTATTAAGCATTATTCTGGATTTTGGAAAAAAGGAGTTGCGGTCGACATTATCGATATGGAACAATCGCTCAGTCAGTACAAAGTTCTGGTTGCACCTATGTTATATATGTTAAGAGGAGATATTGCAAAGCGCATTGAGGCATTTGTTAAAGACGGGGGTACCTTTGTGGCAACCTATTTGTCTGGCATGGTCAATGAGAATGATCTCTGTTTTCTTGGTGGATTTCCGGGGCCCTTACGGAATGTCTTGGGCGTATGGACTGAAGAGACAGATTCTCTGCACCCAGAAGAGTTTAACGAAGTTAATGTACATATAGAAGCCTTAAATGGCAAGACATACAAAGTCGTGGATATGTGTGACATGATTCATCTTGAAACAGCAAGGTCCCTTGCGACCTATGCAAGTGATTTTTATGCAGGGCAACCGGCATTGACTGTAAATAAGTTTGGAGAAGGTCAGGCCTATTATATTGCCTTTAGAAATAATCAAGACTTTGAAGAAGAATTTTATGGGCATTTAATTCAAGAACTTCAATTGAAGCCCGTATTAGAAGCGAGACTACCGGAAGGGGTATCGATACAAACACGTTATGATGAAAACAATACATTTATCTTTATCATGAACTTTACGGAAAAAACACAAAGTCTTGATATTGGTTCCGTCGATATGGAAAATATTCTTGAGAACATCAGTGAACACGGAAAAATTTCTATTGAAGGCTATGGAATAAAAATCTATAAAAAATAAAATCAAAGGATTTATTATTTATAGATTGGGAGAAACCCTGATTTTGGGTGTTTTTGAGGAGTTGAAGATCAATTTCGATAAAGTTTTTGAAGAATAATTGAAAATAAATAAAAAAAGTTGTTGACAAAAGGTTCCTGGGTTGCTATACTAATCTTCGTTGCTCAAAACGGCAGCGAAACATAAGAACAATAAGCAACACACGAACCTTTTGATAATTGAATAGTGAAGTAAACCAAGTTATACCTAAAAAATTCTTGAGAGATCAAGTAAAAGTAATAGCGAACAGCTAGTGTTTAGCGAGTATC
>DDQW01000079.1 GCA_002342805.1 Clostridiales bacterium UBA2432 | reverse complement strand
GTGCCCATGCTGGGCACACTACAAAAAGAGAAGAAGTCCCATTTTGGGGAATTTCTTCTCTTTTTCGTATGTTATTTTTTACGGATTTGAAGTGTTTTTCATCATAGCAAATTTCATAACGAATGCAAAGCAGAACTTATTTGACTCGAAACTATTTTAATCCTATAATTAGACTTATATGAACTCATTTTTTTTAGAAAGAGGTGTAATAAAAATGATAGCAAGCGATAAATTTAAAGCAATGGTTGTAAACGAACACGAAAACAAGACTTATTCAAGAGAAATTGTAGCCAAGGAAATATCTAGCCTCCCCGATGGCGATATACTAATTAATGTCAAATATTCATCATTAAATTATAAAGATGCACTTTCAGCAACTGGTAATAAAGGGGTAACTCGAAATTATCCACACACACCAGGAATAGATGCTGCTGGAATTGTGGTTCAAAGTATCAATAAAAATTTTAAGGTTGGCGATTCCGTCCTCGTTACAGGGTATGACTTAGGCATGAACACTCTAGGCGGTTACGGACAATATATTCGTGTTCCTGCTAATTGGGTCATTAAATTACCTGCAAACCTTTCACTGATGGATAGTATGATATATGGAACTGCAGGCTTTACATCCGCTTTATCTGTATATAAGTTAATAACATCTGGTATTCTTCCATCAGACGGTGAAATATTAGTAACAGGTGCTACCGGTGGGGTTGGAAGTATCGCAATTAAAATCCTAAAAAAACTTGGCTATGATGTAATCGCTCTTACGGGTAAATCCGAGGCAAAAAAAATGTTATTGGAAATGGGCGCTCAAGATATACTTCTCAGAGCAGATGTAGATGACCAGTCAGGAAAAATCCTTTTAAAAGAAAGATGGGCCGGAGTCATAGATACAGTTGGAGGCAACATCCTAGCTACAGCTCTTAAATCAACTAAATATGGTGGTTGCATAACTTCCTGCGGAAACGTTGCTTCTCCTGAACTTTCAACAACGGTATATCCATTTATACTTAGAGGCATCTCTCTTCTCGGCGTAGATTCTGTTCAATGTCCTAATGAGTTAAGAATAAAACTATGGCATTTATTATCAAATGAATGGAAACCTGATGATTTATCTTCAAACGTTCAAGAAGTATCATTAAAGGATTTGGATGCAAAAATCGAAGAGATTCTTAAAGGCAAACTATTCGGTAGAACTATCGTAAATCTTGATTTATAATAATAAAAGAGGAGACTAAATGAAAATCTTATTTGAGAAGACCAAATTAGGAAATATGACTATTAAGAATCGCTTTGTAAGAAGTGCAACATGGGAGAATATGGCAACAGAAGATGGCCATATGACTGATGACCTGTATAAAGTCTATAAGGACTTAGCAAAAGGTGAGGTCGGACTCATAATAACCGGATACGCAAATATTGTGAAGGAAGAGCAGCCTAATCCAGGAATGATGGGAATATATAACGACGCATTTATTGATGAATATAAAAAATTGACTACTTCTGTTCACCATTATGGTTCAAAAATCGTCATGCAAGTAGCCTATGGAGGGACAAAAACTACTTTTAATCTTGGCGAAAGAACCATCTATGCTCCATGTGAAATTGCAGAAAAAACGACAAACGTTACCGGAAAAGCAATGACCAAAGATGAAATCACCTATATAGTAAAAGCTTTTGCGGATGCTGGTAAACGTGTTAAGGAAGCAGGTTTTGATGGAGTTGAAATACATGGCGCCCACACATACCTAATAAATCAATTCTTAAGTCCTTATTATAACAAAAGAACTGATGAATATGGTGGCAACCTAGCCAATAGAATGCGATTTTTACTTGAAATCTGTTCTAAAATGCGAGAACAGGTAGGCGTGTCTTTTCCAATCCTAGTCAAACTTACCGCTAGCGATTTTTATGAAGGCGGTTTAACTTTCCAAGAAACGAAACTTATTTGCAAGAAATTGGAAGAAATCGGCATAGATGCAATTGAAATTTCAGGTAATATTCATGGAAAAGCCAACGCAATGGGTGGTGAAGTTTTTGACAATCACCAAATACAAGAAGAAGGCTATTTTCTTGAATATGCAACAAGCATAAGCAAAATTGTTAATATTCCCATCATTACAGTTGGAGGTTTTAGGAATATTAAAACCCTAAACAAAATTTTAAGCGAGACAAATATAGATTATTTTGCCTTATCAAGACCTTTCCTTACAGAACCTTTTTTAGTAAAAAGATGGAAAGATGGGAATATAGAGCCTGTTATATGTATTAGATGTTCTAAATGCAGGACTCCCGAAAGAAATTTCTGCACCGTTTTTAATAAAAAGTAATATTCATATACATAGAAAAAATCAGAATAGCTCCCTTGAGCTATTCTGATTTTTTTGAGAGACCATTCTTCCCAACAGCCTTTTTTACCTTTTAAATTTATGCTCTTTTTAATAAAACATCTTGTTCGTATTTTTTCACTTCGTCTAACCAGTCTAATCCTACCGGAACCCCTTGTTGCATGCAATAGTAATCCCATACTGCTTGCCATGGCATAGATTTTAATTCTTCCAACATAGCTAAACGTGTTGTAAAGTCAAAGTCTACTTCGGCTGATTTTAGCTTGTCAAAAGGCTCAACTAGGGCCATTAATAAAGCTCTGAACATATTACGGGTTCCGATTGTCCAAGCTGCTACACGGTTGATGCTGGCATCAAAGAAGTCGAGTCCGATATGGACACGATCTAATAAGTCTCCACGGATGATTTCTTGGGCAATTGCCATCAACTCATCATCAAGAAGGATAACATGGTCACTGTCCCAACGTACCGGACGACTAACATGTAACAACATCTCATTGACAAACAAGCTCATTGCTGATAATTTGTTGGAGATGACTTCCGTTGGATGGAAATGTCCTGCATCTAGGCAAACAAGGACATCGTTTTTCACACCATAGCCCATGTAGAATTCATGAGAACCAACAACATAACTTTCTGAACCAATACCAAAAACTTTAGATTCAACTGCATCTAAGTGGTATTTTTTATCAATGTCTTCAGTTAAAATTTCATCTAAGGCTTCTTTTAATCGTTTTCTAGGGCCTAAACGGTCTGCCGGAATGTCTTTGAAACCGTCCGGAATCCAAATATTCATGACTGAAGCGGTCCCTAACTCTTTACCAAAATATTCACTGACTTTTCTTGAACGTTTCACATGCTCAATCCAGAAGTTGCGAATATTGGCATCCGGATGGCTAAGTGTTAATCCGTCATCTGCTTTTGGATGAGAGAATAAAGACGGATTAAAGTCTAAGCCCAAATCATTTTCTTTTGCCCATTGAACCCAGTTTGCAAAGTGTTTTGGTTCGATTTGATCACGGTCAATATTCTCACCACCGGCTTCTAAGTATAAGGCATGGAGGTTAACACGCTTTTTCCCGGGGATTAATGAAAAGGCTTTTTCCATGTCTGTACGAAGCTCTTCCGGTGTTCTTGCTTTTCCCGGATAATTACCTGTAGCTTGGATCCCGCCGGATAATTCGCCGTCCGGATTTTCAAAACCACTAACGTCATCGCCTTGCCAGCAGTGTACAGAAACCGGAATAGTCGCTAATTTTTCAAGCGCAGCATCGGTGTCTATGCCCAATTCTTTATACATTTCTTTTGCAATGTTATAACTTTCTTCGATTCTTTGCTTTTTTAACATTTTATATCCTCCTAAATTTTTCCCATTGTTGGTTGATACCTTCATATGTTCTTGGTTCAAACTTCTTAATATCAAAAGATTCCATCACAAGCTTTCTAGCATCGGTCAGTGAATCTAGCTCTCCACTCGTAATAAACTGTAATAATAAGTTTCCAATCGCTGTCGCTTCATCCGGTCCTGCATAGACGTCACATTCTGTAAAGTCCGCACAAAGTTGGTTAAGTAATAGGTTTTTAGAACCGCCGCCAATAATATGAATGCGCTTAATGGGCACATCATATAATTCGCTTAACTGTAGAAGTACTTCTTTATATTGGAATGCTAAACTTTCAAAAATACAGCGAGCAATTTGCCCCGGTTCTGTTGGTACCATTTGATCGGTTTCCTTACAAAAGGCTTGAATCTCTTCAACCATGTTGGCCGGATTTAAGAAGCGTTCGTGATTGGGATTGATTAGACATCCAAAAGATTGGGCTTCTTCTGCAAGCTCAACAAGTTCAGCAAAACTATATTTGTAGTCATATATACGTTGCACTTCTTGAATCAACCATAGTCCCATAATATTTTTAAGAACCCGATAGGTATTATAGACGCCACCTTCATTCGCGAAGTTATATTGGCCAGCGAGCTCACTGGCTATAGGTCTATCACTTTCCACTCCCATTAGACTCCATGTTCCTGAACTGATATAGGCAAATTCCTTATCAATGGCAGGTACTGCGGCAACCGCTGAACCTGTGTCGTGAGTTGCCGGTACGACAACGTCCATTTTATCAAATCCAGTTTTTTCTAAAATCTCTGCTTTTACTTGGCCTAGCTTGGTTCCTGCTGCTATAGGATCTTGGAAAAAGTCTCGGTCAAAACCGGTCACTTTAATGAGTTCTGCGTCCCAAGTATTGGTGTGTACATTAAGAAGTTGCGTGGTTGTTGCATTGGTATATTCAACGGATGTTTTTCCGGACAGTCGATAATGCAAGTAATCCGGAACCATCATGTATATTTTTGCATTTTCTACGTCTTCAGGATGTGCTTTGTAGTGTTCTTTAAGTTGATATAAAGTATTAAATTGTAAAAACTGCACACCGGTTTTTTTATAAATATCCTCGCGCCCGATTTCTCCAAAGACTTCTTCCATGGTATGGTCTGTGCGGTGGTCACGATAGGCATAGACTTTTCGAATCAAGTCACCTTGTCGGTCTAATAAGGCGTAGTCTACTCCCCATGTGTCCACGCCTATGGACTTAACACTTGGATAGACTTGGTGCACTTTCTTCAAACCTTCTTCGATTTCCCCAAACAATCCTTCCACGTCCCAACGATCGTGTCCGTCAATGTGTGTCATTGCATTTTTAAATCGGTGCAATTCTTCAAGTTTTAATTTTCCGTCTTCAATGGTACCTGCAATTAGTCTTCCGCTAGACGCACCAATATCGACAGCAATACATGTTGTTGCCATGATCTTCTCCTCCAATTCATTTGAATCACTTTAATAAAAGTATAGCAAAAAAAAGGAGGTCTGCCATTGACATAAAGCGAGATTCTGACTAACAAAAAAAGAGATTCTGAGTTTTTATATGCCATTCATGACATTCAAACATACCCTTCGTTACATTCCCCTGTTATCCGCAAAAAAAATATGATATGCTTTGAATAGTTTATTTTAGGAGGAGTTTATTTTATGAGACATACGATGTTCCAAATTGGATTGGTAATCACAATTACTTTTACTTTTATCGCAGGATGTAATCCCTCAAAAAATGATATCGCTTATTCTGAAGAATTTGTTGAAGCTTTTCTTACCGATTATTACGAAGTTACTGAAGAAGATAAGGATAGGGTGTCTGAAATATTTGATGTCAATATGGTTGTAAGTGATGATTTTTTTGAGAATTACTATAATCAAATGGTTGTAACTTATGAAAAATATTTAGAAATAGATTTACTCGATCAATTAGCAGCCAACAGAGCTATAGATAATGTCGATAAATTTACGTTTATTGAAGATAAAGATGTATCCATTAGAAATATACATTTATCCTTGGATAAAGAAGATTTAACTCAGGATGAGAAGATAAGATTTTTATATGATTATAGTGTAGAATTAGACGTAACGCAGAATAATCAAAGTGAGAATATTAAAAAAGAAGGTAAAATAAGAGTATACAAAACAGAAAATAATTGGATCATAGATCATGTCGATTTTGAAATGTTTCCAATTATCCCAAAATAATATTTTGCATACAAAAAAGCACTTCCGTGATAGCCATCTCTAGGAGAGGTCTAACGAAGTGCTTTTCTTTATTCGTCCAACAAGGTTTCTGAACGGTCTTTGATGTTCTTGTGAAAATTGATAATGGTACGGTCATAGGTTTCATTCATAAATTTAGATGATATAAAGAAGTCTGCTGATGCTCGGTTGTTGGCCATCGGAATGTCATATACTTGAGCAATTCGAAGCAGGGCTTTTACATCAGGGTCATGGGGTTGAGCCATTAATGGATCCGAGAAGAAAATCACCATATCGATTCTTCCTTCAACAATCTTGGCACCTACTTGTTGATCACCACCCAGCGGTCCGCTGTTATAACCTTTGACTGGTAAGTCGACATGTTCTGAAATCATCCGTGCCGTGGTTCCTGTACCACATAGAAAATGTTTTTTTAGTATGTCATGATGTTCTTTACACCAATCGATTAACTCTGGCTTTTTACTGTCATGCGCTATCAATGCAATACTTTTTTTCTTTTCCATTGTTAACGTAATCATATCTGGATTTATTGGGTCCATATGCTACCTCCTGTTCTCTTAATTAATTAACCACATTAAGTATACATGAGAACAGAAATAAACGTCAACCAAAATATTAGCGCATCATTTCATCGGTTCGTTTTAAGGCTTTGTTCAAATCTAATTTGGGGTAGCCTTCAACTTCAATGGTTAATGAGGAACAGGCCGAAGCAAAAGCTAAGCTTCTGTCTAATGGCATATCATGGATTAATCCATATACAAAGCCAGCAACCATTGAATCTCCGGCTCCAACTGTACTTATGACCTCTGTGGGATACGTTCCTTGGGCGTACATGTCTTCTTTGGTCACAACAATACTTCCTTCTTTACCCATGGAAACAACCACGATGTTTACATCATATTTTGCAATCAGGTCTCTGGCTGCTGTCACAATCTCTTCTGTCGTCTCTAGTTTACGGTCCAAAGCATTTTCCAGCTCGTGAATATTGGGCTTAACCATAAAAGGATGTCCTTTTAAGCCTTCAATCAAGACATCATCATCTGCATCAATGATAACCCGGCAAGTGTCTCCATAACGTTTGGCAACCTGTCCATACATATCTGTCGGCATGCCTTTTGCTAACGACCCACCCATAATCAGATAATCGCTTTTCTCCGCCGCTTGGTCAATCATAGCAAAAAGTTCGTCAATGTGGTCCTGTGTCACTGTAAGTCCGGCTTCATTGATATCTGTCGTCTGATTTTTATCACGTTCAACGATCTTCATATTGGTCCGTGTATAGCCATCTACCGATAAATAATCCAGCTCCATGTCATCTTTTTCAAAGAATTCCAATACAGCCTTTTGATTGTCTTTGCCTAAAACAATAATATGCTTGGTTTCAATATCAAAGCCGTCTAAAATCCGGCCCATATTAATACCTTTACCACCTAGGTCTTCTCTAAAATGTCCGACACGATTGACTTTTCCATAGTTCAAGGTATCGACTTGAATTGTTTTGTCTAAAGCGGGGTTAAATGTAATTGTTGTTATCATTTACCTCATCCTTTCCTTTTGTCATATGGGAAGGTTTACTTTAGATAGAATACCTCACGCATCGGTTTTATCGGCTCTGCTTCAGCGAAGTCAAAACTTCCTTTGACCATTTTGGATGTAATCGCATTCCATCGTTGACACGCTTCGCTCTCATCGATATATGCAAAGGCTTTTTCTACATCATCACATTCAAAGACGTAAAAAAATTGATTTCCATTTTGAAAAATCGAATAATTCTTAATGCCCGCCTTTGAATGTTCATCTAGAATCTCTTGCCATGGTTCTAAATGCATCTTAACATATTCTTCTAAAGCTTCTTCTTTTACTTCCCATGTCCATGCAAACTTGTTACTCTTTTCCATTATACTACACCTTTCTTGTTTTGTATTTAGTTTTGACCTTTAAGTCCTTTATTTTGCCAGTATCACTTGAACACCTTGATCTTCAAAATAACTTTTCCATGCTTTATCTAAAGGATATTCTGTGATTACGGTATCGATTGCATCGGTCTCAATCACCCTTACGAGGGCGGATTGGTCAAGCTTTGATTCATCAATAACGAGAATGGTCTCTTTTGAATTGGCAATCATATGGCTCTTTAATTCTGCAAGGGACTCTCTCGAATCCATCATACCTCGCTCTTTGGATATTCCTTTGACCGAAAAAAACATCTTGTCCGCATAATAATGATCAATAAACCTCGCCGCCATGGGACCTTCAAAGGAAAAGGTCTGTTCATTCAGATTTCCGCCAATCCCGATAAGATTGATATGGCTATACTGACTCAGTTGATGAATGGCATTAAGTGAATTGGTAATCACCGTAATCCGCTTTGTCGAATCAACCTGCTTAATGACCTCGAGTGCTGATGTACTGGCATCAATAAAAATCGTCTCACCTTCGTCAACAAGCTGGGCAGCGTACTTTGCAATTAAGCGTTTCTGATCCATATTAACTTTTTCTCGGTCGGTATACGGCAGATCATCTGATACCAGATTGTCGAGTACCGCTCCACCATAAGTCCGCTTTAAGACACCTTCTTTTTCAAGTTTTTCCAAATCTCGGCGCACGGTTTCTTCGGTCACGTCAAAGAGTTCACTTAACTGATTGACTCGTACCGATTTTTCTTTTTTTATCATTTGGGCAATTTCTTTTCTTCTCTCGATTGGGAGCATAGCTGTTTCCTATTCCCACAGACAAATCTGTGTTTTTCTTTTTTTCTCTGTGTTTATTATACATCCTTTGCCTACTTGTTGCAAGAAAAAAAGAAAATTCCACTTTTATTTCTATTTCTTTATCGGACATTTTCCATTCCTTATGATATAATATATAATTAGGATATAATCCATGAATCGAACTTATTTTTTTGAAAGAACGGAGAATGACCATGTCAAGAAAACCCATGAACAAAACTATGGAACGTATGCAAGAGCTAATAGAAGAAAAGAAAAAGAAACCTGGATACTTACAAGCTGAAAAGAAAATCGGTTCCGGTCGCGTTGAAAAAGTTAACAAAAACAAAGGTAACGGCCCTGCCAAAACTAAATTAAAGGATGTTGGTTTATAAATCCAGCGTATGTTTAATAAACCAAAAACAGGTGCCCACTAATTCGTGGACACCTGTTTTTTAATTACAACTTATTATTACTACAAACTAACTTATAGGATACTTCCCCACTCGTCCATGTTTCCTTGGAAGAATACGAATGGATTTCCAACAACAATAACCGATCCGTCACTATCTGGGTCTTCAATTGCTGTGTATGTTGTTCCGTCATATTCAAATGAAGATCCAACAGAACCATCAAATGTTCCTTCAACGGATGCAACTGCAGCCGCACCTGAAACCGCTCCAAGATCAATTACGTTCCAGAGCATCATGAATGGACACACTGCGTCGAATTCATCATCAGGACCGTTAGGCATGAAGTTTGCCATCTCACTTGGTAAACCAAGGCCTGTTAACTTGATTTCTGATCCACCATCTTGAAGTTGTTGTCCTGCTGCGAACATACCAACTGTTGTTGGTGATACAATAACGTCAACTTTATCTTCAGAAATGAATGCATTTGCTTGAGTTACACTGTCTTGAGGATCGTCATTACCATACTTAATATCTAACATTGAATCATCTGAACCTTCATTGGCATCAGCGATATTTCCTGGATATGCTTCATTTAAACGGACTAGTTCTCTTTCCATGGATGCAATCCATAGATTTTGAACTGGTGAAGTTGTTGTTGCAGATAATACACCGATAACCGCTGGATCATCAGCAAAAGTATCATTCGCTAAGATTTCTTCTGCTTTTGCTTTCATATCCATATCTTTTTCATATGATTCTTCAGCTAATATCATGATTGCTGCATAAACTAAGTGTGTACCAACACCATCAATTGTTGTCGGAATTGTATGACCAACACGAACGCTTGGATCAATTGCTGAGTCAGAACTTAATAATTTTACGCCATTACTTTCAGCTAGTTTTGAAATCGCATTAAATGCATTGGCATCATTGGCTGAAATTGTAATACTAGATACACCTTTGTTAATTAGTTCTTCAACAAGAGCTACTTGCGCTGCCGCTGTTGTTTCTGCCGGCGATTGATATTCCGCAAGATTTCCTGTGGATTCCACTGCTTCTTTAAATCCTTGATACATTAAGTCTCCAAATAAGTTCCCTGTACTTTTAAACATAAATACATGTGTTTCTGGGTCTTCGCTTTCAGTAACTTCTGCATCTGAGCTGTCTGTATTTGCCTCTGTACTTGTGTCTGTGCTTGTGTCTGCATTTGAACTACTTGATGATGAGTCAGAGTCGCCTCCGCCACATCCTACCATTGCTACGAGCATGGCTAACATAAGTGTGATTGCTAATAATTTTTTCATTTTGTTCCCTCCATTTAATATTATTGTTTGAATTTTATTTTTTCAGCCAGCAGAGCAACAACCAGTAGAATACCTACTGCCATAACCCTTGCCGCTGGTTGAACACCATTATAACCCATGAGTTTATCAAGGAATGAAATGATAAACACACCGATAATCGGACCAAAAATCTTTCCTTTTCCACCACTGGTTGATACGCCACCAAGTACACAAATAGCGATAACACGAAGTTCATACCCTTCACCAACGTTTGCCACAACACTTGGTGAGCGTCCCAAGTAGAATATTGCAGATACGGCTGCCATCAATCCCATCAATGTAAATGTAATCAGTTTAATCTTGTTAATTTTGATTCCTGAAAAATAGGCACCGTCTGTGTTTTTTCCCATGGCATAGAGTTGACGTCCATAGGATGTCTTATGCAAGATCAGTCCGAAAATCACGGCGAATATTGCAAAAACCCATAAAGAAATCGGTAGTCCTAGGAAGTTTGAATATCCTAAATCGCCAAACCAGTCTGGAAAAAGTGTTAGTGAACGAACATCAAGAACGATCTTAACGACACCTCGATAAAAAAGCATTCCCGCTATAGTTACGATAACTGCGGAGATTTCTTTGAATCGTGTGATAATAAATCCATTTAAAAATCCCGCTCCTGCTCCCGTTAATAAGCAAACGCCTAAGGATAGGGCTGTATTTTGCGTGGCTTCATATGTTAATCCAAGTGTCATAGCTGATAAGGCTAATATGGAACCCACGGATACATCAATATCTCCCAACAGCAAGATAAAAATCATTGGAAAAACCATAAAGGATAAATCCATTCCTGCTTGAATAATGCTCATATAGCTTCGTGTAAATACATCACCGTTTAAGAAATACATCAAAACATTAAACAGTAAAAATATGTAGATTAAAATCATTTCCCATTGAACCAAGAATTTTTTTAGTTCAAATTTTCCGTCGGTTTTTTCAAGGCTAAACCGATATTTTTTATTCATCGTCTCTGTTGTCATAATCGCACCCCTTTATATATTCCTTTCTCGTAAAGCTCGTTGCTTAGCGGATCGTGATGTATAAATATTTAAGATAACGGCTCCGATAATAAGTACACCTTTAATTGCATCTGTCCAAATACTTAGACCGGATAACATACTTAAAAAGGAACTAATAATGGCAAATAACACCGTTGAAATGATGATTCCGGATATTTTTCCTGTACCACCACTGATACTTACTCCACCAAGAATACAAATCGCGATGACATCCATCTCCATTCCCATTGCCATGGTGCTTTGAGCAATGGCATAGTTGGATGTATATAAAAACCCTGCAAATCCTGCTATAGCACCCATAATGGCATAAACTGCTATGATGACCATATCGCTTTTTATACCGGATACTTTTGCTGAATCTGGACTCGATCCAATTGCAAATATACGACGTCCGAATTTTAAATGTGTAAGAACTATATAAAAGATAAAAAACATAATAATCGCTGTTATGATCAAGTTGTTGATACCAAAAAGACTTCCAACTGCAAAACTTTTGTACGAATTTGAAAAGTTTGCCGGTACAATCCATCGCGAATCGCTCACAACATAGGCTAGTCCACGGACGACATATAAGGTACTCAAGGTCGCAATAATTGGTAATAGTTTTAGTTTACTTACTAATATTCCGTTATAAAAACCAATAACTGTTCCGATTCCTGTTGCTAATAGCACGAGGGCAAATACCGGAACTTCCGGATTGTCGGCATTAATCATTGATATGACCGTTCCACTAAATACCATTGTGGCTGCAATCGATAAATCGATTCCACGTGTTACTAAGACCATAAGCATTCCGATTGCAAGGATGCCGGCAATGGCATTATTTTTCAACATATCATTTAACGCTTTTGCGGTTAATAGTTGGGGGGTTAATTGAGATGCTAGGATAAGCAATACCACGCATGCCATTAACAATCCAAATGATCTGTTTTTCACAATACTTTTAGCAACATCTTTTAGTGAAAAATGTGCGTTTGTCGTTGATTTTATTGTATCTGCTTTATTCGTCATAATTCATCTCCTGTTTTATATTTCCTGATTATAATCCGGAAGAGCGGATGCTAAAATCTGTTCCTGCCCTAAGTTAATATTATCAAAGATACTCGATACTTTTCCCTCACGCATGACGATGACGCGATCGGCCATACCAAGTACTTCCGGCATTTCAGAAGAGACCATAATGATGGCATATCCTTTAGCAGCCAATTCATTCATAACTTCATAGATTGCATATTTCGCACCAACATCAACACCTTTTGTCGGTTCATCTAGAATCAATACCTTAATATCATTGACTAATAATTTACCAAAAACAACTTTTTGCTGGTTCCCACCGGACAATGTCGATGGGTTATCATATAAACTACCTGCCTTTAACTCCATGCGATCTGCAATATCGATAACTTTTTGCTCTTCGTCTTTTTCATTCATCCAGCCAAACTTTGAGAACATATCTAGGTTAACTAAGGTTGTATTTTTTATTATGTCCATATCAAGAATTAATCCATGCAAATGTCGGTCTTCCGGCAAATAACCGATTCCGTTTTTAAATCCTTCATTGGGATTATGATTTTTCACCCGTTTATTCTCAACATATATTTCACCTGAATCTAAATGCATGGCACCGATAATGCTTTGACACACTTCTGTTCGTCCTGCTCCGACAAGGCCTGTCAGTGCGACAATTTCACCACGTCGTACATCAAAGCTAATATCTCGAAAATATCCCATCTTGGACAGATTCGTTACTCGAAAGGCTTCTTGACCTATCTTGGCGTTTTTTGTTGGATACATCTGTGTTAGTTCGCGACCAACCATGGCTTTAATAAGTTCTGCTTGTGTGATCTCATCAATATTCCAACAGCCAATGTATTGAGAGTCTCGATATACGGTTACACGGTCTGCAAGTCGAAAAACATCTTCAAACTTATGGGAAATCAAAATAATAGACACGCCATCGTTTCTAAGCTTTTCTGCAATCCGATAAAGTTCTTCACATTCAACTTTGGTCAATGATGCTGTTGGTTCATCCATAATCAGGATTCGCGCATTCGCCGAAAGCGCTTTTGCAATTTCAACAAGCTGCTGTTTTGCAACACTTAAGTCACCCATCATGGTCTTAGCATCAATATCACCACCAATGTCATCCAACAATTCTTGGGCTTCAGCATTCATTGTTTTCCAATCATACATGTTGAATTTATTCATTCGTTCACGACCCATGAAAATATTTTCCGTTACGCTCAAGTGGGGGAATGCTGTAACATGTTGATAAATCGCTGCAATTCCGAGTTCACTCCCCATCTTGGGATCTTCGATGACAATTTTTTTACCATCCAGGTAAATCTCGCCTTCATTGGGTTGATGAACACCGGTAATCACCTTAATCGTTGTTGATTTTCCGGCACCATTTTCTCCCATGAGACCATGAATCTCGCCTTGCCTAAGTTCTAGGTTGACGCCTCGTAGCGCTCGCACGCCGCCAAAATTTTTAGAAATATTTTTTAACTCTAAAATAGCCATATCTTTTTGCCAACTCCTACACAATATTTGTTTGAACATTTTGTTTGTTCGTTTACGGTTATGTTCGTTTTGTTCCATCTGTTTACATGTTACAACTGTTTTAACCATTTGTCAACATTTTTGTGTGTTTTTATGTTCGTTTATGATTATTCTTGGTTTTTCACTTAGTCAATACAAACAAAAAAAGACACCTCTTTCGAGATGTCTTTTAAGAAATACCTTGTTACCAATCTTGTAAAGCTTTAACGAGATTGTGCACAGATAAGTCTTTTCTCTTAATTTCTTGTTTTATCTTACCATCTTCAATGACTAAAACGCGATCACACAATCCTGCAATCTCTTCAAGGTCATTACTAATCAAAATGATCCCTGCCCCCGTTTCCGCTAGGTCTGCAAAGATATTATAGATATCTACCTTTGATGAATTATCAACATTTGCTGTCGGTTTATTAAAAATGAAAATTTTCGACTTGCTGAAAAACCATTTTGCCAGCAAAACCTTTTGTTTGTTCCCAGCGCTCATACTTTCCATTAAATAATCGACGCCGGCATTGGATATATTCAGAAGGTCTAAGTAGTATTTGGAGATTAACTGCTTGGCGCTACGACTGAGTTTACGAACACGAGGGACATTTGCAGAGACAATATTGTCCATGACCGAATCATCAATAAACATACCCTCATTGGAGCTCCCTAAATAGCATAATCCGGCTTCAACTGCATGGGTCGTTGACCGCATCCTTTTTTCTGAACCTTCGACTTTAATATGCCCTTCAAAAGGAATCGCTCCGAACAAGGCTTTACCAATCGAAGATTTATAAGCCCCGCGAAGTCCAACAATTCCTAACATCTCACCTTTTTTTAGTTCAAAGTTAATGTTATGAATATGTTCTGTGCTTAATCCTCGAACTTTAAGAATTTCATTGCCAAGAGTAATATTGCGCTTGGGATAACGATGCACATCTTTTTCTGCAAATTCAAGCAGTCCGGCCAGAATCGTTTCTTCAGCTTCTTGAATGGCAACAATTTTTCCGTCGCGCATGGTTACCACTTGGTCAACCACCTGAAAAAGTTCATCTAAGCGGTGAGACGAATAAATGGTCATCCGATCTGCAGTCATGTATTCTTTTACCATTTCATTCAAAAATTGAACTTGCTGTAAATCTAACAAAGTCAAGGGTTCATCAATAATCAACACATCCGGTTCCTTCGATAATGCAATGACGACTTCAAGAAGTTTTTGCGTTGCCATTTTTAATTCTCGCACCGTGACCAAGGGATCGATGTCTAACTTAAACGCGTCCAGAATCGCTTTTGTTTTCCGCTTGGCTTCTTTCCAATCAAAGGCTTTAAACCCTAAGAAAGACTGTTTTGGCTCTCGGTTTAAAAACATATTTTCATACACGGTCATATCTTGAAAGAGGCCGTTTTCATGACACACCATTTCGACCTTTAAATCATGAATCACTTGCCCTGCATCCGGCATTATTTCCTTACTGATTATTTTTAATAATGTTGTCTTTCCGACTCCGTTTGTCCCCGTAATCCCATAAATATTTCCCAGGTCAAAAGAAGCTTTTTCAATGTTTAAAACGGTATTATGGTGATATACTTTCTTAACATTTTCAATTAAAATACCTTTTTCACCCATAGACTTCTCCTGTGATTAATTCAACATTGACGTGTGCACTTTAATATTGTTTTCAAAATAAAAGGCTTTAAAGTCTTCCGGCATTTCTTTATCAGATACGACCGTCATAATTGACGGAAGCGGCGCCATCTTGATTAAGCCACGCTTATGATAACGCTCACTCGGAACAACAACGATAACATCTCTTGATACTTGATGTAATTTTTTATATAAGCGCACTTCATTTTTTTCATTGACGGTATAACCATATTGTAAATCAACACCATCTGCAGTTATAAAAGCTTTTTCAATCAAGAGTTCATCCAGTTGATCAAGTTCAACAACATTACCACTGACCATATCAATCTCTCCACCTAACATAACCAATTTATGGTTGCTTTCTTTATATACAAACATGGCAATTTCAATATTATTGGTTACAATAATCATATCCTTGGCATCAACAAGACATTTTACCAAATCAATCCCCATGGCACTCCCACCGATAAAAACGGTATCTCCCGGCTCAATTGTTTTTGCCGCCACGCCGGTGATGCGATGAAAGCACTGGTCTACTTCCACGTCTTCATCATTCGTGCTTTTTTGCACGTCTGAAGTCACTTGATTATTGTCAATCAGTATAGCTCCACCGTAGGTTTTCTCAACAAGCCCTTCTTTTTCCAACTTATCTAAATCTCTACGAATTGTCACCTCTGAAACATCAAGTTCTTTGCTCAAATATGCTACTTCAACGGATTTTTTTTCTTTAACAAGCTCCCTTATGGCTTGTAATCGTTCGATACCAAACATTTTATCACCTATATTTCTTTTTCTATTTTACGCTTTAACCGTTGCTCAGAATAATACTGAACAAAAATATTCACCAATAAAATGACTCCCATAATCGCACTCATCAAATGCGAATCGACATAGGCTAAATTCATTATTCTTAAAACGACACTCATGATAATGACGGCAATTAAGACCCCCATCATGGTCCCTTTTCCACCTTTAATATCAATTCCACCTAAACTTACAATGACCAAACCATTTAACAAATAGGTCTCTCCATAGTCAACACGAATCGAGTTATATCGTGCTGACATAATCACCGCCGTAATTCCGGCAATGCATCCTGCAATAATATAGGCCATAAAAACGACTTTTTTCACATTAATACCTGAGTATATAGCCGCTTCCCGGTTTTTCCCGATTCGATAAAGCTGTTTGCCAAAAGAACTGGCATCGAGCCACCATCCCATAAAAACCACAACAAGGATAAATACAATCATAGGAAATGGAATTCCCAAAATTTTACCATTACCTATATAGGTGAAGGCCGAGGGAAATGATGTAATGGCTCCGCCTTTGGTAATATTCAATGCCGCGCCTTTAAAAAGCATCATGGTCCCAAGGGTTGTTAATATGGGAGACACCTCAAGAAAACTTACCACCGCACCGTTAAGCGTCCCTGCCAAGGACCCTATGAACAGCATAACCAAGACGCCAATGACGACCGAAAAAACGCCTAAATCACTGGCATAATTCATTGTTAAGGCTCCGATAATTCCTGCAAGTGTTGTCATGGAAACAATGGATAGGTTCATCCCTGAAACTATGAGTGTAATCATTAGGGCTATTGAAATAAGTCCATATTCCGGCAATTGATTGGCCATAATTAATAATGTTTTTATAGATAAAAATTCCCTTCCAAAAAGAAGTGTTCCTAATAGGATCATTGCAAGAAGAATCCCCAACAATTTTTTTTCATATGAACTGAACATTATGTTTCACCCACTTTTATATATCTTTTTTTGACACGGTCTTTTAAGACACCATAAGCAATGACCCCAATAATAATGCCACCAACCATCATATCATGCCAAAAAACCGGAATTCGAGCAAAAACCAAACCACTTCGAAGGATAATAATAAAAAGGCTTGCAATCACTGTTCCAAAAACCGTTCCATAACCACCCAATATATGTAATCCACCTAAAATAACGATAATAATCAGTTCAAATTCAATATTCATATATGCATCTACACTGGTTTGATTAAAGGTAATCAGATGTAAAGCTGCACTAATACCGGCGCTTAAGCCACTAAATCCATGGGCACTAATGGTTGAAAGCGATTCACGATAACCTTTTTGCATGGCCAATTTGCGATCGCCTCCAAACGCGTAGACACTTCGGCCAAACTGAGTATGCTTTAATACAAAAAAGGTAGTCAACGCCATAAGTAAGACGCTCACATTCTCAATCGCACCATAATAATCTTGAATTATATACCCATCACTCATAAAAAAATTACCAAGGAAGGTTTGATGGATAAATTTTGAAATGCCATAAAAAATATACATGGTTGCAAGGGTCACAACAACAGACGACACCTTAAATTTTGCAATCAAGCTTCCATTGACTACTCCTATAAGGCCTCCCATGAATGCACCCAAAAAGATAAGGATTGGTATGGGTAGTAAAATATAGCCAGTCATAAGTGAAAGGATTACACTTGTCAGTGCGATAATTCCTCCCATTGACAAGTCAAAATGTCCTTTAATCATTAAGGGAAGAACACCTAATGCACATATAAAATACACACTATTAACACCGATAAGTTCAAGCAAATATGCCGGATGGGCAAAATTCAAATTCGTCGTTGATATTGCAATCCATAAGATCACTGTCATGAAAAAAATATAGCTCTCGCGTTTTTTTAAGAGTTTTTTTGTATTCATATGAACCACCATTCTACTTAAAAATCGTAATCATCCACATTCATGGCGTTAAAGTCTAAAGGCTCTCCCATTATGACGGTTCTCTCAGACTCAATATATTCAATCGGTCCAATCTCTCCATAAGTAGAACCGTCAGTAATTTCCTGCTTTTGCTGAAGGACATGAATAACTTCAACCGTTAATCGTCCTAGATCATATGGATTCCAAAGGGTCGCTAAATGCACCGACCCTTCTTTTAAATAGTCACGCATATCATTGGGCAAGGCTAAGGCATAGAGCTTAACTTCATCTTTTTTTCCTAACACTTTTATGGCTTGGGCAGCTCCCGGTCCCGCTTCCGTCGACATGGCTATAATCCCATCCAGTTCAGGATACGCCTGAACGAGGTTTCGTGTATGGGCATAGGCTTTTTGCTGATCTTCATCGGTGGGGATTACTGTCAACAGGTTAAGATCCGGATACTGCCAAGCCTGATAGTCCTTCATCCAATGAATCCATGTATTTTGGTTGTCCGCAGTCATCGACGCTGTCAAAATAGCATAGTTACCTTCAGCTCCAACAAGCTTAACCAATTCATCGATAAGATGTGTTCCTAATTCTTTCGCCGAAACTTGATTGACAAAAACATCTCTACTATCACTGACCGAATCTGCATCAAAGGTTACTACAATGATTCCTTTACTACGGGCTTCTTCTAAAACAACTTTAACCGCATCCGGAT
This sequence comes from Clostridiales bacterium UBA2432, assembly GCA_002342805.1. GTDB lineage: Bacteria > Bacillota > Clostridia > Lachnospirales > Vallitaleaceae > UBA1351. Next base: position 27,584 of record DDQW01000079.1, on the reverse strand, counting down.
CAACCGGGGCAATGGCGATAACATCCACTCCGTCATAAATCATATCCTGGACTATATTGACTTGAGAAGCCGCATCTGCCGATGATGGTCCTCGATAAATCAATTCCATTCCGTATTTATCTGCAATCTCTTTGGCACCTTGTGCACACTGATCAAAGTATGAGATTCCGATAATCTTTGGAATCATACCTATTCGCACAGTATCTGAAGATGTCTCTTGACGGACATCTTGTCCTTTACAACCTGTAATCACAAACAAAAGCAAAAGAATATATATACCAAGGATTCTTCGTTGTTTTTTGCCGTTCATTGCCTTTACCACCTTAAATTCAGTCTTTTGTGTTTTCGTAATCGTACACAATCGATACAAATCGAAAATATATCCTTCTCATTGTACTTTATTTTTTTTAAATATACAAGAACTCTTAGCGAATCTCTTCACGAATCTTAACCGAAACTTTTCTTAGTTCTTCATCCAGTTGATCAACATTGCAATCACCTAGCATGGTCTGTCGAATAAATCCTTCTGAACTTTCCAAAATATCTAAAACACTATAAGGAAGTGCCATGCCCATATCCCCTTGATCCGCCTTTAAAATATTGGGCGCATATTTTTCTATAATTACTTTTGTCGCTTCAACAGAAAGCAATTCCTTGATTCCTGAGGCGATGGAATATTCTAAATCATAACTTCGAGTCAAGGTATATTCAAAATCATATCGTCCGGCTAGTAATTCCATCACTACAGATGTATCTTCTTGTCTCACATTCATACAAGCCGCATCAAGCCCCTCAACCCTTGCTCGGTCTGCATCCGGCAAATAAAGCCTCGCCGTCGTATCAAAGGGAATAGCACATGTGTATTTCACCCGATTATTATCCATTAGCTTCCATTCACTTTGAACCGACCCCATTGCCGTTCGGACTGAGCCCTTTGCAAAGCCAAGCTTTCCATAAAATTGTGGACGAAGAACAATCTTTTTAAAGCCAGGCGCATCTTCTGTTGGATTAATGCCACACATATTACGATACATCCATTCAACGATTGAGCCATAGGCGTAATGATTTAATGAATTCATACCCGTTCCGCTTATTTTTCCATCCGGCATAATCGAATTCCAACGTTCCCATATTGTTGTCGCTCCCATAACAACTTCATAGAGCCAACTTGGATAATCTTCTTGGAAAAACACTTTATATGCACTATCTGAATCTCCGTGATTGGAAAGCGCTCGGCATAAATACGGCGTACCGATAAATCCTGTTTTTAAATGCATGTTATCCGCTTTAAGGAGCGCTAACAAATCACCTAGAACACGCTGTTTTACCGATTCTTCGACCAAATCAAAGTGTAAGGCAACCACATGTGCCGTTTGGGTCAAAATGGTGGATCGACCGTTTTTACTAAAATATTCATTCTGAATCGCTTGTTTGACTTGTTCTGAGCGCTCGGCATAATACTGAGCATCTTCTGTATATCCCAACACCCTTGCTGTTTTTCCTAAAATATTCGTGGATAGTCGGTAATAGGCCGATGCTAAAAGTCCATTGTCCGTTCCACCAAGCACACCACCCTCTACCGGTCCGTCAAGGGCTAACCAGTCTCCAAAATGAAAACCGACAGTCCATAATTTATGATCACCCGATTCAACATCTCTAGCAATAATCCAATCAACCCAATCCTTCATGCTCTGATATTGGTTTTTTAGTATGGCTTTATCACCATAGTGTAGATAGACTTCCCACGGAATAACCGTCGCCGCATCACTCCATGCACATGCACCACCTCCGACAAAACCACTATTTTTTTGTTTGTTTTGAGAAAACGTCGGAACGGTGCTAGCAACCATTCCATCACTCATTTTTTGTTCTTCATATAGGTCTCTCATAAATTTCACATAGAATGGATAAGTATCCATATTATAGGTAGCCGTTCCTGCAAAAACTTGGGCATCTCCTGTCCATCCCATTCGCTCATCCCGTTGCGGACAATCTGTTGGCACATCGAGAAAGTTTCCTTTTTGTCCCCAAAGGGCGTTTAAAAATAGGCGATTCACATAGGGGTCTGAAGTCTCAATATGCCCTCTCGATTCTAAATCAGAATAAACAACACAAGCGGTAAAATCTTCCAATTGAATCTCACCGGTAAATCCTTCTAATTTGGCATATCGGAAGCCATAAAATGTGAAATGTGGCTGAACCTCTCGCTCGACACCATCGGATATATATACATATTCCGCTTTTGCATCCCGTAAATTTTCTCGATAAAAATTACCATCTTGCAGCACTTCCCCATGGCAAATACGAATCTTGGTCCCTTTAGGTTCTCGAACCCGTATCCTTAACCATCCAACCATGTTTTGGCCCATGTCTAAGACCCATTCACCCGCCGGCGTTTTGATGAGCTCTACCGGTTTAAACTCTTCCTTGATGATGACAGGCACGGATAAACGTTCTCTTAATTGGCCAAGTCCTTGGGGTGTATAGGGCACCATTTTACTCCAGGACTCATCATTAAAATCTGCTTTTGACCATGCCTCCAAGATGGCATTTGCATCAAACACTTCACCATCATATATGGTATCTTCAAGGATTGGTGAGGGTTGGCACTTCCATGATTCATCGGTGCCGATTTTTCTGACACTACCGTCTTGATAGGTTACAACGACTTCACACCGCAATGCAAACTGATTCATATAAGGTGTATTCAAATCACCAAAGGTGCCAAAGGGTCCTTTGGCCCATCCATTTCCTAGTAATACTCCAATGGCATTGTCACCTTGTTTTAGGTAATCCGTTACATCGAAGGTTTGATATTGGAGCCATGCATCATAAGCATTGCAATAAGGCGTGAAATATTCATTTCCTACGCGTTTTCCATTGATTTCAAGCTCATAGAGACCTAACCCAATAATATAGGCTCTTGCACTTACAACATCTTGATCTAGCTGAAATGTTTTGCGTACATAGGGTGCTCGACTCTGATCTTTCCACTCCGGGCTTATCCACTTAGCTTCCCATGGACTATCCATTTTACCGGTTTCAAACCAATAGGTGTCTGAAGTCGCTTCATCACCCGCATCTCCCCAAACCCTTACTTTCCAGTAATATCTCCTACATGGCTCTAATACAATATCGATTTCTACACCTCGATTATCACTATCTGCATCTTTGCCTGTATCAAATATCTTCTGATTAAAGTCCTTATCTAAGGCAACCACCACTTGTGCGGCTACTTGTTTTTGCGATTGGCTATCTTCCGTAATCCAAGACACTACCGGTGTGCCCAGTTCATATCCCATAGGATTTGTTATATGATTCGTTTTACAATACCTTATCTTCATTTTTCTTCCTCCATAACTTACCTTAATCCATAAAATGATATTGATGTTCTACTTATTTCATTATATACTATATAGAGATAGGAACGATAATTTCACGTAATATGTTTGGTGTTATGAGGTAAGATTATGGATAATAAATTAATACAAGAGCTTTGGGAACATACCTATGCAACAGATCAAAAAGTTTCCAAAAAAATACAAGGTCTTCTCTCAAAATCAGGACTTTCTGACGCCGAAAAACGTCAGATTGATCCACGTCATTTATCCGGAAAATTCTTTTTAGATGATGCAGCTTCTGACGTTTTTATTTCATTTCATCAAGAAAAGTCCAACTCCAATGTCCATGACCATGATTTTTTCGAGCTCCTCTACGTCGTTAAAGGGTCTCCTATCGGAGTCATCGATAGCCAAGAGATTTTTCTCACAGAGGGCAATCTTTGTATTATGAATCCCAATGCCGTCCACTATTTCAAAAAATACCATGAAGGCCACGACCTTATTTTAAATATTGTTTTACCACAAGAAATCTTCCACAAATCAATTTTTCACATGTTGTTTAATGATTCTGCTCTGAATAGTTTTTTTATTCGCTATCAAATAGAAAACGCTTCAAAATCCTATCTACTCTTTACCGAGTTAGATCAAGATATTGAAACGTTCATTCGTTTGTTGATTAACGAGATTTTAAATAAAAAACAATATAGCAGAGTAATTATTGATCATCTCTTGACTTTACTTTTCACCCACATTATACGGGAGTCCGAACCCAAACAAAGGTCATCTGTTCTCTCACAAATTATCGACACTATTTATACTGACTATCAAACGGTATCCTTGAACCGTCTCTCATCAAAATACAATTATCACCCAAAGTATTTATCCGCACGCATTCATGATTATACCGGACATTCATTTCGACAACTTCTTACACATATTCGTTTGCAAAACGTCGTAAATTATCTTCTCTACACCGATGATACCATTGAACACATTGTCGAACAGGTGGGATATAAAGATAAAAGCAGCCTATATGCAGCTTTTAAAAAAAAGTATCATATGAGCCCCAGTCAATATCGCAAGCTTCATCAATTGCCATAAATAACTTGTCTTTTATGTAATATTTCCATAATAATCGGAATCAAAATAAGTTGTAAAATAATTCCAGGAATTGCATTTAAAAAGGCGCCACCGACAAACATACTCATTGAAAAAGTGCCACCGGATAGTCCCAGCAAGATCACTTGGGCAATCCCCCAAACGAGGCGGCCTAGAATCATCGCAACAATGAGCGAAACATATGTCCAATGAATTTTCTTAGGTAATCGTTCGTAGAAAATTCCGATGACCAAACCATATGTCAGGAGCTCAAAGGCCATAGCTATTCCGATTGGGAACAATGGGGGCATGCCAAACACCATAAATCGTAATATAGGTAGTATAAATCCAACCGCGCCACCATACTTCCATCCACAAATCAAGCCGCACAATAACACGGGGAAGTGCATGGGTAAAAACATATTTCCCATTTGCGGAATCTGTCCTGTAATGAAAGGTAAAATCATACCAAGTGCCATCATCAACCCGGATAAAACAATGTTTTTTACTGTCGTATTTCTCATTCTACTTTCTCCTTTTGTTTTATAGATGGTTCGGGTGAAATCCAAACCATGTTAAGGATATCACTTCGTGTTAACTTTAAGTCAAGTTTTTTTTAGTTTTACTCTTAAGCTTTTTATGGTATCCTTAGACATAGAATCAAACAAACAATTAGGAGGAAATATGTCAAAACTACTACTTATTATTATTGTACAACTTGCTTATGTCCCAATGTTAACGCTTCGAACAATTAGTATGGTTAAAAACCTTAAAATATTCACGGCTGTATTCGGTTTTTTAGAGGCTCTCATCTATATTTTTGGATTAGCCATTGTCCTCTCCGGTGAGCAAAGTGTTATTGAAATGGTTGTCTACTCGCTCGGTTTTGCTCTCGGACTGATCGTTGGTGTTTACGTTGAACAAAAGCTCGCTATCGGTTTTACCAGTGTCCACGTAAATATCAACCATGAAAACGATGAAATGGTTGACATGCTTCGGGAAAAAGGATTCGGAGTTACTGTTTTCTCAGGAAAAGGACGGCTTGGAAACCGCCAACGCTTGGATATTTTAACCCGACGAAAAAAAGAAAAAGAACTCATGAATATCATCTATTCCTTTGAACCTGAAGCTTTTGTCATTTCATATGAACCAAAAACATTCAAAGGTGGTTATTTAACTGAAATCATGAAAAAACGTCTTCGAAAAAACACCTCAGCTCAAGGCAATCAAACGTCTAAGCACATCCCTCTTGTCAAAAGCGTCGTTGATGAAATTACTGAAGAGGCTAATCACTTAAAAAACAAGTGGTAGCCTAAAGCACACCTTTTAGGCCAATAGCCTCAGCTTCTTTTTGCATTCCCTTAATCGTTTCTTGAATAACTTCATCTAATTCAAGATCTAATCGTTGACAGCCATTTAAAATAATGTCTCGATTAACACCGGATGCAAATGAAGCTGTTTTAAATTTTTTCTTAACTGACTTAACTTTCAGATCAAGTACACTTTTGGAGGGTCGCATTAAGCACGTAGCATGAATAAGACCGGTTAGCTCATCAATGGTATAGAGAACTTTTTCCATTGTATGTTCAGGTTCTACATCTGAGCAAATACCATATCCATGGCTACATATGGCATGTATATAGTCTTTTGGGTAAGACGCGTCATTAAGAATCTCAACAACTTTTTCACAATGTTCTTCCGGATACTGCTCATAATCCAAATCATGCAAAAGCCCTATAATTCCCCACTTCTCAACATCTTCATCTTCTTTTTGCGCAAAATGCCGCATGACCGCTTCAACAGCTAAGGCATGCTTTTGTAATGCGTCTGTTTTTGTGTAAGTTGTTAACAGTTCCCATGCTTTTTCTCTTGTAATATCCACAATGTTCTCTCCTTTATGTGCGTAAGTTTTGTTACGTTAAATCGATTAACCATGGTCTTAATAGGCGACGCATAATTAATAAAATCGCTAAAACAAAATAGACCACCAAAATAGTATACATATTAAAACCTTCTAAAACAAATCCAAGAGCAATACCCGCTGCAGGTGGATGTTCTGCTTGTAAAATAACCATCAAAAATAGACACAATCCTACTGAAATTGCCGCAACGATAGCATGAGGAATATTTATGTGATTGGTTCCGAACCAATAACATATTCCACCTACAATAATTCCAATGGTATTTCCCAAAACGATAACGCGATTACTTGAGCCTCTTTTATGGGGCATCGCAAATACAATGAAAGATGTTGAACCTAGCGAAGCAACAATAGCAACATCGAACACCAAATCAAGCATAAACAGACTCATGGCAATAACCCCTGTTGCCATAATACATTGGATGATGTACTTCCCTTTGTTTTCTTTAAATTTTGAATCAATCATCATTTTTCTCCGCTTAGTTTTTTTGTCCAATTCTATGCGACATATATTTATTATAACGTGTTCTCGAAAAATTTAACAGAAAAAAAATAAGGAATTACAGGACATTTGCCTTGTAATTCCTTACTTGATTTTATTTTTCTTTTAGGTCTATATTGTGGATAGTCATATTATGACACTTAACATTTTTGATATGAATATCTGCATCAACTTCAACAACTACACATTCATCTTTAATCATGGCTCTAACTTCGCCGACAATCTCGCCTTCTACATTTGGAATTTTACAGCTTGCAATTTGACCATCTTCTAAACTATAAATATGAAGCTCGATATCCTCTTCATAGGCATAATCCGGTTGTTCTTCATTGGAACCAAATGGAATAATCGAGTTTTCACGCACAAAAAGTGGCAGTGAAAAATAATCGTATAGGTCTGTATAATAGCGTCCACCTTCATACACATCGTCACTTAGCATGTGGGTCCACTTTCCTTTCGGAAGATAGTAGTCCGCCTTGCCTTTTTCATTGAAAATGGGAGCAACAAGTACACGTCCTCCTAGCATATACTGCATGTCCAGATAATTGGATGCCATATCTTCCGGGAATTCTAAAATCATGGGTCGCATTACCGAAACCCCAGTCATGGTTGCATCAATGGCCTCTGCAAAAATATATGGCATCAGACGACACTTGAGTTTTGTAAAGAATCGGACGACATCATTGGCTTCATCATCAAATAACCAAGGTACTCGGTAGCTGGTTGAACCGTGAAGGCGACTATGGGTACTTAGCATTCCAAAGGCAACCCAGCGTTTATAAACATCTGGTGTCGCTGTATGTTCAAATCCGGAGATATCATGGGACCAAAATGAGAATCCGGATAAGGCAAAGGATAGCCCACCACGTAATGTTTCTGCCATGGATGGATAATTGGCTGAACAGTCACCACCCCAATGAACCGGAAACTTTTGACACCCTGCAGTTGCACTTCTGGCAAAAAGAACAGCTTCATGGTCGCCTCTTTCTTCTTCAAGCAATTCAAAAACACATTTATTATAGAGATAGGTATAATAATTATGCATGGCTTTTGGGTTTGAACCATCATAATAAGTGACATCAATCGGAATTCTTTCACCAAAATCCGTTTTAAAACAATCAACCCCCATATCTAAAAGTGTTTTTAGTTTATTACGATACCATTGACTCGCATCCGGATTGGTAAAGTCAACTAAGGCCATACCTGTCTGCCACATGTCGACTTGCTTTGGGCCTCTTCCGTCTTGGCGTTGAAGAAAATATCCATTTTTCACACCTTCTCTGAAAAAATCTGTTCCTTGGGCAATATATGGGTTAATCCATAGATCAATTCTTAATCCTTTTTCTTTATAGCGTTTCAACATACCGGGAACATCTGGGAATACACGTTCATCCCATTCAAAGTCACACCATTGGAATTCTTTCATCCAAAAACAATCAAAATGAAAAACACTCACCGGTATGTCTCGTTCTGCCATCCCATCGATAAAGGAGCTTGTTGTTTCTTCATCATAATTGGTTGTAAAGGACGTCGATAACCAAAGACCAAATGACCACGCCGGAGGCAATGCTGGTCGGCCAGTTAAGGCTGTATATCCGTATAAGACTTCTTTTGGCGTCGGCCCATAGATAAAGTCATAGCGAATTTCTTCTCCGGGAACTGAAAAGCCAACATATTCTACTTTTTCGCTGGCAACTTCAAAGGATACATTATCTGAATGATCCACGAAGATACCATACCCTTTGTTGGTCATATAAAAAGGTATAGATTTATATGCGATTTGAGAAGACGTCCCACCATCTTCATTCCATGTATCCACAGACTGTCCGTTTTTAACAAAGGCAGAAAAACGTTCACCTAATCCATAGACACATTCGCCGGGTTGTAAGGATAACTCATTGACCATGTATGGCTGATAATTGGCTGCCAGGTAATTATCCTGCGGTTTCATTGTCGATAGTTGTCGATCATATTGCATGTAGGCCAGATTTCTAAACCCACAAGAAGTAATCACTTTTCCATCTGCTTCAAATTGATATCCCCAAGCTTCTCGGTCCACACGGACAGTTACATCACCCGCGACCATGACAGCTTCTTCATCTGTAATCGTTACCATCACTTCATCCGGCTTTTCTTCCCTTTCAAAACGCGGATCAAGATGGGCATACGCTTCATAATGATAAACTCGCACATGGACAACGTTATGCGCAACGCTTGTAAACTCAATCGTTATAGTTGGCTGATTTAAGGTATCTCCACGATGATGTATCTTTTTCCCCGGTGCTACAACACGCATTCCATTATCTATCGCCTCCACTGCATATGCATCTGAAGCGTAAATGGGATTTGCACGTTCGCTTGCTATCCAATATCCTTCTGTAAATTTCATATTTTTTCCCTTTCTATACCTAATTTTACTAACTTTACATTTAGCTCTTGATACTTTATACTACTATTATACTGATGAAAAGTCGTCTTTTCTATAACAAAACATATATATTCTAACACTATTTTGATGTTTGCATTGTTTGATATATTGATATAGGAGAAAATGCATATGAGCCCATTATATAATTTGCACTATAAGGAACAAGCAAAACACGGAACCTCTGAACTTCCGGTCGGTCTTCATCATTTAACGATGACAGCTGAACAAGATCCTTTCTTCTACCTCCACTGGCACGAAGAATTTGAGATTTTCTATATTCATCAAGGTGCCGCTTTATTTACCATTGAGCATGAGACCCATCTTGTAAAAAAAGGCGAATGTGTCTTTGTGAACTCTCGTCAACTGCATTCTGCTAAACCTTATCAAGGACAAAACTGTGATTTTTCAGCTATTGTATTTCATGCCACTCTTTTTGATGATGTCATGAATCATATGCTTTTTTCAAAATATATTTATCCGATTCTCTCTGAATTGATAATCTTTCCGGTCCACATTGAGGGTACTGAACCTGAACATAAGAGAATACTAAAGCTAGTAACAACTATTATTACTCTCCCTGAAGAAGAACTTAGTCAGAAGGAACTTCTCCTAAAGGCTAAGTTTCTTGAACTTTGGCATGAATTCTTTTCTATCGCCAAAAATACAGAGGCAAACCTTTCTGCGACAACCTATCAACATGAACGCATCGTCCCGATTAAAGAATACATCAGCCGACATTATGCTGAAGAAATCGATTTAAATACTTTGTCCGGATTAATTTCTTTAAGTGAGGGCCAGTTTTGTCGCGTTTTCAAAGAGGTCATCGGCTTGACTCCCATTGCATATGTGAACCGTTATCGAATCTTAAAGAGCTGCGAACTACTCGTTAACACAAATTTACGTATTGCAGAAATTTCTTCTAATGTAGGTTTCAACAATGTTAGTTATTATAACCGCTCCTTTTTAGAACACCTGGAATGCACCCCCACACAGTATCGAAAGCGTTTTTGGAAGCATTAACCATTATTTATCCCTAAATTATAGAATTTTTTATAGTATTAGCGTATAATATATAGTAACTATTGTTTTTACGCACAGAGGGGTGACTCGTATGAAACATAAGACACAATCGATTATAAAAACTTTAAATATATCCTATTTGATTCTTTCACTGGCAACCTTGATTATTGTTAGTTCCGTCTTGCTCTTTGCTTGGATGGTTTCGAACAATCGTCTACTTGATACACTTCAGCATGAAGCACAAACTTATTTATTAAATGATGTAGAAAACGTGCTCGCAAGTCCAATTCATATTATTTCATTTGGCCAAGATTTGGTGAAGACAGGTAGTGTTAACATGGATGTAGCTGAAAGCCGAAACCCATATTTTGTCAGCGTTCTAAAAAATGCACCCAGTCATATATATAGTTATTCTTTAGGTACGACTGAAGGACATTATTATGGTGCCCGCCGGGGTACGAATGACTCTTTTGAAATTATGCTAGCAGATTCATCAACGAATTTTCATTCCGTGTATTATTCGGTTGATGATAGTTCCAATATCTCAACAGAAGTCCTTAAAAATCCAATCTTTGATCCTCGAACTCGTCCATGGTACAGTGAAGCTATTTCACAAAACACCTTAGTTTTTTCTCCAATATATAAACATTTTGTTATGGATGACCTAGCTCTGTCTATCTCTGCACCTGTAACCAATAGTGAAAACGAATTGATTGGAGTCCTGGGCGCACATCTTACACTAAATCGCTTAAGCGAGCAAATGACTTCCTATGCTTCTAATTATGAAGGCGAAAGCTATATTATTGAATCGGATTCTAAGTATGTCGTTGCCAACTCTTTAGGTTTAGCTAATTACAAAAATTCAGGTGAAACTTTTGAACGCATACCTTTTTCTAGCCTTGCTAGTCAAGAAGCACTCGATGCTCTTGAACACTACCAAGAAACCGGTGAAACCCATTATACGTCAAACCATTGGTTCCAACGAAGCTTCTTACGAATTGTCCCTTACTCTTCTTATGGTCTTAATTGGTTAATAATTATTGAACTGCCTTCCCACCCCATCGTATCGACCTATTATAATACAATCTTAATTGCCTTAATCCTCATCGTAATTCTCGCTTTATTCTCTAGCTATACATGGAATAAACGCAATGAAAAAATACTTCAACCCATTGTTGAACTTACAAATATAACACAAGCATACTCTGAAGGACATCACACTTTAAGAGTTAAGCTGAATCAAGACGATGAGATTGGCCGACTAGCTGAAAGTTTTAACCAAATGGCTGATACCATTAGTTATCAAATGGAAACTTTAGAAGATAAAGTGGCTCAAAGAACACAGGCACTTGAAAAAATGAATGCGTCACTTTTGGAACAACAAAATACAATTGTTTATTTAAGTTATCATGATCAGCTTACCGGTTTATATAATCGACGCTATTTTGAAGACACCTTATCTCGACTAGATAATAGTCATAACTTGCCCATAAGTCTGGTTATGATTGATATGAATGGACTTAAATTAATCAACGATGCTTTTGGTCATGCAATTGGCGACAATTATTTAAAAAAACTTGCTGAAGTCATACGCCACCATTTAAGAACAAGTGATATAGCCGCCCGCTATGGAGGCGATGAATTTATCATTTTGTTACCTAAAACAGGGATGAAAGAAGCACAAATTGTCCTAGAGCGCTTATATGATTCCATTGAAAAACCAGAAGATGGCATTGTCCCTCTTTCTATTTCCTATGGTGTAAAAACAAAAACGAATATAAGCGAATCTGTTATTGATATTTTAAACGCATCCGATGAAACGATGTATACAAAAAAATTAATCGAATCACAAGAGTTTCGCTCTTTAGCCATTAATAAAATTCTTGAACATTTAAGAGAGAATTTCCCCAAGGAGCATAAACACGCTTTAGAAGTCCAAGCATATTGCAAAGACTTCGCAAACTATCTAGGCCTTAACACTGAAAAAGTGCAAACCCTTAGCCACGCTGCTTATATGCATGATATCGGTAAAATTTCTGTTGCCAAACATCTTATTGAGAAATCGACGAACGATCTTTCAGCTGACGAATTTGATGTCGTTGCCCGTCATACAGAAATCGGTTATCGAATTCTTAATGCCGCTAGCGAGACACAAGCCTATGCAGAAATTGTTTTAGCCCATCATGAAAACTGGGACGGCACGGGTTACCCTAAAGGTTTAAAAGGAAGCGAGGTTTTATTAGAGTCTCGTATTCTACATATCATTGAAAATTATATTACTTTTATCATTGAACACCCTACGCTTGATAATCTTTACGATCAGGCAACAGAACTTTTGCGCAAACAAAAAGGGGCCGAACTCGACCCCGAACTTGTTGATGCTTTTCTTGATTTTCTTAAACAAAATCCTCACGCATAGGATTAAAAATGTCTATCAAAACGCCCGCTTCTTTACACAGACAGCCGTGAATGACGCTGTCTGTTTTTAGCATGGTGTCACCAGCTTGGACAATTTTCTTGACACCATCTATTTCAAATTCAAACTTCCCACGAACCACATAGGTAATCTGTGTATGGGGATGTGAGTGAAGGGCGCCTATAGCACCTTCTTCAAAGGTGTTCTCAACACACATAAGATCCTTGTTATATGCGAGAACACGTCGTGTTACTCCTTCTGCAACTACTTCAGGTTTAACTTTATCATAAAAAACCCATCGTTCATCCATCATTGTACTTTCTCCTTATATTCCTTTGATTTCTACGCCTGCAAACAATAAATCATGATCAATTATCAAGTCAGGTACACGTTTTTCATAGGTTAATGTATCATTTTCAATGCCGGCCATCTTTAATTTGCCATTAGTTTCTACATACCATTCTTCGGGAACAATAACTTCAATGCCGGCATATGAAGCCGTAAGCTCTAATACATAAGCGCCTCTTTTTACTCTTGCCTTAGTATAGTCTAGGGTTGTTCCTGAAAACATGGCACCAACACTAACAATGTCCGTTTGTCCCGACATGTCAATCGTCTTCTCTCCAAATGTTGAGACAATATCATAGCTATCTGCTAAGCCCATTGCTTTTTTGATTTGTGTTAGAACAAAAACTACATGTGCAAGGCCGACTGCCAATAAACCATAGCTAACAATTTTTCCAAGTTTTTTCATAACTCTCATCTCTCCTTTACTTATCAAAATAGTGATTATAGTTTCTCTGCAATATTTAAAATCATTCTTTGGGTTTCTATAATTGAAAGGCAAGGGTCTGTTATTGATTTTCCGTAGACACCACCGTCAATTTTCTGACTACCACCTTCGATATAACTTTCCACCATAATTCCTTTTACATATTGCTTAATCTCCGGATCATACCTACGATTTCGCATAATTGCGTCAGCAATTCGAGGTTGTTGTTGATATTGTTTATTTGAATTTGCATGATTCACGTCTACAATAATACTTGGATACTTAAGGTCACGCTCATTATACTTTTCAATCAGATATTTCAAATCTTCAAAATGGTAATTGGGGAAACTACGTCCATATTGATCCACAAAACCACGCATGATGGCATGGGCAAAAGGATTTCCCATCGTCTCAACTTCTTGCCCCCGATAGATAAAGTCATGACCGATTTGAGCTGCTTTTATTGCATTTAACATGACCGATATGTCGCCACTTGTCGGGTTTTTCATCCCTACAGGAATATCAACACCACTAGCTGTTACACGATGCTGTTGGTTTTCTACACTTCTTGCACCCACTGCTACATAACTAAGTATATCATCAAGATATTCATGATTATCCGGATAAAGCATCTCATCGGCGCTGGTCATCCCTGTGAGTTCACCGGCTTTGACATGCATTCTCCTGATAGCCAAAACACCTGCTTCCATATCTGCTTTCTCCAATGGATCCGGTTGGTGCACCATTCCTTTATAACCTTCACCGGTTGTTCTGGGCTTATTCGTATAAATTCTTGGAATCAGCAAAATCTTCTCTGCAACCTGGTCCTGCACTTTTCCCAAACGCACCATATAATCCAAAACAGATTTTTCATTATCTGCTGAACAGGGACCTACTATCATCAGAAATTTATCTGATTTTCCCATAAATATTTCTTGAATCTCTTTATCTCGTAGGGCTTTTGCCTGAGCTAACTCTTTCGACACCGGTAATTGTTCTTTGATTTCTTCCGGCGACTGTATTGTTTGAATATATTTGAAACTCATTCGGATCCTCCTTGACTTTAATCTTTCCACCTATTATACTCTTGAATGCGTATATATTCAAATTTTTTTATCACTATTCTATTTTCTTTTTGTCCTAGCCATGTTTCAATCGTTAGAATATTCTTTTCATACGTGTATGAAGATCCTTGTTTCTTTACAGACACAGAGTAGGGCTCTTTTTCCATATAGATTGAAAAGCAGGCTTTTTCATTTGATCTTGAGCTTGCTAAATGTACGATAATCATTAGATCAGTGCACTCCACTTTTTTTATACGTTGATGACTTGCGGTTACATGTTTACTTATGTCACCGATGATTGCCATTCCATCGATAATAGGGCTAAGAATATGATAATAAAAAGTTTTTCCTTGCATTTGATAAAGGACGTCTTGCTTACTACTGATAATCATATACTCTTTAGAAAAATAATTATATACAAGATACTTTTTTTCTTCACTCATTGGCTCAAATTCAGATACTGAATAGGACATTTGCACTTTTTTTCGATGTGGGTGCATATTGAGTGTCAATGCATAATAAATGCACTCATCAATTCCCTCTATACATGAATAAGTAAATACAGTAATCCCTTTTGTCGTCTCTAATGAATAGGGATTATACAAAAAACACTGGTCAAGAGGCTCACATGGACGGTCCGGTTTAATAATCTGACCATCAGCATTTGCCACACGTTCTAAAAGTTCGGTATTTTCTTTGCCAATGGCATCCCCGATGCCTATGGGACCACAGGAGAGACCAAGCCATATCATCTCTAGTTTTGCATATTCCCGTGCAGTACTTCCCATTCTTAGTCGCAAAATATCGTTATTTATGCATTGGTCAATACATGTGGTAAAGCTTTCAATATCTTTAGGCTTTGCCAACAGTCCGGTTTTTCCATGGTCAATAATGTTCAAAACTCCACCCATGGCCACCCCAACCGTGGGTATTCCCGAGGCTGCTGCTTCTAAAACGACATTTCCAAAGGTTTCAAAAGATGAGGGAAAGGTAAACAGGTCCGCTGATGCATATATTTGAGCTAATTCTATTCCCGTTTTATACCCTGTAAAGGCAATATTGTCCGGCATGTTATTTTCCAGTTCCTTCTTCATAGGGCCATCGCCTGTAATCAACAATCCTATGCGATCTTTATATTTCTTGTTGAGTTCTTCCATGGCACCTTGTAATACAAAAAGGTCCTTTTCCCAAGATAGACGTCCTACATACAGAAAAACCAACTTATTATTAGACCCATATTTTGGAGCGTTTTCATGGATTCCTGAGACGGCGTAACCGTTAAAGTCGCTTCTCTATGAAACCATGCCAAGTACTTATCCAAGGTTTTTTCAAGAACACTCGGCTTATACACATTTAAAATGGTCGAGAAGAAGCTTTCTACATTATAAGGTATGTCTTCTTCTGTCCTTTGGTCCGGGGTAATAAAAATATAAGCAATATTGTTCTTTTCAAAGTCTCAATGGAATAAGAATAATCACTGATTTGTTGGCTAATATTTAGATTCCAACTTAAACTTTCTTGGAGATTTAATTGAAGATTTTCTTGAGCTTTCTTACGTAATTGCTTTTGGATATATATATGAAGTTTAAATTCATATATAAAATGATGAAAAAGCGATTGATCCGCATAAATTTCTTTCGTATGATATTTGCAAAAATAATCACAAATAAAGTGACTAATGACACCTAAAGCAACTCGTTCATATCCGGCTTCACATTACCATAGATAAATGCTAATCGATTCGGCACAAATCCGTCTTGATTTTGTTCCTTCAAATACTTATACATATTGTTTGCAATTGAAATATGGGTAAAGAAAAACATAAAAAACACCTCCGTCTTAATCTACCATAGCATATTAAGGTGAAGGCGTTTTTCAATATAGGTAAAGCTTATATTTAGAATGTTAAATCGAATTTATATACTTTCTTTACTCTGTAAAAACAGAGCATACCGAATGGTTACATAGAGAACCGCTAAAACACTAATTACCATTTGAATCATACCGAAGTTTCGGATCCACCCAAGACTTCCTTGCATGCCTCCCATGTAGTTAACATATCGCAACGTTGATATTGCCCCAATGACTAATGGGAATGTATATGCTGAATAGCTTGGATAAAAATCCAGTCGAGCCAGACGGACGAGATAGTACCAGGCAAAAAGAGTTGTTAGAAGTCCTAGCGACCAAAGTAAGGTCAATAGCCCACTCGACCACGTCAATCCTAGGCTTATGTAACCGACAACCAGAAGATTCGCCGGGGCTGCAAAGATAATAATCAATGGCTTCAATGGATCTTTGCTTATAGGATGCTTCATATACCGCATTACAACAATTGGAATAAGGATAAAATAACATATGAGCCCAAATATAAAGGCAGCAACTCCAATGGCTTCCATGTGAAATGCTTTTGCGGTTACACTAGCTACCACAATACCAACAAAGGTTACAAAATAACTTGCAAGTACATTCTCAAGTTTCCAAGGAAATAAATACTTTACCGAGAATCCAATAACAATAATCACATTAATAATTAGCCCAATTGCCCATAAAATTAATGCCACTCTTGTAGCATATGGTTTTATATAAACCGACAACAACATCATTCCCATGGGTAGGGTTGTCATCACACTCGCTATTGGAAGTATGTTGAATGTATTTTTTATAGATTCCGGCAATATAAGCATTTTTATTAAAATGAGAATGAGAAGAATTGCTGATATTGCACCACAAATAAGTTTTGCATTTGCTCCTAATGATGCTTCGAGTAAATTTCCTAAGGCCGCATAGGCAAGCATGAGTCCTGCAATTGGATAAGGCAACTTCACAAAAAACTTTTTCATGCTTTTTGCCTCATTTCTCTCGTATCATTCCAGTTATCCAATATGATTTCAGCCGTTTTGGCCGCCATTTCTCCCGTAAAGGAAACACATTGCGCTTTATGTTCTCCACTTGCCATATCCATGCCTTTTGTTAAAATACTGCAACACAATACTTTATGATTTTCTTTAAAGTATGCTTGTAGTTCATTGGCTAATTCTAAGGTTTTTACACTAAGTGGATCTTTGGGTGTGGAACCTAATGTTCTACCAAAAACAAGTCCTAAAGACAATACACCTCCGGACACTGCTCCACATGTACATTTTGATTTTCCGATACCTACCGGAAACCCTGATGCCATAGCTATTACCTCTTCGGGTACATCCAGTTCAAAATTACTACGAATGGATGAAATCACGGCCTCAGAGCAGTAAAACTTTCCCTCGCGAAATAAATCCTCTGCATCTTTTCTTACTTGTTCAATACTTACTTGATTTGTCATTGTTAATCGTCCTCCTTTTTTTGAGTGCACCTGCAAACGATGCGTCTATTTTATGACATCATATGATTATACCAAAAAAAGGAAAACTATTCACGCTTTTATTTTTTCAATGATGGATTTTCTCTGTGCTTGCGTGATTGGTTTATTCCCTGCACGCTCAAGTGCCCACATAACTGCACCTGCCATGGGAACCACCTCTAAAACTACGGGCTCAAACTTTTGTCCTGTATATTGATGCACATATTCAACAAAAAACCGTCGCATCAAGGGATTATTCACTTTTGTCCAAATTGATCCTGCCAATACAAGGTCGGGCGTATTCAAAAAGTGTAGATTTTTTATACATCCAGATACAGATTTTGCCATCTCATGGGCTGACATTTTAACAATATCAATTGCAACACGATCCCCCTCCATAGCCGCAGTCATTAATATATGTATCAGCGGCTGATCTAATCCTCGGTCTAAGATGAATTTATGGGTGATGTCTTCTAGCAAATCACTAGGTCGTTCTGCCTCTAGTTGCTCCATGATTGGCTCAACCATGGTCGTATAGGGACTACAGCGTAGATAATAACTATAAACCGCCTGAATAGCTAGTCCGGCCAAAAAAGCGCCACCGGCATAATCACCTGTGGTCATTCCGATACCACCCACTTGCAAGGTCTCACCTTGTTCATTGATACCACAGGCCACCGTTCCTGTTCCATTAACCGAACACACACCAACACCTGAAGGACAACCAGCCTTGACTCCAAGAATCGAATCATTGCTCACTACAAAATCTGCAAAACCTATTTTTCTGAGTATTTTTTCCATCTGTTCTTGTTGCCAGGGTGTATCGATTCCGGCTAATCCAAAAGCTGCACTCACATTTTTTGCTTCAATATGATGTTTTGTTAATATTTGATGCAAGTCTTCAAGCATATACGTTTCTACCGCTTCAAATCCACCCGGTAAAATTTCATGGCTACGACTTCCCGTGTGCAAATATTCCATGCATTCACCGGTATATGTAAACAAACCATAATCTGTCTTGGTTCCACCACCATCAACACCTAATAAAACTTTTTGTTCCATGCATCCTCCTTTTTATCAAAACGACTTAATTTTGAAACTGTGTTAAATATTTTTTGTGGGCTGCTTTCATTTCCTCATAACAGGCCAATGCATTGGGGTAATCACCGATAAGCGGATGGATGAGTAAGGCTTGAATGGCCTCTGCATCTGAGCCATGAAGCGCCGCTTGTACAGTATGATTTTCATAGGCTTTAACACATTGCATCATTTCCATAACGTGCCTATTGTCAAAGTTATGAATGACTACTGGACGTACTGCTTCTCGTCCAACTTGGCATGCAACCTCGACAACGTCATCTTCATCCATAAAACTTAATGCCCCTTGATTGCGGACATTAACCACATGAATTTCCCCCTTATCATTGTAGATAGAATCGACCAGAGAAATAGCTGCTTCTGAATACCTAGCACCTCCCCGCTTCTCAAGTTCTTGGGGTTTTGTTGTAAGTTCTTCTTTTTTGTATAAATCTAATAAACGATCTTCAATATCCATACAAACCTGTCCACGACTTTTTTCTTCTTGACGAAGATGTTCCAACTTATCATTACGGTCATAAAAATACTCCAAATAAGATGAAGGAATCGCTTCAATACTTTGAATCAACTTGGCATCAAATCCTTTGATGGGTATATTCTTCATCCCCTGTCCTGTGATTCCTTTTTCCAGTACATCCTTAAAAATATCATGTCCATCTTTCCAAATACCGGTAATATAACTTAAGTGATTAAGGCCTACATACTCAATGGTCAAATTTTCTTCTTGTAGTGCTTCATGTATATCTGAAAACATATTAATGGGTACATTGCATAAACCCACACTCTTGACCTTTGTATAATTTTGCAAAGCTTGTGCTATAATACCAGAGGGATTGGAAAAATTAATTAACCATGCATTCGGACACAAGTCTTCCATCCTATGGGCAATATTCATCATAACCGGTATGGTCCGCAGAGCCTTAAAGAAACCTCCAATGCCAGTGGTTTCTTGTCCGATAAAACCGTATTTTAAGGGTATCGTCTCGTCAAGCACTCTCGCCGCTAACTTTCCTACCCGAATCTGTGCAAGAACAAAATCTGCATCGGTAAGGGCCCCATCTAAGTCCTCCGTCATTAAAACTTCAATGTCGAGTCCGGCCTCTCTAATCATGCGTTGACTCAACTGACCAACAATATCAAGCTTTGTTGAATCAATATCCATAAGTGCTAAGTGGGTGACTGGAAGTCCAATATGTCGCTTAATAATTCCTTCAATAAGCTCTGGTGTATAAGTACTTCCTGCTCCAATAATGGCTATTTTTAACTTGTTCATCTTCTAACATCTCCTTATCTGCAATAAATAACTTATTACTATTTAAATAGGTGGGTTGATTCTTTGATACATAGACTTGGCGGTAATTTTGTGTTTTGAGTTGGTTTTTCTCCACCCGCTAATAAGTCAATCATAACCTCTACCGCTTTTTTCGCCATTGCTTGTGCCGGTTGTCTGATTGATGTGATTTTGGGTGTGTATTGATTAGCCATTGGGCTGTCATCATATCCAATCACACTTACATCTTCCGGAACTTTTAACCCGCAATCCTTTAACCCATTAATGGTGCCTAAAGCTATATGGTCATCAAATGCAAAAATAGCTTGTGGTATGCGGTCTTGTTCAATCCATTTCTGAACCGTTTGATATCCTGTCGGTTGGTCATATTGGCCATAAGCTGTGTTATCGGTTTGAAAACCTAATTCTTCAAGGGCTTTGACAGCTCCTTTATAACGTTCTTTTGTAGCAAGCGAAGTTGCTTCCCCACCGATAAGACCAATACGTCTAAAGCCTAAATCTAACAAATATTTTACAGCCATATAACCACCTTGCTGATTATCTGAAAGAATTGTATACGGCTGACTATCCCTTGTCTGATGGTCCATAATCAAGTATGGTACTTTTTGTTCTTCAAGCACACGCGCAAACAGAACTTCCTTATAGGGCGCCATAAGAATAACGCCATCCACACGTTTTTGCTCAAGAAAAGCAATATTCTCCTGATCATCTTTCTTACACATATGTAGTGTGACAAGATATCCACGTTTAAAAAATTCTCTATTTAAGGCTTCAATAATATCATCGTAAAAGCCATCACCTAACTCCGAAATCATGACAGCAATTACATAAGTTTTACCTGTGACTAAAGTTCTAGCCGCCGCACTAGGAACATAGCCAAGCGCCTTCATAGCATCCATAACTTTTTTTCGGTTCTCATCTTTGACACTAGGATGATTGCGCATGGCTTTAGATACGGTAACATAAGACAAACCGGTCGCTTTAACTATATCATTAATCGTTACTTTCATATTTCCTCCAAAAATATATACGTATATACTTTTATTTAAATTATAACCGATTCACAAATTCTTGTCAATCGGTTATCTTTTTTTGTGCTTACTTCACTAAAAATCTAAACTATATTGGATTTCTTGAATTGTCAAACTATTCTTTTCGCGTAAGCTCACCGCTTCATATGTATAAGCGCCTTTACTTCCACTAATAATACGAATATCCGGTCGCAATGGAAAACCTTTAGGAACCTCATCGACAACAGCGACTTGTCCGGTGTTCAACTTAACCAATGAACCTGCAGGATATGGATTAATCTTTTTCACAAAAATATTAATAAGATTCATATCATAATGTCGCTCGGCTCCACCCATAATATATTCTATGGCTTCAATGGCTGTTAATGCTCTTCTGTAAGGTCGATCCGAAGTCATGGCATCATATATATCAGCAATGCCGACAATCTGGGCCAATTGATGAATCCCGGTCTTATCAACTCGATTAGGATACCCTGTTCCATCTAAATGCTCATGGTGTTGCAATGCAATTGCCTTTGCATAAGCACTGAGAAAGGATTGTTCTTTTAAATATTCGTATCCTTTTTTGGGATGCATGATAACTTCAAGCTTTTCTTCGCGAGTCAATTCTCCGTTTTTATAAATAATACCGGGGTCTAACAAGGCCATTCCAATATCATGAAAAATCGCACCAATAAATAGCTGGTGAATCATTTCAGTATTTAGGCCCGCTTCCCATCCGATAAGTACTGATAAAATAGCTGTATTGATGGCAGAACTATATAAGTAATTATCCACATTTTTAATATCAATAGCTTCAAGCTGTGCATCTTTTGAACCACTTAAATCATATAAAATTTCTTCCGTTATTTTTTTTAAGGGTTCCATATAAGGATATACGGATTTAGGCTTCCATTCACCTTGAGCATCTCGAAAACCAGCCGCATTAAAAATATCTTTAATCAGCATCATGGCTTGGTGTCGCAATTGTGGGTCCACTAGCTTCTTGATTTTGTTGTCGTTATGTTCATCATAAATATATACTGTAAACAGACTGTTGGCATTGATTTTCTCAACCATACGTGGCGTCAATGTAGCGCCTTCTTTTAGAAGTATACGACCATCCAGGGTGTATAAGGTATCTGCAAGAACAGCATTTTCAGGTATATATTCTGTAGGTACTATACGCATTTTTTATTCCCTTCTTTACTAAATAAATTGTGTTAATAAATATATCGAAACATACTAGGCTTAAAGCAAGTCTTTTTTCCGAATAAATTCAATAATAAACATACTTCCTTTGTCCCATTGGTTATCAATGTGAATAGTTCCTTGATGTAACCCGATTATTTTTTTTGTTATTGCTAGGCCAAGTCCTGTTCCACCGTCACTTTTTCTGATGTTATCACCTCGAACTAGGGCATTAAATACATTTGATTTTATATGTTCAGGAATACCGATTCCATCATCTCCGATACGAATGCGTACATAATCTTCTCCTTCTTCCAATACAACATATAAGCTTGTCTCACTCTCATTGTATTTCATTATGTTATTAATAATGTTTGCCAATGCCCTATGCATCTCAATCTCATCAAATTCAAAAAAAACAGGTTTTTCCGGAATATCTATATTCAGAAAAAAATGCTTTTTTTCAAGTTCTCCGTAAAATCCTATAATAACATTTCGTAAAAACTCTCCAATATCTTTAACCTCTTTATTCATATCATAAATACGACTATCTAGCTTTGAGAATTCAAATAAACGTTCAATTAAATCTGTCAAATGTTTTGATTTTTTATAAATATAGACCAAGTATTTTTTTCGTTTTTCCGGATCCACAACCACATCATTTGCCAACGCCTCTGCATACCCTTGTATTGTCGTTGCTGGTGTTCTTAGATCATGGGAGATGTCTAAAAGCAGTCTTCGTTTGCTTTCCGTTATTTCTCTATTTTCTTTTTCGACTGTTTCCAGTTTTTCAGTCATATAATTGAAAGCATCGCGTAATTGATTAAACTCATAATTACCTTTAAAGGATAATCGCTGGGAATAATCTCCTTGTATGACTGTATGCAAACCATCACTTAATGCATTTAAGGGTTTTATTAACTTCTTTGTAGTTAGACGACTAAGGAGTAATAACATGATAATAATCAGCACCATAAAAGTAGCCAGTAAAATCAGAATATTTCTATTCAATTCTTGTTGAATCACTGAGTTTTCATTTCTCGAATTATTCATTTCAAGCTTAAAAATACCATTGCTTACCTTAGGACGAATATGAAGCAATGTGTAATTTTCTCCATCTAGTCCCTGAAAAAGGTTATACTCATATACATAATCACTGTTAATAGATAACTCATCCACATTATTGGCTATATCGTTTAATTCCGACTGAGAATAACTTTCTTTATTTCTGTTTGGTCTTCCTTGCCGATATATGACTTGATTATCCTTGAGAATCTCTATCCAAGTTCCTTCTTCAATATCCATCGGTTCTAGCACTTTTCCATCAAAACGAATATCTGTAAAACGGTTGTTTAGTGTGTTGATTTCATCCGGATACTTGGACAATGTATTCATCGTAATCAAAATAAGGGCACCTATAAATAGACCGGTGATAATAACCGCAGATAACAAAAAAAGTAATAATTGACCCATCAAATCCCAATAAAGTTTCTTCTTTATTCGCATTCACTACCCCTTTCAATCTTATAGCCTAATCCTCGAACAGTAATAAGATATTGGGGGCATTTCGGATTATCTTCAATTTTGTCACGCAAGTTACTAATATGCACACGTATTGCATTTTCATCATCATAATAGTAGTCTTCCCATACGTGTTCAAAAATTTGTTTTTTCGTATACACACGTCCAATATTATTCAGCAAAAAAACGAGTATCTTGTACTCTGTTGATGTAAGTTGTAGCTGTTCATTTTTCTTGTACACCGTATAGCACTCCAGATTAACTAACAAGTCTCCGATTTGAATTTCTCTGTCGGTTTCTTTACTTGCATTTCCAAGATCATAAAACCTTCTTAATTGGGCATCGACCCGAGCATTAAGTTCAAGCGGGTTAAAGGGTTTGGTCATATAATCATCCGCTCCAATATTTAAGCCAAAAATTTTATCCGAAAATTCATCTCTAGCGGATAAAATGATGAGTGGCATATTATATGTTTTTCTGATTTCTTTGACTAATTGAAATCCATTTAAACCGGGCATCATGATATCTAGAATGGCTAGATGAATATCTTCTTTTTCTATAATCTCCATGGCCATCTTTCCATCATACGCTTTATAAATCTGAGTATCATTTTGGGTTAAGTACAACTCAACTAATTCTACAATCTCTTTTTCATCATCTGCTACAAGAATATTGATCATCTGATTATCACCTCTATTAATATAATAATTCTTTTTTGTTAAAATGTAAAATAGAAAGAAGTGAGAATAGGATAATATATATACTTCCATTCAAAATAAGTTGAATGAATACTTCTTTTTCCATATCTAATATATATACAAAATTCGCTGTAATCAAGAATGCTTTGAATGAATCCGGAATAATTACAGAAAGTAGACCTACAATAATGAAAAAAACAAAGCCAAGGCTAATTGAAACGCCTACTTTACTTATAAACTGATTCATGAAAATAAGAACACATGCGAATCCATAGGCAACTAACCAACCAATCAAATATGCGCCAAAAAGCTCTAAAAAAGAATAACTTGACGGTGCCCAATCAAAAGCAAAATATCCAATGATAATATTCGTTACAAATGCTGTCATAACTAAAATGAAGCAAACCGCGCCCGTAACAAATAATTTGCTTAGCATAAATTGTGTCCGGCTAAGTGCCATTAAGGAATATTTTAATATCCCCCGTCCGTATTCTTCGGTCATGATATTTGCCATAATAATTATAATCATAATTAATAGGGGGCCTCCACCTAATAGATTTGATAAGGAGATCAGTATATATCGTTGTGCATGAGGATAAATTTCTGATAGATCGCTAACTTGTTGAGGTTCCACATATTTCAATAGCTTTGTCATGAAAAACTCCATACCACTAAGTATGGCCACTAATCCTACACAAATATATATCATTTTACCTGCTAATAATTTAATCACTTCGCTCTTTACACCTTTAAACATAACGTCTCCCCTCCTTTGTCATCGATATAAAATAATCCTCTAAGGATATTCCTTGTTCTTTGTACTTTTTTATTTCTTCTGTGGTCATCTCGCGTATTAATTGACCGTTATGTATGATGCCGATACGATTACACATCTGTTCGGCTTCTGTTAATAAATGTGTTGAGACGATAAAGGTTTTGTGATATTTTTTTGTTAGTTTGATGATCAACTCTCGAATCGCTCTCATACCATAAGGATCGAGTCCGTTTGTCGGTTCATCCAAAATAATAATGTCCGGGTCATTAAGAAAACTTCTAGCTATACCTAATCTCTGCTTCATCCCAAGCGAGTATTGTCCCACCTTTTTATGGGCCGCTTCTTGAAGTTCCACAATATCAAGGACTTTATCAATACGTTCATTTGCTTGACTTCCATATAACGCTGCAAACACTTCTAAGTTTTTACGGCCGGTAAGATGTTCATAAAAAGACGTATTATCAATCATTGCTCCAATCTTTAAGGTATCTCCGTCTTTTTTGATAATGTCACCTGCTGTCGGATGTATAAATCCCAAAATCATTTTTAAGGTCGTTGTTTTTCCTGCACCATTAGGTCCGAGAACACCATAAATATCCCCTTCATGAATATCAATATTTAGTTCACTAACGACGTCATGTTGGTTATATTGTTTGGTTAAGCCGACTGTGCGCATAATAGAATTATTCTTCATTTAAGAACCAACTCCTTAATCGATCACTTAATCTTCTTTTTGCTTTACTTTTGTTTTCTCGCTTCCCATCTGCTTGATGCATAAAATGATGTACATCTAAGCGTTCTGATTTGCAATAGCTTTCTACTTGATAATTATTTTTCATAATTTCTCTTCTCCTTTGGTCTGATTACCAATTGTACTGCTCTGTTCTATAATCAGTATAAAAGTCGATTGTTTAATAAACATTTAACAAACCTTAAGGTTTCATTAAGAAATAAAAGTGCAAAATAAAAAGGCTTGGTTAGAGCCCTTTTATTCCTTGCATATTAAATTATTATCGCAAATACTATACTTTATTCGTTTTTTCCCAACTCTTTATTCGTGGAAATATTAGCATACTTACACTTTTTTTATCTAATGATTCCACAAATTTTTGGGCATTCTTGTCACTAAAGATTTTTTTTGAGGCTGCTATTAATTCATTTTTTGTCTCCCAATGTTGTATCATGTACCACTCATTTTCTTCCTCATGATAAAGTAATTCGGAATCAATAAAGCCATTCTGAACAGAATGAAAATTCTTTTCCAGTTTATCGACAATTTTCACAAATTCATCTTTATCCAATTCTTTTAGCACTTTCATTTTAACAATTTCTGTTATACTCATAGTATTATACCTCCTTTTTTTAAGTATAATACCATTTAGCAAACATGTATTGTACAAAATCGACACCCTAAACAAAAATTGAATTTTCAAGCACCGTTATTTTTTCTTCGGAAAATTTTTTAGGCGACATTCCAGAAATTTTTTTGAATTCTTTGCTAAAATATGACTGGTCCGTATAATTATTATCATAAACTAAATCAGATATTTTTGCATGCTTGTTAATTAGCAGGTAACTACTCACTTTCTTGAATTTTATTATTTTACGTAACTTTATCGGAGTACAACCTGTAATATTAACAACATATCTTTCAAATGTTTTTTGACATATGCCATAATTCATGCAAAAATTCGATACTGTAATATTTTCAGTATTTATAAAATCATTTATAATTTCTGTTCTTTTTAGTATATTTCTGTTCACTTTTAACTCTGAAATTAGTGATTTGATTATATTTTCAACTTTAAGTTGATTCGAACCAAACGATGTCGCTAAATTTAACTTATACGCAAATTGGGTTGAAAAAAAATTCAAGTCTATAATTTTGTTATTAATCTCTTTCAATGATTTGTTAAGAAACGGATACAATCCAAACGCATAAAGCGAGATACCCCAAACATCTATTTTTCCAGTATGATAAAGGAAGCTATGTTGATTTCTAATAGCATTGATATGCGTTTTAGGAGCTTCTACTTTTTTAGCATCTATTTCATATGTCATTTCAGTAGCATTATTTATCCTGAATTATTCATCCAGA
>DDQW01000010.1 GCA_002342805.1 Clostridiales bacterium UBA2432 | reverse complement strand
AATAGGCAAATCTGATGAAGAATATACTTTTGAAATTAATCGAGGTTATGTAGAATTATCGATATTTGGTGGTTCTTTTAGCAAAGTTTGCTGTGAATAGTCATATTTAACTGCGTATAACTATTATAGATATATCCGATGACTCAAAAAAATACCTCATCCAAAGACAGGGCAAGTTATCGGTTATATCGTGTTGAACGAAGTCGCGGTACTAGTGAAAAGTATGTAAGTCGATTAGCTGGAAGACAAACGATTTTTTCTATATATTGAATAAAAACGAGGTTGAAAGGAAGAAGTGCTTAAAGAAAGACAGAACTTCCCCCTCCCCAACAAAGAGGCCAATATTTGATGTTGTGAAATTAAGTAATCACCTAATTAAGATTAACTTCATGATTATAAGTGAAGTATCGGCCGCATTTAGGGCAACAAAGTTTTTCTTTACCGATAAGTTTTTCTAATAAACGAACTTTATCAAGCCTTGGTAGGACGCTAAGAACAAGACCGCCTTGTTTAGCAATAAGTTTACGGCAAAGCGCTACCTTTGATGAACGAAAACGATTCGATAGAAAACCATAGTGGCGAATCTTCACAAACTTATGCGGTAATACATGCAGAAGAAAACGTCGCATAAACTCATGATAGGCCAGTGTCATTATTTTTTGTTTACCGCCATCTTTGCTGTCGTGGTAAGAAAAGGAAACTTCATTATTAGAGATATTTTTAATCCTGAAATCTGAAATAGCAACACGATGTGTGTAACGACCCAGATACTTAATCACATGGTCAGCACACTTAAAAATGGCACTGGTCGTAACCTACGGTTACTGCTCGTGTATGCAACCTACTTTTATAAAGACAATCCAGTCTTTATCATATAAAGAGTCAAGAAAAGACTGAAACGTATCAGAAGAACTAAGAGGACTTGTTTGTGAGGCGGGCTCGAATTCACCAGACGAATAAAGCTTCTTAAGTCCTTCTAAAAATTTACCTTTAAAAACAGCGGATAAGATTTTCACCTGAATGAAAAATTTCTTCTTGAATGACTTAAAATGAGTATGATCTATAGACAATCCACCTCCAACAAAAATGCAGTGAATATGGGGCTGGTCGTAACCTACGGTTACTGCTCGCCTATGCAACCTAGATGAAACATCAGAGTTTGGCTCCATCTATGAAGCGCCAATGAAAATCAGGGAATAACACCCAGTTTGTCTTTGGATAAGTCAATCAGCGTTTTTGATGTGGCATCATACATCAAGTTATAAAGAAGTTTTTGATTGAAGTAAATAAGTTCACGTAGAGAATCCTGAACAGTAAAAACCAAGTGGAAATAATGCGATGGCAATAAAGATTCTTGTTGTTTTTGAATCCAAAGTTCTTTAGAAAAACTACCGCAAGTGGGGCAATGACGATTCGAACAAGAATTGGAAACAATTTTTTCGTGACCGCATTCACAAGATAATGTATGTGAACCAGCATTACTAGTACGACACGAAGAAATGGCGTTAATAGCTTAGACTTGTTGAAAAGAAGTATGATGAGAACTTATATAATCCATTGCATTATAAGACAGAACAGCTTGGATTTTACGCATCAAAAGTCACCTCGCTATCATAAGGACTGGAAACTGAAAGTACTCTTGAAGGTGCGAGATGAAGGTAGATCATTGTTGTTTAAATACTCGAATGACCTAACAAGGTTTTGATGGTAAATAAATCGGTACCTTTGATAAGTAAATGCGTAGGAAAAGAAGTTCGAAGGGAATGAAAGGTTGCAGGTTTAATAATACCAGCCTTTCTCTTAGATGCATTGAAGGCTACCTGAGCCGTTCTTGCATGCAAAGCTCTAGACTTATCACGAGCTGAATAAAAAAGCCAATCGTTGGGACGATATTCCTTGAAATATTGTCGAAGAAATAAAAGTGTTTTTTCTGATAACAAAGTATAGCGATCTTTGTCACCTTTACCGGAACGAACATGGATTTGCATATTTTCAGAATGAATATCTGAGACTTTAAGAGCAAGAACTTCACTAACTCTCAGGCCGACAGAATAAGCTGTCATGAGAATGGCTTTATGTTTTACATTTACAGTAGCATCAAGAATAGCAGTGACTTCTGAAAAGGACAAAACCGAGGGTAACTTTTTCGAATTTTTGACACGAGGAATATCTTGCATGTTAAAAGGACGTTTCAGTACATGGGTGAAAAAAAGTTGTGTTGAAGAATAGACACTGTTAACGTAAGATGTGGATACTTTACGACAGACAAGTGAATGTAGATATAGACGCAGATCTTCCTCAGTAATATCTGAAACAGGTTTGTTGGTAAGCGTAAGAAATCGATGAAGATACTTGGAATATGAGTGGATTGTACGAGAACTATAACCACGTAATTCCATTTCAAAAATTAATTGTGAAACATAAGATTGATACATAAAAAACTCCTTTCAAAACAAAAAATAGTAGCATCTTAGTTTACATGAAAGGATTAGTATAAAGATACAAAGTAATTAGAGAAAAGGTAAAAAGCTATCGCGTAGCGATTTAGTTCAACACCCGATTTACGACACACGGTATGCTAACCGAGTCGGAATCGCATAAGGCGTTCGCAAGCTCACAGCCATGAGCTCATCCTGTAAGCTACCGAGCATCGTAAACCGGCGGTCCGTTAGCTGACATACTAGTCTGTGATTTAGATACTTCAAGTGTAAGGATATATCAATATGCAGAGGGAGAGATAATATGCGTAAGATTGGATTAGTTATTTTATTATTAGTTTTTATAACTACAGGGTGTAAAGCTATGGAGTCGAATATTCTCGTCGTTAGTGAATTAAGGAATGTATCTGAAGACGAATATAGTAGTTGCAATGAGTCGGCTTACCCTTCAATAGATACTACAATGATTTATAAATTGCACATATCGGCTAATATAAACGGACCAAGAGACATGGTTAATATTGATATTCCAACTTTTGGCGAGATGAGAATGCAATTAAAAGAAAATTTAGGCATTGATGCTATTGATGGCAAGGGTACAATGGAAGATACATCAGACGAAATATACTATGATTATGTATTATATATTGATGCATCAGAAATTTCAGAAGATGAAATTATAAGTGCGTTAAAAGAAATTGATTGTTACATAGATATTGAAGATGAAATTGGAAATCTTAAGGGAGTGGATGGATCAATTTACGATCTAATTGAGATGGAAGAAAAAGAATATATATTTTAAGTTGGTTGTTAACGACAAGTACCTCAGCTAACCCACCTCTACCAATATTCCACCTGCTAACCGAGGCGCACTTGTATTAGTGATTAAGCTAAAGCTTCACACATATGAACAAGCACTGTAAGCAGCTGAAACATCGTTAGCGGCCGCCCGTTATACAAAACTCATCCTATGGATTCTTGCGGAAAATGCACCAGAATATAGGTTTTATTATATCGAAGTAAGAAGTGCTTGAAGAAGTTAGTCATATCCGCAAGAATCAACGTACGCCTTAGGAGGATTGCTGGAACTGACAGTTTGTCGGAACATAAAGACGTCGTTGATGAACAAGATGACATTTAACGCGACGACATGCACCTCAGTCATACCACCGTTCTTAACGAAGCACCACGGACATAAGTCACAGAAAATAGGCGTTAAGAACTCAACAAAACGAAGGCAACGACTTATTTATCAACTCGATTTCGTGAGTGTCCAAACCGATGACATGCATTGGGGATTGACGCAATCGAGTTGAAAGCTAAAGAAACAGACCGCGCGGAGACAATAGGATAAGCGGCGTATAACACCCGATTTTCGATACACGGTATGCTAACCAAGTCGGAATCGCATAAGGCGTTCGCAAGCTCACAGCCATGAGCTCATCCTGTAAGCTACCAAGCATCGTAAACCGGCGGTCCGTTAGATGAAAGTCTGTGTATCGACAATTGAGAGGAGGTGAGATTAATGAGTAATGAGAAGGATAAAATCCAAAAGCAGTTAAATGAGAATTTTAATTTTAGAAATATGATGACATCATCAGAAACAAGTTCATATAAAGGGAAACCAATTAAAAGTAAACCAGTAAGTATTCCAAAATCTGCATTTGTACCTAAAAAAAAGGATAAGTAGGTGTTTTAATGAGTATAGAAGCTTTAATTGTAACACTCGTTTTTATTACTCCAGGGTTCATTATAACTGGAATTAAACATGCATTTCATATTGAGAAGAAGTATTCTAGTTTTAATAGAACAATAGAAAGTGTTTTATGGAGTTTGTTTCTATATACAGTTATTTCTATATTAGGCACACTAAAGTCTGTAATAATGCCTTATTTTGAAATAACTATAAATAACAAAAGTTATAATTTTTTACAAGTAGAGGTATATGGTATTCTATGGGGAATTATTATAATGTCTGTGTTAGTTGGATTGATTTTTGGTCTGTTTACCAAGTCATCATTTTGGTCAGGAGTATATGAGCGAGTTTTCAACCGAACAATATATAAGAGTGTATGGCATGAAGTTTATGATAATTTTCAAGATAATTCAAATGGATTTGTTGAGATAAAATTTAAGGGAAGTGACGAAAGATATATAGGAATTCTTGAAAGGGTTTCTGATTATGATGAGTCAAGAGAATTGTATTTATCTAATGTACATATTGTAGATATAGAAAATCCAGAAGAATCACAAGAGTTAAGTTGTAAAGGCTTATTAGTAAAATATGATAGCTTAGATTATATTATTTTGTCTCCTGATGACAAGGAATAATGGCTAAGTTAACGAACATCATCTAACTATTATAGATATATCCGATGACTCAAAAAAATACCCCATCCAAAGACAGGGCAAGT
>DDQW01000011.1 GCA_002342805.1 Clostridiales bacterium UBA2432 | reverse complement strand
GCCTATGCAACCTAGATGAAAAAGCATCGTCTGACTCCAGGTATGAAGCACCAATGAAAATCTGGGAATAACACCAAGTTTATCTTTTGATAAATCAATCAAAGTTTTAGATGCTGCATCATACATCAAGTTATAAAGAGGTTTTTGATTGAAGTAAATAAGTTCACGTAGAGAATTCGGAACAGTAAAAACCAAGTGAAAATAATGCGATGGCAATAAAGATTCTTGTTGTTTTTGAATCCAAAGTTCTTTAGAAAAACCACCACAAGTGGGGCAATGACGATTCGAACAAGAATTGGAAACAATTTTTTCGTGACCGCATTCACAAGATAATGTATGTGAACCAGCATTACTAGTACGACATGAAGAAATGGCGTTAATAGCTTTGACTTGCTGAAATGAAGTATGATGAGAATTTATATAATCCATTGCATTATAGGAAAGAACAGCTTGGATTTTACGCATCAAAAGTCACCTCACTATCATAAGGACTAGAAACAGAAAGAACTCTAGAAGGTGCCAGATACAGATAAACCATAAAAGAACCCGACGAACAAGGGTGGCGTAGCCATTATTCCGTAGGAATAATTCCGAGTGGTTTTAATATTTGCATGACCAAGTAAGGTTTTAATGGTAAACAAATCAGTACCTTTAATAAGTAAATGAGTAGCAAAAGAAGTTCGTAGAGAATGAAAGGTTGCAGGTTTATAATACCAGCTTTTTTCTTAGATGCATTAAAAGTGACCTGAGCCGTTCTTGAGTGTAGCGCTCTAGACTTATCACGAGCAGAATAAAAAAGCCAATCAGTTGGACGATATTCTTTAAAATATTGTCGAAGAAATAAAAGTGTTTTCTCGGATAACAAAGTATAGCGATCTTTGTCACCTTTACCGGAACGAACATGGATCTGCATGTTTTCAGAATGAATATCTGAGACTTTAAGCGAAAGAACTTCACTAACTCTCAGGCCAGCAGAATAAGCCGTTATGAGAATAGCTTTATGTTTTACATTTACAGTTGCATCAAGAATAGCAGTGACTTCTGAAAAGGACAAAACCGAGGGTAACTTTTTCGAATTTTTGACACGAGGGACATCGTGCATGTTAAAAGGACGTTTCAGAACATAGGTGAAAAAAAGTTGTGTTGAAGAATAGACGCTGTTAACGTAAGACGTGGATACTTGACGACAGACAAGTGCGTGTAGATATAGCCGCAGATCTTCCTCAGTAATATCTGAAACAGGTTTGTTGGTAAGCGTAAGAAACCGATGGAGATACTTGGAATATGAGTGGATTGTACGAGGACTATAACCACGTAATTCCATTTCAAAAATTAATTGTGAAACATAAGATTGATACATAAAAAGCTCCTTTCAAAACAAAAAATAGTAACATCTAAGTTTACATGAAAGGATTAGAATAAAGATACAAAGTAATTAGAGAAAAGGTAAAAAGCTATCGCGTAGCGATTTCGTTCAACACGCCAATTCCCAACATGTACAGGAACAAGGATAATGCGCGCGCCGGGAACAGCCGGAACGTTAGATGAACCCCTACTGTGTAATTTTCGCACTACTTCCATGTAGTGCTGGTACTTGGTAAATATAATATGACTGTTAAATTTTGATTTGTAGGTATGATTATGGAGAAGAATTGGACATATAAAAAGATTGGAGATGTCTGTGTTGTTGAAAGAGGTGGGTCACCAAGACCAATAAGCAAATTTATCACTGAAGATGATAATGGGATAAATTGGATTAAAAATGGTGACACAGATGATTCGGTGTATATAACAAAGACAAAAAAATTATACCAGAGGGCATGAAGAAATCAAGATACGTACAATCAGGAGACTTCCTACTGTCAAACTCCATGAGTTTTGGTAGACTTTACATACTTAAGATTGACGGGTGTATTCATGATGGTTGGTTCTAAGAGATAATGAAGAACTATTCGATAAAGGCTTCTTATATTACTTTCTTAGTTCGCCAACGACCTATAATAAGTTTAAGCAATTGGCGGTAGGTGGAGTTGTAAATAATCTTAACAGTACAATGGTTCGAAATGTTATGATACCTCTTATACCTAAAGAGGAACAGGTTAACATAGCAGAGCGGCTTGACATTGTAAACGAAATTATAGTTAAAAGAAAGGCACAACTTGAAGAACTAGATACCCTCATTAAATCCCGATTTAAAATACAAAAAAGTTACCTGTGATTGAATTAGGTAAAGCATGTAATATGAAAGTGGGGAAGAATAAAAAGGCAGCAGACATTAATGAAATATATGAAGAAGGACTATTTCCATGTTATGGTGGAAATGGGATAAGAGGGTATGTTGATGATTATACTCATGAAGGTGATATCCCGTTAATAGGTAGACAAGGTGCTTTATGTGGAAACGTTCAGTTAGCAACTGGTAAGTTTAATGCAACAGAGCATGCTATCGTTACAAAATCATTAATTGGGTGGAATCAGATTTGGTTGTACATCATGTTACGAGAGATGAATCTTAATCGCTTAGCGTCAGGAGTAGCACAACCCGGTTTAAATGTTGGTACTTTGATACAATTAGAAGTTATATATCAAGAAATAGAGTTACAAAATCAGTTTGGCGAATTCGTCCAACAGGTTGATAGATTAAAATCAGAAGTTCAAAAGTCATTGGATGAAATACAGAATCTATATGATTCATTGATGCAAAAGTATTTTTAGCAAATTTCATAGAAGAGTTAAATACGAGGAGATGTACTGATGAAAGGTAATATAACATATATAAAAAAACATAATGGATATGGTTTTATTGTGGGGAATGACAAGATAGATTATTTTTTTCACTATTCGCAACTTATTAATTGCAAGATTGATTCATTATATGAAGGTGATTTAGTAGAGTTTGAAAATATAAAAAAAGGTGATAAATTTCAAGCTATTTCTATCTATAAAACATATAAAAAAATTGATGAATTGAATAGAACTAATTCTATGAAAAAGCAGAAGACAACAGCAGGTATTAACCCAATGTTTAAAGGCGATCATTTTTCTGTTGAGGAGAGAAAAATTATTTCTGTTTTAAGTAAGACTTTTTATATAACTAATGGTGGTTCTACATTACATTTGGGAAAAACAAGTGATTATCGTTATTGTTTAGTTAAGCCAACGGATTTTTTTGGTGAACAATTTAATTTAACAAGAGAAATAACTATTGTTTTCAGTGATTATGATTCATTTGAGCCAAGAACATTGGATGCAATATCTGAAATCTACAAAAGGAATGAACAGAAATTTAGAATAGATAAGATATGTAGTATTATTGTTAGTAAAGATTGTTCTGTAGTAGAAAAAATACATGATATATTAAAACATGATGTGGAGATGCAGGTAATAATACCTTTTACCTTTTCAGAACTGTCAATTAGTGATCAAACAGATCTTATAACACATAGATTTAGAACACATTTTTATGATAGGGATCTATTTGCATTTGAATCACCTTTAAAGAAGGATATTTATTTTTTTGGTAGACGTGAATATATTCATGAATTAATTAATAGACATAATAGTGCTGAAAACTCTGGTGTTTTTGGACTGCGGAGAAGTGGAAAAACTTCGATTTTACAAGCTATAGAAAGAGCATTAAATATAACAGATTCATTGTGTATATTTTTAGATTGTCAAGATTTATATCATTATTCATGGAATAAATCATTATTTGTTATTATTAAGAAGATTTACTCTTTGATAGATAAAGAATTAGAGAATACTATTGAATTGTATACTGAAGAAAATGCCAATCGATTGTTTAATGAAGATTTACAATTGATTAGCAAGCGTGCATCAAATGATATATTATTATTATTTGATGAAATTGAACAAATAACTCCAGAGTTATCATTAAATGAAAATTGGAAAACGGGACATGATTTTGTAAAGTTTTGGCAGACTATAAGAAGTAATTTTCATAAAATGGGAAATAAATTTACATTTATTATTGCGGGAACTAACCCTTCAGCGATTGAAACTGTGTCTTTTAATGGACACCCCAATCCATTATACAATCAGCTTAAATCGGATAGCTATATTGCCCCATTTGATGTTGAAAACACAAAAGAAATGGTTAATAAGCTCGGAGGATATATGGGATTATCATTTAATGATATAGTTTGTGCAAGTTTAACACAAGATTTTGGTGGTCATCCATATTTGATAAGACATTTTTGTAGTGCTGTGAATAAATATGTTCTAGATAATAGAATGTCAAAGCCTGTTGAGATTAAAAATGCGATATATAATAAAGTTATGCCTACATTCGTTCAAAATTCAGCAGATAATTACTGTCAATTCATACTAACGGTATTAATTGACTACTATCCGGAAGAAAATAAATTTTTAGAAGAGTTGGCCCTTGAAAATTTATCAGCTGAAGATATTTTAAATCAAAATCCTTTACTGATATCACATTTAGTTGGTTATGGAATAATTGAAAATAATAAAAATGTATTAGATTTTAGAATTGAAATACTAAAGAATTATCTTTCACGTAAATTTTCGTATAAAAAATTATGTCTATCTACTGATGAGAAATGGGCTGAAATTTCTGAGCGTCGAAATCGTATTGAACCTAAATTAAGAATAATTGTTAAAAACCAGTTGAAAGCAAATTATGGTGGTGCTGCAAAACAAAAAGTGTTAGAAAGTATGCGTCAGATTTTAAAGGACAAGTATTCTCATTTGACTTACACTGATTTATTTAATACAGATAAATGTGAAATATATTTTAGTCAATTGGGTAAGATGATTGAAAAGAATTGGGGACAGTGTTTTAAAAATCTATTTTCAAAATCTAGACAAGTTATTATGTCATATTTTACAATAATTAATAATTTGAGATCTGATTGTCATGCTTCTGAAATAACTGATAATGAAATGGATAGTTTTCGTGGTGCAATGTCATCACTTGAAAAAGAAGTAGATAATTACTTTTTATAATGTGGTTTGTTTATTAGTGGTAGTTATGGCAATTTAATATTGAAGTCTGAGCTAATATTATTTAGCGTCAGCCCGTTAAATTGAAATTTGTAATTGAGTTTGAAGTTGTCATTTGAGTCGTCACTACGCCGTCCGTGGTTTCGTTTCTCGGATAGGTAGGGCAATATCTAACACAACAATTGCCATCATGCACAGACTGCGATGATGACCACGACGGCAATTGCGAGAACGTTATACGAAAGTGCGACCAGCACTTGAAATAAAAGTGGTAAGCCATATATTAAGCTGTCTAAGTCGAAAGACCTTTGGACTTCGCTATCCACTTGGTGAAACTCTACCTATGGGTGCGTCATTGGTAACGATGGGGTGCTAAGCCGTAGGGACAACATGGGAAATCTGCCAGCCTAAAGCGGATGGACTGTCAGGGTAAATATATCACTATGATTAAATTAAATGAACCATTGCAAGCTTCGTTAAACGTGAATAGCGAAATAAGGCTGATACGCTGTGACCAAAAGGTGGGAGATGAGTCCAATAACTTTTCGTATTGTTGGACAAGTGGATACAAGTCTCCGGAGTAAAGATGGAATCTAAGGTGATATGAATTGGTTAATGTATGGAACTGGGTAAGCCCAATGAATTCCGTGAGGTAGGCTTTTCGTAAGGAAAGTACAACATTCAGTGGGTAAAGGAAAACATGAGAAAGCGAAGGCCGGCGAGTAATGAACCGGATAGGAGTTCAACATTTGCTCTAATCCGAAAGGATGCAGACTTCATGTGTGGTTATCAAAGCGATGAAAGGACTGAAACTTTATGAATATAGAAAAGCCAAAAAGCGAAAAGCGGGCATCTGTAGACAATGGTTTGAAATGGCGACAAATCAACTGAACTGTAGTAGAAACTAAAGTGAATAGACTTCAGTCACGGATAGCAAAAGCAGCGAGAGAAGGAAGGTTCAATCAAGTGAAAATCCTACAATACTTGCTGGTAAAATCATATTATGCAAAACTATTGGCAGTGAAAAAGGTTATGGGCAATAAAGGGAAAAAGACACCCGGAGTCGATGGCGACATATGGAGAAAAGATTCTCAGAAATATCAAGGTGCAATCCAACTGAGCAATAAAGGATACAAAGCCAAGCCGTTAAGGCGGACATATATAAAGAAAGCGAATGGAAACCAACGTCCCTTGGGAATACCAACCATGACTGACCGATGTATGCAAGCATTACATGCACTATCCCTAGATCCGGTGGCAGAGAGCATTTTGTCGACGAAGGCTTTTGGGTTTAGAAAATTCAGAAGCTGTCATGATGCGCAAGAGTATCTATACAAATGTCTAGGTAGGAAAACAAGTGGACAGTGGATTTTAGAAGGAGACATCAAAGGATGTTTTGACCATATATCTCATGAGTGGATGCTGAAAAACATCCCCATGAACAAGGGAATTCTAAAAGAATTTTTAAAAGCAGGATTTATGCATAAGAAAGACTTGTATCCAACAAGAGAAGGAACACCACAAGGAGGCTTATGCCGAGCTCGGCATAAGCCGCCTTATGTAGAGATAGATATTATGCCGAGTTAAACCTGATTTTCGTTGCAAATAGACAACACACACACAATTATCTCGGCATAATACATTCATGTTTAGGCACTTAAATTTGATAAATATCATAGATATCATCAAAAATCCCCAAACTTAATCCTTGTTTAGCAGTTTTACAGGCTATTTTTATACTTATTTTGGTTAATAAATCTCTGTAATGTGAAATTATTATGCCGAGTTTAGCGAATAAAGATGTTGTTCAATACTAACTTACAAGGTTGTATCTCGGCATAACGTTTATCTCTACATAAGGTGGAATTATATCGCCAATACTTGCAAACATAACACTGAATGGAATAGCAGAAATGCTGGCCAAGAAGTATAGCATGAATGCAAATGGGAATATTTCAAGGAAAGTAGATATCCATAAAATTCACACCATCATTTATGCAGATGATTTTATCATAACGGCAAACAATGAAGAAATATTGCATCAAGTAAAAGAAGACATCAAAGGATTTGACTTCTTGGGGTGGAATTTCAGGAAGTTCAAAACTAAGTTTATCATAGCACCTTCAAAGAAATCAGTAAAGAATATTTGCCAAAAGATTGGAAAAATCGTGCGAAAGAATCTGATGCAAAAACAGGAGATTCTGATAAAGCAACTCAATCCAGTGATTCGAGGTTGGTGCAATTACCACAGAACTTCGTGTGCAAAGAAAGCATTTCAGACCATAGATAAATATGTGTTCTACAGCTTGTGGAAATGGGCGAAACACAGACACAGCATGAAATCGAAGCATTGGAGGAAAGAACGGTATTTTCATCAAGAGGATACAAGAGATTGGATATTCAAGACAGATAAAGTAAAGCTAGTATTTGCAAGTGATACAAAAATCAAGCGACATGTGCTGATAAAATTTGAAGCGAATCCTTATTTAAAGGAATATGATGCATACTATAGGAAACGACGAGTTGCTTGTTGACCCGTAAAGGGTTAATTATAGATAGCCTGAGCCGTATGAGGTGAAAGTCTCACGTACGGTTCTTAGGGGAGAACGAGGGAGTAATCCCTCTGACTTACCCGACCTATCAACTAGTGCAAAAAGAAGGAGACGATATGAAGGATTTATCAAGACAGGTTTCACTTAGATGTTGTGTATGTGCGAATGACCAATTTTCTAGGGTTGATGGCAAAGATATTAACGTCACTGAATCGAATGATAGTACGGAGTATAAGTGTTCTGATTGTGGGGCTGTATTTTCAAAGGCTCAACTTTTTGAGAACAATTCCGGCTTGATTGATGCTAATATGGAGGATTTGGAGAAAGAAGCTTTTTCAGAAGTCGAGAAGGAACTGAAAAAAATGTTTAAAAAGTTTTAATAGAGGTGCGATTATGGGTGATTGGAGTATTATACGGGAAGTACTAATTGACATCGTGAAGTATGGATTTCCAACAATTGCTATAGGTCTATCAATACTATCCTATTTTAATTCTAGAAAGTCCACTGCGAATCAAGAACGCATTAATCATTTGGAAGAACAGATAAAAAGATATCAGATAGAAGAGATAGAAAAGAAAAAGGAACAAGAAGAGAGTACTTTAGTGGAAGCAAGGATTTATAAGATGTCTAATAAGGAGTATAGGATTAAGATTTGGAATTCAGGTGGTGCGAATGCATACAATGTTAATTTTACTGCACCTAAAGAGCAGGAACGTATTTTTATGAAAAGAAAATCACCATTTGAAGTACTAGAACCAGGTAAGAGTTATGAAGAGATTGTCATGGTTGTTATGGAAACGCCACCAAAGGTTACTGTAACGACAACATGGAAGGATGATAATGGCTTGGAGCATAGTAAAGAGCATCACTTACAGGTATACTAGAGCTTCCGTTGATAGCTTCGTATAACTATTATAGATATATC
>DDQW01000012.1 GCA_002342805.1 Clostridiales bacterium UBA2432 | reverse complement strand
CACCTAATTAAGATTAACTTCATGATTATAAGTGAAGTATCGGCCGCATTTAGGGCAACAAAGTTTTTCTTTACCGATAAGTTTTTCTAATAAACGAACTTTATCAAGCTTTGGTGGGACGCTAAGAACAAGACCGCCTTGTTTAGCAATAAGTTTACGGCAAAGTGCTACCTTTGATGAACGAAAACGATTCGATAGAAAACCATAGTGGCGAATCTTTATAAATTTATGTGGTAATACATGCAGAAGAAAACGTCGCATAAACTCATGATAGCTCAGTGTCATTATCTTTTGTTTACCGCTATCTTTGTTGTCGTGGTAAGAAAAGGAAACTTCATTATTAGAGATACTTTTAATCCTGAAATCTGAAATAGCAACACGATGTGTGTAACGCCCCAGATATTTAATCACATGGTCAGCGCACTTAAAAACGCTTTTAGAGAAGACGATCCAGTTTTTATCATATAAAGAGTCAAGAAAAGACTGAAACGTATCAGAAGAACTAAGAGGACTTGTTTGTGAGGCGGGCTTGAATTCACCTGACGAATAAAGCTTCTTAAGTCCTTCTAAAAATTTACCTTTAAAAACGGCGGATAAGATGTTCACATGAATGAAAAATTTCTTCTTGAATGACTTAAAGTGAGACTGGCCTTTAGACAAACCACTTCCAACAAAGATACAATGCAAATGTGGGCTGGTCGTAACCTACGGTTACTGCTCGCCTATGCAACCTAGATGAAAAAGCATCGTCTGACTCCATGTATGAAGCACCAATGAAAATCTGGGAATAACACCAAGTTTATCTTTGGATAAGTCAATCAAAGTTTTTGACGTGGCATCATACATCAAGTTATATAAAAGTTTTTGATTGAAGTAAATAAGTTCACGTAGAGAATGTTGATAAGAGGTATGGTTTGGACTGATATAATCCATTGCAGTATAAGACAGAACAGCTTGGATTTTACGCATCAAAAGTCAAGGACTAGAAACAGAAAGTACTTTTGAAGGCGCAAGATGAAGGTGGATCATAAAAGAACCCGACGAACAAGGGTGGCGTAGCCATTATTCCGTAGGAATAATTCCGAGTGGTTTTAATACTTGAATGACCTAACAAGGTTTTGATGGTAAATAAATCGGTGCCTTTGATAAGTAAATGCGTAGCAAAAGAAGTTCGAAGCGAATGGAAGGTTGCAGGTTTAATAATACCCGCTTTTTTCTTAGATGCATTAAAAGTGACTTGAGCCGTTCTTGTATGCAAAGCTCTAGACTTGTCACGAGCTGAATAAAAGAGCCAATCATTGGGACGATATTCCTTAAAATATTGTCTAAGAAATAAAAGTGTTTTTTCTGATAACAAAGTATAGCGATCTTTGTCACCTTTACCGGAACGAACATGGATTTGCATATTTTCAGAATGAATATCTGAGACTTTAAGCGCAAGAACTTCACTAACTCTCAGACCGGCAGAATAAGCTGTCATGAAAGAACCCGCCGAACAAGGGCGACGAAGTCGTTATCCGAAGGATAATTCCGAAAAATGGCTTTATGTTTTAGATTTGTTGTTGCATCAAGAATAGATGTGATTTCTGAAAAGGACAAAACAGAAGGTAATTTTTTCGAATTTTTGACACGAGGAATATCTTGCATGTTAAAAGGACGTTTCAGAACATGGGTAAAAAAAGTTGTGTTGAAGAATAGCCGCTTTTAACGTAAGAGGTGGATACTTTACGACAGACAAGTGAATGTATATATAGACGCAGATCTTCCTCAGTAATATCTGAAACAGGTTTGTTGGTAAGCGTAAGAAATCGATGAAGATACTTGGAATACGAGTGGAGTGTACGAGGACTATAACCACGTAATTCCATTTCAAAAATTAATTGTGAAACATAAGATTGGTACATAAAAAGCTCCTTTCAAAACTAAAAATAGTAACACCTTAGTTTATATGAAAGGATTAGTATAAAGATACATAGTAATTAGAGAAAAGGTAAAAAAGCTATCGCGTAGCGATTTAGTTCAACAGCGTATGATCAACATGGACATGAAATCGGAGGATGTCCACGTCGTCCATACGCGGAACGTTATATGAAACCATCAACTACTTAAAACATGTATCTATTTTTACAATTTGTTTATTGTCACAGTAAATGGATACAGGATATAAATTGTAACAAGTCAATATATGTAAAACTATTAAAGGAGTGAGTTTGATAATGTATGATTTTTCCTTTTATTTTGAATCAATATCTTTCAGTAAGAAACACCCATACACACTTATATTCAAAGGTTTTTGTACGAATGCAAATGGACGACAGGTTATTATTAAATATACGGGAGCGGAAATATTTAATGATTCATCTGTAGTAATTCCAGAAGATATTTTAGAACAATTACATGATGAGTTAAGAG
The DNA here is from genome assembly GCA_002342805.1 of Clostridiales bacterium UBA2432. Lineage (GTDB taxonomy): Bacteria > Bacillota > Clostridia > Lachnospirales > Vallitaleaceae > UBA1351. Next base: position 616 of record DDQW01000012.1, on the reverse strand, counting down.
AAAATTTTAATTATGGGCCCTTTGACGCAAAAGTAGCAAAGGTAAAATTGAAAGAAAAAAATAGTTTCTATTTTAATTTTAAGTAGTTATTTGTAATTGATATATGCACTAAATGGAAAGCTCAAAGGTGGTATTAGATTAGTTCATTACAGGTATTATAAAAGTATTTAAATTCAAGTAGATGGCAGTTTCCGTTGAGGGCTTCATATAACTATTATAGATATATCCGATGACTCAAAAAAATACCCCATCCAAAGACAGGGCAAGTTATCGGTTATATCGTGTTGAACGAAGTCGCGGTACTAGTGAAAAGTATGTAAGTCGATTAGCTGGAAGACAAACGATTTCTTCTAAATATTGAATAAAAACTAGGTTGAAATGAAGAATTACTTAAAGAAAGACAGAACTTCCCCCTCCCCAACAAAGAGGCCAATATTTGATGTTGTGAAATTAAGTAATCACCTAATTAAGGTTAACTTCGTGATTATAAGTGAAGTATCGGCCGCATTTAGGGCAACAAAGCTTTTCTTTACCGCCATCTTTGTTGTCGTGGCAAGAAAAGGAAACTTCATTATAAGAGATACTTTTAATCCTGAAATCTGAAATAGCAACACGA
>DDQW01000013.1 GCA_002342805.1 Clostridiales bacterium UBA2432 | reverse complement strand
AATAGGCAAATCTGATGAAGAATATACTTTTGAAATTAATCGAGGTTATGTAGAATTATCGATATTTGGTGGTTCTTTTAGCAAAGTTTGCTGTGAATAGTCATATTTAACTGCGTATAACTATTATAGATATATCCGATGACTCAAAAAAATACCTCATCCAAAGACAGGGCAAGTTATCGGTTATATCGTGTTGAACGAAGTCGCGGTACTAGTGAAAAGTATGTAAGTCGATTAGCTTGAAAACTAACTAAATCTTCTTGTTCTGGATGAAAATCCAGCTGTATTTCAAGAAATTTTAAATCATGACAGAACTTCCCCCTCCCCAAAAAAGAGGCCAATATTTGATGTTGTGAAATTAAGTAATCACCTAATTAAGATTAACTTCATGATTATAAGTGAAGTATCGGCCGCATTTAGGGCAGCAAAGTTTTTCTTTACCGATAAGTTTTTCTAATAAACGAACTTTATCAAGCAGTGGTAGGACGTTAAGAACAAGACCGCCTTGTTTAGCAATAAGTTTACGGCAAAGCGCTACCTTTGATGAACGAAAACGATTCGATAGAAAACCATAATGGCGAATCTTCACAAACTTATGCGGTAATACATGCAGAAGAAAACGTCGCATAAACTCATGATAGCTCAGTGTCATTATCTTTTGTTTACCGCCATCTTTGCTGTCGTGGTAAGAAAAGGAAACTTCATTACTAGAGATTCTTTTAATCCTGAAATCTGAAATAGCAACACGATGTGTGTAACGCCCCAGATATTTAATCACATGGTCAGCACACTTAAAAATGGCACTGGTCATAACCTACGGTTACTGCTCGTGTATACAACCTACTTTTAAAAAGACAATCCAGTCTTTATCATATAAAGAGTCAAGAAAAGACTGAAACGTATCAGGAGAACTAAGAGGATTTTTTTCATTGGCAGTCGGAAAATCACCTGACGAATAAAGATTCTTAAGTCTTTCTAAAAATTCACCATTAAAAACAGAGGATAACTTTTTCGAATTTTTGACACGAGGAAAATCATGCATGTTAAAAGGACGTTTCAAAACCGGTGTGAAAAAAGTTGTGTTGAAGAATAGCGCTGTTAACGTAAGATGTGGATACTTTACGACAGACAAGTGCGTGTAGATATTGTCGCAGATTTTCCTCGTTAATATCTGAAACAGGTTTGTTGGTAAGCGTAAGAAATCGATGAAGATACTTGGAATACGAGTGGATTGTACGAGGACTATAACCACGTAATTCCATTTCAAAAATTAATTGTGAAACATAAGATTGGTACATAAAAAGCTCCTTTCAAAACTAAAAATAGTAACATCTTAGTTTACATGAAAGGATTAGTATAAAGATACAAAGTAATTAGAGAAAAGGTAAAAAGCTATCGCGTAGCGATTCAGTTCAACAATGTATTTCCGTGCGCGACGTATATTCCAAAGTCTAAACGCACATCGCGCTAGTACTCGCATTAGCACTTAATAGGGCATGAGCGGAATCCCCTAAGGGGCCAGGACGTCGTGAAGCCATACCGATAGCTGAAATAAAATTCTGATATAGGAGGAGAAAAAAATGAGTGAAACGCTATTTATCAATGAGGTAATCGAAGAAATAAGGAAGGGGAATATAAGAATTCCTGCATTTCAAAGAGGTTTTGTATGGGATGGTGAAAGGGTTGCTCATCTAATGGATTCAATTTATAAAGGATATCCATTTGGATCAGTACTTATTTGGAGGACAAAAACTGCATTAAAAACAGAAAGGATGTTAGGACCTTATGAGCTTCCAGAGCAGCCAGAGGAGTATCCAATAGACTATATACTTGATGGGCAACAGCGTATGACTTCCATATTCGGAGTTTTTCAGAATATTTTCGAACCCAAAGAAGGTGAAGATGATAGTATTTTCAATATATATTATGATTTAACTAGTGATGAAACAATGCAAGAGTCACAATTTATGTATATTTCTGATGATGATTATGACTCTAATAAACATTTTCCCTTGAGAATTTTGTTCAATCCACCAGAATATAGAAAATTTCTAAAAGAAATGGACGATAGCATAGGTGATAAAGTGGATGAATTGTATCAGAAGTTTACCACGGCACACATTCCTGTACAAACATTTAAGACAGATGATAGGGCTAGTGTGGCAATTGTATTCGAACGCATAAATCGTCTAGGTGTAGAACTGAATACATTCCAATTACTTTCAGCTTGGAGCTGGAGCGAAGATTTTGATTTACAAGCAAAATTCGAGGAATTGGAAGAGGAATTAGAATCGTATGGATTTAGTGATTTAGGTAGTGATACTGATTTGCTTTTGAGATGCTGCGCGGCGATTATAGTAGGAGATGCTAAGCCTGCAACCATAATCAATTTATCTGGTGCTGAAGTTCGAGAGCGTTTTAATGAAATAAGGAATGGAATCTTAGGAGCAGTAGATTATATAAAGGCTAATCTTAAAGCATACTCAATAAAGATACTGCCATTTAAGACCATAATGATACCTTTGTCAGTCTTTTTCGCTACTGAAAAGTCACAGGCAATTATACCTACTACAGAGCAACATTCCGCATTAATGATTTATATGTGGAGGGTATTTTTTTCTAGAAGATTTAGTAAAAGCTTAAATCAACTTGATAAAGACTTGCCTGAAATCAAATTACTTAAGAGAGGTAAGCAAAATATTCTCTCCGAAATCAATATAGATTTAGACTATTCGTTTTTTACTGATAATAACTTTTCGGTTGGAAATGTTAATAGTAAAACGTTAATATTGATGTTAGCTAATTCTACTCCTAGAAATTTTACTGACGGAAGTAATATTCAGTTAGAACCTGTATTGAGGGAATGTAATAGAAAAGAATTTCATCATATATATCCAAAAAACTACTTAATATCAGAAGGATTTGGCAAAAATAAATACAATTGTCTAGCAAATTTTTGCTTTCTATCAAGACAAGTAAATAACTTGATTAATGACAAAAAACCTTCAGTTTATAGGTCATTGATGCCTGATGATCATGAAAATATTAAGAAGATACTGGATGGTGCATTATGTCCAATCGATATGTTTCATGACGATTATGAACAGTTTCTTAAAGATAGATCTGCTATTTTGCTAAGTGAGGCAAAAAAACTAATGAAATTAAGCTGACGAATTATTACTTCAACTAACTATTATAGATATATCCGATGACTCAAAAAATACTCCATCCAAAGACAGGGCAAGTTATCGGTTATATCGTGTTGAACGAAGTCGTGGTAATAGTGAAAAATATATAAGTCGATTAGCTGAAAAACAAACAATTTCTTCTAAATATTGAATGAAAACTACGTTGAAATGAAGAAGGGAATGACTTAAAGAAAGACAGAAGCAAGCTTCGCTACGTTAATTCTTCGCTCAGCAAATGTGTCAGAATCTGTTAACAAAAAATCAGAAAATTCACACTGATTTGTTTCGGGCTATTATCAGTGGTGATATTATAGATTTGTAACGAAATAGGGATGTCATCAGTTGGATATTCCGTTATATAATCGACTTCAAACGATTCCTTGATGTGTAGACGGTGACCCCATTAGTATATATGGACTTCAAAAAATAACTGTTTGTGCAAATAGTAATAAATTTCACCACATAATTATTAGACTATAGGTTTTAAGCTTTGTCGAAGGAGAATGAATATGGATGGAAGTTGGGAGAGGATTTATACAAAACAGGGACGAGTCCAACTTGACGTGTTAGATACAGTAATACAAGCAGCGGATATCTTTAGGAAGAATGGGTTAAAGAATATATTGGATTTAGGTTGTGGAACAGGTCGTCACGCATTATTATTGGCTGATCGAGGATTTATTGTTCATGCATGTGACATTTCTGAAACAGGAGTAAAAATGACGCAAGAATTAATTGAAAAGTCCGGCTTGAGTAATGTGAGTTATAGCATTCAAGACATGTATAATCTAAGTCTAGATTCAGATACACTAGATGGAATATTATGTGTTTGGGTTCAAGGGCATGGAGTTCGAGAAGAAATTGCTAAAGGGATTCAAGAAGCGTATCGGGTATTACGAGAAGGCGGAATATTTTTTACGGATTTTGTAACTAAGGACGATATAACATATGGTATTGGCGATGAGATTGCACCGGATACATATGCTGGCGGAAGACCAGGGGAAGACGGAATTCCTCATTATTATACGTCAGTGGAAGAATTAAAAGAGTTATTCGAGATATTTACCGAAGTTACAATTGAGGATAAGATCTACAGGTTTAATGATAAATGTGGCACTACTCATGAAATTATTGCAGTTGTAGTAATTGCAAAAAAATGAGCTGATTAGTTGAGCCATTTGCTTGTCACTTTGTTGCCAATATAGATAAATTAATCATTTACTATGTTGTACAGTTGTCAATGTTTGATTTTTTGGAAAGAGGATATTATGAAAAACTTTTTATTGAAGTATACTCCAATTTTTTTGGAGGCATTCTTCTTTTAGGCAATGGTTGAAACAGCTCATAGTAGAGCTATAGGAGATCTTATTTTTGAAGCCATCAGTATTCCAGCATGGACGGATGGATATCAAGGCTTACATATTTCTATATTTGTATTTTTAGTCTTTATTTTTGTTACCTATTTTATAAGAGACAAATTTGTTCAAGATGAACTAATAATTCGTAGTAAACAACACTTTTGGCTATATGTAGTATTTGTTACTATAATGTATTTTGCGCACAGTAATATTGTTCAATATCAGCTTGGCAAGTCGGATAATCTAGAGTCAATTGTATTACAGGAAGAGTGTATATACAGTTATTCCTATAACGACGGTAGGCTTAGTGAATTTAATATGGAATTTGAATTAACCAATTATTCAAATGACAAACGTAAATTTGAAGTTGTACTGGAGCTATCAGCGTTTGATCATATGAATTTACAATTTGATTCAGATGCTGAATTGATTTATGAACTTAAAGGAAATAAAACAAGGTTATTTCAAATTGACCTAAAGAATGAAGATATATCAGTAGAAACGAAAATCGATTCGGCTCAATTTGGTGGGAATGGCCGTTCAGACTATGTTATTTTGAAGGATAATAATGCGGATGAGTATATTATACGGACAATGAATCAAATAGGTGTATTAGTAAATCGCAATTAGTCGGTTTTTTAGCGGGAGGGTAACTATTAGCTGACCATAAAATCCTTACAGATAGTTATTTACGTCAGAGCGTGCGCCCAGAACTTTATCAATATTTTAATGAAGAAAGTTGAGGACCACATATGAAGAAGTTAATGATACTGATAATATTGATGAGCGTTGGAATAGGCATTTATGTCTTTCCAAGAAAGGTCGAAGAAGATATTCATCTGGTGAAGTTACAATATGATATGCCAGAGGAGAATTCTAGTGTTACTTTTCACTTGGATGGGTATAAATATAATTCGTTGATAGGACGTTCAAGATTCGTAGGTAATATTATAATTGATGACACTAAAATTGAACAGGTCGACATTCGATTAAATAATCTTGATTCACTTGTTGGTAGAATCAATGAGGCAACAGACATGAGCACGTATGGGGCGATTTATCTAGATGATTCACTTCAAGAAGTTACTATTTTGATTCATGAAGAAGGTTCTTGGTCTTATAAAGATGGATTGATTTTAACCGGCCCTTCAACGAGTAGGGAAGAAGCAATTCGTCTTTTTGAAAGGCATTTAACAGAGCAACTCGTAGATTTGTCGACAGAGTTCAAGTAATTATATGCCAAAGGTTAGCTAACAATTGGTTTCTTATATTTCATCTTGACTGGATTAAAATTCTACTATAGTATAAATGATGAGGATATAAAAATTGATGGGAGAAAAAAAGAATGCTACTCTTTATAGAGAAAGAGGCTCAATATAGGAGAGACACTTCAATAATAAATCGAGTTCAAAATATGAACAATAGAATTAATATAAAAACATCAGATTAAAACCAGTGAAAGGTTATTGGTTTTGTTTGCATGCTTGGATAAAATTAGTAAAAGGGAAAAAATGTAAGAAGATGCATAATAAGAGGTAATACGTTTATTAACGACATGCGCTAACAAGGCAAATAAATATTGTATTGGCACATCGCTTAAACATGTAAGTTAGATAAAATTCCCAAAGATGGTTTCGAAATGGAAAGAGGAGAAAAATGGATATATTTCAGGTTGATAAAACCGAAGATAAAGCAATTAATTTGAATGTCAGGAATTATGAAAGGCATACTCGAAAGACTTCACCCTACTATAATAGTTCGAGTGGTGAAATGAAATACTATGGGATTTGTCCTGCGTGTAAGAATCCAATTATTATTGTCAACTTATATGTTGATAGAACTTTAGATGAGAATAAGAATAAGATGCCATTACATGCCAAACATATTAAATATAATGTAGAAGGTTTAGCTGATTATATTCAAGAGAATTATGATGATTGCCCTTTAGCTAATCCTGCAAAGTTTGGTGGTACCAAAAAGCATTCAAATAAGAATCGACGTAATGAAATTGTTGCTTTGATAAAGCTTTTCCCTGTTATTTTGTACAATGAGATTCGTAGAATAACTGGGATAGATTTTTCTGAGAATGCATTTAAGAATATGATAAATACATTCATACAATCAGAAGGCTATTATTATAAGTATGTAACTAAGTACAATATCCCTTACTCATTTCTAAATATGCAGAAAAGCATCAATCTGTATAATAATAAACTATATAATACAGAGTTTAGGGGTGATATGATTAATGCTATAAATGAGAGCAATCATTTTTCCTATAGGAATTTTAGAATCATTCCCTCTGAGAAGAGCGGATATAAAGAGATGAAGTTATATCTGACGAATCATAGAATCGATTCTGATACAGAGTCAGAATTTATTGATATTGTTATTTTTGAGAAGTATGGTGATTCTGAGAACGTAGTGTATTCGAGAACAGTTCAGATTGATTTTGAACGCTACATAAACTTTGTTGATAAATATCGAAGAGTTAGGTTGCTAACTAACCATATTAACATTTCGGATGACTTCTTTGGGAACTTCATCTAACTATTAGAAATGTATCCGTCATCATCAAAGAAAAAGCCCTACCAATAAGGTAGAGCTGATGACGAGAGACATTGTGTTGGACGAAGCCGCGGATGTCTAGGAAAGAGTATGTAAGCAACCATCACAAAAAATTATATTTTATTAAAAGGTTTTCTCGAAAAGTGAGATCAAAAGTTATGATTCCATGATTTTGGACATAACTTCCCCCTCCCCAATTAAGAGGCTTTTGAAAAATATGAGGTTAACGGGTTTATGTTAAACAAACCTCATGATTATAGGTGAAATATCTTCCACATTTAGGACAACACAAGTTTTCTTTGCCTATTAATGACTCAAGAAGTGTTAACTTATCCGGAAGTTTGGGAAATATTAATTTCACTCCCTTTTGTCTTGCAATAAGCTTTCGGCATAAAGCAACCTTTTCTGATCTAAAGCGATTGGAAAGAAAACCATAATGTCTAATTTTTACGAACTTATAAGGTAATATATGCATCAAGAATCGATGGACAAATTCTTCTTGAGACAAAGTTAGAGATTTCTTCTTGCCGTCACGATTGTCAAGATAATTGAAAGAGACCTATGTATCGGTAACTGAAATAATACGGTGATCCGAAATTGCAACCCGATGTGTGTACCTAGCAAGATACTTAATAACATGAGCGGCACATTTAAAAACAGGCTTCGAAAAGACAACCCAATCTTTTGAATATAAATCGTCAAGAAAAGACGTTAACGTATTCTGGAGATTATTCGGTGAATAAAGAGAACCCGGAGTCAGTAATTCTTTGAATCCATGAAGAAATTTGCCCTTGAATAAAGCAGATAAGATTTTGATATGGATGAAGAATTTTTTCTTAAAGGTCTTAAAATGGGTTTGGTCAAGAGATAGTCCACCGCCTGCAAGAATACAATGGAGATGTGGATGATACCCAAGATTTTGTCCCCAAGTATGAAGAACCAAGGTAAAACCTGGGGTAACGCTAAATTTATTAGCAGATAATTCAAGTAAAGTTTTAGAAGCTGCTTGATACATTAAGGAATAGAGTTCCTTCTGATTGAAATATATAAAGGAATTCAAGGTGTCCGGTAAAGTGAAAACCAAATGAAAATAGTGAGAAGGAAGCAAAGACTCTTGCTGTTTCATGACCCAGAGTTCTTTTTTGAAAGAACCACAGACAGGGCAATGCCTGTTGCCACAAGAGTTGTTGATGGTCTTCATATGACCACAAGAACATGATAAACTGTGAGTGCCCATGTTTTTAGTTCTGCATGAACCAATAGCGTTCAATGCTTTGACTTGTTGGAAAGAAACATGGTTGTTATTAATGTATTCTACAGTTGCAGCTGAAAGAATACGTTGGATTTTACTTGTCATCCGGCACTTCCATATCAAAAGGACTTAACGTGGAAAGAATCTTTCCGGGTGCCAGATTCAGATAAACCATAGTGGTCTTAATGTTTTTATGACCCAGTAAGGTTTGTATAGTGACAAGATTAGCACCGTCATCAGAAGATGAGTGGCAAATGAATGACGAAGGGTATGTATCGTTACAGATTTACTGATATTGGCTTTAATCGTTGAATCCTTAAAAACTTTTTGAGCGGTTGGGGAAGAAAGAGGTCTCGTTTTATCAAGTCCGCTGTAAAATAACCAATCAGTTGGGCGATAGGATTTGTAGTATTGTCTAAGAAACAATAATGTTTTTCTAGAAAGAAGTGTGTAACGGTCTTTGTTTCCTTTGCCGGAGCGAACGAGAAGTTGCATATTTTCAGAGTCAATATCAGAAAGTTTAAGGTTAACAACTTCGCTGACACGAAGGCCGGATGAATAGGCGGTCATTAATGAACCTGACGAACAAAGGCGCGAAGCTGTTATCCGAAGGATAATTCCGAAAGATTGCTTTGTGCTTCATATTAGAAGTGACATCAAGGATGGTACTGACTTCAAATCTAGAAAGAACAACCGGAAGTTTCTTGGAATTTTTAACACGAGGAATATCGTCCAAAGAAAATGGTTTTTTAAGAACAGATTTGAAGAACAATTGGCAGACAGAATAAGAACCATTGATGTAACTTGTGGATAGATGCCTAGATTTGAGATCAAGTAAAAAAAATCGAACATCTTCAGTTGTAAGGTCATCAACTGGTTTGTTAATAAATAATAAGAACTTACGAAGATTGGCAGAATATGAACCGATAGTTCTGATTGAATAACCACGAAGGTTCATTTCATCGATTGCTAAGTTAATATAGTTTTCATAAGACATAAAAAACTCCTTTCGAGATAAAAATAGTGACATATTTATCATAACGAAATGGAGAGTAAATAAAAAGAAGTTGAAAAGCCACCGCAATAACGGTTTATCCAACACCTGTTTTACGTCATGCTAGGAGGATACGATGGACATTATAATTAATAAACTTAATGTAATAACCTCAATATGGAATAGTATTGTGTTAAGTCATACATATATACAGAATCGTTTAAATTTTGATGATTCTAAGAGAAATAATTATTATGGTGAAGTAATGCATCTTTTTTATGACACAATGCCTGTACTGAATGAAAGTAATTCAGAGCGGTTTAAAACATATAGAGGGATGTATGACTATATTTTTAATTGTACTGCATTATTACAAATTCTATATGTTCAACAGGATTTAGTGGATGAAATATTACAAATATTTCAATTGCAATATAGTAATTCTGCTGAAAAAAATTTATTAGGGAATTAAGAAATGAACTTATTGGACATCCAATATCTAGGGATAAAAACAATAATTTAGTATCATCAGTATTTTGGATTGGAAAAGATGTTTTTACAAAATCAAATGATGAATCAATGATTTTTTATAGAAAATATAGTGAAGGATCATGGGATAATCAGACTAGGAATAGAATTATTATTGAAGATTTGATTAATAAACATAAAAGATATTTAAATATGTATTTTGATATGATATTAAAAAAGCAAAAGAAAATATGCAAAAATTTCTTGAAGAAAGTCCGCCAGATTAAAAACATATCAATAAGAAATGACGTTGATACATTATTTTCAATGATTCATGAATATCTAGACCTTTTAAATGAAGATACCATTTACTCAATTAAGTATATAGAAAAAGCATTAAATTTAATTGAATCCGCGCCTAGATATAAGAATTATTATAATATAGCTATTCATGAAATTAACCAGCATATTGAGAAAACAGTTTATAGATGTTCCTGAAATAATTAAAGAAATCAAACATATGGAAGAAAATTGCGTTATCGATGACTTTGAATACTATTCAGCTTTTATGTATTTAAATTATTTAATTAAAGAAATTTATAGAAAACGCACGAACGTATAACACGACATTTTTCTACATTCCTTCCGATGTCACAAGACTTGCGACACTTTTTCTGCTAAGACGTGAAAAAGAAAGGAACGTCGGAAACTGCGAGAACGTTATCAGAAAAAATTGATTAGTTATTGGAGGTATTTATGTCTTTAGAATATCAGTATTTAAGTGAACTAGCCTATGACCTAACTCATGCTAGGACTCCTGCGGATGTACTAGTGGCATGTACTCAATTTAGAGGAGATCTAGATAAGTATAAAGCTGTGGTTACATTAGATGAGTACAGGGAGTTTGACCAAATAAAGAGGCTGAAAAAAGTTATTGATAGCAACAAAGAATTTCTTTCATTTTATTTTGATTCATTTAGTTTGTATTTTACTGAGAAGAAAATGTTATCTGAAATGATTACGAATAAGACAACTTACTTCAGAGTAGATTATTCTATTGCTTTTGATACAAATTTTGCAAGCTACATTGAAAAGTTTGTTGAAGGAAAAGGGATGGGAGATGCTAGTAATTCAGTTTATAGTTTGATTGATATGTTGATTAGATTTGACTTTAATTATGATTACAATTTCTATCTAACTGAGAACATGAAGCAAATATATAACCATCGATATGAGATAAATAAGGATTCAGAAGAAGCAATAATACATAACATTGAAAGTCTTGAATTATTCAAAAGTATAAATACTAAGAACTATATTGAAAAAGGTATAGTTGAGTATACGATTTCAAGAAATGAAGCGAGAAAGTACGCAAGGAGTTTACTTGATTTAGTGTTTAACAACAAAGAAATGCTTGGGTATAATAAAGATGTTTTAAGATTACAAAGGAATATTCTTCTTAGTATAATAGGTATGATTAAAATTCAGTACAAAAGTAAATGTAATGCAAGAAATAAAATGAAAGATTACTTTAATTATATAAATGAAGTAGTTGGGGTATATCTAGATAGAGAAGCGATTATTGCATTTGAGTATTTTGATAAGAATCCAAAAACTTCAATATTTAACAAAATAGCTAGAAACATGAAACAAGAAAGGTTGTTTGATCGCTTGGATAATATTGCATGGGATTTTATGATTCCTCGATTTTTAGAACGACAGTTTGCAATTGGAGGAGAAGGTGATTTTTATCTACCTTTTTTTATCTCATTGGATAGAGGATTACATAATATGTTGGATTTGCACAAAATAAAAGGCTTGATAAATAAGAAAGGTACTTTAATCACAGTTCCAATACCTAAATATGAGTCCAGAGAATATTTCATTAGTAAGGGACTTGGAGATGTCTATGAATGTCATTTAGATACTAAATCAAAGAGACAATCAATGTTTAATAGGTCTGAAAGAGAAGAGAAAGAAACTTTAGAAAATCAAATAAATGAGTTGAAAGAAATACTGTTTTGACACATTACGATCAATTTCATCCGATAACTATTATAGATGTATCCGATGACTCAAAAAAATACCCCATCCAAAGACAGGGCAAGTTGGATAGGTTATACTTAACTGGACAGTTATTTTAAGGTCATGTATCATAAATATATACACCTAAAGGAGTACAACCATGACCCAGTCTAAAAGACCAAGACGTACCTTTACACCAGAGTTCAAACACCAGTTAGTTCAGCTTTATAAAAATGGTAAACGCAAGTGCGAAATTACCAAAGAATACGATGTTGGATATTCAACCCTTGATAAATGGATTGCCCAAGAAGCCAATAGCGGTTCCTTTAAAGAAAAAGATAATTTAACGCCAGAACAACAGGAGCTGGCAAAACTCAAAAAACAAAACCAACAATTGTTAATGGAAAACGACATTTTAAAGCAAGCAGCAATAACTACGGCACGCGAAAAATCAAAAAGGAACTAGCTAAAGAAAGTTTAAAAGTCTCCCGCCGCCGTATTGGCCGTATTATGAAGCAGGAGGGATTGGTCTCTTCATATACTGTATCCCAATATAAACTTCATGTTGCAAAATGCAATGAAGATAACGTTGCTAATTTAGTAGATAGAAAGTTTGATGATCAAGACTATCTAAATGTTGTGGTAAGTGATTTAACCTATGTAAGGGTTGGAGGCAGTTGGGAATTATATATGTGTCCTTATAGATCTCTTCAATCGTGAAATAATCGGTTATAGCGCTGGTAGAAATAAGGATGCCCAGTTGGTGTCACGTGCATTTGCTTCAGTAAAAAACAATCTATCAAAAATCAATATTTTCCACACTGATCGAGGCAATGAATTTAAGAACAAAATAATTGATGAAACACTTGAGACTTTCGTCATCAATCGTTCTCTCAGTATGAAAGGTTGTCCTTATGATAATGCTGTTGCTGAAGCAACCTTTAAAATAATTAAGACAGAATTTGTTAGACAATATACCTTTGACAACTTAGATGAATTGGACTATGAACTATCAGAATATGTTTACTGGTTCAACAATCAAAGAATCCATTCATCATTAGATCATTTGACACCCGTTGAGTATCGAAATTTTCACCTTAAAAAAGTTGTCTAGAAAAGTGTTGACTATCCAAGGTTTGTTGGTAAGCGTAAGAAATCGATGAAGATACTTGGAATACTAGTGGAGTGTACGAGGACTATAACCACGTAGTTCCATTTCAAAAATTAATTGTGAAACATAAGATTGATACATAAAAAGCTCCTTTCAAAACAAAAATAGTAACATTTTAGTTTACATGAAAGGATTAGTATAAAGATACAAAGTAATTAGAGAAAAGGTAAAAAGCTATCGCGTAGCGATTTAGTTCAACATACGATTTCCAACACTACGATTGCTAACCGAGTCGGGTGTGGGTGGTAAACCGGTGGTCCGTTATGCGCAATATACGCCTGGGTTTTGAAATGAATATACAAGGCATTTTTAATAAATTGCAATTATATAAACTTGAGGAGGTAGTTTATGAACAAATCAGCTGATAATGTAGATAAGCTAATTGAAGCATATGGAAGTACAATCACAATTCCTACGGAACTATTAATAAATCCAAAGTACAATAATTCAGGTGATAGACCACGTTTATACCATAATGATGTAATTCTATATGGCTATTTGGTCGAAGAAATGAAGCGGAATGGTAAGAATGACAAAAATGGTAGGCAATATGTCAATGTAAGAAACTATGAGATTGCCACTGTTATTGGAGTAACTGATGGAAGTACACCAACTAGCATGTTGAAACGATTAGAAAAATATGAATTAATTGAAAGAGAAAAACAAATAGTTGGTAAACCAAATCACATTTATATTAACGAGATTTCTCGTACTTAATGTAGGGTTATGTGTTACTTTTAAGAATGTCTTGTATATTACAAAAATGTATATAAATTGAAATATTAATAGGTTGTGCAACATAAATTAGGGTTGTTCCGGTGCTGACGGTGTATACTACACATAACTATTATAGATATA
>DDQW01000083.1 GCA_002342805.1 Clostridiales bacterium UBA2432 | reverse complement strand
GTAAAATAAAGAAGGAACAAATAGTAATGGAGATATATTCCTCAAAAAACACACTGGTATGTCCTTATTGTGGTTCATCTACAAGTAGAGTACACTCTACTTATCAACGAGAAATTCAAGATATACCAATAAAAGAAAAACAAACGATTTTACTTCTTGACGTCAGAAAAATGTTTTGTGATAATCCCGAATGTACCCACAAAACATTTGCAGAACGATTTGAATTTATTGCACCAAAAGCTAAGAAAACCAAAAGACTGATTAACCATATATTAGTTACATCTACAAAGTTGAGTTCTGTTAGTGCTTTATTAAATTTCAAATATCTTGATATTTTATTTGATTTCTGATAAAAACTTATTGCAATATGATATTGTTTTTTATCACTTTCATCAAGCTCAAAAGAAATACCGTCATAATCAGACAACTGCAGATTAGATACCTCTGTAAACGTATCTAATAATTCTCCACGTTCCCATATCTGAACATCAATATTGTATGTTTTATCTCCACTATACTTCAAATCTAAATATTCTGAAGAAATATAGTCGCTATTTACATTTGTTAGTGAATTGGTTATATCATTAATTTCATAACCTTCAATTTCAATAAGTTCAGGCGTATTATTACTATTCATAGGATTGCATGCTGACAATTGGAAAAGAATAATTAAGAAAAAAGCAATTTTTTTAACATACAATAACTCCTTAACTCTGAATTTAACCATACCGTTTTATATTAGTGAAAGAAGTTCTCCAACCAATATAATAGACAGTGATATAACGCTTATAAATTCCAATGAACCTATAAATATGGTTATTCCCAAACCAATTATCATAGGAATTATAATAATAAGATATACCGTTTTTGAAGTCATACACGTTCCTTTCTTTGATAGTAATATTTAAATGTTATAAATATTACTGATAAGCCTAATGAAAATTGTAACTTGAGCACGCCATATTGCATAGCTACATAGCCACCAAGTTCATTTGCTATCGGATAATTCATAGTAATTAATTATCAATCAACTCATAATATTTTAAAACAAATATGTTGTCATTATACACATGATCATTACTCAAAGATCTCATTGTTTCATCAAAATTTTCAACATAGTTTATATTCTTCATATCTCTTCCTTCTATAGCTCCAATAAATTGAAAAAGATCATTAGAATATTTTCTTTTAATTTCATCGTCCATCGTACCGTTAAAATAATTTTCTTGCATATCAAAAATATTCTCTTGTATTACAGAAATATATGCCAAAAGATGTTTCTGTCGATCTTTATCATTCTCATAATTATTCAATATATAAATACGGCTGCATATATTCATATTTCTTGAAATGCTAGCCAAATAAAATATTTCCTTCTCCAAATTTTTATCATTAACAGCACTATCATAGTTTTCAGCGTAGCTTGATATATCCAAATAATTTAAAAACATATTCCAATTACGTTTGTCCATTTCAGTACTTTGATACATCGAATATATATTCATAAAAATTAATACCAATATCGTGAATATCATGAACTTATCCGAAATTTTCGTTCTCTTTTGGATATTTTCACCTTGTATGATATATTCAGAAGCAACTATCATACTTTCCTTTCAAATATACTGAGGCAAGTATTGGTGGCATCAAAGAAATTTTTAACCGCTCAAAACTTGCCGTTTCTATTGCCGCTATTTTATCCATCATATTCTTTGCAGCCGGCCATCTCCCTCGAAATATGTTTGAGTGGATAGATTTACTTATCCCAACCATTGCTTATACAATCATGTATTTGTCGACCAAACGCTTAACGGCTTCTATTGTAGCGCATGGACTTTGGAATACTTTGGCTGTTGTTTTGATTTATATCATTTATGCTTAATATAAGATATTTCTTTATCCAACCAATATAAATATTAATGCAAATACTATAAAGACAATTACGTTATTTTTTACTCGTTTTATTGTATCTTCACGTGAATTTGTCTTTCTAAATCTAATTCCATCATAAATGATAGCAACAAGAAATAAAACTAATGATAAAACGATTGTAAATGTTGTTGTCCCTATAAGTAAGGTTATTCCCAAACCAAGTAATAAAGCAATTATGATAATTAAACATTTCGCTTTTGAAGTCATACACGATCCTTTCCTAAAAAAAAGAATATTTAAAAGTTTTTATAATTTTTATGATTTTTATAGAAATCATAAAAGAACCTACCGTAAAAGAATATTTAATATTGCTTGTATTCGATAGAATTCCAAGTTTTTCTTACTTATGCAAAAACATTTTATAAATAGAGACTATCAATTTTTTGATAATCTCTATTTTGAAAACACATTAATAATATTTTAAATGTTTATAAATGCTGCTGGTCCTTAGGTGTTAGACTAGTTGCCAATAATTCCCGTGAAAGTGGACTCAATCAAATTTTTGAAAATAGTTCTTCATTTTATTAGTCAATTTGAGTAGACCCTTACATAAAAAAACACAGAAAATATAGTTTAGAGCCAATGGTAATAAATCAAGAAACGAGTCACCAAACCCCTTTATATATGACAAAAATTGATGAGAATCTCCTGCTAATCTGTATTCATAAAATTTAAACGGAAAGCCCACTTCATACATAATAAAATGTACCTCATTAGAAGATGAAATTGAAATGAAAGTTATTATAATGAATACTGTAATATAAACTAAATTGAAGTGTTTTCTATTTATTGTCATATAATCTCCTATTACATTATTTAGTGATTTTGTAAGAATATGTTATTGTTTTTGGTAAAGATAATCCAATGTTTTGATTACCTATTGTTATCCCAAGGGATGCAATTCCCTCTACCTCAATTGATGCTTTTGTATAAGTGCTAGTGTGCTTATAGTCCACATCTTCATTAACATGTTCCCAACCACCACCAATACATAAACCTAAAGCTTTTGAGTCTACATCAGATATATCTGTGAATCTTGGGACACCATTTGAATTTATAGTATATTCATAATCGAAATAACACGTTATCCCATTAAATACCGTAAGTGCAGGAGAAAGTGTTGGAACAACCCAAGGGCACCACTTATAAATTGACTTGGATCCTGTAACAGTGTCGTTTGACTTATTTGTATTTATGGCTAATGTGGTGGATCGCTTGCTTAATAATGCGTTTGAAACTGTTGATTCAAAGTAGATTTTTTTTGGATCCGTTTCTTTTTTAAAAGATTTACATATCTCTTCAAATTCAACTAAATTTTCAACAGTAATAGTTTTTTCGAAATCCGATATTTCCGAAATTACAATACCATAGTTTTCAGCAATAGCTTGTAATTCTTTGCGACTAATCTTATCTTCATTATTGGTGAATTCCCTGTCAGAAGACCGGGCATAAATTGGAATTGATAATGTTAAAATTAAGAAAGATGCAATAAAAGTTGTGAAAATTTTGTTTTTCATAAATATTCTCCTTGTCAATAATTGGTAGTGTCAAGTTTAACATTCTTATGTTTTTTTAACACTTTGTTTTAAATTGATAAATTCTCTTGAAAATCAATTGCGCTATTGATTCTCTACGCTCGATACGTATCGTAAATACATTTAATAAATATTAATATCAATATGAATCCATTGTAACAAGTATAATGATTAAATCAAGTCATTTGGCTTATTTGGTATTCCTAGTGTACTATTTGGTTTCAATGTCAAATAATCATAGAACTTAAAATACCTGAATCACTTGAGTGATTCAGGTATTTCGACTCGGACGATTACTTCTTGACTTTCATTATCATAATGAACGATGATATGCCCTTTGCTATTATTCACAATATTGCTTAATTTATGAAGTCCATATCCATGTTTTCCTTTTATATCCGCATGCCTTTCCTTCTTTAGTGTCAACATCAGTTTATCATATGAGATAGGCCTTGCCTTATTTCGCGTTTGAATAACATTCATACCATCTTCATAGCTCATAAGCACTTCAAAGTCTTTCGCATCTACTTCAAGTGTTGCTTCAATTGAATTATCAATAAGAATCCCGAAGACTTCAACCAGTTCATAGTCTTGAATCTGTGACTCAAAAAAATGATTATGGATTTGAAACTCTATATTGACATTTCTCTTTTGTGCATGGATATATTTGCTATATAAAAAGGCCATCAAAACTTTGTTATCTAACCGAATAAGTTTTGTCCAAATATCATTTGTTATTACTCTTTCATAATATTGCTTAAATTCATCGGTCGTATAATTCACAGAATTTAGAGCATTTAATGTTTGAATATGGTTATGATAATCATGCTGTTTAGTACGAACTTCCTCAATAATATCCTCGATCACCGGAAAGTACATGTCATACAGCTTTATTTTTTCTGATAATATCTGATTTGAAACTCCATGGGTAATCATCAACGTATTAATCAACATAATAATGACAACAAGGATAAGGACTCCTAATATGCTATTCAAAAATTCGTTTAGATTTGTATTCCATAATATAACTAGTACGCAATAAACGATAAATACATTTGTAACAACGATTCTCATCCATCTGTTTTCCTTGATAAGGATGATGTAGAATCGTTTTATGGGCAATAATCTCAGAATAATCATCACCATAATAGCGGTTAAAATTTGAATAAGTAAGTTCATAGCAAAAGTGTACTCTCGAGAGTCTCTAAAAATCCGAAAAAACAATATAGTCAAAAGTTGAATCGTCCCCAGAATCGTCAAACTATATACGTAAGTAAATATAATCATTTTCAAATCACTTCTCATAATGATTTTAATAATAAGAAAAGCAATTATAATATTAACCGTAAAAGAAATAACCTGATTACTAGAATAATAACCAATGGCACTTACAAGTATAGCCCCGACCATTGTTCCGAGCATTCCCTTAATGAGATCATTCTTCTGCAATGCACTTTTTAATGTGAACACTATATAGACCAACATAAACATGTCAAAAAAAGATAAAATTAGGGACTCACTATATGTCATTAAATTTACCTCTCACTTCTTTTAAAAAACTTCGACCTATTGGAACTTCGTGTTTTACGCTATTGAGTTTAATTTTCTTTGAATCAAACTCAATTTTTTCAACAAAATTCAAGTTAATGATAATTGATTGATGCACCTGCATAAAATAGACTTCATCTAACAAGGGTTTAAACTTTTTCATGGGCATGCGCATATATTCAATTTTATCTTCTTTGGTTATGATTACGATTCTACGATTTAAATATTCGACGCATATAATATCCTTCATGTCAATTAATTGAGTGAAATCTTTGAACTTCAATGCTAACTTTTTCGTTTCATTTTTATATGTTTCGTCCAGAAAATCAACCAGTATTTTTTGAAAGACATTTTTAACATCTTCTTCTGAATAAGGTTTTAAAATATAGTCATAGCAATGAATTTTGCGAAATGCTTCCATCTCTTTTGTGGGCATAGCCGTAATAAATATAATTGGTGTGAATTGATATTTTTTTATTTGTCTTAACCGTTTAGCTAACTCTATTCCCGAATAATCCTCTACCTGAATATCTAATAAAAATGCACTGATATTGTTTGATATTGAATAATTATAAGCTTCACTTGCACGGCTTGTTTCAAAAAATTCCAATGTCGGATTGATTTTTGATGCTATTTCAAGTAAGTGCCTCCTACAAGAAATATTATCTTCCAACAATAAGATTTTCCCCATATTATCCCTCTTCCTCACTCATAAAACGTCAAGCTTGATATTACAATTTTTTGTTGTCCTTACAATTATAACTTATCTTATCAAGATTTTCCAATTATATATTTGGAAGTATGACAAGTTCATGGTCTTGGATCATCATGATTTGATTGGCTACAGACTCTACAAATTGCCGGTCATGGGAAACAAATAATAATGTTCTGTCATAGTCTTTAAGGGCTTCCTCAATAACCTCAAGACTTGAAATATCTAGATAATTGGTCGGTTCGTCTAAGATTAACATATTAAAGTCCTCAAGTAATATCTTTGCAAATGACACTTTAACAAGTTCGCCGCCGCTTAAAACGTTCACCGGTTTATATACTTTTTCACCTCGAAAGAGTAAGCGTGCTAGTAGAAGACGTGCTATGGTTTCAGAATATATGCTCGATTGCATAACATTATCTAATATTGTTAAGTTCGGATCTAGAATATTCAATTCCTGATTAAAGTATCCAATCTTGGCCGAAGGTGCTTTTTTGATTCCCGGTGCATTGTCTAGTATCATGTTGATTAATGTGCTCTTGCCGGATCCATTGGGACCGACTAGGGCTATCTTTGCTCCGTTTTCAATTTTAAAGTTTGCATCTTTAAAGATGGTTTTGTTATCAAAGGATTTATTGATATTATTGCCCTCAACTAAAAATTTGCTGTGTATCTGACTGGCCGGCAAGATATCTAGCTGTATTTTTTTATCTTCCTCCGGCTTTTCTTTTATTTCAAGGTGTTCCACTCGAGACCGTACGCTTTTGACCGCATTATCCAGATTCGCTTTTGCTTTTTGCCCACCCATTTTATGTAATCGTGCTTCGGAGTTACCCATGCGCTTGGGTGTACGCTTTACTTTTTGACTTGCTTTCTTTTTCTGTTTCATCACAGATTCCAAACGCTTTTTTTCGTCTACATATGCTTTATATTCACGGTAGGCAAAGTTACGTTCTTGATCTTTTTGTTCCTTATAATCTGTATAATTTCCCTTATAGCTTTTAATCTTACCGTTTTCGACCTCAATAATCTGATTACATATACGATTCAATAAACTTCGGTCATGGGAAATAATTACCAAAGCACCTTGATATCGCAACAAAAAGGCTTCCATTAATTCAATACTGTCAACATCTAGATTACTTGTTGGTTCATCTGCAAAAATAATCGCATTTCTATCATCAAAAGCCGCTGCCACCTTAAACCTTGTCTTCTCGCCACCACTCATAGATGGACTCCAGTTAGGATCCACCTTGAATTTTGATGCCATTTCATAGCTGATATATTTTTCTTCCGGGTCCTGAAGTTGTGATATATAGCCTATATTTCCTTTGACTTTTATAGTTCCTTCATCCGGCTGAATATGCTGGCTCAATAAATTAATCAAGGTTGTCTTACCTGCTCCGTTGGCTCCCACAATCCCGATGCGGTCTTCTTGGTAGATTTTCAAGTCATCAATTTCAATGATTTGACGTTCTCCATAATACTTTTTAATCTCTCTACATTCAATTAATTGCATAAAAATTCCTCCCTAGTATATAGAGAGGACAGTATTATTGCCTAGGATAAAGCTTGACTTTAAAAAGCTATCCAAAGCTGCAAATAGTCTATAATTGTATAATAAGATACCTTTGCGTACGAAATACTATCCACTCATAAAATTAAAAATATAATTAAAGTGAATTATAACTTCATTCGCAATGTACCTCCTTTTCTTAACATCCATTGTATTTATTCTATCTCATATTATATGGTTTTAAAAATATTATGTCAACCTTTCGAGAAAAGTTTACAGATTTTCTTTTATCGTTTGAATTAACTCTGCGTATTCCTCATCCGACAGATACACACGGTCCGGATTCATTGCAAATGTTGTGCACCATTCAAATTCATCTTGATATTTGGGGACCAAGTGAAAATGCAAGTGTTTTCCATTATCTCCATATGCACCATAATTAATTTTCTCAGGTTTAAAGGCTTTATGCAATGCCTTGGCCACCTGACTGACCTCTGACATAAATTGATTTCTTTCATCATCACTTAAATCCACAATTTCACTCACATGTTTTTTGTGAGCAACGATAACGCGTCCCTTATGACTCTGCTCTTTAAATAAAATAAGCATGGAGCTTTCTAGATCACATATTTTAATTCCAAATTTATCTAGCAATTCACCTTGAACACAATATCCGCAATTATTATCTTTCATTTCTTTATCTCCTCTGTTTTTTAATGTATGTTCTATTCAGCTTGTGTATATATTTCTTAATCTCCTTTATTCTATCTGAAAATCCCAAAAAAAGCTAGTAAGAAACCCTCGTTTCATTCGCCTTTTAGAAAAACTTTAGAAAAAGATTATTTTGTATTTAGAATATTTTACTATTATGAAAATATAGATATCTCGTTAATGCTGTTGAGGTAGAGGAGGAAATAGTTCGTATGCAAAACTCAAAGAAAATTACAAGGTTTAAAAAAATAAGCGTTTGGCTTTTCGTTATTATTGTCGGATTTATATGTTATGTTCTCTCTCAAATTTTCTTTCAAGTGGGCTTTTGGGGTGGCTATCAAGGGGTGAACCTTACTATTGTCGGATTATTACAAGCCTTACTGATTCTCCCTTTGATCTATTTTGGAATAAAACAAATGGGAATAAAGAAGGAAAACATTGGCATTAGCTCAAAAAATCTAGGTCGCGATGCATTAATCGGCGGCTGTGTGGCTATCTCTTGGGCTATCCTTCAATTTGTTTGGCTTATTCCAAGTACGGGTGGCGCCGATAGAAAAGATATCGCTCAAATACTCACGATGATTGATGGACAATGGATGAACGTTCTATGGTACCTTCCCCTTGGTGTTATTGGTGGTGGAATAACTGAAGAAATATACAATAGAGGATTTTTTATTGGTGCAATCAATGAGACCTTTGACCCCTCAAAGCTTGCCCTTTGGATTGCTTCCATCATATCCATCCTCTTTTTTGTGGCGGGCCATCTCCCTACTAACTTCGTTGAATGGGTGGATTTGCTTATTCCTACTATAGCCTATACACTTATGTTTTTGTCGACCAAACGATTAACGGCTTCTATTGTAGCACACGGACTGTGGAACACTTTGGCTGTTGTTTTGATTTACATTATTTATGCTTAAGATGCCCTAAAAGCAAAACACTTATCAGCGCAAAGGATGCATATAATAAAACCCATTTGGCTAGTGTAGACATAGCGGCTATATTGCCTAGCCATAATATTTTGACCGGAAATATAACCATAACGATAGTGATGAGGATGTTTTCTAAAAAGTCAAATACTGTAGCTAAAATCGGTATCCAATGTATATGATTGAGCCATTTACTTTTAAATGATTTCGACAACTGAACACTCAGTGAAAATAAAAAGAATAAGTATACTAAAGGCCAAACCACATCAAATGTCCATCTTAGCAATACATAGTTACTACGACCATCTTCACCATAACTTTCTGCAATCCGATAC
Organism: Clostridiales bacterium UBA2432; assembly: GCA_002342805.1. Classification (GTDB taxonomy): domain Bacteria; phylum Bacillota; class Clostridia; order Lachnospirales; family Vallitaleaceae; genus UBA1351. Next base: position 5,995 of record DDQW01000083.1, on the reverse strand, counting down.
AAATCAGCTCCGCTGTAAAAGAAACTTGTATCCGGAGATCCTAGACCGCCTACTACCTCCTCTGTATATGCTGAAACATTCGGTAACACGACTGCTATAAACAAAACAAAGAGGATTGCCGAAATTATAACGACTTTCCAATTGATTCTTTTTGTTATGTAATCTTTCAAAATACACCTCCATCCGGGATGAATTTTCATACCATTGAATTTTTATTCGGTCATTTTTTTATTTATTAAAAAGCTTTCAATTTCCTTGGCTTCCACTGCTTCACTAAAATAAAACCCTTGATATATTTGACAACCCATTTTTTCTAATATTTCCAATTGTTTAAGCTCTTCAACACCTTCTGCGATTAACTCTAAATCATAATCCTTGGCTAAGGCAATGATTGATTTTACAATTTTATATGAATCATGGGTAATTCTAGAGATTAAATCAAAATCAATTTTAATCGTTGTTACGTCAAGTTTACTTAGATAGGTCAATGAAGAATATCCCGCTCCGAAATCATCAAGGGCAATGCCTACTCCTGCATCTCGAAAAATCTTAATAACATCAATCGCTATATCAATATTTTCTATTTTTAGTCGTTCTGTTATCTCGATTTCTAAATATTCAGGATTGATTTCCATCGTTTCCATTAATTGTAGTATTTTTTCTGCTAGCTCGCGGCGAAATTGTTTGGCCGATATATTAATACTAATTTTTAGTGGTATTTCCATTGCTTTCCATGCTTTAAGTTGGTCTAATACATTAGATATAACAAAGTCATCTATCCGATCGATAAGATTATGCTTTTCTGCAATAGGAATAAATATACCCGGAGATATCCAGTCTCCATTAGCTTCTTGCCACCGAATCAGTGCTTCAACTCCAACGATTTTCCCGGTTGTAATCTCCACCTGCGGTTGATAATACATTTTCATTTGATTATCCTTCAAGGCTGTGATGAGTTTTTCTTCAAAATTAATCTCATCGTAATATTGCTTGCCTACATTTTGATTATACATCTGAATCCGATTTTTACCGGTTTTTTTCACATAATACATAGCTATATCCGCATATTTAATAATATCATCATAACTGTTACCATCCTGTGGATAAGCACTTGTCCCAATACTACAGGATATATCGAATCTATTCGCATCGACTAAATATGGTTTTTTTAGTTCCTTCATTAAGGGTTCCAACAAATTCGTCAGATTCTCTTGTGAATAGTGTTCGTTAATAAGGAGAATAAATTCGTCCCCACTCCATCGATATACTTGTAATGCTTTGTTTTCAAAAGACACAAGTCTAGACGCAATTTGCTTAAGTAACCGATCTCCTACCGTATGCCCTAATGTATCGTTAACATTTTTAAAATCATCTATATCGATAAATACAATATTGAATTTTTTATTGTTACTAATAAGATTTTCAAGTTTTTTGATTAAAGCTCTTCTATTCTTAAGTGATGTCAGTGTATCCGTATATACAAGATCCTGTACTTGATTAGACAATAAAAAATTCTTATAAAAACCATTTATAATCGTAAATGCAATGAACAAAAATATAAGTAAACTCGTTCCTAAGTTTATGAATAGTTCACGCTTTTGTTCATTATAATACAAATCTGAGTAATCCGCGGTCATAATCCAGTGATCATTTAAAAAAGTAATTTCTTTTTTGAGAACCGGATTTTTATGCTCTATATCCTTCCCATAAAAAATGTCACCTTTTTCTGTGGCAAGTGAAATGTTAAGCTTGGAATAATTTCCTTCAAGATTTAAATCATCTAGTATGGCATCCATATCAACAACAATATTAATGAGGCCCCAATAACTCTCTCCCTCCATTATCGGCGCTCTTACAATTAATCCCAAGCCACCTTGGCGTAATTCATATGGCCCGCTAACAACGATTTCATTAGTCTTCATTGCTTGCTTAATATCCCTTCTGACCGTTTCTCGTTCATCCCTTGCAAGATTATGGCCAATGGTTGCTTCATTCCCCTTAATGGGAAAAACAAATTGCTGGATATTATTTGGTGCAATCGAAAAATTCTTTATGTTATCCATTGATTTTTGCACTTCATTAGAAAAAGCGTTGAAACTTTCATCGGTAATTCCAGCATTTATCTGTGAGGCAGTAAACCCTTTTAAGGCATATATAAATATTGTTGTTTGATTTATGGCTGAATGAATACTGGTTTCTGCTTTAAGAAATTCTTCTTGAGCATTAATTTTTTTATTTGTTGTAATATAATTATATTGAAAATGAGCGAAAATTCCCCAAGCAAAAATTATAAAAACAATAACAATTATATATCGTACTATTTTTTTTCGATTAGTAATCATTGGTTACCCTCTCTGATAAATTGTGTACTAAATGCAAAAAACACATAGAAACGCCGCTCCAAAACATCTGAAAAACAATCTTACTTTCTCAGAGATCGATCTAATTTCCATACTCCTTAACTAGCCACTCAGCATAGCCTTCTGACTCCGCCAGCATCCATTCATAATATCCATTCACCTCTACCCAAACCTCTAACCTTTCACCACTATTCAATAATTGTGCGTCTTCTTCACTCAATAGCGAACTTATGGACAGACGATTAGACGCGGCTGTAATATTACCTGTATAACCATTGTTAAAAGTATACTCAATATTCATATCTGTTAAGGCTTCAAAATCTTCAGACTCCAAATAATAAGCATATTCATCATTCAGTTCATCATAGAATGCGTATAACTCACCCATAAGAAGATTATTACAGTCAAAAGCTGCAATAAGCTCCCTACCGTCAAAGGCAATATTTGATACTGTAAGATTACCGAAGACATCACCGATTTCCACTTGATCAATAGACACTGTGTTATCTACACCTACAAAGTCAAAGTCTTCACTTAATGACACAATATTGTTAACAGTAGCAGATCTCGGATATCCTTCACTTCGAAAGTAAGCGCTCTGATACAGCGACTTAATCTCCACCTGTACAACTAATTCGCCCATAGATTTAATCGCTTCTACATCTTCATCTCCTATAAACTCATCAATATTGTTTATTCTATAACTGCCTTCACCAAAATTCAATAGAACAAAATAAGTTTCCGGCTCTAGATCATCTTTGAATTCATGGATAAAGCTCACTTCAATCAGGGGCTCATCCACTTCAAAAATAATAACATCTTCTTCATACATTTCATTATACTCGACAGACAATCGACCCTCAACAGTTTTATTCCCTCTAAGATCCAAAGCCATTTGGTCATCAGTGGCCTCAACATGACTAACCGTAAATCCGTTATAAAAATCTCCGACAGACACATTTTTAAGGACCATATCATTATTATTCACATCAAATATAAAAGTATCCTGTACCGAATAACTAAAATTGTTCTCATCAAAGCTATAATTTTTTGATGTATAAGTCATGTATTCACCAGTGGCCTCGTTTTTACGACTAACGGTATTCTCGAAATCAGTGTAACTCCCCTTCCGATCTGAAGTGATAACAATATCACCATTTGCCTCATATCCTTCAACCGTAATTTGCCCAAGAGAAACAACCGCTTCTCCGTCAAATCTATATATACTTTCCATAGTTGTCGCCGTACCGGTCCCCGAATAAACCACTTCAAAAATAATAAAACCGTCTTCCAATCGCACATCATTCAAAGATTTAGCAAGGTCTGTTGTCCCCAACAATACGAACTTATCACTGTCTATTCCAACAAAAGCAGCATTCCATCCACTAATCGTCACAACCCCTTCATTAGAGCCATTTCCTGTGACATCCATATAATTGATGTCCAGCATTTCTGGAGTTACCTCATATGCCAATGAATTCAGATATGAGCCTTTCAAAAAATCATAGACCATCTGCTTATCACCTAAGTCAGGGCCCTTTTTTACTTCAGCTTCTGCATCATCCTCTGTAACAAAATCTTCCTGTTCAACCACTTCCGCTGTTTCTTCACCTTGATTACATCCAACAAACAATATTGAACACAAGATTAGTATAACTAGTTTTTTCATGTCAATTCTCCTTTTAATCATATAATGAGTTTTTCCAAATCTGAAACAGATGCTTTCATTTTTTTGGAAATCTCTTCCATAGACCAGCCATTTTTAAGAAATCTTTGAATGACTTTTTTCATAGCTTCTCCAACTTCGATAATATGACCGTCCGGATCATAAAATCGCACAACCCGTTGGCCCCAACTATGTTCAATAACATCTCCTATATATCTAATATCTCCATACTGTTCTAGCTGTTTTATAAAATCATCAAAGGCTTCTTCTTCAAAGCATAGCTCAATATTATTGGCTTCTTGCACAATTTTTTCTTTTGGAATATTAACTAACCAATCAAATTCTTGTTGCAATGCCAAACCACACGTAAATGAAATATTAATTCCATAATCTTGATATACTTCAAGTCCAAACAATTCCTCATAAAATTTTCTTGATTGGTTTACATCACTTACCGATATAACTGTACATGAATATTTCATCATATCTCTCCCTCTTTCCTAAAACCTTTTAATCTAGTATGCTTCTCTATCTATTTTATATAAAACATGACATCTTAGTGGATGGTCTATATCTATGTTGGGATGAAAAAAATTGCCTTGATACTTTAATCCGATTTTTTCCATTACTTTTATTGACGGTCTATTCAGTTTAGCCGTAAAGGAATATACATTATCCATTTTTAGTTGTTCAAAACCAACTTCAAGACATTTTTTTGCCCCTTCGGTCGCATACCCTTTATTCCAAAACCGTTGATCAAGTCTCCATCCTATTTCGACACAGGGCGTAAATTCAGCTTCGAAAGTGGCTGTATGAAATCCTATGAATCCCATAAATTCACGGGTTGATTTAAGTTCGACTGCCCACAATCCATAACCGTAACGCTCAAAATGTGCATTGATTTTTTCAATAAAGGCATCGGACTCTTCTCGACTCAAGGTCTTGGGAAAGAATTCCATAACTTTACTATCTGCGTTCATTTTAAAAAAAGGTAGCTGGTCTCCAGTATTCCAAAATCTAAAGCCTAATCGTTCCGATTCAAATTGGTATTTTTTATTCATCTTCAACTGTACTCATCACCCACTTTCCAATTGTTTCAAATCCAAGCTTATGATATATTTTCCCGGCTTGGGGATTATCATAAAATAAACATAATGTTTTACCTTCTGACATTACCTCTTTGCATAACTTATTCAAACACCTATGCATGAAGCCTTTTCCACGATACCCTTTACGTGTTGCCACCCCAACAATCATGGCTGACTGTGAATTTTCTGCGGAGGTTTGGGCAATAGAGACCATGTCACCTGATTCGTTTTCTATATAAAACATCCGGCCTGTTTTCGTTTTTATTGCATGTTTTATCCGCTCTATCGAATTACTGACTCCATTAAATTCTTCGATTGTTTCGATTAAATCGTATATCCGCTTAGCATCGCTTTCTCTCGCTTTTTTCACCAAATTCATGTCCGCATATTCTATTAAATGCTCTTGATGCGTCAACTCGCAAAAATATGTCGACTTTGTCGTATGTTTCGGTAACCGTTCATCAAATAGCTTAAGTATATCCTCTTTTCCTGAAACAATGGTTGTTCCTTTATGACGCAAAATGATTTCTAGAAAATCGCTAATATCAAAATCTGTCTTGGTAAAATAAGGTATATAGCTTTCATAAAATTTTAGCAATACGCCTTCCATTTGTCCCTCATCAGAAAACTGCCCCCACAAAGTTTGAAAAGTCTCTTCAAAACCAAAGGCTTCAATATCACCGATAATAAACAAATTAATGGATGGCTCCTGACTCAAAAAATCCAATACACGCATTCTATCCGCTTCTGTTAATTTTCTAATCATGATTAATCTCCTATACAAATATTAGCTTAGGCATTTGTTAAATGCCTGAAACCCTTTATTTTAAAGAGTTTCTTGCTTTCTTTTATAAAAATTCCCTCTCCAATTGTGGTAAAAT
>DDQW01000086.1 GCA_002342805.1 Clostridiales bacterium UBA2432 | reverse complement strand
TATCTATCTGTTCATACTTCCCTTTTTGCAGGGTCACTTCCGTAGAATATATTGGCTTGTGATTAATATAAAAGGTTGTCACGAACTCTGCATTCGGCACGCCAAACAAATAATAGGATACCTCAAACTTATCTAATTGGCTTAGATTAATGTTACTATATGTAACTTCACCATTATAGAGTATTCTTGAAAACACATATGTATTTAACTCTTCCATTTCAATCTTATGAAATTTTTCATCTAAAAACTCTTCCGTTATATTTACTGCCTGTTGACTGGGACTTATGACAATATTGCTATCATATCCTTCTAGTGATACGCCTTGATCTGGTGCATTTTCCAACATCTTGACTCTATCAATAATCGTTGGCAGCGCATGATGATAGCTACCATATGCTGATGTTGTTGTCATATCCGGTATAAAGGCAGCATTGTAAATACTAATCACCTGTAATTCAAGCACCTCTCCTTCTTCACCCACAATGGGGGTAAATTGAAAAGTGAACTCCTTACGGTCTTCTTCGACAGTCAATTGATGCATATACTTGTACTCTGTCTCAGTCCCTTTTATTTTATAAGGCTGCGGTTCACCTTTTAGAAACAACAAAAAACCTACATTATTTACATTTCCTTCGAGTTCAATATAATAATCAATCTCAACGTCCGTTCCTGAATATTCGATAAATTCATTCTCTTTTAATATTTCGCTTAATCCATGCCCAATGGAACCCAACACTTCCGTTTGCGACTCTGCTTCCTCAAAGGGATCTTCAGCTACTGCTTCTTCAATACTTGAGATGTCTATTGGTTCACTACCCGCACATGACACGAATAATACATTAAATAGGATTGTCATTAATATTAATACTCGTCTTTTCATACGCTCCTCTTTCTTATTGTTGAATTTAGTAAAAAACAAGCCTACATAACAATTACTGCAGGCTTGTTTTTTTGTTATTAATTTATAACATCAAAAGTCTGTTTTTGTATATGTATAAACCGCGTCAGCATCATAAATACGCCCACCTTTAACCCCATGAGCTCCATATAGGTTCTTTGCATCTTCACCAGCATAGCCTAAGTCAGCAGAGATTAATTTGAGACATATACGATTTTCTATTTCAAACCGCTAGTTCCATCAAATAAATTCGTTAAAGTTAAATATTTATAACATTTTTCATAGTTTATTGCCGTTTCCGGTCGTTCTTTTAGTGTATTGAACATTTCATCAGATAGATCATTCTTATTTACATTAAGCTGTAATGAAAATCCTATATATGGCTCCACATTATTAAGAATGATATTCGGATATATGTCTTCATTTACTTTCAATATAATATCTCCATTCTTTATATATAAATTATTTCCCCCACTTTCTCGGATAATATTTACCACAACAAAATAATCTTTATCATTGGTATATTTATCTATCACAACTATGTCTGACATATATGTTGTAATGCTAAATATACTATTTTCATTATCAATATTGTATATCCGAATTATAAGAGTAAAACTTCCGATGAATATCAGAAAAATAACGATAAGTAATGCTATTCGCCTCATAGATTTAAATCCCCCCGTTTAGTAGACGTCAAAAACTCGTAATTTCATGATTATGCTTCTTTATAATAAAACTCTTCAGGTGTCATATGACTTTTACTTGCATGAATTCTCTTACAATTATAGAAAATCCATACGTATTAAAATACAGATGCTATTGCTTCAGCTCTTGTAACAAAGTGTTGTTCATTTAACCATTCTTGCTTAAGTTTGCCCCAAAGAGATTCCATTGGTGTGTTATCCCAATAATTGCCTTTTCGGCTCATGCCACAGACAAACCCAGATTTTTTTAATAAACGTTGATTGTAGGCTGAACAGTATGTTAATCCCTTATCTGAGTGGAGTATACATCCGTCGACTTTGCCGATACGACCTTTTGTATCTGGCGCTAGTGCTCGCTTAATTGCTTCAAACTCAAATTATTTGCTATAGGTTTTTATAGACATATGCTTCCTAGAAATCCAATTATACTGCGAATTTACTGTATCTACAAAAGTGGGGAAGTCTCAATTTTCTTCCTTCCTATAGTATAAAATAGTACAAAGTTCATAATGGCATTTAACCAAGTATGAACTTTGTAGAAAGTAAACATCTAGTAATTTAGATAAAAAACATCATTTTTATATCCAACATTACTGCTACTAGGAGTTATTCCTATGTAAGCAGCAGCGTATCCAATAGAATAGCTAAACTTAGAAGTCCAAGATGTGTCATGAACGTAGGCTATTGCAATCTTATTTACTGGATTAGAGCTATCAATATCAGCTCTAAAATAAGCATTACCTTTAAAATAAAAATCCCAATCTGCGTCCCCTAACGATGAGCCCTTATGTTGGAATCCTGTCATAGCAGTCGAAGTATATGCCATACTGCCCACACTTGTCCATGCGTCACTAGCATATTCTTTTGCCCACAAAAGGTTACTACGCTCCCCTGGAACAACACTGTAATCAGTATGAGTAGTGTAACCAAAGTAATCCTTTCCAACTGGCTGAACCGGAGTTAACCACTCATAAGAAGGATATATATCAACTTGATCTGCTCCATGTACAAAAGCAAGAACTTTTATTTCTAAATCATTGTCTGATATCTCATATCCTGTACTTCTTAACATAGGTATATCTTTTGATTCTTCTTTCTCAACATCTATATACTCAATATCCTCACCTGAATTTAAATAAATCATTGTTTTTAGCTCATCATCCATGTTATCGAGAACGTCCTTTGGTGTATTCGCTTTCAGAAGAATTTCATCAATTTCAGACATCGTTTTATCTACATCTCGATCTTGAAATCTAGTCTCCTTTATTTCATTAGCATTTATTACAGTGTTCATTGAAAGTATTAATGATAGCATTAATATAACCACAATATTTCTTTTCATATCTGTTTTTCCTTTCATAACATTATTTTTTATTTTCAATTGCTTGTAAAACAATTTAACATAACAACTTGATCATTATGCTTGTACTACTTTAATTGTATTTGTTAAATTTCTATTTTCCTATCTAGAAATATTTCGTACGCAAATAATCTAAATTAAGTTCTCTTTCATAAGTTGTCCCAATCTAATTAAACTACTCTCTCCGTTTCTTTTGCGCATTAGTTCTCATCTTACTTCAAAAGAAAGAAGTCAAATTGATTGTTCTTCGATACGTACCATAAATGCATTTAAAACCCTATTAATATTAATATGAATCCATTGTAACAAGTATCATAATTAAATCAAGTCATTTGGCTTATTTGGTATTCCTGGTGTACTATTTGGTTTTACACTCCCAAATAAGAATGGATTTTACCAAATAATTTTGTACTTATTTACTTCAAAGGTTTGAGTATTCACTTCCATTTTAGCTAAAATATAAATGTTGTATTCACCACGACGTTGAGTTTTTTCTTTAATAACCGGCGTATTTTCTAGACCTTTTTTAATGTAATAAAAACAGTCTCCTTTTAAAAAGCAAATTCCACTGTATTGATTTCCAAGTTATCTGAACTTCCTTTTTTCAGCAACACCATCCCCTGTTGCGACTCGTCTAATAACAGCACTTTATAATGCAGCTGATCTTTATAATCTACAGACATTTGGTGTATCCGGTCTCCGGAGTCAGTCTCGTAAACTTCAATGAATAATTCATCCTTATTCTCGATTCCTACAGCAAAATAGTTTCCCTGGTTCGAGCCAAATAAGGACATTGTCTCTCCGCGCTTTGCCACATCATAGATTTTCTCTTCATGTGTCTTAACATCAACGACCAATACTTTGCCCGATGGATTTCTACCCGCATCTTCGAATAAAACATAATCTTTATTTGCTGTTATCCTTAAATTTATATCATTGCCATAGGACGGTTTTTTATTTGTAATAATTGTCCCATCAAGCGACATAAACCCATAGGTTTCAAAAGATTCAGCACCATCTTGTAACGGCAAGTCAAATGCCTCTGCTGTAAACACAATCTTTGTGTCATTATCCACAAAAGCCATTTCTGAAATCGACTGTAGTCCATTATTTTCCTCTGAATAATCTAACACAATATTCTTCTCTTCTGTTGATACATCATACACATATAAATGTTCCATCGTCGCTATTAAAATCTTCTCTCCTGATTGAGATACAGCTATATCAGATGGGCCTAGAATCATTTCTCCCTCAACAAGATCATTTAATACTATTTCTTTTTCAAACTCCAGTTGATGGTCCAAATAGATATATCGATACAAAAAGCCTGACTGCTCACGAGTACAAAGCATTGCTACGTAGCCTGAATCAATACTTATATAATCCTCACTTCGAATATTTTCCTCATTAAACGTGTAGGTCGCCTCACTTCTTTTCTTAGGGTAATCAGCCAAGGTCAAGGCGTCATCTAGAAGCAATAATTTATTTTCGCTTCCGTAATATATATTCCTCGGTTCTAAAGATATCAGAGAATCTGTTGTAAAAGTACCTTTGCTTTCATCAGCCGTAGCATTCGCATCTTTATACAATAAAAGCGTATCCGTTTTATCCATGCCAACTATTTCATCAACATATTTTCTCTCGGTTTTTGGCACAGACATCACATAGAAAGAATTAAATCCATCTAATTGAGTGGTATCCAGTTCAA
>DDQW01000078.1 GCA_002342805.1 Clostridiales bacterium UBA2432 | reverse complement strand
ATTATATCACAAAATAATTTTATATGTTCTTGCTTCGTAGGACTTCAAATGCATCGTGGACTTAAAGGTCTCATCCACCTGTGGATAGTTGCTCAAGAGTAGCTTAGCCCTGTGGCTATTAGCTATATCCTCTAACTTAAAATCTATCTCTTCCTCAGTAAAATTAGCAACAACTAATAATATTTCATCTTTCAGCTGACGTTTGTATGCATATACACGTTCATCTTCTAGGTTCAAACATTGAAAATCACCATAAACAATTACATCATAGGTTTTTCTTAATTGAATCAACTGTTTATAAAAATTATATATTGAGTTTTCATCTGCAAGGGCATTTTTTACATTGATTTGTCTATAATTATTATTCACTTTAATCCATGGCTCACCTTTAGAAAATCCTGCATTTTTTGTATCATCCCATTGCATAGGCGATCTCGCATTATCTCTTCCCGCAAAATCAATCGCTTTTCTAAACTCTTTTTCCGTCACTCGGCCGGTAAGAACTTCTTCTTTATAAAGATTATGAATTTCTATATCTTTATAATCCTCTAGATTTTCATAAGAAACATTGGTCATGCCTATTTCTTCACCTTGATAAATAAATGGTGTTCCGCGCATCATATGTATAAGCATAGCAAGCATTTTCCCACTTTCTTCACGAAATGCAGTATCATTTCCAAACCTCGAAACAGCCCTTGGTTGATCATGATTGCTCCAATACAGGCTATTCCAGCTATCTGGATGCAATTCTGTTTGCCAACGATTCAACACTCTTTTTAAGTCGGTTAACTTCCATGCTTTTTTCTTCCATTTATTTGGATATCGATCTATAAACATATGCTCGAACTGAAAAAGCATGTTCAATTCTTGTCTATCTGCTCGAACATATAAATCAGCTATTTGAGGTGTCACCCCACTCGTTTCTCCAACCGTTACAATATCATAATCAGCCAAGACGGTTTTATTCATTTCCCTTAGATAATCATGCACCTTTGGGATATTGACTGAAAACGGTCTAAAGCTGGCATGTTTGGCCCCTTCTTCTATAATACCATTGGGATAATTCTGATCTTTTGCAAGTTTATTGATTACATCCATACGAAATCCATCAATTCCTTTATCTAGCCAGTATCTCATCATATCATAAATTTCTTCTCGAAGTTTTTGATTTTCCCAATTTAAATCCGGCTGTTTTTCTGAATACAAATGTAAGTAATATTCTCCCGTTCTATCATCAAGCTTCCATGCAGACCCTCCAAATTCCGATCCCCAATTTGTAGGAGGTTCCTTCCCATTACCCTCTCTCCAAATATAATAGTCCCGATATAGATTATCTTTTGATGTTCTACTTTCACAAAACCATTGATGTTCATCTGAAGAATGATTAATGACTAGATCCAATATAACCTTTATGGATTTTTCGTGAAATTTTGCAAGAAGCTCTTCAAAGTCTTCCATTGTTCCAAATTCTTTCATTATATTTTTATAATCACTGATGTCATATCCCATATCATCATTGGGAGATGAAAATATTGGATTAAGCCAAACCATGGTTATGCCTAAATCTGCTAGATAATCAATTTTTTCTATTATTCCTCGTAAATCACCTATTCCATCTCCATTACTGTCTTTAAAACTTCTTGGATAAATTTGATATACAACACTTTCTTTCCACCATCGCTTCATTTTTCCTTCGTTCTCCTTATAGATTTATTCAAAACAATCAGAAGAACATACGTCCTTCTGATTGTTAATTTTTTTATATGTTACGTTTATTCATTTAAACTGGTAATCGTTTTTTGAATATTTTCAAATAATTGATCTCTTGAGATTCCGCCCGAAATATATTCTTGCATAAACCCACTAACTTCTTGCTGGTATCCACTTGGAAGACCTGCCCAATACCAGCCTAGGACATCACCACTTTGAGTATACTCAGTAACTGCTGAGGCAATACCACCTATGGCTTCTTCATTTGTTTCTATATCACCAAATGCTGGTATAAACTTGAACTCTTCAACTTGATATTGTTTTCCAACCTCTGATGAGACCATCCAATTCAAAAAGTCTTTTGCTAGCTCTTTAACTTCTGAGTCTTTATAAACAACCCAGTTGTTAGGAACACCTACATAAATACTATCATTTTTCCCTTCACCTACAGGCATAGGTAAAATGCCTACATTCATATCCGGTGCAATTTCAGAAAGTTGATTTTGAATCCAATTTCCTTGTTGAATCATGGCTGCTTTTCCTATAGCAAAGTCCGTTACCTGAGTGTTATAATCGACTAGTAATGGATTGTCTTGACCATATTTTACTGTTAAATCTAATAAATCAACCCAGTTATTTGCAACGGCATTATCTTTTAGAGATACTGTTCCTTCTTTTAATCCCTCAACAAATGCTTTTGGATTTTCTTGATTGGCTAACATTGAATTAAAATTATGGTTTGCCAATACCCACCACTCTTGATACCCTGTTGAAAATGGAATCACATCTATCGCTTCCAGTTTTTCACATACATCTTCAAATTCTTCAAGTGTCGTAGGCAACGTATCTATACCTGCCTCTTCAAAAATATCTTTATTATAGATATATCCATATCCTTCAAGATTAAATGGCATACCATATACTTTGCCATCTTTTGTCATCGCCTCTGCTGTTCCTGGTACAAGTCGATCGATCCAGGGTTGATCCGATAAATCTTCTAGTTGGTCTATCCAGACCTCTAATTCATTATCTCCATAGTTATTAAATATATCCGGATAGTCGCCCGATGCAAATTTCGATTTTAATACGGTCAGATAATCGGCTCCTCCTCCGACTGTCTCAACTTCTACTGTAACTCCAGGATGTTCTTTTTCATATTCATCTGCTAAGGCAAGAAATTGTTCAGCCATTTCCACTTTAAATTGATAAATTTTTAATACCTGATTTTCATCTGTTTCATTGTCACCATCTTCTACTTCTGTGCTACTTGTTGTCTCTGACGCTCCTTCACTACTATTGCCATTACTTTCTTGTACTTCTCCACTACTTCCACATCCTGAAATCAACCCTAAAACCATAATCACTGTTAAAATAATACTCAAACTTTTTTTCATAACTTCCTCCTTGTTATTTATTATAATATTTTTGTTAACCTTTAACCGAACCTGCCACTATGCCACTCACTACATACTTCTGTAAAGACAAAAAGAAAATAATCATTGGAGATATCGCCATTGCTAGTCCAGCAATCGCCAAATCCCATTTTTTAGTATACATTGAGAAAAAATTATTAATTTCTATAGGAATTGTTTTTAATTCTTTACTTTGTAAAAGGAGTGATGGCATTAAAAAGTCATTCCAAATCCATAAAGTGTTAAGAATAATAACCGTAGCCGTCATTGGAGCCATCAAAGGAAATACGACCCTTACAAACACACCTAAAGTTGTGCAGCCATCAATAATTGCAGCCTCTTCGATGGTTCTTGGAATAGAATTTACAAATCCACTGTATAAAAAAATTGCTAATGGTGCACCAAAGCCAAAATAGCAGAGAATCAGCCCCACATAACTATTACTAAGGTTTAAGTCAGCTACAACTTTAACCAATGGGAGCATGATTGATTGAAATGGTATAACCATCGATGCAATAAATACACTAAATAATAGCTGATGAAATCGTGACTTTACTCTAGTAATACGATATGCTGTCATTGAACTTAAAACAACAATCCCTAAAGTACTAAAAAAAGTAATGACAAAGGAATTAAAGAATGCTCTCGGAAAACGAATCATTTCCCAAACATTTTTAAAATTATCAAATGTAATTTTTGTGGGAAGCGCTGCCGGATTCACAAGAATTTCTCTTTGTTCCTTAATTGAATTAATGATTACAAAATAAAATGGGCTAATAAACAGTAATGCCAATATGAATAATCCAAAAGAGATTAAACCTAACTTTATCTTCTTCATCATATTTCTACCTCATTTCTTTTTGTAAATTGTACTTGTATAAGCGATATTAAGGCTACAAGGACAAAAAATATAATGGCCTTTGCACTACCCAGTCCATATCTATTGAGTTTGAAAGCTTCATTATAAATATCTAACGCCATTGAAACTGTTGAATTAAATGGTCCTCCTTTTGTCAGCGAAAAATTCAAGTCAAACATTTTAAAAGCCCACGATATCGCTAAAAATATGCATACCGTAAAAGCCGACTTTATCATTGGAAACATAACATATCTTGTATATTGAGCATTTGTTGCCCCGTCAATGACTGCAGCTTCTCTTAACTCTGTCGGAACATTAAGTATTGTTGCTACATAGATAATCATTAGATAACCTGATGTACGCCAAATCGTTACAATAACCAAGGCCCAAAAGGCTGTAGCTTCTGTCCCTAGCCAAGGCAATTGAAAAAAACCAATCTGAAAAATCTCTCCTAGCGCTGAGAATCCCTTGACAAAGATAAATTGCCAAATAAATCCTAGCAACAGTCCTGAAATTACATTTGGGAGAAAAAAAATAACGCGAAAAATTTTAGTCCCTTTAATTTTTTGAGTAAGTAATAATGCTAAACCTAAGGCAATCATATTGCTCAGAACCACACTAAGTAATGTAAAACGACTTGTAAACCAAACAGCTTTTAAAAACTTTGTATCTTGCAAAACTTTAACATAATTTTCAATTCCTGTGTAATCAACCTGACTACTTACTCCATTCCATGACGTAAATGAATAATTAACGCCAAGTATAAAGGGGACTACCACGAAAATCAAGAAAATCAAAGCCATTGGACCAACAAATAACAACTCTGAGAATATATTTCTCCACTTTTTGCTAATACCAATTTTATTCATTTACTTCCACCATACCTTTCCTGTGCATTATAAATACCTCTCTTCGTTGTTTATATGTATAATTATACGCAGAAAAGTAGCCCTAAACAGTGACAATATTGATAAAAAAGGGGCAAAAAAATGATATAAGACGATCTTATATCATTTTT
>DDQW01000094.1 GCA_002342805.1 Clostridiales bacterium UBA2432 | reverse complement strand
CAGGATATTTTCCTTTTTCTAGTGGCAAGTATGTTTTATAGAAAGTGATTTTCTCATCTTTAGGTAGCTTAATTGTATCTATTGACGTATCAAGTTCAAGCATTTTTATTGTTTCTGCAACCTGATATTTTTTATATTCTCGTAAGTAATTCTCACTGACTCGATCTCCTTGTATATATAGCGTCAATTCTCCTTCCTTTTCTGTTTTATTATATTTGATTCTATAGGGTAGCTCAATGACTTGATTCATATATTTCGGATCAATCCAGCCACTGGAATCAATTCCTGCACTCTCATCTGTAAAGTACTTTATTTCACACCCCTTATAAGATTCTTCAAGCGAAATCGCTGTTTCAATCATGTCACCCTTACTTGATGATGACTGCAGCTGTTGATTGTACTGTTGATTAAATTCTGCTACAAATTCTTGGTCTACCTCGTCCAGATAAACTCTCGATTCTTCAGCTGATGCATCTTTTGATCGAACGCTCAAATCAATCTCTTGAACACGTTCATCTTCAATTTGAAAATATAGTTTATACTTCAAATGATCTTCATGGAAATTCGGACGTTTAATCACATCAATAGTTTCAATTTGATCACCTTGCATCATTTGCATAACTATTAAAATACTAAAAACACTTATTGCCAGTAAAATTTGTTTTGTATATGTCGGAAATACTTTTGAAATATAGGTATCCTTGATTTTTTCCATTAACACCTCCTATTAAATCGTAATATTCACAATGCGTTTTCCAATTAATCCACTTATAACATATAAAAACACACCAATTAGCATTATGCATCTGCCTTGAAAAGTTCCATACATCAGTAGACTAAAATTCTCTGATACAAGTCGTAAATAAATCACCATCAAAGGGACAAAAGAAAGCAACATATATAGTTCAAACTTTTTCTGGGTAATAATAACTTCAAGTTCTTTTTCAACATTATTTTTTTCATCAATCATACGCACAGTTTTTTCTACAACCGCTTGTACCGATCCCCCTTGTCGAACGGTCACTTGTATCACCTTTGAAAATTGATGAATGGATTCAACTTCGTATTTTTCTGCTAATTGTCCAAAGGCATCGTTAATATTCATATTCGTTTCAAATGCCATGACAATATTTAGCAAATCTTCCTCTAATAAAAAAACCTCCAATTCTTTTTTAAGTTCTTCGTAACTTTCTTTAACTGCGTTTTCAAAACTTTTACCTACACTCATTGATGATGCAATCGAATAGATAAATGTTTTAAACTCTTCTTCAATCTTTTTTTTCATATATGCTTGATTATTTTTTTTCAAATATTTTATAACAAAAATACAAGCTCCACTTAATATTGCAGAAAAAACAAAAGAATTAAAGAAAATCTGACCTAGTACAAATGCCAACACCATCAAAATAGGGATTTGAAAAATCCATCGATATACGATTAAATATTCATTTAATTTATGAATCTAAATCATCTCCTAACTAATTATGTTCCAACTTTATTTGATTTTCTATTCTATTGTTTGTTCTAATAAGTGCATCCTTTGAGGAATTATAGATATAAATCGGATTCAATTGAATGTGTTCATTTTGAACCGATAAGACTTCAGATATTTCCATGATGCGACGACCTTTTCCTTCGATTTTTTGAATGTGAACCATCAAATCAAGTGCTGATGCGATTTGCTGACGTATGGCTATTAGGGGTAATTCGATTGCGGATAGGACCATTGTCTCTAGGCGTATTAACATTTCTATTGTAGAGTTGCCGTGTCCGGTACTTAAAGAACCATCATGTCCTGTGTTCATGCATTGAAGCATATCGATGGTTTCTTCGCCTCGTACTTCTCCCACAATGATACGGTCTGGGCGCATCCGGAGCGATGATTTTATTAAGTCTCGAATAGAGATATGGTTAACATACTCATCATCGCCCATTCGCGTTTCCAGTCGCACCAGATTATCAATATCATGCAACTGTAATTCAGCAGAATCCTCAATTGTGATAACACGTTCTTTTCGACCAATTGCATCTGATAAAACATTTAAAAGTGTCGTTTTTCCCGAACTCGTCCCCCCCGATACAAAAATATTAAAGCGCTTTTTTACACATAGTTCTAAAAAATGCATGGCCTCTTCTGTTACTGTTTTATTAATAATCAAATCTTTTTTTACAAACCGTTTTACTGGAAATTTTCGAATAGTGACATAAGGTCCTTCAATGGCTATAGGTGGTAATACAACGTTAACTCGCGAACCATCTTTTAATCGTACATCACAAATCGGATAGCGCTCGTTTACTTTTCGGTCCATGAGACCAACAATTTTTTGAATCAGTTGCATGAGTGTTTCTGAATCATCAAAACAAAGTTCACATTTTTTTATTACTCCGCTTTCTTCAATAAATATTTCCTTATATCCATTAATCATAATCTCTGTAATATTTGTCGAATCAATGAGTGGCTGTATGACACCCAAACGCCTGAATTGATTGAAAATACTTTCCATCATGAACATTTTGTTTTCGAGACTATCATAGGGTAATTGATTTTGGATTTCTTCTTCAATAATTGTCATGACCTTTGAATCATCAATTTGCTGAAATTCATTCATCTTTGTTAATATTCTATCTTTAACGTCATTCACATTAATTTTAAACCTCCTGACCTTTAAGCAGCTTTTCAATAGAACCTTTTAAAATGGATATATCATTATTTTCTGTGATATGCCATTTAGCATTTATTTGTTCCAAAACACTTCTTTGAATTACTTCTTCCTCCGAGTATAAAAAATTGCGTTCCGATTGAAGAATAATCGTGTGTAGCGCCCTTGTTATGTGCACGCCATTCATGTTAAAAATAACGATATCATAGCCACTCTTTTCTCTTAACCAAGCTAGCCAACTATTCTCTTCTTCCTCTGATAAAAAATCATAGTCTTTCATATTCAAAGCACCTTCAAGAAGGTCTATATTTCGACAAGGCCTTTGAACAATTTCATTCAAAATAAAACCTAAGTTAGTCTTTCGGTTGCGTATTTGCATATATACATAAGACAGATTGTTTTTTGTATTTTTTTCATCATGAAAAAAACTATCATATTGAATAATAAGTATTTTTTTATCTTTTAGGGAAAAATGAAGTGTCTTCATTTGCTTTAACACCACTTCAGAAAAAGAAAATTCGCCGTATGGCTTGTAAACTGTGATAAAAGACGTTTTTATCTTCTTAGCTACTATTTCTCGATCAATGCAATCGATAAAACAATTTTTCAGCTGATGATAAATTTCTGTGACTGACTGGTACTTATGAATAATACGGTGTGCAACAGAATCCATTGAACATTCCTGTTCCGTACAAAATGAATGAATAATATGTTCCCATCGATTTTCCCAAATTCCTTCTGATAAAATACACCATTGCTGGTTTATTAAGTAATAGCTAATCATTTCATTCGGTTTTTCAAAGAAGTCCGGAATAAATTCTTCATTAAATACAAACATTCCTCGCTCTTTGCTCATTTTTCGGGATATCTCTAATGATTTTAATTCTTCTAAACTATGAATAATTATGAATTCCATATGTATCAAATGCTGAGTATAAAAGGTACAAATCATCTTCTCTAATTGATGAACATAATTGGAATCTTTATCTAGGATGACTAATTGCATTTTTCGCCCCCTTTCTCAAATGCTTTTTGTCGACACCTTTATTTTATGTATAAACACTTGATTTGTAAAGCAAAAAAAATACACATAAAAGTCAGCTTTTCATGTGCATTAGCCACTTTTATGTGTATAACTTGTTTATAACTATATGATGTATTTATTACATATCATGGGATCGTGTTGAATTCATAAACTTTGTATATTCTCCAAACCAGGCAAGTTCTACGGTTCCTGTAGGACCATTTCTCTGCTTAGCTATAATGAGTTCTGCCAAACCTTTCATCTCTGAATTTGGGTCATAATACTCATCACGATATAAGAACATAACAACGTCTGCATCCTGCTCGATAGCACCCGACTCACGTAAATCACTTAGCATAGGTCGGTGATCTGCTCGTGCCTCACAAGCTCTTGATAACTGTGATAAGGCAATAACGGGAGCTTGCATCTCTCTTGCTAATCCTTTTAATGATCGCGATATTTCTGAAATCTCCTGTTGTCTTGATTCACCATTTCCATTTCCACTCATGAGTTGAAGATAATCAATTAAAATAAGATCTAATCCTTTCTCCAACTTAAGTTTACGACATTTTGCCTTCATCTCTCCAACCGTTATTCCTGGTGTGTCATCAATATATATGGGAGAATCATTAAGGATCGCCGCACCATTTAATAGATTCGACCATTCATCATCTTCAAGATGGCCAGTTCGAACTTTTTGAGCATCCACCATTGCTTCTGAACACAACATACGATTAACCAACTGTTCTTTTGACATCTCCAAAGAAAAAATTGCTGTTGATGCTTTTTCTTTTACTGCTGCATATTGAGCAACATTGAGGGCAAATGCAGTCTTTCCCATTGATGGTCTTGCCGCTACTAGAATCAAATCTGCCGGTTGTAGACCAGCTGTTTTTGTATCCAAATCTAGAAAACCACTAGAAATTCCCGTCACACTTCCTCCGCTGTCATGGGCTGAAACAATCAAGTTTAAGGTAGGCGTAATTAATTCTTTAATCTCAGAGAACTCTTCTGTCTTTCGATTTTGCATGATGTTAAAGATTTTTTCTTCAGCAGAATTTAAGATGTTTTCGAGTTCTTCCTTACCTTCATAGCTATCTGTGATGATATCTTGGCCGGTTTTTATTAGCCGTCGCAGCACTGATTTTTCCTTAACAATCGAAGCATAATTTTTTATGTGTGCTGACGAAGGAACAGATAAGGCAAGTTTGGATAAATACTCAACACCGCCAATTTGATCCAGTTGATTATCTGTTTTCATAGCATTTTGAAGAGTAACTAAATCTACAGGTTGATTTCGATTATATAGGTCGATAATACTATTAAATATAAGCTTCAAATCCGGATGATAAAAATCATGCTGATCTATATGTTCTTGTGCAACCGAAATTGCTTCTGCATCCATAATCATAGAACCTATTACGGATTGTTCCGCCTCTAAACTATGTGGCGGTATTCGTTTTATTACTTCGTCCATTGAGTTCACCTCAGGTTACTTATTTATTCTTCAACAACCTTTACACTGATTTCCGTTGTCACTTTTGGATGCAATTTAATTGGAACAATATGTGTTCCTAAAGATTTTATTGGTTCTTTTAAAACCATTTTTTTCTTATCTACTGAAAGATCATGTTGCTCTTTAACCGCTTTAATAATCTCTTTTGATGATACAGAACCAAAGACACGACCACCTTCTCCTGTTTTTATAGGAATTGTAACCACCATGTCTTTGATTTTATCCCCTAACTCTTTAGCTTCTTCAAGATCTTCTTGTCGGCGCTTTTTATCCGCTTTTTTCTTAAGCTCTAATTGATTAATGGCATCATTTGTTGCCTCTACAGCTTGATTTTTTCTAAAAAGCACATTTCTAGCAAATCCATCTTTGACTTCAATAAGCTCACCTTTTTTTCCAACTTTTCTTA
The DNA here is from genome assembly GCA_002342805.1 of Clostridiales bacterium UBA2432. Lineage (GTDB taxonomy): Bacteria > Bacillota > Clostridia > Lachnospirales > Vallitaleaceae > UBA1351. The sequence goes on along the minus strand of DDQW01000094.1, from coordinate 3,849 downwards.
CATCTTCTAATAATATTACTTTCATTCTTCTTCACCTTCCTCTAAAAATTCATCGATTGCTTTTTGAAGCATTTTTCTTGCTTCTTCAAGTGATATATCTTCTAATTGGGCCCCGGCAACACTTAGATGTCCACCGCCACCCAGCTTTTCCATAATTAATTGCACATTAATCGCATCAAAAGAACGTGCACTAATATATATAACATGATTTAACTGTGTCAGAACAAAAGAAGCTTTTATTCCAGAAATGTTTAAGAGTTCATCTGCCGCTTGTGCCGCCGCAAGTGTTGGATTTGTACCATTTGCAGGACTTTGAGAGATTGCAATTTTTTCTCTATAGATGATGGCATCTTTCACTGCACTTGCTTTTGCCTTATATGTTTCCATGTCGTTTTGAAAAAACTTTCTCACACGAATTAAATCTGCTCCGTTTCGTTTTAAAAATGCTGCTGCTTCAAATGTTTTGACCCCTGTTTTTATAATAAAATTCTTAGTATCAACTGAAATTCCTGCAAACAGAGCATCTGCTTCTAATGGATCTAATTTCACTTTATCCGTAATATACCTTAAAATCTCGGTAATCATTTCTGATGTTGATGATGCATAGGGTTCAATATAACTTAAAACACTTGGTTCAATATATTCTGTACTTACTCGGTGATGGTCAAAAACGACAACATTATTTGTATACTTAAGTAGCTCCGGATATTCTAAGTAGCTTGGTCTATTGACATCGACAATAACTACGAGTGTATTTGATCCACATAATTCAACACTTTTTGACCCGCTCACAAAAATGCTATCTGGGAAATGATCGCTTTCCATTATTTGATCGTATAATACTTTAATTGCTGTTGTTATAGTATTTAAGACAATGTTGACTTTTTTATCGAGTAATCGCGCACAAGCGTATACGCCCATTGCCGCACCTAACGAATCCAAATCACCCAATTGATGGCCCATAATAAGAACATTATCTGCCTCAGTAATGAGCTCACGAAAAGCATATGACTTAATTCTCGCTTTTACACGTGTATTTGTTTCTACGCCTCGTGTTCTACCACCATAAAAAGAAAACTTATCGTTATTTTTGATAACAGCCTGGTCTCCGCCACGGCCTAATGCTAAGTCTATGGCTGTTCTAGCATATTCTTGGGCTATTGTGTAGCTATAATCATGAATACCTACACCAATACTGATTGTCACTGGTAACTCATTGCCAATACTAATCTCACGAATATCATCTAAAATCTTATATTTTTCATCTGCTAATTTTTTTATATATTTTTTTTGAAAAATAAAGATATATTTATCTTTTTCAATTTTACTCAAAATACCAGATACGTCTTTAGCCATTGCATTTAGATTTCGATCAATCATTGCAACGAGTAATGGCCGTCTTACTTCCTCTACACTTTGGAGTATTTCTTCATAGTTATCTACATAAATATAACTAATAATTGTTTTCTGCTCTGTATTGATTATTTCTAAATGTTTTTGCACCGTAATGTCATAAATATACACACTATAATATGAAAGATCTGCAGGTTTCTGAATAAGCACTGACCGCTCTGTTTCAATATGGTGCTGATGCATGGAAAATTTTAATGTTTTATCATTGTAATTTAATTCAAATTCGACCGGTTGTTCGTAGGTCGGATACTCTTGGTCTTTGATGGATTCAAAGTATTCCGATATACTTTTCCCAATATTTTTAGGGTCTTCAACTAAATCATAAAATGCGTCATTAGACCATGCGATAATTCCGTTAGGATCCAGCAAGCAGTGGGGAATATCAAAATGCATAAGATGTTCTTTTTGGATATCACTAATTTGAGTAGATAATTCAAGTGTTTCTTTAATTAAATATTTTCGCGTAAAAAAATACATGACACCAAAAACAATCAAGTTAAAAAATGCAGCCAACAAAGCCACAACACCAAATGGTCGATCAATTCCAATTGCATACATTGATAATATAAATAAAATCAAACAGCTGATTAATGGCCAAATAATAAAGGTATGTATACGAAAGCCAAGCTTTACTCTTTTTCTACTCATAATTTTCCTTTCTCACTTAAAATTATACAACCTATCCTATTATAGCATTAATTGAATAATTTACCAAGAATGTTATTACTTGTATTGAAAAAAGCTGATAGCATATGCTATCAGCTCCTTATATTAAGATTATATACCCTAATAATCTAATTTATTATTCGACTGTATATGCCAATAAAGCAATGTGTCTTGCTCTTTTGATTGCTACAGTTAAAGCACGTTGATGCTTTGCGCATGTACCTGTAATTCTACGAGGTAAAATTTTTCCACGTTCAGATACAAATCTTCTTAATTTATTAATATCTTTATAATCTATCGTAGTTGATTTATCTTGGCAAAATGCACAAACTTTTTTTCTTCTACGTCTAGGATTATTACGTCGATCAAAAGCCATTATGAAACCTCCTTATTCTTATTCTATATTGACTGTTTAGAACGGTATATCATCATCATCAAAATCATCATCAACTGAAACAAAACCGTCAACATTACCATTTGATTGGGTTTTTGATGCAGGTGCTTCATTATAAGAATTATTTGAACTTTGATTTCCCATTCTCTCTTCAAAACTTTTCTTTGACTCAGCAAAATGCTGCTCTTCAACAATAACATCTGTAGTATAACGACGGACGCCATCTTTTTCATAGCTTCCAGTTTGTAAATGTCCTACAACAGATACCTGTTGCCCTTTTTGAAAAAACTTCTCAGCAAACTCTCCATTTTTTCCAAAAGCAACAATGTTGATAAAATCCGCATCGGGTTCACCATCTCGTTTAAAGCGCCGATTAACCGCTAGTGAATATCTAGCAATTGCAAGTGGCTCAGCCCCTTGAGAATACCTTACTTCAGGATCGCGTGTTAATCTGCCCATTAATATTACTTTATTCATCGAGTTTCCCCCTTCTTTGGATTAATCTTCAACTTTGACTATTAAAAAACGTAGTACTGTTTCCATAATGCGAACACGTTGTTCAACTTGGGCCGGAGTTTCAGCTTCTGCTTCAAAAGTAATGAAGTAATAAAATCCTTCACGGATCTTTTGAATTTCATAAGCTAATCTTCTCTTTCCCCAATCGTCAACTTTAGCAATTTTGCCGCCGAAACGTTCAATTGTAGCTTTCACAGCCTCAAGAGCTTCATCTCTGACTTCTTCCGTAACTTTTCCGTTAATGATTAATGCTAATTCGTATTGGTTCATTCTTACACCTCCTTATGGTCTTTGGCCTTTATAAACATATAAAAGCAAGGATATTGTCACAAGTATATATTTTATCATATTTTTATAGAATAATCAATACTTGTACCGATATATTTATCCATCTTTTTTAATATTCTTTATACTTTTTGTTATTTTATTTCTTGGAACCATTACCATGTGATCACAGCCAAGACATTTTAGTCGCAAATCCATTCCAACTCGCAATACTTTCCATTCATTTGAACCACAAGGATGTTTTTTCTTTAATACCAGAATATCGCCAACTTCTATTTCCATAAATAATAAGCTCCTTTCCAATAAAATCTCAAAAAAAGATTGTTGTACTAGCTAGTGCTAAGACAACAATCTTAAAAGTAGTTGCGGAGAGAGGATTTGAACCTCTGACCTTCGGGTTATGAGCCCGACGAGCTTCCAGACTGCTCCACTCCGCGATAATTGTTAAGGCGCCAACCAGATTTGAACTGGTGATGAAGGTGTTGCAGACCTCTGCCTTACCACTTGGCTATGGCGCCATATGTTATAATTCATAAAAAATTATATGTAAAATTGGCAGCCACCTACTCTCCCAG
>DDQW01000095.1 GCA_002342805.1 Clostridiales bacterium UBA2432 | reverse complement strand
CGCCAGCGATTTGGTACAATTAAAGTCGTGAAAAAACGAAAGGAGAACATGATGGGGACATTATTTGGAACAGATGGCGTAAGAGGCGTTGCCAACAAAGAACTAACTGTAGATTTAGCCTATAGACTAGGACAAGCAGGAGCCTATGTATTAACAAAGGAAAACAAACATAAACCAACAATACTCATTGGAAGAGATACAAGATTAAGTGGGGAGATGCTTACAGCAGCAATGATTGCAGGTATATGCTCAGTGGGAGCAAATGCAATTTCAATTGGTGTTGTGCCGACGCCCGCAGTAGCATATTTAACACGAGAATACGAAGCGGATGCAGGTGTTGTTATTTCTGCTTCACATAATCCGGTTGAATATAATGGGATTAAATTTTTTAACAATTCAGGATATAAACTATCCGATGCATTAGAAGAAGAAATCGAAACGATTGTGAACAATCAATGCTCAAACATTGAACTTCCAACCGGAACAGAGATCGGAAGAGTTCTATATCGGAATGAAAGTATATATGACTATATTCGATATGCAAAACGACAAGTGAGCCATCGCTTTGATGGATTAAAAGTTGTTATTGATTGCGCGAATGGTGCATCTTATGTATCTGCGCCGGAAGCACTCCGAGAGCTTGGAGCCGAAGTTGTCATCATACATAACGAACCGGATGGGACCAATATTAACAAGGCCTGTGGTTCGACACATATGGAAGATTTAAAGGCATATGTCATTCAGGTTGGAGCAGATATCGGATTTGCTTTTGATGGTGATGCAGACAGATGTTTAGCGGTAGATGAACATGGGCGATTGGTTGATGGTGATCAACTCATGGCAATATGTGGAAATTATATGAAAGAAAAAGGAACACTCAAAAAAGATACCATCGTTGGAACAGTTATGAGCAACTTAGGCTTTACTCTTATGGGGCAAGAACAAGGGATTAATATCGTTCAAACACAAGTCGGTGACCGATATGTGCTAGAACGCATGTTAGCAGAAGGCTATAACATTGGCGGAGAACAATCCGGTCACATAATTTTCTTGGATGAAAATACAACCGGTGATGGACTATTAACGGCACTTCATGTATTAGAAGTTATCAAAGATACAGGAAAAAAATTATCAGATTTGGCATCAATTATGAATGTATTACCACAAGTGCTAGTCAATGCAAGGGTAACAACAGAGAAGAAATATGCATATCAAAATAATCCGACGATACTAGAGGCTATTGAAAGCCTTGAAGAAAAATTTGCCGGAGAAGGACGGGTACTTATTCGCCCATCTGGTACGGAACCCTTAGTCAGAGTCATGATTGAAGGTAAAAATAAAGCGGAACTACAACGAGATGCGACTGCATTGGCAGGATTAATCGAAGAATTATTAAATTAGGGGGAAAAAATATGTGTGGAATTGTAGGATATATTGGTAAAAGTAAGGCAACGCCATTTCTCGTAGAGGGATTAAAAGCGCTAGAATATAGAGGGTATGACTCAGCAGGAGTAGCTGTATATGATCAAACGATTGAACTCGTTAAAACCAAAGGGCGACTCAAAGATTTAGAAAGTTGTTTGGATGGTTCGCAACTAAACGGAACCATGGGTATAGGTCATACCCGTTGGGCAACACATGGTGAGCCATCCTATTGTAATGCCCATCCCCATATGAATACAAGAACGGACATTGCTATTGTTCATAATGGAATTATTGAAAACTATTTAGAGTTAAAAGAAGAATTAGAAGCAAAAGGATACCAATTTGTTTCAGAAACAGACACAGAAACAGTGGTTCATCTTATCGAAGAAACACTAAAAGAGCATGAAAACTTCTTTACAGCAGTGCTTACAGCAGCAAAACGTTTAAAGGGATCTTATGGTTTAGGAGTGATTTCCCATAAAAACCCGGACCAAATTATTGCCATTCGAAAAGATAGTCCACTCGTAATCGGCTTAGGTGAACATGAGAATTTCCTTGCATCGGATATACCTGCAATCTTAAAGTATACTCGTAATGTATATTTCTTAGAAGATGGAGAAGCTGCAATCTTAACGAAAGATTCTGTGAAGATATATGACCTAGATGAAAAAGAATTAAAAAAAGAAGTGTTTACTGTGACTTGGGATATTGATGCTGCAGAAAAAAGTGGATATGATCACTTCATGATGAAAGAGATTTTCGAACAGCCAAAAGTGATTAAAGACACATTAAATGGCCGTTTATCTCAAGACTCTGAGGAAGTTATTCTCGATCAGATAAAGATTGACAAGGATGTTCTAGAAAAAATCAACAAGATTTATATTGTTGCATGTGGGACGGCATATTATGCAGGAATGATTGGAAAAGAACTCATCGAAAAAATAGCTCGAGTACCGGTTGTGGCAGAAGTTGCTTCCGAGTTTCGCTACAAAGATCCGATTTTAGATGAAAACACATTGATGATTGTGGTTTCACAATCAGGCGAGACTGCAGACACATTAGCTGCACTTCGTATGGCAAAACAAGCCGGCGCCCGGGTTATGGCGATTGTTAATGTTGTTGGTTCAACCATATCCAGAGAAGCCCATGATATTTTGTATACAAGTGCAGGACCGGAGATTGCCGTTGCTTCAACAAAAGCATATTCATCTCAACTGATTGCCATGTACTTGTTAAGTATTCGTATGGGACGAATTCTAGGAAAAATCGATGATGCTGAATTTACAGAATTAAAAACAGCCATCCTTAAACTCCCTGAACAAGTTCAAAACATATTGGATCGTTCTCAAGAGATTAAGGCATTAGCCGACAAACATCTTGGCATGAAAAACATCTTCTATATCGGACGTGGCCTCGATTACGCAACCTCCTTAGAGGGAGCATTAAAAATCAAAGAAGTTGCCTATCTGCACGCTGAAAGCTATCAGGCAGGCGAATTAAAACATGGTCCGATTGCGCTTATTGAAAAAGGGTCTGTGCTCATGGGACTTCTTGGACAAGAAAGCTTAATGGAAAAAACCATTAGTAATATCAAAGAAGTCAAGGCCCGTGGAGCAGATGTTATTGCTATAGCCCTTGAAGGCAATACAATGGCCAAGCACGTTGCAGATGATGTGTTTATGGTTCCCAAAACACATTGGATGTTAACAACACTACTTATAAATATTCCGCAACAATTATTTGCTTACTATATCTCATGTGGATTAGGCCATGATGTCGATAAACCAAGAAACCTTGCCAAGTCGGTAACAGTGGAGTAATCGCTAGTAAAAAGCAAACGACTTGACATAATGCGGTCAACATGGTATCTTAATATTAATTTCATAGGAATCTTCAGGGCAGGGTGTAATTCCCGACCGGCGGTAAAGTCCGCGAACCTTATATGAGGTTGACTTGGTGTAATTCCAAGACCGACAGTAAAGTCTGGATGGAAGAAGATGATTTAGAGAATAGTAGATATACTTTAATAAGTGTATTTTGTATTTTCATTATATCGATTAAAGCCCTGGATGTATATTCAGGGCTTTTTTGTTGTTGCAAGACATTTCATTTATAAAGGAGTGATTTTATGGATACAATCTATATGGAGCGTGCACTTGAGCTTGCCAAGAAAGGTATTGGAAAAACGAACCCAAATCCTTTAGTGGGAGCTGTGATTGTGAAAGACGGTGTCATTATTGGGGAAGGCTATCATCAGGAGTATGGAGGTCCTCATGCAGAAATCAATGCTATAAATAATGCAAGCATGGATGTGCAAGGAGCCACAATGTATGTAACTCTTGAACCTTGTTCCCATTACGGAAAAACACCGCCATGTGCTCAGGCCCTTGTAGACCATCAAATAAAGCGTTTGGTTATTGCGATGAAAGATCCCAATCCCAAGGTTGCCGGAAAAGGGATCGCTATTTTGGAAGCGGCCGGAATACAGGTAGACGTTGGACTCCTAAAAGAAGAGGCAGAACACATCAATGAGATTTTCATTAAATACATAACAAGGCAAGAACCATTTGTTTTATTAAAAACAGCAATGACCTTTGACGGAAAAATAGCGACTCGGTCCGGAGCATCACAATGGATAAGCAATGAGCGATCCCGACAATATGTACATCAGCTGAGAAATCAATATTCCGCAATCATGGTTGGAATTAACACGGTACTTACAGATAATCCTTCATTGACAACGCGATTAGACTCCGGAGATAATCATCATCCAACACGAGTCATCGTCGATACATATGGACGATTACCCCTGGAGTCCAAGCTTGTTCAAACAGCGAATATCGTTCCGACTATATTAGCGACAACGAAATTTGCCAAACAAGACACGATGAATCAGCTAAAAGAAAAAGGGGTTCAGATTTTGATGTGTGAAGTTGAAGAAAATCATGTCGATTTAAAAGACCTTATGAAGAAGTTAGGTGGCAAAGAAATAGATAGCATCATGGTTGAAGGCGGGGCAACCTTAAACTATAGCCTGCTTGAACAGAAGTTAGTTGACAAAGTCATCACCTTTGTTGCACCTAAAATTTTTGGAGGAAGAGAAGCCCCGACGCCGGTTGGTGGAATCGGAATAGCTAACCCGGAAAATGCAATTCAACTCACAAACATACGTATTGTTCCATTTGAAGAGGATATAATGATTGAGGGATACGTGAAAGGAGAATAAGCGGTGTTTACAGGACTTATTGAAGAGATTGGAACTATTCGTTCTGTTATACAGGGTGCAAAAGGTGGACAAATTGTAATAGAGGGAGCTAAAGTGCTCGAAGACGTTCGCATTGGAGATAGCATCAGTACGAACGGCGTTTGTTTAACCGTTGTTCATGTTGAGAAGACATCATTTACGGTCGACGTGATGCCTGAAACTATGCGTAAGAGTAACCTGAAAAATGCAGGCAATGGCTGCAAAGTTAATCTAGAACGTGCACTTAAAGTAGGCGATCGCTTTGGAGGACACATGGTATCCGGACATGTGGATGACGTGGGTAAAATTATGGCTCTTGAAAAAGAAGACAATGCAACATGGGTAAGTATTCAAGTCGATCCAACCTTGATGAAATATATTGTCGAAAAAGGTTCCGTTGCCATTGATGGAACAAGTTTGACCGTAGCAAGTACATCACAGAACGCATTTCGTGTTTCCATTATTCCGCTAACAGGAGAAGAAACCACCTTGTTGACAAAAGAGATTTATGATGAAGTGAATATTGAGTGTGATATGATTGCCAAATATGTAGAAAAAATGATAATGGATTCAAAACCCAAAGAAAGCAAGCTAACAATGGATTTTTTAGGAGAACATGGATTTTTATAAGGAGGTCTTATAATGGAATTTAATACAATCGAAGAAGCGATTGAAGACATTAAACAGGGTAAAATGATTGTTGTTGTGGACGATGAAGATCGTGAAAATGAAGGCGATTTATTAATGGCGGCAGATGCAGTAACGCCCGAAGCAATTAACTTTATGGCAACGTATGGACGTGGGTTAATTTGTGTTCCCATGCTAAAAGAGCGGCTAAATCAACTAAATATTGACGTAATGGTGGCTCATAGTACAGATCCCAAAGAGACTGCATTTACAGTCTCGGTGGATTCCAAAGAAACCCATACAGGGATTTCAGCCCATGAAAGAGCGTTAACAGTCCAAAGATTAATGGATCCAACCGTTACAGGTGATGACTTTACTCGTCCCGGACACATCTTCCCATTAATAGCAAAAGAAGGAGGTGTTCTTGAACGGACCGGACACACAGAAGCGGCCATTGACTTGCCAAAATTGGCTGGACGTTATCCGGCAGGTGTAATCTGTGAAATAATGAACGACGACGGAACAATGGCCAGAGTCACGGAACTTAAAAAATTTGTAAAAACACATGACTTAAAGTTGATTACAATTGCAGACCTTATTCGCTATAGGTATCAAGAAGAAAACCTTGTCGAAAAAGTTGCTGAAGCGAAAATGCCCACAAAGTATGGTGACTTTAAGATGTTTGGCTATATTAACAAATTAAATGGAGAGCATCATGTTGCACTTGTTAAGGGGGATGTAACCACAGATGAACCAGTCTTAGTTAGAGTGCATTCTGAATGCTTAACAGGTGATGCCTTTGGGTCATTACGATGTGATTGTGGAGAACAATACGCCCAAGCCATGAAAATGATTAATGAACAAGGTCGCGGTGTACTTTTGTATATGCGCCAAGAAGGACGAGGCATTGGTCTAATTAATAAAATCAAAGCATATGAATTGCAAGATCAAGGCATGGATACCATTGAAGCAAATATAGCCCTTGGATTTCCGGATGATTTGAGAGATTATGGCATCGGGGCCCAGATACTCGTCGACCTAGGCGTTCAAAAAATGCGTTTATTAACCAACAATCCCAAAAAGATGACAGGCTTATCCGGATATGGATTAGAAGTTGTTGAACGTGTATCGATTCAAATGAATCATAATGAAAACAATGCATTTTATTTAAAAACAAAACAAGAGAAAATGGGACACTACCTAAATTACAAGGAGGAAAAGTAAATGAAAGTCTATGAAGGAAATCTAATATCTCAAGGAAAGAAATATGGAATTATTGTCGGGAGATTCAATGAATTTATTGGGGGTAAACTCTTATCAGGAGCTCTGGATGGGTTAAAACGTCATGGCGTTACAGACGAAGAAATCGAGATTGTATGGGTACCCGGAGCTTATGAAATTCCCTTGGCAGCAAAAAAAATGGCAAAAAGCCAAAAATATGATAGTGTCATTTGTCTAGGTGCTGTGATTAAAGGGGCGACGCCTCATTTCGACTTTGTGTCAAATGAAGTTAGTAAAGGAATAGCACATGTATCATTAGAAACAGAGATTCCCGTTATTTTTGGTGTCTTAACTACAGATAGCATCGATCAGGCGATTGAACGTGCTGGAACAAAATCAGGCAATAAAGGATATGATGCCGCTGTAACAGCCATCGAAATGGTGAATTTACTATCAGAAATATAGGTCATTTCATTATTAAATATGATATAATTAGTAGAGAAGAAGTCAATTGAATTGAAAGAGGTTGATTATGTCAAAATTTTATGATGAAATCGCTTTATACTATAATGATATTTTTCCGGTTCAAGAAGAAAAGTTAAATCTTATTCTTGAACAATTACCATCAATTCCATCGGATATATTAGATGTGGCATGTGCGACAGGTGGTTATGCTATAGAATTAGCAAGCTTAGGCCATCAGCTTACAGCCGTCGATTTAGATGCCCGGATGATTCAAGAATTAAAAGATAAAAATACAGGCATTGATGCAAGAGTAATGAATATGCTAGATATAGATTCGCTTAACAAAACCTTTGATTTGATTTACTGTTTCAAGTTATTAATTATGACCGGATTTTAGATCAACACATTGATCATTTGCCGACGATTCATAATGCGGATGCGAAACTGTCTTTTATAAGAAATTATTCCTATTTGCAAGATGAACATAAGATTGCATTTCACACTATTTTGCAAGTAGATGATCATATACGAGAGAACACGGTTAAGTTATTACCGATTCGACACGAAGAGTTGATTGAAGCATTAGCTGAGGTGGGATTTCATATGATTAAAACGTATGGAGGTTTTATGAAACAACCCTTTGATGCCCAAAAATCAGTTCCTTGTGTTATACTCGTTAAAAAGTGAGAAATGTATTTATCGTGAGGGGGGATAAGATGCCGATTAAAAGAAAATTGCCCTTATTTATTGTCTTATTAGTAGCAATTCCAATAGTTTTATTCGTTGCAATATACTACCCTTATGTATCACGGCAGATGGTTCAAGCAAACAAAGAAAAAATTCAACAAGTACTTGATTTAGAATGTGAATATTTACATTCGTTTTTTGTAATCCGTCAGTTAGAGGCAAAAAATTATGCGACGTCTCAAGAAGTATCTCATTGGACGGAGTCAGAAGGAGAATATGATTATACCCGGCTGAACCGTTTCTTCGCACAGGAAAAAGAGTATAATAAGGAACTGAGAGATATATTTATCATTGAATCTATGGGTAAAGTTGTGGCAAGTAGCAATCCGGAGAGTGTTGAACTTGATTTGTCTGATAGAGAATACTTTCAAGTTGCTATAGCAGGCGAGACAGTCATTAGCAGTTTGTTACAAGACCGCATTGAAGGTGAGAGTGTTCTGTTTGTCGCAACGCCGATTAGGAATCAACAAAATACTATTGTTGGGGTTATGGCAAATATTATTGATATGAATTATGTATCAACGAACATGGTGCAACTCGTTGCACCTGAAGTTGGAAGGGCTTATTTGATTGATCAAAGTGGACAAATTATTTTTCATACTGATAGGCAACGAATTGGAGACAAGCATAAAAATCCTTCGATTAATGATTATTTTACCCAATTAAGTCCTATAACATATAATGGGACCCAGGTAATTATGACAAATGGTGCAGAAAAGTTTTTAACCCATCGTCAAATTGAAGGGACAGAATGGATCTTGGTGATTGAGCAAGATATGGATATGGTTATGTTGTCGGCAAGGAAAGCCTTTGTCGTAATTCTGGTTTTGAGTATCCTTCTCTTAAGTATAACGGCTATCTTGGGATATGTTTTTGCGAGAAGGATCGTAAGACCATTAAGTGAATTGATACATGTGATGAACAGAACATCAAAGGGGGAACTCAATGTACGTATACAATACGAAGGCAAAGATGAATTTGGTCAACTTGCCAATCAGTTTAACTCAATGCTCGATGAACTTGTAGGTGCATATGAAGAAATATCTGAAAAAAACAGCGAATTAATTCTCATTGAAGATGAACTCCGACATTTGGCCTTTAATGATCAGTTGACAGAATTACCAAATAGAATGGCAATGTTCATTGAACTTGAAGAACGAATACAATCACATCGTAAACAAGAAAAAGAACTAGCTATAATGTTAATTGATATTGATCAGTTTAAACGAATTAATGACACATTAGGACATTCAGTTGGAGATCAGGTGCTTGTTGAAGTTACCGATCGTTTGATTCGATTAGGCTGGTTAAGTTATCGATTATCAGGAGATGAGTTCGCGGTAATTATCGTCGGTGAAGAGAATTTAAAAAATATACAAGAAACAATCGATGTTATTCAACACGCCTTAAGTGAGCCTATTGAATTAACAGATAAGAAAATCAGTATTAGCACCAGTATGGGAATAAGTATTTTTCCTGACAATGGGGACACTCCGGAAAAACTGGTTCAAAGTGCTGATACGGCTATGGATATTGCAAAACAGACAGGAAAAGCTCAAGTTGCATTTTTTTCTCAGGTTATGATGGATACGGTATTGCGCAAAGTGAAAATCGAACAAATCTTAAAAAGGTCTATCAAAGATGGCCTATTAGATATGCATTTTCAACCGAAATATGATGTTCAAAGCCGTCATCTCATGGGGTTTGAAGCTTTAATGCGATTAACCTTGGAAAATGGTGAACGAATTTCTCCCGCTGAATTTATTCCGATTGCAGAGGAATCGGGCTTCATCATTGAGCTAGGAGAATGGGCATTAGAATTTGTATTCGCTAAAATCGACTACTGGATGAAAAAAGGGTACTCGGTAGGACATGTGGGTGTTAATGTTTCAGGAATGCAGTTAAAGCAAGAAGGATTTGCTGAGCATGCTAAGGCGATTGCAGCTGCGTATCATGTGCCTCCTAACTATGTGGAACTTGAAATTACGGAGAGCATTTTAATTGAAAATATGTCAGAAACATTACAAACATTATTGGAGCTTCGTAAGATTGGATATCAAATTGCCCTTGATGATTTTGGGACAGGATACTCGGCATTTAACTACTTAAGAACAATTCCCTTGACAGCGCTTAAGATAGATAAAACCTTTATTGACCATATGGGAACACATCAAAAAGCAGAAATGCTTGTTAAACAAATCATTGATATTGCCCATGAGATTAACTTAAATGTTGTTGCAGAAGGCGTAGAAACAAAAATTCAATATCAAAGCTTGTTAAATACAAGGTGTGATATGATTCAAGGATATTATTTTAGCAAGCCAATGTCCACAAATCAGATTGAAGAATTATTAAAAAGAATTGAAGATTAATGCTCGTTTGAACTAGTAAAAAACATGAACATGATTTTTTCGGACCATTCAATCGATTCCAAATAATATGTAAACAATTTTATTGTGTTTTACTGGCAGATTAGACGCTTGACAGGTTGATATAAAAAGGGGTAACATATTATAAAAGGAGGCGAGGAATATGCTTAAGCGGATGATGTTATTCCTTCGAAGCAAGTTATATTTTATACCGGGAATCTATACTGTCGTATTTGTATTTGCGGCCTTTTTTGTTAAATGGATTGATCAGACCCAGTCTGCTTTTTTGAACCAATATTTACCGGATATACTACTCGTTGAAGCTAGCCATGGAAGTGATATTTTTTCCATGGCTAGTGGAAGTTTATTAAGTATGCTTACGATTACATTTTCAACCATGATGGTTGTATTAACCATTTATGGTGGACAGCTATCCCCAAGAACCTTGCAAGATTTCTTGGAAAATCGACAGACGCAACGTATTTTAGGCTATTTCATGGGGACATTTTCATTTTCGGTGGTCAGTTTTTTCCTTATCCGCGACCGTCAGGATAATGGGCAACTCATTGCTCCCTTCATCGGAATTATTTTGATTATCATCGCTGTTGGAGTCTTTGCACGACTAATTCATTTTGTTGCAAAATCAGTTCAGGTCAGTCAATATGTACAAAACCTAGTCAAGGAAGTTTCGGATTTAATTGACAAGAAACAACAGCAGGTTCAAGATAATCCTCAAATTAGTAATGAACCATTAGATTCTTTTGAAAAGATTTTAGATCAAGAGGCTTATGAAATTCATTCTCAGTATTCAGGGTTTATTCAACTTTATGAAGAAGAAAAACTTTATGCACTTGCAAAAAAATACGGAGTGACGATACACTGTGAGCGCCGTATTGGTGAACATATTTTGGAAGATGATATACTGGTGAAAGTATACAAGTATGATGTGTCCATGGATAAAGAAGATAAAGAAGAAGATACCTTAACCGCAAAAATATTAAAAAACATAGTTGTTGGAGATGAGATTAATCTATATGATGATATCGGAAACCGCAGCCGTAAACTTGTCGAAATTGCTGTTAGAGCTTTGTCTCCGGGAATTAACGACCCGGGAACGGCGGTATTTTGTATCGAAAAGATGGGCTTTTTATTACATAAAATCGCCTTGGCATTTGATGCAAAAGTCTATATTGATGATGAGAGAGAAGTTCGCCTTATCGTTCAAAAGGTCGTTTTTCGTCGCTTACTCTATGATCATTTTTATCAAATCAAGCTCTATGGAAGCAAGGATTTTTTTGTGTTTGATGCTATGGTTCGTGCATTAACAACCATAGCAAAGGACTCGACGGATCAGATACGAAGCGAAGTTGCAGAATTTTCGAATTATCTCATGTATGATCTTGATTTAGATCAAATTGCACCGATTGAAAAAGAGATTGTCCAAGAACGTTTGTACCAATTGGCAATTGCAACAGGAGATAGTTCGCTCAAGATTGAATAGTCAAGTTGTCATTCTGTTTTGTGTTTTGTATTCAATATTGCAATTGAAGGGTGGTATCGGGTATTATGATAGTATTACCATACTGATTTAATGCGAGAAGCATAATATATTGACAATGGAGGGTTAACAAATGCATGAAAAAAATGAGCAAATAATAAGAATGATTAATGATGGGAATACATCTCTAGGTATTGAGTTGGGTTCAACACGAATCAAAGCGGTTCTAATTGATGGGAACCATCAACCCATTGCATCTGGAAGTCATGACTGGGAAAACAGTCTTATTGATGGCATTTGGACATATAGTCTTGATGAGGTTTGGTCAGGAATTCAAGATAGTTATCAAAAAATGGCAGCAGATGTTAAGGAAAAATTCGGTCTTACACTAACCAAAATCGGCGCCATTGGTTTTAGTGCAATGATGCATGGGTATATGGCCTTTGATGCAAACGATGAGATCTTAGTCCCTTTTCGAACATGGCGTAATAATATCACAGGTCAAGCGTCTGAAGCATTGACAGAATTATTCCAATATCCTATCCCTCAACGATGGAGTATTGCCCACTTATATCAAGCCATTCTCAACGGCGAAGAACATGTATCTAAAATTACTTTTATGACAACGCTTGAAGGCTATGTCCATTGGAAGTTGACCGGAGAAAAAGTACTGGGTATCGGCGATGCGGCCGGAATGTTTCCGGTAGATTTAAATACACAAGATTATCATGAAAAGATGATTGAACAGTTTAATACATTAATCGCAGATAAAAACTTACCATGGTCAATTCAAGATATTCTCCCCAAATCTTTAGTTGCGGGAAAAGATGCCGGTGTTTTAACTGCAGAAGGTGCAAAAACCTTGGATCCAAGTGGGAATCTTGAAGCAGGAATTCCCTTGTGCCCACCGGAAGGAGACGCGGGAACCGGAATGGTAGCAACAAACAGTGTTGCGGCACGGACCGGAAACGTATCAGCTGGTACATCTGTATTTGCCATGATTGTTTTAGAAAAAGAGTTATCAAAAGTGCATTCAGAGATTGACTTAGTTGCGACTCCGTCAGGGAAACTCGTTGCCATGGCCCATTCAAATAACTGTACGTCGGATTTAAATGCATGGGTAAATCTATTTGATGAAACCTTAAAAGCTTTTGGTGTTGAGGTTGATCAAACAACTTTGTTTAAAACACTATATACAAAAGCGCTTGAAGGAGATGACGATGCCGGTGGATTACTTGCTTATGGGTATTTATCCGGAGAGCATATGACCCACTTTGAAGAAGGACGCCCATTATTCGTCCGATCATCTGATAATCATTTTAATCTGGCGAATTTTATGCGAGTTAACTTATTTACTTCACTTGGCGCATTAAAAATCGGGCTAGATATCCTCTTGAAAGAAGAAGGTGTTCAACTCGATAAGATTCTTGGCCATGGAGGACTGTTCAAAACGAAAGGTGTCGGCCAACGCTTTATGGCAGCTGCAGTGAACGCACCGGTGACCGTTATGGAAACAGCAGGTGAAGGTGGAGCTTGGGGTGTAGCCTTGCTTGCAGCATACTTGAAGAACAAGGGTGCGGACGAAACATTAGAAGACTATTTAGATAAGCGGGTATTTAAAGAAGAATCCGGTGAGACAGTCGATCCGGTTGCAGATGATGTAAAAGGCTTTGAAACTTTTATGGAACGTTATAAAAAAGGATTAGATATTGAACGTGCAGCTATTTTGAACCATCAATAATCCTATGATTGACATTGGGCGCATAGAAATGTATAATAATACAAAAGCAAGCATAAAAATTCAATGACAAGTAAAAAAGGAGAATAATTATGTTTAAAGTGTATGTAGACGGACAACATGGTACAACAGGATTGTTGGTGAATGAACGTCTAGAAAAGCATCCAAATGTCAAACTCTTAAAAATTGACTATAATGAACGTCATAATAGTGAACAACGGAAGAAATTATTAAATGAAGCGGATGTTGTTTTCTTGTGTTTGCCGGATGAAGCGGCTAAAGAGAGTGTTTCTATGATTACAAACCTGGAGACAAAGGTGATTGATGCATCGACAGCCCACCGAACACATGCCGATTGGGCCTATGGCTTTGCAGAGTTGTCCCAAGCACATCGAAAAAAGATTCAAGGGACCCATCGCTTATCCAACCCGGGATGTCACGCAACAGCCGCCATTTCCATTCTCTATCCACTGATTCAAGCAGGGATTATGGATGGGGATATGGATATATCACTCTTTTCCATTACCGGCTATTCCGGCGGTGGTAAACAGATGATAGAGACCTATAAAAACAGCACCGATCTTGCTTATGAAGCACCCATGCAATACGCACTTGACTTGAATCATAAACATGTTCCGGAGATTATGACTCAAGCCGGACTAAATCATCGACCGATTTTTATGCCGGTGGTATCCAATTTTGAACGTGGGCTTGCGGTGACGATTCCTGTGTTTAGACAAGCCTTAAAGAAAAACGTCACCAGAGAAGAATGTGCCCTTATATTAAAAGACCATTATAAAGATGCCCACTTTGTCCGCGTTCATGAGATAGATGATGAAGAGGCGCTTGTGGATAAACGAATGCATATTCAAATGAACAATGATAGCAATTATTTAGATTTATTTATTTATGGCAATGAGACACAGTTTCAATTTATCGCATGTCTGGATAACCTTGGAAAAGGTGCATCAGGGGCAGCCATTCAAAATATGAATATTATGCTTGGAATAGAAGAAAACACCGGTTTATAAACCGGTGTTTTCTTCTATGAGTGATTCAATATATACATACAATTCTTCAACCGTTAAATCATGTGTGTAGATAAAAGTAGCAACATCTTGGCCGATATAACGCAGGTGCCAAGGTTCATAACTATATCCGGTAATCGAAGTATCTTCTTTGGGATAACGGATGATGAATCCATATTGATGTGCGTTCTCTTTAAGCCAAAGCCCTTCATCCATCTCGCCTAAAGCATCAACAAGACGATAACTAAGGGATTCTAGGGTGACATCTAAAGCTAAGCCGGTCTGATGTTCACTATGACCCGGGCGGGCACTTACTTTATCCGTAGCAGCTAAACCGCGATTGGCGACATTGTTTTCATAGATTCCCTTTTGAGTTGCGTAGGAACGATAACCGGAAGCACCCAGCAAATTATAACCGGCCTCGTTTGCAGCAGCAAATAATTCTTCCATATGTGTCGCAGCTTCAGAACGTAGTTTCTTTTTTTCTAAAGCTTCCGAAAAATAAAAAGGAATATTCGGTTCAACCAAGTCATTAGGAACATAATCTGCTGGCAGATGATTGAGCTTATTACTTAAAACATAGATGCTATCTGCTTCTTCGACATATCCGATTTCGCCATAGCTATAGTTATATTGAACACTAATAAGATGTTCAAGTAAAGGCAGTAATCCTTGGTTTTCCGTAATCATTTCAGGAGTTAAACCTAGTTGAGCGGGATCAATGGGACTTAATAGGTCGTGATAGCCACTTGTATTGTCCGAAGATGTGGGTAAGGGTTCACGATCGGATGAATCCACTTGATCAAGCACGTCTTCGGCATCTACATTATTTGTATCGGTTGAAGCATCGACATCCGTTGAATTCGTCTCAGTTGAATCCATGTCGGTTGAATTCGTCTCCGCTGAATCTGTGTCATTTGTATTTTCTCTTACTGTATTTTCCAACTGTGTCCCTCCATTTGATGAGCCCGGCTCGATGGGAGTGAACTCACAGGCAGTCAGCAGGAATGCATAGCCCAAGAGAAGGAAAAGGAATATATTTTTTTTCATAAAAGCCTCCAAAATATTATCTGATACAGACATTGTAGTCGAAAATAATAAATTTAGCAAGATTTTAATCAACCTTTAATCGTTTTAGCAGAAGCTTATAAACTTATACGGTTATAATCAGTATATACTTTAAAGAAAGAGGTGTTAGTGATGACAAATAAACTATATCGTTCAAAACAAGACAAAATGCTTGCAGGTGTTTGTGCAGGAATAGCGGAGTACTTCGATATTGATCCAACATTAGTAAGGTTAGGATTTGCAATTTTTGTATTTGCATATGGATCAGGAATCTTAGCATATATTCTATGTGCGATTATTATTCCGGAAAGACCCTATGATTATATCGAAGAAAAACCTATGCATGAAGAACATGAACACGAATATGAACATTCAACGGAAAAAAAAACTAAACAAATAGCCGGAATTGTTATTGTTGGCTTTGGCGTTATGATGCTTGCCGATCAGTTCTTCCAATGGGTTAATCGAGGAACAATTTGGGCTCTTGCAATTGTTTTGCTTGGAGTCTATCTCGTAGTGACACCGAATCGTCGTTAGAATTTTCTCCTTTTTATTCTGCGGGTTTTCGATTATAATGAAAGAAAGCGTTCTGATGATATGAGAGGTGTCCTATGGGAGAAAAAAAGATCCGCATAAAATGGTTAAATATCAAAGCAAGAAAATTAGATAATTCCCATGACTTTTCAAATGATGAGCCATGGATCATAAGCTTCAGTATGTTCATAGAAAATTATTGGAATGAAAGAATACCGATTAAAGCGCGCATTGAGATTCGAAATCAAAATGCGGGCTTTAAAATCATGGAAGAAAACATGGTTTTAGATCCTCAAGAGTCGAATCATTTTAATATACACGAAGAAGTTGTCAATCCTTTGAAATGGACAACAGAGATGACCTTTATATATGATGTTTATGTAACCATATTTAACGCACTTGGTGATCAAGTAGATACATATGCAACACAGATGGGATTTGTGGGTGATGAACCCTTTGTCAATAAACAAGAAGCTCTTGTATATTATCATGAAAACGAAGCCGATGTGCTAGATGATATTATGTGTATGAAGCAAGTCAATATTCAAAAAATCTACTATTGTGCATGGGAAAAAAAAGAATCTTTCTATCAACTATGTGATACCCATGGTATCAAAATCATAGATGTCTTGCCCTATGTGGAGATTTCGCCACAGAGCATTTACCAGATTGAAGAATATTATGGCTTGTATTCAAATCATCCATCGGTAGAACGTTGGATTGTTGCCCCAATTATGAAAAAATCAGACTATTACTTAGTCAAAGAAATAGCCTCAAAAAATCGGATAGAAATCGGAGAATACCCGGATATAAACACAATCCCTTGGTCACGTGGCTTTCGACAATCGAGAGAGTATGAAGAATCAGGACTTCCTGCAATCCCGGAAAGTGGATGGTTATTTAATTCTTTAAATCAAAGCCGGCCCATTACACGGGTCATCAAAAAACAGAATCAACGCTTTAGCTTTCAGATAAATCTTGATGAGATGGAAGTGATCATCGAAAGTCATTATCTTTATAAGGGTACACTCGATGTTTTATTTGGATATGAAGTATTAGAAGACGGCGTTAGTATTTTCAAAAATATTGAGGACACTATAGATATCAGACCGGGAGAGCAAGAAGGTGTTTTACTGAAACTCGATGCCATCGACTATAATTCGAATTGCCAATACGACCTTAATGTATTTGCAACACTGGCTCAAGACACTGAATTTGAAAAAGCAGGCTATATTATTGCCATGGAGCAATTTCGATTGCGAGATTCCCAAAAAGTAATGGCTATCGTATCCTCGGACCTCCCGGTTCGCGTTCAAGAAAAACATAGAAAACTGTTTTTAGAAGGAGAACGTGTGAGCTGTAATATTAGTCGACAAAATGGTGAAATCCTTAATCTTGCCATTGGAAGCAAAGAGATTTTCTTGAAGCCCATGTTAATAGAATGCCTCCTAGGAGAAGATTCAAAACCCAGGACCTTACAGTTTAAAGGATATAGCCATGGTTCAGCATCCAATGGAACCGAAGTGGTTTGTACATATAAAGTCAAGGGCTATAAAGGTCTTATTGAGGTTCTATATTTAATGAACGGCAAAAATGAAATAATTATGAAAGTCAAGGCCTCTGACACCATACCTCTAAAGGTGGTACGTCTCGCCATTCGCATGAATGATCCGGGGGATACAATACGGTATTTTGGAAAAGGGCCGGATGACAATAGCAAACAGTATAATGAAGGGGCATACCTTGGACTCTTTGATATAGATGCGCAAAAAGTTGATATTGAACGATGTGACGTTCAATGGATGACCATTGGCGACTATGGATTCGACATCGACTCGACAACCGTATGCAACTGCAAAATCAAAAAAGACAGTAATCACTTTGTCGATATTGCAATTGAGTTAATCGGCGCACCGGCAATGTTAAAAATCGAAGTATAAAATCAAAGTATAAAATCAAAATCAAATGACAATCAGTGAAGGTGGACAAATGTTTGACTTAAAAGAAGCGTTAAAAAACCTGCCGGATAAACCGGGGGTTTACTTAATGAAAGATAGTAATGATCACATTATCTATGTAGGAAAAGCCAAAATATTAAAAAATCGAGTACGACAATATTTCCATCAATCAGCGAATCATTCCAATAAAATCAAGCGAATGGTCTCCCTTATTGATGCCTTTGAATATATTGTTACAGATTCTGAGTTGGAAGCCTTGATTCTTGAGTGTAACTTGATTAAAAAGTATTGGCCCAAGTATAACACCATGCTTAAGGATGATAAAACATATCCCTATATCAAAGTCACTGTCGACGAAGCCTATCCCCGCATTATCTATACACGAGAAATGAAAAAAGATAAGGCCAAGTATTATGGCCCCTATGTCAATGCCTATGCAGCCAAAGAAATTATTGACCTTGTACGAAAAATGTACAAAATACGGACCTGCCATCGGGTTTTGCCTCGAGATATCGGGAAAGAGCGCCCTTGCTTAAACTATCATATTAAGCAGTGCGATGCGCCATGTATGGGATATATCAGCGAAGACGATTACCGTAAGCAGATTAATCGGGTGATTAAATTTCTTGAAGGGGATTACCTCCCGGTTATGAATGAACTTCAAGAAGTTATGCTTGAAGCATCTGAACGACTGGATTATGAAAAAGCTGCAGAATCAAGAGATTATATCCAAGCCATTAAAGCCATTATGGAAAAACAAAAAATCGTCAAATCCGCACAAAATGATCAAGATGTCATTGCTTTTGCACAAAACGAACAAGAAGCCTTGGTACAAGTATATTTTGTACGTAACGGTAAGCTCATCGGACGCGAGCACTTTCGTATGGAACATATTGAAGACCAGAATGCAGAAGAGATTATGACCGCCTTTGTTAAACAGTTTTATTCCGGTACGCCATTTATCCCTAAGGAATTGATATTACAGAACAATCTTACGGAAGCCCATATCATCGAAACCTGGTTATCGGATAAACGAGGACAAAAAGTCTATATTCGGGTACCGCAAAAGGGCGATAAGAATAAGCTCATCGCCCTTGCGGCAAAGAATGCAACCATTACTTTAGAGCAATTTGGAGACTCTTTGCGTAAAGAGCAAAAACGAACCATCGGTGCCATGGAAGAGTTAAGACAAGCCATTGGATTCGATGAAACTATTCATCGGGTTGAAGCCTATGATATTTCAAATCATCAAGGGGTGGCAACAGTGGGCTCAATGGTTGTTTTCGAGCAAGGCAAGCCAAAGAAAAGTGATTACCGAAAGTTTAAAATTAAGTATGGAAACGGACCGGATGATTATGCATCCATGAATGAAGTTTTAACGCGACGATTTAATCATGCCCTCGAAGAGCAAAAAGAATTGCTCATTAAAGGTCTTGACGCTGAACATGGCAAGTTTACCAAACTACCGGACCTTATTTTGATGGACGGGGGAAAGGGACAAGTAAATATTGCCCTTCAAGTCCTGACCGAAGTGGGACTGGCTATTCCAGTCTGCGGTATGGTCAAAGATGATAAGCATCAAACACGTGGCTTGTATTTTAATAATCAGGAGATTCCCTTAAATGTCCGTAGCGAAGCCTTTAAGCTGGTCGCGCGTATTCAAGATGAAGCCCATCGCTTTGCCATTGATTATCATCGAAAAACTCATTCAAAACAGCAAGTGAAATCTGTGCTGGATGACATCCCGGGTATTGGTCCGACGCGGCGAAAGAATTTAATGCGTGCCTTTGGAAATATTGAGAAAATCAAAGAAGCAAGTGTCAATGATCTGCTTGAGGTAAACGGAATGAATCAAAAAAGCAGTGAAGCTGTTTACAATTTTTTTCATGGAGAGGGAAAATAAGAATAATTTTTCTTTTCCATCCTTTAAAGATGTGATACTATAGTGTAAGATACGATGCACAGTAAACCAAATTGGAGGGATACCATGGATCATGATAATTATTACGTCTGTCTTGATGAAATCATTAAAAAAATGAAGCTCAAGAATTTGACACCGGAAATACCGACGGAGGATATACGAATTAATCAAAGTGACTTAAACCGTCCCGCACTACAGTTGGCAGGTTTTTTTGATTATTTTGACTCGGAGCGTGTTCAAATCATCGGAAAAGTTGAATACACATACATACAAAATCTCTTTGCGTCTGAACGACGTGCTATATTAGAACGGTTATTCAAAAGTCAAATTCCGTGTCTGATTTTGTCACGTAGCCTTGAGTTAATGGATGACTTAAATGAAGTCGCACATGAAACCGGTGTACCGATTTTACAATCGCATATGCCAACGTCCTACTTTTCTTCAGAATTAAACCAATATTTAAAAACAGAATTAGCGCCACGGATTTCACTTCATGGTGTTTTAGTCGATGTTTATGGTGAAGGTGTATTTATTACCGGAGAAAGCGGAATCGGTAAATCCGAGACAGCTTTGGAATTGATTAAACGGGGACACCGACTGGTGGCCGATGATGTTGTTGAGATTAAGAAAATTAACGACGATATTTTACAAGGAACCAGTCCGGATATTATCCGACATTTTATCGAAGTTCGCGGTGTCGGTATTGTGGATTGTAAGACCTTGTTCGGCGTTGAATCCGTAAAAGAAAGTCAAAACATTGATTTAGCCATTCGGCTAGAAGATTGGAACCCGGACAAAGAATACGAACGTTTAGGTTTAAATGAAGAATATATGGATATTCTAGGGAATCAGATTGTGTCCCATTCTATACCCATTCGTCCCGGACGAAATCTAGCTATTATTGTTGAATCCGCAGCGATCAACCATCGACAAAAAGCCATGGGATATAATGCGGCCATTGAGTTAAATAATAGGGTAACCAATAATTTAGCCAAGCGCACCCAAGAACGCAAAGATCTTGAAGAAAAAAACGTAAGAGAAAAACTATTAAAAGAAAAAGAGGCAGACAAATAGGAGGAATTATGTATAACATTGGTATTGATTTAGGTGGCACAAATATTGCAGCAGCTTTAGTCGATGAAGAAGGAAGTATTATTCGACAAGCATCTGTTCCCACATTAAGAGAACGTGATTATAAAGAAATCGTCAAGGATATGGCCATGTTGGCGCTAAAAGTCATTGATGATGAAGGCCTTAAACGCGAAGATGTTCATTCGGTTGGAATCGGAAGTCCCGGAACACCGGACACGGAAAACGGTCTGATTGTATATGCCAATAATCTGAAGTTTAATAATACGCCCATTCGTGAAGAATTTGTAAAACACTTTGATATCCCGGTATATATTGAAAATGACGCAAATGCAGCGGCCTATGGTGAGTTCATCGCAGGTGTCGGCCGTAAATATGACGATTTTGTTGCGGTGACATTAGGCACCGGTGTTGGAGGCGGTGTTATTATTCATGATAAAATCCTCACCGGATCCTATCATGGTGGTGCAGAACTAGGCCATATGGTCATTGACCTTAACGGAACATTATGTACATGTGGACGTCGTGGATGTTGGGAGGAGTTTTCTTCAGCAACTGCATTGATACGCGAAGCGAAAAAAGCAGCCATTGCACATCCGGACTCAAAGCTAAATGACTTGGTTGGAGGCGATGTTGAAGCCATGAATGCCAAGATACCTTTTGATGCGGCACAAGCAGGTGATACCGTTGCTCAAGAAGTTATCACATGGTATATTGATCATTTAGCCATTGGTTTAGTGAATGTGATTAATATTTTCCAACCACAAGCTATTGCTTTGGGTGGGGGCGTATCTGCTCAAAAAGAGAATCTGATCAAACCCTTAAAAGAAAAAGTGGTAAGCGAAATATATGGTGGAGCCGATGCTCTAAAGACTGAATTACTGATTTGTGAATTAGGCAATGATGCCGGTATAATCGGTGCGGCTATGTTATATAAATTGTACGATAAATAAAAGCAAATAATAGGAGCAAATAATAGAAGCAAATAATAGAAGCGACAGGGATTATACCTTGTCGCTTTCTTTTTCTTTCTCTTTTTGTTTTTTTTGATCATTGATCATTTCTTGTTTTTTCTTCTTTTCGATATCGAGCTTTAATTGCTCTATATATTCGCGTTTAGCTTTGATTTCAGCTTGGTATTCTTGTATGGCTTTTTCTCTGGGGCTAAGTTCATTTTTTCGCAGTTGATTTCTACTACGTAAAAAACAAAACATAAGAAACATTCCGATGAGTATATTGAGGATTAAGCCAATTTCTTCATAGCCTGTAATGAAGAGAACTGAACTTAAAGCAATAAGTATTCCTAGTGGACGCAATATTTTTGCAGCTAGGGACTGGCGATGATAAAAAACTGTAACAATAAATTGGTGAATATAATTGTTCGAACTCATTGAAATTCCGGTAATAATCAGAAAAAGCATGAGAAGAATTTTTACTATTGGTGCCATTGTATTCCTCCAAAAAAATAAGATAAGCACAGTGTACCATATTTTGGAAAATTTGTCTTTTATTCCTCTTTATTTTCATAGAGCTATCTTGTATAATGTGAATAGAACATACGTACGCTACATAAAGGGGCTACCATGAAAAAAGAAAAGAATTTGTACTTACATAAAGTATCCGTTCGGGAGTTTGTAGAGTTTGTCTTTCGTTCGGGGGATATCATGTCGGTTAATCTAAGCCATCGCCGTATGGTTGACGGAACCAAAGCGCATCAACGTTTTCAAAAAGCAGAAGCAGAGAAGGGACCTTATGAAAGCGAGGTTTCCATCGACTATGAATTTACTAAAGAGGATGTTGTCTATCGGATTGCAGGACGGATTGACGGCCTTGTTAGGCGACAAGAGAACGGACAGGAGTGCGTACTTATTGATGAGATTAAGTCGACCACCCGTGCCTTAAGCGACATTGAGCAAGGAGAAGCCGTCCATTGGGCCCAAGCCAAAGTATATGCCTATCTATATGCATTACACTATCGATGTGATGCAATTATTTGCCGATTAACCTATATTGAGTTAGATAGTCAACAGGTCAAGCAGTTTGAAGAAGAGATGACCTTTGAAGCCTTGGCAGCTTTTTTTGCAGAGGTATTGGAGGTCTATAGTAAATACGCCAAAATGGTGGATCTATATGAACGGAGCATGCATGAGAGTGTCAAGCAGTTCACCTTTCCTTTTGATACCATTCGAAGCGGACAGGATAAGCTGATGAAAGGTGTCTATCGAACAATCATGGAAGGCAATATCTTATTTAGCCGTGCACCCACCGGCACAGGAAAAACCATTGCGACGCTTTTTCCGGGAATCAAAGCCTTAGGAGAAGACGGCACAGATAAGCTTTTTTATCTCACGGCAAAAACAATCGGAAAAAAAGTTGCTGTTGAAACCTTAGAAAAGATGAAGGAAAGTGACCTCATACTCAAGTATGTTGTCATTACGGCCAAAGAAAAGATCTGTATCCATGATGAAGTGAATTGTAATCCGGAACACTGTCCCTATGCCAAGGGGCACTACGATCGAGTGAATGAGGGAATTAAGGCTTTGTATCATGATTGTGATGCCTATACGCGAGACGTCATTGAAAGCTACGCACGGGAGTTTAAACTGTGTCCTTATGAGTTGTCTCTTGACCTGGCCTCCTTGTGTCAAGTGATTATATGTGATTATAATTATGCCTTTGATCCGAGTGCCATGCTTAAGCGTTTTTTTGCTGAAGGAACAGGACGCTATACACTCTTAATTGATGAAGCCCATAATCTGGTGGATCGAAGTCGAAGTATGTATTCGGCAGAACTGAAAAAATCCCAGCTAATGGATATTAAGCGAAAAGTCAAGAATTTAGACCAGCGTCTTTATTCGTATTTTACAAAAGTTAATCAAGTCTTCATTGATTCCCGAAAAGAAATGAAAGCGGTGGACCAGACACAGCGGGTAGATATAGAGGCACCGTTAACCATAGAAACCCATCTAAGAGGGATTATCTACCGGATTGAAAAGATATTTAAACTCCATAAGCAATGGGAACACATGGATGATCTTTTGGATTTTTATTTTTTGGCTTATGATTTTATTAAAAAGTATGAAATGTATGGCGCAAATTATCGAACCTATTATATACGTGATGGGCAAGAACTTATCATTAAGTTGTTTTGTGTTGATCCACGGACCAACCTTCGTGAAATACTCCTAACAATGAAAGGGGTTGTATATTTTAGTGCGACATTATTACCCATGCCTTACTATCGGTATTTACTCGGAGGCGATGACAAAAGCTTCGGTCTTGATCTCCTATCTCCATTTAAACAAGACAATCTAAAGCTACTCGTGGATGGGCAACTATCGACAAAGTATGCAGATAGAGATCAATCCTTGGGTTCGCTGGTTGGAAAAATTGCTAGCTTTGTGCGGCAAAAACAAGGCAATTATCTCGTCTATTTTCCGTCTTATATATACATGAACAAGGCTTATGAATTGTTTAAGCAAATCTATGGAGATGAGATGGAGTGTGCCATTCAAGAGAAAAACTTACGAGAAGCTGAAAAAGAGGCCTTCATTGACAAATTTTCCGAGCAAGGGTCGGACAAGACCTATGTTGCCTTTGCAGTTCTTGGAGGCATGTTTGGAGAAGGGATTGACTTAATTGGAGAAAAGCTTTTAGGTGCTGTTATTGTTGGTGTCGGTTTACCCATGATTTGTTTTGAACAAGATATTATCAAAGATTACTTCAATCAAATGCTGGGCTCGGGTTTTGATTATGCCTATACCTATCCGGGCATGAATAAAGTTCTTCAGGCAGCAGGACGGGTGATACGAACCGAAGACGATCATGGAAGTGTTTTACTTATTGACAGGCGCTTCAATACACGGAGATATAGAGAACTCTACCCGGTAGAATGGTCCCATATGGAAACCATACAGAGCGAAAAAGACGTTGAGGAAAAACTTCGCGCTTTTTGGGACAAGTCTTGTTGATTATTTTATGAATATTAAAAACCCTTAAATGTGTGTTCGTCATTTTGGACAAGAAACATCATAAAAAAAAATCATGTTTATGCACACTTATTTTGCAAATCTTGCTATAATTATTATTGTAAAACCCCCCCAATACAATATATATATTAAGTTTTTGCTACACCCCATAAGAACAAATACCTTCTCCTTAAAAGGACAGCGATCGGATAGCTGTCCTTTTTTCATGCTTGTAAAGTCTTGCTTGAGCTTGTTTTACTTGCATTCTTTTCAGTGGTGGTTTAAAATTAGATGTAGTTTAAAAATGACGACAAAGGAGGCAAAAGAATGAGTATTCAAATTCCTTTCGCACAGATGAGTCGTACACAAAAAATGTTTACCTATTTTTCGACGCGACAACAAATACTAGATGAAAAAGCAATTTTTTCGGATGAAACAGAGAATTATCGAATACCTGCAGAACCATCAAAAAATTCGCCGGTGGTCATACGATTACGTGCAGGAAAAAGTAACCTAGACAATGCCTATATATGTTACCAAGGAGAATGCTTTGAGATGGAACTGGCTTCTTCTGATGAATATTTTGATTATTATGAATATACAATAAAGGTAAAAGAAAAACTGTTTTCCTATTATTTTAAGTTAACGACAGGACGATTGATTATCTATTATAACAAAAAAGGGATTACGCGTGAGCCGGACCATTATTTTGACTTTAAAATTATGCCGGGATTTAAAACGCCGGATTGGGCCAAAGGCGCCGTCATGTATCAGATTTTTGTGGATCGTTTCTTTAATGGAGATCAAGAAAATGATGTTGTGGATAACGAATACATGTATATCAACCAATTAGCCAAACAAGTGACAGACTGGAATAAGTTACCCGATAAAAATGGCGTCGGTGAGTTCTATGGAGGTGACTTAAAGGGTGTTTTGGAGAAGTTGGATTATCTCAAAGAACTTGGTGTTGATGTCGTTTATTTTAATCCGATTTTTGTATCCCCCTCGAATCATAAATATGATACCCAGGACTACGACTACGTCGATCCCCACTATGGAACCATTATCAAAGATGCAGATGAAGTCCTTGATGAAGCCAATAAAGACAATAGTCATGCCAAAAAATATATTACGCGAACGACAGAAACCGTCAACCTTGAAGCCAGTAACGACTTGTTTGCAAATCTGGTCCACGAGATTCATGAGCGAAACATGAAGGTTATTCTAGATGGTGTATTTAATCACTGTGGCTCCTTTAATAAATGGATGGACCGAGAAAAATTCTATGCCAATTCCCATAACTATCCGGTCGGTGCATATGGTGCAAAAACCAGTCCCTATTATTCTTTTTTTCACTTTCATAACAAAGAGGCTTGGCCGGATAATCCCCATTATGATGGATGGTGGGGGCATGATACCTTGCCCAAGCTGAATTACGAAGGTTCGCCCAAGTTATATAACTATGTACTGGAGATTGCAAAAAAATGGATGTCACCGCCTTTTGATGTGGATGGTTGGCGTCTAGATGTTGCTGCTGACCTAGGTTATACCAAAGAGTTTAACCATAAATTTTGGAAAGACTTTCGCAAGGAAGTAAAAAGTGTGAAACCGGAGGCCATTATTATTGCGGAACATTATGGAGATCCTTCGGACTGGTTAATTCATGGAGATCAGTGGGATACCGTGATGAATTATGACGCATTTATGGAACCGGTGAGTTGGTTCTTGACCGGAATGCAAAAACATAGTGATGAATTTCGAGTCGACTTACTCGGCAATCATCAGTCCTTTTTTGATGCCATGAAGTATAATATGGCAAGATTCCATACACAATCTTTACAGGTTGCCATGAATCAGTTGTCCAATCATGATCATAGTCGCTTCTTAACCCGTACAAATCGTACCGTCGGTAGAACCCATACCCTTGGAGCTGAAGCGGCTAATGAAAATCTGGATATTGCCGTTATGAAAGAAGCCGTTGTCATTCAGATGACATGGGTAGGCGCACCGACCATTTATTATGGTGACGAAGCCGGTGTTGCCGGATGGACAGACCCGGATAATCGACGAACCTATCCATGGGGTAATGAAAATACGGAGCTGATTGCCCTACATCGTTCCCTTATTAGCTTGAGAAAAGCAATACCCGCCTTACGTACAGGTTCCCTAAAGTTTTTGTATGGTGAATACAATGTGATTGCTTATGGTCGGTTTGACGAACACGATCAAGTTGTTATAGTGGTCAATAATAATGATCATGATAAAACAGTAGAGATCCCAGTTTGGGAGATTGGCGTGAGCAATTCAGCCGTTTGTCAACAAATGCTAGAGACAACTCGAGAAGGCCATTCAACCGCAGATCAAAAATATAATGTGGCTAAAGGCAAAATAAAGGTTGACTTAAAACAAAATAGTGCTAAAATATTTAAATGTAAGCTTTTTATTCATGATTATGAATAAGAGCTTTAAGGAGAAGTACCCAAGTGGCTGAAGGGTCCGCACTCGAAATGCGGTAGGTCGTTTACGCGGCGCGGGGGTTCAAATCCCTCCTTCTCTGTTGAACGCTTATGTAACGATTATGTTACATAGGTGTTTTTCTTTGCATTCTGTTTTAATTTTAGGTATAATAACATTAATTGATATTGCCATTAAAGTGAGGGGACAGAATGAGCGGAATTAGAGGCGTATATATTATAACAAACACAGCAAACAAGAAAAAATTTGTCGGGATTAGTCAAGACCTTGAACGTGAATGGGAAGTAATTAAAGCAGATTTATTTGCAAGAAAAGGAAACCGTCAGATGGTTGAAGACTTTCATTTATTTGGTGAAAAATCTTTTCAATTTGATATTGTCATGGTCTCGGACAATGAGAAAGAATTATTGCGAAGAGAAGGAGAAGAGTCTTATAAGAATGATGTTTGGTTGACCGGATATAATACGACAGTGACACTCAACTATCATAATATGTCCGATGAAGACCTGGCAGTTTATAAGACCTCCTTTTTTAGCTTTGTCAAACAGATCAAGGATGGAAAATACCTCTATAAGGACTTGGTTGAAGTGCTTGGCTTAAGCACCGGTGACCTAGAAGTCATTCTAGATAATATCTCTCAAGATGAGATGCAATTAAATCGACGACAGATACGTTTGTTAAAATTGGCATCCAATAAAAAAGACTATTACGTAGAAATCAAAAGTATTTCGTAATTTATGCAAAAAGGTTATTGACAAATCCTGTAGATGTGATATTATATATCTTGTCGCTACGGAGGGGTTCCCGAGTGGCCAAAGGGGGCAGACTGTAAATCTGTTATCTACGATTTCGAAGGTTCGAATCCTTCTCCCTCCATTTAGTTAAGTTTAATCTTGACTATACGGAAGTCTTTGTAAAGAAAACTTCATGCCCGAGTGGCGGAATTGGCAGACGCACAGGACTTAAAATCCTGCGATGTAACAATCGTACCGGTTCGACTCCGGTCTCGGGCAGTTAGCAACTTAAGTACATTGGAAGATATCAGATTATGATATGCCCAGATAGCTCAGTCGGTAGAGCAGAGGACTGAAAATCCTCGTGTCGGTGGTTCGATTCCGCCTCTGGGCATTTGTAAATCAAATGCCTTAAACAACGACTAACGTTTCCAAATCGAACCTAATAGTTCGATTTGTCTCTGAAGTCATTGTAAGAATGATTTACTTAGTACGTAAATACTGTTAAACATGATTTACTACTTTACGTAAATGCCGTTAATTGCGACTAGGATTTCTAATTCAAGCCCAGTAGCTTGAATTATCTCTCAAGTCTCCATAAACATGATTTACTATATGCGTGAGTGGCTCAGTGGTAGAGCATCGCCTTGCCAAGGCGAGGGTCGCGGGTTCGAATCCCGTCTCGCGCTCTAACGGAAGTTCTAAGATTCTAGATAGCTAGGGTTTTGGGGCTTTTTTTACGCGTAAAAAAGAGGATTTGGCTGAATAAAAAAGAGCGAGGGAAGTAATTAACGGAAAGGCAGTCGTGGAGGTGCTTGCACATACACGGTTGTCTTTTTGTTAATTGTAGCAACGGTAGTTGCCAGTCGGCATAAGCCGACCCTCGCGACTATTCACTTTCGGTTCTTGAAAGTGAATAGTATCCCGTTCTTCTTGAGTCTCCTTGAGTCCGTTCATTGAACTTAAAGCATTGTGTATGATATATTTGCGTTCTAACCGAATTGTTTAGATTTTTTTTGAGCCAGTTAGTCTCAACGGTTAATTGGCCAATCTGGTGATGAAGATCATCAATTTCTTCATCAAGCTTTTTGTGCTGGTATTAAAGAGCAAACATATAAAGATATAACAAGGAGTAGACAAGAAAGAAGTCATGATCTGAAATATAACCCGAAAAAATTATAAAGATCAAATTATATTCGCTAAAGCGAGTGGGTGTCGTAGAGAAAGTATATTGAAAGTTAAACCAGAGCATTTTGTTTGGGAGAATGGATTACAATCTATAGTTTATTTGAAAGAAAAAAGCGGGAAATTCATATTAAAAAAAATATCAGGAAGATTTGAAAAAAGTTCTAGAGAATCGAGAAATGGGTAAGCAATTATTTGAAAGATATACAAAAAAGATTGATAATCATGCATTTTGGCAAGAATATGCTAAGGATCGATATCAAGAGATATTGAGGGATAGGAGAGATGATAATGACTATAAAGGTTATGATAGAGATGTTCTTGAGGTATTGATGAAAGATTTGGGGCATAATCGGATTGACGTTGTTTTATATAATTATTTGAAGCAGTTATATAAGTTTTTAAATATTTTTTGATATATGATATAATTCATAAGTGA
>DDQW01000097.1 GCA_002342805.1 Clostridiales bacterium UBA2432 | reverse complement strand
ATAAATGTTTCGATAAATCCTTGACAAAAAATCGATATGACGATATAATAATCATGAAAATGATAATCCTTATCAGAAAGGTTGATGATTATGCCATTATCAAAAGCAAGAGTAGGACACACTGGACTTATCGAAACAATTTCAGGAAATGACAAAATACGGCAGTTTTTATTTTCTCTAGGGTGTAGTGAAGGTGAAGAGATAACCTTGATTTCAATTCTAGCAGGAAATTATATTATAAATGTTAAAGATAGTCGTTATGCTATTGACAAAAAAATGGCTAAAGCGATACAGCTCATTTAATTGGACTGATGTAAAGATACACATGCGGGCAACCGCCTTTTTTATACTCTTTACATGAGAATGATTATCAATAATAATTAGAACTAAGGAGGAACATTATGAAAATAGCATTGGCGGGGAACCCGAACTCGGGGAAAACCACTTTATTCAATGCCATAACGGGAAAAACCGAGTATGTCGGAAATTGGCCAGGGGTAACGGTTGAAAAGAAGGAAGCGAATCTAAGGTCCAAATATAATAAAATGATTAAGAATGGACGGGTCATCGATTTGCCGGGAGCTTATTCAATAGCACCTTACACCAATGAAGAAGCTATCACGCGAGATTTTGTGCTTGGAGAATCACCGGATGTATTGATTAATATCATTGATGCAAGCAGTTTAGAACGGAGCTTATATTTTACCACTCAACTTTTAGAGTTAGGAATTCCTGTTGTTATTGCACTGAATAAACAAGATATTGTTAAACGGCGGGGAAATACAATTAATATTGAATTATTGAAAAGTGAATTAAATTGTCCAATTATTGAGACAATTGCAAGTGAAGCGGAAGGTTTAAAAGAATTAATAGAAGCTGTTAAAACCACAGCAGAGAAGAGAACACAAATTGCGCCAGAGTTTGAAGGTAAAGGCTTAGAAGAAGAAAACAAGGCACGTCAGAAGTACATAAAAACGATTATAAATGATGTATTAGTGAAGAAACGTGCTTCCAATGAAGTGACTTTAAGCGATAAAATTGATCGAGTTGTAGCCAACCCTTTACTTGGATTACCAATATTTGGACTTATTATGTGGGCAGTATACTCCTTTTCGATTAATGGTTTAGGTGGATATCTATCAGAATGGTTTAATGAAACTGTTTTTGGAGAAATCCTTCCCAATAACTTGAATGGATTTTTTGAAAGCCTTGGTGTCAATCCATTATTACAGGCCTTAATTGTTGATGGAGCTGTTGGTGGTGTTGGAGCCGTTATTGGATTTTTACCCTTAATTATGATTTTGTTTTTCTGTTTAGCTCTATTAGAAGACAGTGGATATATGGCCAGAGTTGCAGTGGTTATGGATCGATATTTTAAAAAAATCGGATTATCCGGTAAATCAATCATTCCAATGATTGTTGGTTCAGGATGTGCGATTCCAGGAGTTATGGCGACGCGTACCATTGAAGATGAGAATGAACGACGTATGACAACCATGCTTACACCATTTGTACCCTGTGGTGCAAAGCTACCGATTATTGCCTTGTTTTCAGTTGTTTTCTTCCCAGGAGCAGCATGGGTATTACCCGTCGTATATTTATTAGCCGGTCTTATGATCATCATTGGTGGTTTGCTTCTACAGAGAATATTTAAATGGGAGAACACATCAAGCTTCATTATTGAATTACCGGAATATAAACTTCCAAGTTTAAAACATGCTCTTCGTCAAATGTTTAAGCAAGCCAAAGCATTTATAATAAAAGCGTCAACAATTATTTTGGTTATGAATACACTCGTATGGTTTATGCAAACCTATGGTTGGAGACTTCAAGTGGTTGAAAATCAATCAAATAGCATCTTGGCTTCTGTAGGTGGCGTGATTGCACCTTTATTAATTCCGCTAGGCTTCTTTGGGTGGCAAATGGCAGCGGCAACGTTGACAGGATTTATAGCCAAAGAAAATGTTGTTGCGACCTTTGCGATTATACTTGCGGTAGCTTCAGAAGATGCTCTTCATGTTGCGGGTGGTCCCTTAAGTGAGTTTTTCACTCCGGTAACAGGATTTGCATTCTTAGCATTTAACCTTTTTACACCACCATGTTTTGCTGCAATTGGTGCAATGAATGCAGAGTTTAAAGATAAACGGTGGTTAGCAAAAGCGATTCTCTTCCAATTAAGTGTTGGATATATGGTTGCTATGATGATTACACAAATAGGAACGATCATCGTTTATGGTGAACTAGCGTCCGGATTTGTTCCGGCAGTATTTGTTACCATTATAATGATAGGAATTACAAGGTATCTGATTAAACGAACAAAGCAAAGTGTTAAGGAAAGAAAACCTTTAACAGAATAGGAAGTGATACTATGTTACCAACATTGATTATAGGTGCAATATTTTTTGGAATTGTTATTCTTGCGGGAGTAAAATCGTATAAGAGTATGAAAAACAATTCGTGTCCGGGTTGCTCCGGTGGATGTAGTGTACAAGAACGTAAAAGTTGTGGACATTAGTTAACAAGGTTTAGCAGCCTCATTATATAAAAGAGTCGTTTCAGAAAATGAAACGGCTCTTTTTTCTTTTTTTGACATGGAATTAATTTCATGTAGTTTGTCTTGAGAATAGCTTTGGGAAATATGTTAAGAAATGGTATAATCGAAGAAGAGAGTAATTATAATCACGGTAAATTATTATTAAGAAAGGATGACTTCAATGGAATATGTAAAATTTGGTAACACAGGTATGGATGTTTCAAAACTTTGTTTGGGATGTATGAGTTTTGGTGATGCATCAACAGGCTTTCACAAGTGGGTTTTAGGCGAAGAAGATACGGATCGAATGATTAAATTAGCCTTGGATCAGGGTATTAATTTTTTTGATATAGCTAATGTATATTCAGCCGGTACCAGCGAAGAATATGTGGGAAAAGCATTAAAAAAATATGCCAATCGTGACGAAATTGTTCTTGCTACAAAAGTATGGGGGGAAATGCACAAAGGGCCTAATGGTAAAGGCTTATCTAGAAAGGCGATATTCAGTGAGATTGACAAAAGTTTAAAGCGTTTAGGAACGGATTATGTTGACTTATATATCATCCATCGTTGGGATTACGACACACCCATTGAAGAGACATTAGAAGCCTTACATGATATTGTCAAAGCAGGAAAAGCTAGATATATCGGAGCTTCTGCC
>DDQW01000098.1 GCA_002342805.1 Clostridiales bacterium UBA2432 | reverse complement strand
CGAGTCAAATGGATTAGCGAAATCGTCGTGGTCAAAAAGCCTGATTCTGAAGCAAATTTTGCATCCGGTATTAATTTCATTAGTGAGAATGAAAATAATCATTGGTCATTGGGACAACTTTTATCCATGAATTACAGTATGCGTTACCACTTGGATGGGACAACAGAGCAGGAAGGCAATGCGATTGATGTCATGAAAAAGGTAAAATATTTTTCCTTAGATAGCTTTATTGACGAAGATTATCAATGGCTTCTTGTGATGGATGCGAGTGGCGAACATCATTATATTTCGAAAAGTAACTATGCCATAGAGTTACAAAGTAGACGTTTGGATTTACGAAACGATAAGGGGGAAGTCATTGAAGATATTGTGGGTATCATAGTGAATCCGCCTAGAAATACAGTAATGGATAACTATCATGATGCCATGAATTATCTTGAAAAAGATATCCCTGTAATGACGGTTTTCCTTGATGGATTTTCTTTCGATCAATGGCAGTATATGAAGGAAGAATATCCCAAACTCTATATGTCGAATTTAGATTTTATGAAAGCAACGACCGTTTTTAAACCGGTGACGAATGCTGGATTTGCAGCAATGATCTCGGGAAAAGTACCCGCAGATACTGGGATTATGGATCGTTCAGTTCGACGTCCGGAATGTAAAACGATTTACAATAATGTGAATGATGGTATTCTTGTGGATGGTCTAGTAAAAATACTAGATATACCCTGTCAACTATATTTGGAAAATGATGATGATCAGGATGGTTATACAGATTATGAGACATTCACTCAAGGGATGAAAGTATTAGAAGGAGAATATATATTGATCCATTTTAATGGCATTGACGATGCAGGTCATGATTATGGACCTTTTGGGGAAGAAACAATCACCAAAATGATTGAAGTGGATTATTATTTAGAGGAACTTGTGAGCAATTGGCATGGGAAGGTGGTTATTCTTGCAGACCATGGGATGCACAAAACAGATGAAGGTGGCGACCATGGTGAGTTTAGACTTGAAGATATGATGGTTCCATATATTTTAATCAATGGAGGTCAGTATGAACAAACAAACTAAAATAATTATAGGCGTATTCGTATGTATGGGAGTAATCTTAGGAGTGACTGTCTATATGGGCAGAGACGATTTAGCCGTAAGAACAGAGTTGAATAACGACGCCATTTTTACGATTATGGAGGAGGGACAAAAAGTGCGGGAATACACGATGTCAGAAATTCAGGCGATGGGTGAGACGCACTTTAAAGCTAATCTAAAGTCGAGTGGGCAAGCGGCTATAGAATATACCTATCAAGGCGTCCTCATGAAAACAATTCTGGAAAATGCCGGTGTTAATTTTGAAGGGAAAAACGCAGCCATTGTTACTGCTGTCGATGGCTATGTGGTTTCTGTTGGTATGGATAAGCTGATGGATGATGAAAATGTGTATTTGGCCTATATGCGAGAAGGTGAACTGATTGGAACCTATGAAGAAGGTGGAAGAGGGCCTTATATGATGATTATAAGTAAAGACCAGTTTAGTCAATATTGGTGTAAATACGCATATTCAGTGGAGTTGCAATAATGGTTACTTTGAAGAATATCTCATTTTCATATAAAAAAGAACATCCACTGCTAAACGCTATCAATCTAACGATTCATCCGGGAGAACACATCGGTATTATGGGTCCTAGCGGATGTGGAAAATCCACACTTTTAAAGATCATTAATGGAACCATTGAAAAGGAAAGGGTCAAAGGCGAGTTTAGTAAATCCACTGAATTGACATTTGGAAGTATATACCAAAACTTGGACAATCAGATTATCTTTCCCAATGTATTGGACGAAATTGTTTTTGGAATGGAGAATTTATGTTATTCCAAACAGCAAATGGATGAGAAGCTTGCAGAAGTAACTCAAATGTTAGACATTGGCCATTTGCTTGAAGAAGAAACGGTACATTTGTCTGGGGGAGAAAAACAACTAGTGATTATGGCATCAATTCTTTGCTTGGATGTGGATGTGTTAATCCTTGATGAGTGTATGAGTCAAGTAGATGAAAAAGGTAAAAAATTGATTTTACATGCAATAAAAGCCTTAAAGAAAAAAGGGAAAACTGTGATAATGGTAGATCATGATAGGACGCGCTTAGAGAGTGTGGATACCTTGTATCAAATCATTGATGGGAATTTGAAAGTAATATAAGAGGTGCATAATGGAGACGTTAATTCAGTTAGATGGAGTATCATACCAAGTCAAGGGAAAAGTCATTCTTAAAGATATTGATTTAGACTTGAAAAAAAATGAGGTGGTTGCATTAACTGGACCAAATGGTGCAGGCAAAACAACCTTATCCAAAATCATTATGGGCGTCTTAAAAGCATCAAAAGGACGCGTGCTTATTGAAAATCAAAATGTCGAAGAGTTGAAGCTTTTTGAAATTGGACGTAAGATTGGATATATGTTTCAGAATCCGACACATCAGATTTTCATGTCGACGGTTAAAGAAGAATTAAGTTTCGCGATGAAGTATAATAAGTGCAGTGAAGAGGAGATAGAAGCTTCTGTCAACACTATGATGACGGCGTTTAACCTCGATATTATAGGAGGACATTTAACGTATCATTTGAGTCAAGGAGAAAAGCAACGCGTAGCTTTAGCAACAATCTTAATGAACAAGCCAGAATACCTTATATTAGATGAACCTTTTAAAGGTTTAGATGAAGAACATAAACAACAAACCATGGAATATCTAAAAAGTATTCATAAACAAGGGCTTGGTTTGATGTTGATTACCCATGATCAAAAAGTGATTGATGCATTTGCCAACAGAATTATTATAATGGGAGGTGGTAGAGTTGAAGAAGACAAAGTTATTGGACCCACGGACTAAGATTATTTTTGTTTTTTTCTTTACAGCCTCTGCAATCTTTTTTGGTAACATAAGTGTATTGAATATTTCACTAGGCTTAGGTATGGTGTTTTCACTATATTCTGGTGTTCAAATTTTGCCCCTATTTAAACGAATGCGAAGATTTATTGGATTTTTTTTGATACTGATGATTATTCAAAGCGTATTTACAAATGAGGGCAATGTAATTTTTCGAGTTTTTGGATTGAGAATTTTGACGGATATAGGTGTACTTAGAGGTATTCAATATCTATATAGAATGCTTATTGTTATTCTATCTGGAGCCATCATATCAACATCAGGATTAAAGGATAATTTACAGGCGTTGGTTCAGTTAGGACTTCCCTATGATATTGGTTTTATGAGTGCTATTGGTATTCGCTTCTTGCCGATTTTTATGGAGGATATCAAAAATACGCAAATGGCTTTAAGCCTTCGAGGCATCGATTTGGAAGCACTTAAATTAAAAGATCGTCTTCAGATGGTAACAACACTTTTTTTGCCAACGGTGGTAGGTGCATTGCAAAGAGCGAAGGAATTATCGCTATCCGCTGAAGCAAGAGGATACAAGATTCAAAGTAAACGGACTTATTATCGACAGTTAAAGTTTTCGGGTAAAGATTATGGCACAATACTATTGACAATTGCTTCATTTGTCGGATTAGTGATTTGGAAAGGATAGAGCGATGAAAGTATTTTCAGTCTGTGGTTTTACTTCAACGGGGAAGACCACAACCGTTGAAGGGATAATTAAAGAATTAAAGAAAAGAAATTATTCAGTAGGATCGATTAAAGACATACATTTTGAAGGATTTAAGATAGATAAAGAAGGCAGTAATAGTTATAAACACCGTATGGCAGGAGCGGAATTGGTTACGGCTCGAGGGATTCATGAAACAGATATTCTTTTTCCTAGGCAATTGAACCTATATGAGATACAGACTTTTTATGACGTAGACTATTTGGTTATAGAAGGAATGAGCGATGCAAATATTCCGCATATTTTAACAGGTAAAACAAAGGAAGATTTAGATAAAAAATTTAATGATCATGTATTTATGGTTTCTGGTAAGATTGCAGATACTATTGATGAATATAGGAATCTACCAGCCATAAGTGTTTTTGATAATGTGGAAAAAATAGTAAATATTATTGAAGAAAAAACCTTTGACTTATTACCTGATTTTGATGAAAAATGTTGTGGTGTATGTGGCCTAGACTGCAGACGCTTTTGTGTAGCAGTACTTAAAGGAGAGAAGAATCTAGATGAATGTGTACTTAATAGCAGTGACATTCGATTAAAAATCAATGGCAATCCGATAAACATGGTTCCCTTTGTAGAAAAAATATTGAAAAATGCCATAACAGGTGTTGTTAGTGAACTTGATGGATGGCAGTCAAATGGACACATTGAGATAAGTATGGGTAGGAACTATGATAATACGAAAAAGATTTAATTCGAAACGAAATAGGGTCAGCTTAATAGAAATTGATAAGCACCTGTATGTGGAAAAACAGTTTAATCAAAGAAATGACTTTATGGATGAATGCAAAGTATACTCCTTGTTAGCGAATGGAGAATTTTATCTTCCTAAGCTTTTAAAAAAAGACGAAAATAATTTGACAATCCATTTGGAATTTATTCAAGGAATTACCCTGTTAGAATATTTGGAAGAACTTGAAAGTCAAGGAAACATCGAAATAGCGGTTCAATGGATGATGAAACTATTCTCAGTATTTAAAGCATTAAGTCATTATGTAAGTTATCATTATTCCGATGTTAATTTGCGTAATTTCATCGTCAAAGGTGATGAATTGTTTCTCTTGGATTTTGAAGCTATAAAAGAAGGTGAGTTCATTCCGATTGCCAAGACTTTGGCTTATTATCTCTTGTATCAACCGGTAAAAACATCATTTAAGATGGAAGTGGTTAATCAGTGTATTTGTCAATGGACAGGAGATATAAAAAAAGACAGCTTGGAAAATGAAGTCTGGAAATGGATTGAGAAAATAGAGCAACGAAGGATAAAATAGTTTTGGTCTTTTTGTAAACCTTATTGCGGTGTACATTAGGAAAAAGGTATGATATAATGAGGTCTGTTATTTTTATAACGAATTCAAACAAAAAGAGGAGATACAAGAATGAAAAAAACAATGAGTATTTTATTAGCACTTTTATTAGCAATGACTTTATTTGTAGCGTGTGGCCAAGAGGAAGAAACTCCTGCAGAAGACACTACAACAGAAGATGCTGGAACTGAATCAGGAACAGAAGAAGTTGACGTAGTAACAACTGCATCAATCGTAGACAACGGACAAGCTGTTGTTGATGGATTAAGCGCAGACGGTACTTGGATCGTTGCAACATTAAATGATACAGAAACAGACCAAGATATTATTGTTGAAGGTCTATTTTATGACAAAGATGATGAGTCAAGCGATATTTACCGTAAATTAGGTCTTTATACACAAGATGCAGATCATAACATTCTTGAGCAATTCACATTAACAGCACCTAAGATGGTTATTCGTAGTGAAAACTTTAAAATCCAAGGTGGAACATTCATCGGTGATGTATATGTAGAAGCAAACGGATTTAATGTAGGTAAAGCAGCAACAGTTGACGGAAACATTTACTTCGCATCTCAAGAATATATGGATACATTTGTTGTTGATGAAACAGCGGAAGTTACTGGAACTCAAGAAGTAGCAACAGAAGAAGTTGACGTGGTAACAACTGCATCAATCGTAGATAACGGCCAAGCTGTTGTTGATGGATTAAGCGCAGACGGTACTTGGATTGTTGCAACATTAAATGACACAGAAACGGACCAAGATATTATTGTTGAAGGTTTATTTTATAATAAAGATGATGAATCAAGCGACATCTACCGTAAGTTAGGTTTATATACGCAAGATGCAGATCATAACATCCTTGAGCAATTCACATTGACAGCACCTAAAATGGTTGTTCGTAGTGAAAACTTCAAAATCCAAGGTGGAACATTCATCGGTGATGTATATGTAGAAGCAAACGGATTTAACGTAGGTAAAGCTGCTACAGTGGATGGTAACATTTACTTCGCATCTCAAGAATACATGGATTCATTCGTTGTGGATGAAACAGCAGAAGTTACAGGAACTCAAGAAGTTCAATAATATCCAAACTATATAATTAAACAATAAAAAGAAATAAGTTTCGAGGCTAACGGCTCGTCACTTATTTCTTTTTTTTTATTTACTATGAGTTTATATTATATGATAGAATTTATATAAGTAGATATTGGATCTTATAGAGGTGATTAAAATGAAGGATCTTATATTATCCCTTCAAGCAGTTAGCAAAAAAATTAATGGTAAGGAAATTATTAAAGATATCGATTTCTCTATTCAGCGAGGTGAGGTGTTGGGTTTTTTAGGGCCTAATGGTGCAGGGAAATCGACGACCCTAAGGATGATTGTCGGTTTGTCACGTCCAACGTCAGGAAAAATCATAGTCTCTGGGTATTCTATACAAAAAGATTATGTAAAAGCCATGTCTAAAGTGGGGGCTATTATTGAAGGGCCGGATTTATATGACTATATGACAGGGTATAAAAATCTAGAGATGCTGGGTGCCATGTCAAGTAATGTGACGGTAAAGGATATCATGAGTGCAGTAAAACTAGTGGGAATGGAACACCGAATACATGATAAGGTAGGTACTTACTCGATGGGTATGAAACAGCGATTAGGCTTAGCCCAGGCACTTATACACCAACCTGAGTTGTTGATTCTTGATGAACCAACAAATGGTTTAGATCCACAAGGAATCTATGAGTTTAGGGAGATTATTAAAAACTTAGCTACAGAAAAAAATATCTCGGTACTAGTTTCTTCCCATTTAATCGCTGAAGTCCAACTTATGTGTGACAATGTTTCTATTATTAATCAAGGCAAAATTATTAAGAGTGCCAATGTACATGATCTCTTATCAACAGGTGAAGTTTTCTGGGTGGTAGACCGGCGAGAAGAAGCCTGCGATTTCCTAAATGAACGTTTTCATATTCAAGGAACGTGTATTGACAACAGGATTGAAGCTGTCGTCGATGTCTCAAAGCTTGAAACAATCAATGCCAGCCTTATTCATGCAGGGTTTAAGCTTCAATATATCAGTGCAAAAAACAAGACATTAGAAGAACTCTTTTTATCGTTAACTAATCAACAAGGAATCATGTGAAAGTTGGTGAGTAAATGTATGCTTTAATTCGCAATGAAGTACTTAAAATATTACTCAAGAAAAAAATGATTTTAATTATTGCTCTTTTAATTTTATTTATAAGCTTATTTTCTTATGGTCAAAAATATGTTTATGAGCAGAACATTAGCCGACTTGAGGCATCTTTACCCTCAAAAGAGTATGACTGGAAAAGCT
The DNA here is from genome assembly GCA_002342805.1 of Clostridiales bacterium UBA2432. Lineage (GTDB taxonomy): Bacteria > Bacillota > Clostridia > Lachnospirales > Vallitaleaceae > UBA1351. The sequence continues at coordinate 40,039 of DDQW01000098.1, read as the reverse complement.
TAGCCAAACAACAGATTAGTGATTTGGAACGAAGGATTGGTAGTCCCTATATTGACGAAGAGGGGATTCGTTCTATTCAGATAGAGATTGAACAATTAAACTATTTTATTGAAAATGATATTAATCCGGTGACACCTACTGCTGCAAGGTTTACCGTAGAGTTCATTGACCAAGCGATTGTTATGTTTATTCCATTGCTCATTATTATATTAGCAGCAGATATCGTGTCGGGAGAACTATCCAACAGGACCATAAAAGTTCTCTTAACACGGGCGGTACCTAGATGGAAGATACTGTTTAGTAAGTTAATGGCACTTATGATTATGTCGACGCTTGTTGTTCTATTAGTGGCAATTATTTCTACATTAATATCTGGAATGTTTTTCGGTAAGTGGGGGTTTAATGAACCTGTAACCACGGGATTTCGACTTGTTAATGATTCGCTTAATTCCAGTTATGTAATAACAGTTTCAAGAGTATCATATATGATTTTAGTCTATTCCTTGACTTGGTTTGTTTCAGTGGTGATTGCATCAATTACTTTAATGATTTCTGTACTGGTTCAAAGTACAGCTTCAGCAATTGGTATCGTGATGTCTACCTTAATTGGGGGACAGTTTCTTCAGTTTTTTCTTTCGGATTGGGTTTTGGTAAAATATTTTTTTGTTTCTAATCTTAGTTTGACGAAATACTTAACAGGGAATTACTTGCAAATTGAGGGAATGAGCTTGATTTTTTCTGTGATTGTACTTGGAGTTTGGGCTCTTTTGTCTCTCGCTATCGGATTTTATGTTTTCCTTAAGAAGGATATATTGGTATAGGAAGGAGTCCACATGTATAATAAATTGGTTTGGCCACTTATTCTCATTGCTTCTCTACTCCTAATTAGTGTCTTTATCGGTGGATTTATAACGTCGATTAGGATTACTTCATCTAAGTCAGAGAGCAATGTGGAACAAAAGCCTTTAGTCATTGAATCAAATGAAGAAAAGCCTTTGGAGATTAAAACCGAGGCCTTTAACATACTTGTTCTGGGTGATTCAATCGGTTTTGGATTGGGCGATGAGAATAATTTGGGTTTGGGGCAGCGATATGCAAAACGTTTGGAAGATGCAGGAACAGACTTGGTGAACGTCTATAATCAGTCAGTTAATGGAGCTGTGTCATCAGATTTAGTTATAGAAATGGATAAAAAAGAAACAATGGCATTGACACAAGAAGCAGATTTGATAATCCTGTCTATAGGAGGCAATAATATTAATCGTTTGCTAAGAACACAAAATACCATAAATCTGGAACTTGATTACAATGAAACCTTAGAGCAATATTTGGAGGATTTAGAATTTGTTCTCGAATCCTTGCGGAAGGTTAATCAAAATGCACATATAGCAGTGATAGGGCTATACAATCCCTATGGGATTGAAATCGGACAAGACAAAATCCGCTTATTGATTGAATGGAATTATAAGACACAACTGCTGTTAACCACAATAGATAAAACAGTCTATGTGTCTGTCTATGAACAGTTTGCACAACATATCGACGATTATCTCTACATCGATGAATTTCATCCAAATAATCAGGGATATGAACATATGACAAATGAACTATATGAGTTGCTTGAAAAAGAGTGATTACATTAAAGAGCTTTTTCAAAAACAAAATGTTTGAGAAGAATGGAGGAAAAAGAGTGAAAAAAGTTATCATAACAGGAGCAAATTCAGGATTAGGAAAAGCAACGACCTATGAAATGTTAAAACGAGGGTATGAAGTTATTATGGTGTGTCGAAGTGAAAAAAGAGGCGTTAAAGCATTTCAGGAGATATCGAAACAAAGTCAAAATAAGAATGTGGTTCTTGAACTATGTGATTTATCGTCATTTGAATCAATCCTAAATTTCACCAAACGAATAAAAGATAAATATGATACTATCGATGTACTTATAAATAATGCAGGAGTTATTCTTACCAAGAGACAAGAAACAAAAGAAGGATTTGAAATGCAGATTGGAGTTAATCATTTTGGACATGTTTTATTAACAAGGGAATTATTGCCTTTATTAAAAAAATCGGATTCAGGACGAATCGTTGTGGTTTCATCCGGAGCACATAAAGGCGGAAAAATTTATTTTCATGATTTACAGTTGAAAAAAAACTATTCCACGTTTCGGGCTTATGCACAGTCTAAGCTTGCCAATGTATTATATGTAAAAAGTATGGCTAAAGAACTTCGACAAACGAATGTAACCATTAATGCAGTACATCCGGGTGCAGTTGGAACGAATTTTGGCGTTGATCGGGATACGGGTTTTGGTAAAACTTTATTGAAAGTCCTAGGAATATTTTTCCTTACACCGGAAGAAGGAGCCAGAACAATCGTATATTTAGCTGATTCAAAAGAAGTCGAAGGGAAAAACGGTGATTACTACTATAAACAAAAACCTTCCCAAATCTCAAAATATGCGAAACAAAGAAGTATCACACATCGATTTTTTAAACTTACAAATACATTAATTGATGAAAAGTTAAAAATAATCATGGAAGACAGATGACTTTTACATGACTCTAGGCACCTCGAAAAAAATACATTCTATGTTAATCTATATTTAACAATATAATTTGGATGTATTAAGAAAAGAGGTACATGTATGAGACACCAACAATTAGGAAATTATCACCAAGTTGACAATTTTTGTCGTATGGAAAATTTAGACACTGATTTTTTTATTCATTGTACGAATGATAAAGGAAGTAAAAAGGTGGGAATATGGAAAAAATCAAAGTTATTGTTGCAGATGATCAGGCAATACTAGCAGAGGGGCTGTGCACCTTACTTAACTTAGAATCGGATATAATGGTCTCCGGGCAGGCATCGAATGGGGTTGAGGTACTAGAACTTCTTGAAAAAGATTCGAATATTGATGTGATTTTAATGGATATTCGTATGCCAAAGATGACCGGAGTTGAATGCACAAAGCGTATTAGTCAACGTTATCCTGATATTAAAGTCCTTATTCTCACGACGTTTGATGATGATGATTATATACTTGAAGCCTTAAACAACGGTGCAGTGGGTTATATGCTTAAGGATTTGACGGCTGAAAAACTAACCTTTGCGATACGAAATGTCTATCATGGAAATACAGTCATGCATCAGCGAATCACCGAAAAAATCGTAAAGGGTATGAATAATATGATGCCAAAATCTGAAGAGTACCATATTAGAGACTTAAACGGACATATACTGCTGGAAAGAGAAGAAGAAGTTCTTTATCTACTAGCAAAAGGATACAGAAACAGTGAAATCGCCCAGGAATTATATTTATCTGAAGGCACAGTGAAAAATTATATCTCTGTTTTGTATGAAAAATTTGCCATTAAAGGTCGAACAAAATTAATGACCTATGCACTAGATCACGGGATACTGAATTTAAAAAAAATGGATTAGGTGAGCGCATGAAAACAACACAGCTATTTTTATTGATAATCTATATGTGCATGAATTTGTGGATACTAATACCTCCACTTAAGCATTGGGCTCAAAAGGGTAAAAAAGATAGTGCAGATAAGCTTGACAGACATAAAATCTTTATAGCTTTAGTGTTTGCGTATGAAATGATCTCGCTACCTATTATCATGCGTAACAGTGAAAATATTGTATTAACAGTTTTTTTAGCCATAGCACTTATATTAGTTTTTGTGAATCATTTTATCATTGCCGGCAAGGTATCTGTATTTTATTTGATTATTCCATTTATACAGGTTTTATCCATTATAGCGGTTGATTTATTAGCTGAATCAAGCGAATACAAAATAATAATTTTAATCGTTGTTGTGAGCATTCTCAATGAATATCCCATCGCATACTCAAGAAAATTTGCATTGTTTCCTTTGATTTTATATATGGGTGTCTCTGTCTTATTTATGATATTTGTCGACGGTGAATCGTATGCAACTATTGGTGTTTACGTTATCCGAAATTCGATTATTTATGTGTTGGTTGTCGGAACCTTCTATATAGGTAGAAAACAAATTTTACTCAATAATCAGCTCAAGGATATGACGAGAGAATTAAGGGAAAACAACCGAAAATTAGAGGAAATAAGTATCGTAAAAGAGCGTAACCGAATTGCGAGAGAAATCCATGATACATTAGGTCATACCTTAACCGGAGCAATTATTCAATTAGAAGCAGCCAAGAAACTTATTGATGTTGATCGTGACAAAACACTTGAAGCAATAGAAAAAACACAAAAAATTACAAGAGAGGGATTTATGGAAGTAAAAAGGGCCATACAAGCGCTTCGACCTGTATTGATTGAAGAAGGGAATTTGAAAGATTCTTTAGAAGCTTTATTTGAAAAAACAGAAAATGATTTTCAGGTTTCTATCGAGAGTCGAATTTTTACAGATGAACTAAGAGATAAGTCAATGGAAGTATCCTTGTACAGAATTATTCAAGAATCCATAACAAACAGTATTCGACATGGTGATGCAACTAAAATCAAGATTCTCCTTGAAAATAGAATGACTACCATTGAACTAAGTATTATAGATAATGGAAAAGGGTGTTCTGCAATTCATGAAGGTTTTGGACTTCGAGGCATTAAAGAAAGGATCAATGGATATCTTGGTCATGTTCAGATTATATCAAATCCAAATGAAGGCTTTCAGTTACAGGCAACAATCCCTAAAAATTAAATAAATTGCTTTTATCTTGCAATTGCATATACCTATCAGTTAGAATAAGGATATTACGAATTATATGCTTACGAACTGGAGAATATCATTTATGCAATCGCATTTAAAAGTTAAAAAGATATACATAACAAGTACGATGATTATAATTACAATTGCTTTGTTAGCGTTTTTTTCTCCGGAAAAAACACTTTTTTTAGTGGATAAACCTATTTCAGAGATGGACACAAAGTGGCATGTATCGACCATTAAGCAAACATATGAGGGTGTAAGGTTACCTTATCGTTTTATGGATCGTGAAAAAAGTGGCTTCTTTAATGCGGCAACTGTCTTACCGGAAGATTTACCAGAAGGAATGTCGATTTTACTCAGAGCGTCCATGCAAGATGTTACGGTGTATCTTGAGGGACAAGAAATTTTTAAAAATGAAAGAGTCCGGAACAATTTTCCGGTGTATCCAGAGGTTAGCATGTGGCATTTGATTACACTGCCTGAACAAAGTGCGGGAAAAGAGTTGACTATTTCTTATTATAGTCCGGTAAAAGTATTCCAAGGAGTTATCAATGAAGTTTATTATGGGTCTGGTGACGCCTTAATACATCATGTTGTAGCTAAACACATGGTGGGATTAATTGTAGCTGGATTTATGATACTCGTTGGACTCATCGCTATAATTGCTTCTTTTTTTCTTAAACATATAGGCGATCAACGTTTGTTCTATTTAGGTGCATTCTCTCTAACATCAAGTATTTGGATGGTTTCTGAGATGCGAGTTTTGCAATGGTCCATAGGAAATCGCTTTATTTTAGGAGGGATCAGTTATTTAATGATTACACTGATTCCTATTGCATTGTTGAGGTATTTAGAAGCGGCTGTTTTATGTGCATACAAAAAAACGATTAATCTATTTGTAACTATTTTTTTCACTCTGTTTTGGGCTACTCTCGGTCTTCAATTAGTTGGAATTGTGCCATTTATTCAATCAGCAATGGTCGTCAATGTTACAATAGGTCTTGCTATTTTATGGATTGGTATAACCATGCTGTATGAATGGTTGGTTAAAAAGAGAACGTTGGCAAAACACTATTTTATCTATTATAGCGTTTTGTTAGCAACAGGATTTATGGAAATTATCTTTTTTTTCAATCAAGAATTTGATCGATTAACACAATATGATAAGATTGGATTTGGACTATTTTTGGTTTTTCAGTTTATTGAAACCATTCGTTATGTGAAGAACCTTCTTATGATACAAAATGAGGCCACCTATCTTGAACAGATGGCATATCAAGACGCACTTACTAAAGCTAAAAATAGGGCGGCCTATGAAAAAGAACTTGATCGATTATTGCTCCCGGAAAATGAAGGTGAATTTCGATTAATTTTAGTCGACATCAATCAACTAAAATATATTAATGATAGCTATGGTCATAACAAAGGGGATGAAGCCATTGTAGCATGTTATGAGTGTCTTATCATGGCATTTGGTCCATTAGGGTCTTGCTATCGATTAGGTGGCGATGAGTTCGCCTGCCTATTGACCGATACAAATGAAGAGCATTTAGAAAATGCAATGGAACACTTTTATCAACTGATTGGTAAAGTGGATGACCGCTTTGAGTTTCCATTTAGCGTCGCTTTAGGCGAAAAAATATATCAAAGAGAATCGAGCGATGGAAGGGACAAATTTAGAGATTTTTTTCATCATGTCGATGGAGTTATGTATGATACGAAAAAAAGGATGAAGGCATAGTTAGTGTGATAATCAAATATATCGTGTATAATAGATATATGCATTATATTCTGAGGTGGTAAATTGAAAACGACGAAGAACCTTATTTTTATAAGTGTTGTGACAATGGCTTTTATCATTTTTTGTATTCAAGCTGTGTATAATATATATACGCAACAAAAAGAGTCGTTTTTGTTAAAAGAGACTCTTCTTATTAATAGTGCAGTGAAAGAAGCAAAAACTTTCGATTATCTCATAGGAGAAGTGAGCCAAAGTGCAAGAGTTTTAGCTTTACTTATTGGAAATGACGAAAAACTGCAACCAATAATATATGATGAATTTATTCGAGATAATATCAGTAAAGAGACAATTGCATTTGGTATGGGATATTGGTTTGAACCTTATTATGTGGATAAAGACATAAAGTATTATGGTCCATATATTTATAAGGATTACGATGATCAATTAGTAAGAACAATAGAGTATAGCAATGAAATGTATGATTATCTGAATCAAGACTGGTATCGTAATAGTTTTCAATCAGATAAATTGGTCGTTTATAGTACTCCTTTTTATGATGAATACTTAGATACAGTGTTTTTGACGGCTGCTGTGAAAATCATTAATAATGGACAACAAGTTGGGGTAGTGAGTATTGATATTACATCAAGAGAGGTCGATGAATACTTAAGAAAAATGAGTGAGAAAAATAATGCGACAACCTTTATTTTGACAGAAGATGGATACTTTTGGGGAGAAGGGGGAGGCGTAGAGTTTGACTTCCAAGATAATATTATGAAATCTGGCAATGACGAATATATAAAGTTGGCTACGGCTTTGAAAAAGAGTGATAATGCTGGGGCAGTACGTTTGGATCGGCATATTTTTGTGTGGTCAAATATTGGAGATACAGGATTAAGATTAACAATGGGCTATCCAATAGCAAATATCATGTACCCAATTTACAAACGAAGTTTTTTGTATTTTATATATTTTCTTTTTGCGATGATTATCTTTATTTTCTTGCTTAATGTAATTCTTGTTCGTAGAATAGAGCGACCATTAGTCAACATTATCAATCAAAACTTATCTGAAGATCCAAATGCAACTATAAACATAAAATTGTTTCGTAATAAAATTTCAGACTTTGATAGTATGATACAACTGATACAAGGATTGTTAAGTGAAAGACAACAACATATATATGAATTGCAAAAGGGTTATATAGTAACAGTTCGATCTTTGTCGAATGCCATTGAAGCCAAAGATAAATATACAAAGGGACACTGTGAAAACGTGACAAAGTTTTCCATAGAAACAGCCAAAATACTTGGCGTGCCAAATGAAGACTTAAATGTACTTGAATATGCAGCGTTATTGCATGATGTTGGAAAAATAGGAGTTCCATCATCAATTCTTAACAAACCGTCAATGTTGACAGATAAAGAATTTGATATAATTCGATCGCATCCGATGATAGGTTATGAAATTCTTAAAGATATTGATTTTCTGAAACGTAGCGCCCTAATTGTATTGCAACATCATGAACGGTTTGATGGAAAAGGTTACCCAAGAGGTATTGAAAAAGACGAACTAGATCTACTCACACGTATCATAACAGTAACAGATGCTTATGATGCAATGACAAGTGCGAGACCATATAGAACAAATCCATTGAGTCATGAAGAGGCTATAAAAATACTCGCTGAGTGTTCGGGAACACAATTCGATCCACAAGTCGTTGATGCCTTTATTAGGGTAATGAATAAGAATATACGATAGTTGAAACCCTTGACAACGGAGATTATCCAAGCTCGTAAGTGTGGAGTAGGTGCTAATTCATGTTTATTGATTAGGGTTTTCGCTATGTTGAGTAATATACTCTGAAGGTGACATTGTCGTGACATTTTTAAAAGCTCTAGAGAATGAACGATAATCAGTGTACCCCAATTCATATGCGATTTCACTTATACTTATATTGTCTTCTAATATTCTTGTTTTGGCATAGTCAATTTTGCAGTTTAACAGGTATTGACGTAAGTTAATGCCTGTTTTTTGCTTGAAATATGCGGCAAAGTATGACTCGCTTAAGTTCACAAAAGAAGCTATGTCTTTTGCTTTAATAGAATTCAAAAGATTATTGTGTATGTACTGCATAGCTTTTTCAATAATATTGTCGATGTTATGTGTATTAATAGAAGTAATCTCTTCTGAGACTTTGCAGCAGTCATCAAAAAAAGACAGCATCCATTTCGTTAATTCAGAAAAGGTAACTAAATGGTTTAATTCTTCATAAGAAATTTCTGGAAAAGAAAAATTGCTTTGAATGCGTTGGTTTAAATCTTTTAAAACATTTGCAACTAAATAAATGCACATACCTTTAATAAATGTTGGTGGAGGTTGTGGTACGTAAAATAGTGAATAAAAAAAGGAGTCGCAATAGCGATTCATCTTTTCGTAGTCAGAGGCTAGAATTGCATCGGATAGCTTGCTGTAGTCGATACTTGACGTCGACATATCCGGCGCAGTGTCACAAATAATTGATGGATCGTGTATAGATGGTTGTTCTTTATACATCTGATAAGATAATGAGAGTAATGCGCGATTATAAGAATATGAGGTTTTTTGTAAAGAATCAACAGCATCTCCAATCCCAATTCCAATTAGTTTGTTTGATAATGTAGATAGTTTACGCATGCTTAATCTAGCAATATCATAGCTAAGACGAAAATCATTTGATGAGTCGTTGAAAAGTAAGAGCACTTGGTTTGGTCTAGGACTCCATAGTTCACAAGGTACAGAATAATGTGTTTGTTCAAGAAGTGATAAAGCATTTTCTTCAATGTTACAAGTTTGACTCTCATCATTGAAGGAAAAGACGATGATGCGATTCGTAGTGTTATTAATTTTAAAATCAACAAGGTTAAAAGATTCTATTTGTTCAGCGCGGATATCTCCATTAATAATTTGATTTAATACATGAAACTTTGATGTTTTTCGCAATTGATCAAGATTAATGTTTAGTGATTTTTTATTTATAATATAACTACATAAGTTATAAAGTTCACTCATTAATTTTTCTAGATTAATAGGTTTTAACAAATAACCTTTTGCTCCACATCGTATGGCTTCTTGCGCATAAGAAAAATCATTATAACCGCTTAGAATTAAGAATTCAGTTTCAATTTCTTGTTGTTTACACATCTTTATTACTTCTAGTCCGGTAAGCTCCGGCATGCAAATATCAATAATACAAATATCTGGCTTGTTTTCTATAATAGATTCTAAGGTTTGTTTACCGTCTGAGAGGACATCGATAACAGATGTGTTTAGTTGTTCCCATTTTACGGATTTTTTTAGTCCGTCTCTTATAGATTTCTCATCATCTGCAATAACAACGTTAATCTGATTATTTGATTTCATTATACAGTAACCTCCGTTTTCTGATCATCTAGTGGGTAGGGAAAATGAAGCATAATCTCATTTTTGAAATAAGGGGTTGAGCTGAGTGTCATTGTTACATTCGAGTAAGCTGCTTCAAGTCTTTGAATGACATTTCTTAATCCGACATGTTTTTTCGATTCCTCGTTAGTAGTTTTTTGCAGTAAAGTATACATTTCATCGACATTAAAACCTAATCCGTTGTCACAGATTTTAATATAAAGCTGTCCGTCTATAAACTTAAAAGTGATTTCGATTGTTGGATTAAAAATTTGGGATGCGTCGGTACCCATAGTAAAACCATGTTTGATTGAATTTTCAACAAAAGGCTGCAAAATGCTTTTTGTAATATAACAGTATTTCAATTCTTCAGAAACTGAAGTTAATAAAATAATATTATTATGAAAACGATAATTCATCATTTTTAAATAGGCTCGCACATGTGCTGTCTCATCTTGGATAAATATTTTATCGCTTCCATAAGATAGTGATATACGCATGTAATCAGCTAAAGCTTGCACCATATTTGATGCTACATCGGAATTGTTGTTATATATCTCCATATTAATAAATTCTAATGTATTGTAAAGTAGATGTGGATTGATTTGTTCGGAAAGTAATTTGATTTCTGTCCGGAATTTTTGACGTTCACTATCTTTAATTTGAGTAATTTGTTCTTGAATAGTGAGGTACATGTCGTTTATTGCGTTATTGAGCTCGCCGACTTCATCAGTAGAGTGTGGAAGAGTCATTTCAGTGTATGCATTTGTTTTGATTTTATGAACAATTGTGGCCAATTTTGCAATAGGGCCTGAGACAAATATTGATAATAAAACAGTCATTGCTACTGTAAATAAGAGCCCAATGATTAATGCAAATAGCATATAATTTTTTAAGTCTGAAAACATTGTAAAGATTTCATCTCTTGTTGAAATGCTGACTAATGCTAAGTTAGAGGTTAATGCCTTAGATGTTACATACGCATCAGAAAGTTTATTTTGTTCTATAGTATTGGATTCAAACAAAGGGGTTAAAAAATTTTCGTTCTTTAGTTCAATGTCATAGTTGTTAGAAAGCAATATGTTTGAATTTGGAGAGGATAGGAGATTGCCCTTCCTGTCAATAAAAAATAAATGACTGGATTTAAAATCATTTGACCATAATTGAATTAAATCATTTAATGAAGAAGAGCTGATTAAAATTGTTACATATAGCATTGTGCTTTCCGAAGAATTGGCAATCAAAGTAAATTGTGATTGGTCAATGTATCTTAAAGTAAGAGGAATAATTACCGGAATGACTTGGTCATTAGTGAAAAATGGACTTTTTCGTTGGGGAAGTATAGTAATTCCGGAAATATCCTTTGGTTGAAAAAAAAACAAATCAGATTTATTATTGTAAAAAGTTTCATAACTATAGTATGCATTTTTATAGTTATCGATGAAATAAACTGTTTTTACAGCAGGGCTGGCAGTGGTTAAAGTACTTATTGTATCCTGTAGTAGCAATCGATGTTCAGTGGTTGACTTATCTTGCTTTGATACATTGAGGAGTATATTTTGAAATGAAGGATTACTCACAAGACTGTTAAATTGGAACATATAGTTTGCATAGCTTGAAATCAAAGATTGCTCACGTGCTTCATGTGATGATCGCATGCGGCTCAAAGAATCGGATAAAATAACTGTTTGTAAAGATGCTACGATAGTGATATATATAAACACGATTAAAAAAACAAGGAGTGAAATCATAGTTATGCTAATCTTATTTTGAATTTTTAAATTAATAAACTTATGGCGTAGTTTATATAAAAACATTCTATTTCACATCCTTTTTTAGTGATTATACTATCACGGAAATAGATATTGTGCAAGAACATTTGATTTTGCTCAGAAATATCATTATAACTATTCTAATTTGACAAATAAAGTAAGAAATAGTGGAAAGTGTTACATATACAGTGGAAAAAGTGCTACACACAAAGCGATATCAATGATAAATTATGTATACACTACACAAAAACAAAATAACAAGGAGGATTTATTATGAAAAGAAAACGTTTATTCAGTCTATTACTTGCATTGGTTTTGACTTTAGGTCTTACAGCATGTGGAGAAACTCAGACATCGGAAGAACAAGGGGCATCAAATCAAAAGTCGGGAGAAGCAACGACAGAGGAAGTGACTACAATTGAAGTTTGGACGCAAGATCGTCACGACTCAGAGTATGTACAAGCTAAGATTGAAGAGTACAATGAAACAAATACAGATGGAATCAAGATTAGCTTGAATGTTGTAACAGACGACTATGAAAACATGTTGGCTCTTGCCTACGCGGGAGGAACGGCTCCCGATATAGCAAGCACGCCGGTAGCATTAAATACCTTTGCTGATACGGGTATGATTATACCATTAAATGACTATATTGAGGCAGATGAAACATATCAAAAAGTAAATGCGCCATATAAGAATGCATATGAAGGATTGAACTCAAAAGATGGAAATATTTATTATGTATATTCAGGTATGCGCTCAGGTGTACGAGTTCAATATAATAAAACATTGTTAGAAGAAGCTGGATATACAGAAATCCCTGAAAAATTAGAAGATTATATTGAAATGGCAAAAGATATTACAGTAAAAGGAAATGGTGAAACATTTGGAATCGGATTTACTTCTTCCTCTCCATTTGAAAGACTTCTTGAAATGAGTGCACAAGTTTCAGGGGTTTATTATTATGACTATGTCAATGGAAGATATGATTTTAGTGGATATAAAGATATTCTTGAACTTGGGCAACGCTTTATTTCAGAAGATATTGCTTATCCTGATCAACAAGGTGTTGATAATATGAGGGCACTATTTGCACAAGGTGAATTTGCACTATGGAGCAATGCATCACAAGAAGCTGGAGTGTTTACATCTCAAATTCCAATTACCGATTTTGAGTGGGGGGTTGGAACGGTTCCTTCATTAACAGGTGAAATTAAGGGAGCCCTACAAACTAATCCAAGTAAAGCATATGCAATTTTTTCATCTTCTGAACATAAGGATAAAGCTTGGAAAGTTATCCAATATTTTCAATCAGAAGAATTTATCAAAGGTTACCTGGAAGAGGGGTACAGTTTACCAATAACTCAATATATGGATGGTGTCATTGACAAAACAAAAATTGGTCGACTCGCTGATTTTTCATTGTTAGAATATGAGTCAGTATACCCAACACCGCCAACGGTTAACTTGACAGGAGATAATTATCGAATATTACTTTGGAATGCTGTTATGGGTCATATAGGTATTGATGAAGCAATTGAAGATTTAAACAAACGCTATAATGATGCGCTAGATGCAGATGTAGCTTCAGGAGCTGTGAAGCGATTGGTTATTCCTGATTATGATCCATTAAATCCAAGTGAAGGAACTGCAACATATTTAACAGAATAGATTCTTAGATTTTTAGAAAGAGAAGTCGCGATCTAGGAACGCTACTTCTCTTTCCTGAAAATCAGAATGAATTGGAGGCAAAATTGTGAATATCACAAGAAAAAAAAATATAATTAATACTTCACATAAAAAAAGTGGTAATATAGCAACTTTTCTCATGCTTAGTCCGGCGATATTGTTTTTATTAGTATGTTCAATCTATCCCTTTTTATGGATCTTTCGCTATATTGCGTCAGATTATAATGGGTTCACAGCTAATTTTACAGGAACGAGGAATCTTGTGAGAATGCTCAATGATTCTACGTTCTGGGGAAGCGTTTTACATACGTTTGAATACGCATTTTATAAATTGATTTTTATCATTCCTTTATCACTACTTATGGCAGTTTTACTTAATCAAAAAATAAAAGGTACCGTTCTTTTTAGAGGTATTTATTTTATGCCGACAATTATTAGTACAGCGATAGCGGGTATGATTTTTGGATTTATTTTTGCGACACAAAATGGTATTTTGAATTCAGTACTAATGACAATGAATATAATTGATTCACCAATAAAATGGTTAAGCAGCCAAAGTATAGTTATGGCGTCAATAACGATACTTGCAATTTGGGGTGGATTAGGAAACTACATGCTCTATTTTCTCACTGGTATCAATGGCATAAATGAAGATGTCTATGAATCAGCAAAAATTGATGGTGCTAATGCAATACAAACATTTTTTCGAGTTACTTTACCAATGTTATCGCCGGTTATGAAAGTTATTTTAATGTTAGCAATTACAGGGGCTTTTAAAGATTATGAAGCCATCATGGTATTGACAAATGGAGGTCCGGGAAACCGATCCAATGTTATGTTTTTATATATTTATAGGTTGATATTTGGTTCTTCAGGCGGAACTTCACAAGCACAGATTGGATATGGAGCTCTTCTGAGTGTGGTTGCGGCCTTAATTGTTGGTATTGTAACAGCGATTTATTTATATGTTTCAAGAAAATTAGATGATGTAGTATAGGAGGTACGACGATGGAAAGAAGTCAAAATGTATTTTCCATTCAAACCAAGATATTAAGGGGATTTATATGGCTGTTCATGGTTTTTTTTGCGGTTATTGTTGTATTTCCGGTTTTATATGTTATCTTTGGTTCGTTTAAAGTCAATGCAGAATTATTAGTGGGTGGAAGTAATATTTTTCCGGAAAAATGGATTCTTGCTAATTATGTAGAAGCATGGAATCAAGCTAATTTTGCTACATATACAATCAATAGTTTGTTTTTGGCTGTAGGTGTTATGGTAGTATCGGTCATTAACTCGACGATGGCAGGCTATGTTTTTTCCAGGAGAGAATTTCGAGGAAAAGAGTTATTGTATGGTTTGTTTATTATGTTTATGTTTATTAATGTGGGATCGGTTTCACTTAGACCTTTGTTTGAATTAGCAGTAAAATTGAAAATAAATCAAAGCTTGTTGCCTGTAATTTTCATATCTGCAGGAGCAGGGCAAGCGACCTTTATATTCCTGTGTAGAGGGTTTGTCAATTCTATTCCAAAAGAGTTGGATGAAGCAGCTAAAATAGATGGATGTTCATTTTTTGAAACATATTATAGAGTTATACTTCCAATGTTAAAACCTGTAATGGCTACAATAGCGCTTTTATCTTTTCGACAAGGCTGGAATGAATATATTATGCCATTAGTATTTACGATGACAAATGATGAACGAAGACCGTTAACGGTTGGGGTGAATATGTTAAAAAATATGGGCGATGGAACAGCGGCTTGGAATATTATGTTTGCGGGTGCAACAATCTCTATTGTGCCAATGTTAGTTATATATATGCTTTTTAGCAAAAATTTTATGGGTGGTATGACAGCGGGAGCAGTGAAAGGATAAAGAATATGCAAAAATTTATTACTGAATATCTTATATCAGGGCCGTACTCAGTTGAAAAAAATGAAATAGGAATGGTAGACAATCATTCAGAGCTACCATTAGAAAATATGAATCAACTTGACTATGAAACGTATTTAAGAACTATCCTACCGGATCAGACCATGGATAAACCGAATAGCTATATTCGTTTAGGTGAAAATAGTGACCTTGGTCTTTCTTGGTGTTATCATTATGATTATGGGAACTGGTTTGTAGATTATAGTCAGGGCTATACGATGTTGAATCGTATTGAAATGCTAGCAGTCACGGGCCTTGTTGCTAAGAGGGCCAAAAAAATCAATATAAGACTATGGTCATATGGGGCTATTGGTTTATGGTGTAATAATACATTTGTAGGTGGAATTGATAAAGCGGCATATAAACCAATGAGTAAGCAGGAACTTGTTCTTGATTTAAAAGAAGGATATAATGAAATTTTAATTCGTTTTCAGAATTTAGGTGTTCGTGATACGCGTAATATTTTTGGTATCGAACTTAGAGAGAATTGTGAAGGTGTGCAGACACGACTATCGGATGAGTATGGTGACTTATCTGAATTTAGTCGAACCAAGGAATGGCTTGACGCATTAATAATGAATGAGGAATGCCTGATAAATGCGACACCTGCACCTTGTGGAACGACCGTATCCTATGGTGGTTATGAGTACGATTATGCAAAGGCAAAGCAGCCAAAGGAACAGACAGATATTTCGGGGATGAAGAAGGTAGAACTACAGCCAAACAACCCTAATGTGATCGTTACTTGTTGTGTCAAGGATACAAAACTTATTCGACGATTTGAAAAATTAACGGATATGAATCCGATCTTTGGAAATAGTACAGATTTTGAAGAAAATAAATTGGAGCTTTTAAACAAAATAGCAGAGGTTGAAAGCTTAAATCGTGGAAATAAATTTGGATTTGCTATATCGAATATCCTTGCAAGACGCGCAATTAATAAAGTTTGGGAAAAAGATGAAGCGCTTCTTTATGAAACATTGAATCAAATTGAAAAACGTTATGATTGTACAGATTTTATGATTGCCGGCTTGGTTAGGTATATGAAAACCTATCCTCTCGACCCTAAGTTTGAAGCTAGAGCAAAAGAAGTATTAATCGACTATAGATATTGGATGACACATAAAGGTGTAGATGCCATGTGTTTTTGGAGTGAGAACCATTCCTTATTGTTCTATTCAGCGGCAATGTTTTGTGGAGAAATGTATCCGAATGCATACTTTAAACGTGCAGATATGACCGGATGTCAGTTGTCAGCATTTGGAAAAAAACATGTGTTGGAATGGTTAGAAGATGTGGAAAAAGAAGGTTTCGAGGAATTTTTGGCGTCAACATATGTAAGTATTACATTTATGACCTTGCTAAATCTTGTTGATTTTGCCGATGAAGAGATTTCAAAAAGGGCAAGCGGAATAGCAGATTATTTAGTCACAATGCTAGCTAAACATACCTTTGATGGTTCGATTTTTGGACCGATGGGAAGAGTGTATGGAGATGTTCTTTATCCATTTAAACAAGGAGCTCAAGCATTACTGAATTTAATCAATCCTCAAGTGCCTTATGATTATTCTGAAGGATGGATGGCCGCTTATGCAACAACAAAATATCGATTCCCTGATCATCTTGTTGATCTTATGAATAAAAATATTAAGGAAACATACACGACAGGAAATGCATGTATACATTTAAATAAGCAGAAAAATTATGTGTTAACGTCTGTTGAATCCCCAAGAGCGGATACATCCTATGAACGGTGGGAAAATGTAACATTAATGGAAAATTCAAATCAAGAAACTCATGAATATACAAAATCTTTAAATGAACGTTTTCATGGAACGACTTTCTTTGAGCCCGGAGTCTATGGATATCAACAACATCTTTGGTACGGTGCGCTGGATAATCAAACGCCGGTATTTGTTACACATCCGGGGGGAACAAGTGCATCTTGTGCCACTCGACCGGGCTACTGGTACGGAAATGGTGTGTTTCCGGCAATTAAACAAGTTGAAAATATGATTGGAAGTATTTACTCTATACCTGACAGTCATCCAATTCATTTTACTCATGCCTTTTGGCCAAAAGTGAAGATGGATCAAACTGCTCAATCCGACGGATGGTTGTTTGGCAGAAAAAGTGATGGGTTTATCGCTTTATGGTGCAGTAATGTAATGGAAGAACATCAAGATCAATTGTTTGCGTGTGAATATAGAGTATACAGCTCAAACAGTGCTTATCTTTGCATATGTAGTGATACAAGTGAACATGAAAGCTTTGATATTTTTATGGAACAATGTAAATTGCAAAGACCGCATTATGATAAAGAGCAGAAGAAGCTTACCACAAAAGAGTTTGAGTTGACGTATAAGGCGTCTTATGATTTAACTCAATACGTGTAGGGAGAGAATCAAATGATACATATTGAATATCTTGATTTTATTATGGATATTAATGTGAATGACGGTATGAACATATCCTATTTGTCTTGGAAAACAAAGACATTAATAAAACGTGATTTCCAAAGGCAAAGTCAAGGCCATACATATGGAATGCCTTTAATGTTTCCGACGCCAAATCGAACAAGAAATAATCGGTATAGGTATAAGGGAAAAGAGTATGCGGCAAAAATGCATGGATTATTTCGAAATCTTCCATTTATCATCGTGCATAATAGTGGAGAGCAGGACAGTTATAAAGTGACAGGTGTCTTGAAATGGGACGCTTCTTATGAAGAGTTTGACAAGTATCCGTTTGACTGTATATTAAAAATTCATATAATCATTCAACGCAATCGTTTAATCTATCAATATGAAATAACAAACACCGGTGAAGCAAGTTTGCCTTACGGGTTTGGGATTCATCCTTTTTTTGAAAATCCGCGTGGTGATGCAAAAATTATGACTGAAGCGAAGAAAATATTGAAATCTCAAAATTCCATTAATACAGGGGAGATACAGGAAGTTAAAGAAACAGATTATGCCTTATCCCGGTTTAAACCTGTCAACGCATTAAAACTTGATACGGTATATATGATGGAAAACAACATGGAAAAACTATTTGAAGTGGCTGTTATTCAGTGGGATGATTATCAGCTATCAATGAGTTGCTCAAATGATTTTTCCCATCTTGTTATATACACACCAGAAAACTATGATAAATTTTGTATAGAACCTCAAACGTGCTCTATTGACGCCTTAAACCTTTATGATAAAGGATATAAAGAAGTTTCCGGGGTACAAGAAGTGGAGAAAAATGAAACAAAATTAGGCACAATTCAATTTAGCCTGTCTGAATAACTTCAAATCTTATTATGTGAACCGGTAAATAATACCGGTTCATTTTTTGCTAAATATTTCGAACAACCCCAACAAATAATAATACATCTGTTTTTTGATCTACAATGAAGAAAATAAAAGGACGATCTACAGTGAATCTTATAGGCTCAGTAGGTTCTGCAGAGGTGGTTTCCGTTTCGACGACCGTGACAGCAGCGGCTTCAGTGCCTTTTTCATCCACATCGATAATGGCTTTGTGAAGTACATCGCTAATGCGAAGTTGATATTCGAGGGCGTCATCACTTATGCCTGAAAAATCTGCCTCCGAAGCGTTAAAGGCTGTCGGCATACCTAACTCAATAAGGGCTTGGGTCAATGATTCTACACCATATTCGAGAGAAAACTTCGGAAGAGTGAGAATCACGTCCTCGTTTTTCAGAGAAGTTGAAGTAATGTTACTATAAGTTTCATGACTCATTGCATCGACAAAGTCATCAAAGGAATCTTCACTGGGGAGAAGAATCATCATTTTAGCTTCATGTTCTTTATATGGAAGAACAGCAAGTTCATATTCATCGGTTTTCAGATATGAAAACCTCTCTCGTTGGTGCATCATCTGAACATTTTTGTCACCGCTTGTTCCATGAAAAGTGTCGGAACGGGTTTCGTGTTCAGAAAACTCATGCATCCATCCACCAAAAAAATAGATAGCGTTCACAAGGAGCATAGGGTTATCTGCAGTATAGGGTTGGCTAAGCACTTGAGTAATTTTGTTGTTGGTTTGATTAGCAATCCATTGGTTAATCGTATTGATGCCTTCTTGACGAGTTAAATCAAGAGTTTCTGATTTGGCCTCGAAAACTTCTTTATTTTCTAAGAGATAATCCTCATTAATGGAATATTCATTGAAAAAAAAGGAAAGATTGGGTTATAATAGTTAATAGAATGAAAAGGAGACTTATTATGATTCGTAAAGCAAAAATAGATGATATTTCAGCATTACTTGAAATATATAATGAAAATATTCTAAACGGCACAGCTTCCTTTGAAGAGAGCGCTCTGACATTTGATGAAGGAAAAGAATGGTTTACAGACCACCAAGGGGAATATCCTCTTATTGTATTTGAAAAGGGGAATGAACTTCTTGGGTTTGCATCGTTATCCCCTTACGGTCGCCAACGCGAGACAGCCTATTGTTGTGGGGAAATCTCAATCTATGTGAGTACTATGGCTCAAGGTCAAGGAGTGGGAAGTCGTTTAATGGATGCAATTATAGAGGAGGGTAAACAATCTTCGAAGATTAGACAATTAATCTCGGTAATAACAGATGGTAATCAAGGAAGTATCCATCTTCATGAAAAGAAAGGCTTTAGTTATGGCGGTAGATTAGAAAATGTGGCAGAAAAACAAGAGAAGATGCTAAGCGTGGTGTTTTATCAAAGAGAATGCACTTAATCTGCTATCAAGACGAAAGTATGACAAAAATTATTGCTGACTTATTTTTTCGAATTGGCTATATAGAAAAAATGGGGGCAGATATTAGGCGAATACGGCAAAGTTACGGGGATTCTTCTGTAAAACCTGTTTTTAAAGTTATGAAAAATTCGATTTTGATTATACTTCCCTTTATTGATAAACCCTTAGATATCGATAAAAAAATAAAATCAAATCCAGATAATAGACTCTCATATGAAGAAAAAAATTATTTATGAACGAAAACAATAACAAGCTTTGCGTTCGCGATCGTAGCGAACGTAAAAAAAGGAGGCATATATGAATTACTCAAATACAATGGATCGTTTTATGTTTGGTGGAGGTTTTTTCTTTATTTTCTTCGCCGTATTTTTTCTTATTATTGCAGTTTTTCTTGTGATTCTAATCAAAGGCGTTTCTGAATGGAATAAAAACAATCATTCTCCTAGATTAGCAGTTCAAGCTAAGGTTGTCTCAAAGCGCCAGAATGTAAGGCGCCATCATCATGGTGGTGCACATAGACATTCGTCGTCAAGCACGTCATATTACGTGACATTTGAATTTGAAAGTCAAGATCGCCTTGAATTGCACGTCAGCAGTCAAGAGTATGGCTATTTGGTTGAAGGCGATAGGGGAACGTTAACATTTCAAGGAACAAGATATATTAGCTTTGAGAGGAGTCTATAAAATGTTTAGAGAAATGCAAAGAAAAAAGCAGTTATTATCAATGGAGAAAAATATTGAAGTCTTACATCGAGCCACAAATGGTGTTTTAGCTTGTCATGGAGATGATGGATACCCCTATGCGATTCCGCTTAGTTATGTTTATGCCAATGGGAAGATTTACTTTCATTCAGCTAAAAACGGCCATAAGATTGATGCGATTCGTCAAAATACAAAGGTTTCTTTTGCGATTGTTGATGAAGATACCATTGTTAGTGCAGAATATACGACATATTTTCGTAGTGTCCTTGTTTTTGGTAAAGCGCGTATAGTTGAGGATGAGGCCGAATGGTTGGATGCATTTAAAGCACTAGTAGAAAAGTATTCTGCAGATCGACCGGATGAGGAAAAGATGAAAACAATTAAAGGATGTACGAGGGCCTATATCCTTGCGATTGATATAGACCATATGACCGGAAAAGAAGCTAAGGAATATGTAGGGAGGTAATTATGTCATATATAAAAGAACCAAATATATTCAAACCATTAGAGAAAATAATCCAAATTGCTGAAAAGAAAATCGGACATAAAATGTTACCGGCACGGTTATTACTGTGGACACCAAAAGCTTTTTTTAGCTCAATGATATTAGAAGGCTTAATTGCACATAAACAAGGTAGAATATCTCCAAGGTTGCTCAAGTTGATTCGAATGCAAGTATCCTTGTTGATTGCATGTCCTTTTTGTATCGATATGAATAGTTCCAACTATCGTGAGTTTCGAATTACATCTGAAGAAATTAAAGGAATGCAAGGACGTCTTGCTTTAAGTAAAATCAAGACACTCAATGAAAGAGAACGAATGACCTTATATTTTATCAGAGGTTTAGTTCGAACGCCTATACGACAAAATCCTAAAGTTGTAAAGCGTATGACACAACTCTTTAATGAAAAAGAATATGCAACAATTGTTACAACAATTGGTCAAGTTGCTTATTGGACAAGAGTTATTCAAGGGTTTGGAATACCACCGGCAGGATTCTTAGAACAATGTGACCTCATTTATCAAAAATAGAAAGAAGGGATTCAATGGATAAAGCAATTGTTACCGTAACTGGAGGAACAGGATATATAGCGTCTTGGATTGTTCATGATTTGTTGCAAGAAGGTTATGATGTGCGTATGACGGTGCGAGATAAATCAAAAACAGATAAATATGCACATTTATTGGAAATAGAAAATAATTCGTCGGGGAAACTGAGTATCTATGAAGCGGACTTGAATGAAGAAGGATCTTTTGATGAAGCTATCTCGGGTGCCCATATTGTTATGCATACAGCATCTCCGTTTTTCTTGGATGATAAAGATAATCCAAAAAAGAAATTAGTCGACCCTGCAGTTAATGGAACGAAAAATGTACTTCGAGCAGTAAATAAAGCGGAGACAGTAAGGCGTGTCGTTCTTACAAGTAGTCTCGCGGCTATATATGGAGATAACCAAGATATGTCTATGAATGGGCATAATGCTTTAACAGAAGAAATATGGAATACGACAAGTTCCCTTGACCATAATGCTTATAGTTTTTCAAAAACTG
This sequence comes from Clostridiales bacterium UBA2432, assembly GCA_002342805.1. GTDB lineage: Bacteria > Bacillota > Clostridia > Lachnospirales > Vallitaleaceae > UBA1351. The sequence goes on along the minus strand of DDQW01000098.1, from coordinate 17,775 downwards.
AAGCTGAAAAAGCAGCGTGGACCATGGCAAAAGAACAATCAAGATGGAGTTTAGTAACGATTCATCCGGGATTTGTCCTAGGACCCTCCCTGACCACACGAAAAGATTCGACAAGTATAGAAACGCTTTTGCGATTGTTGCATGGAGACTTAAGCATGGGAGCACCTAAACTTGAATTTATATTTTCAGATGTCAGAGACGTGGCAAGAGGTCATTTGTTAGCGGCATTTACCCATCAAGCAAAAGGACGATATATTATTGCAAATGAATCCGGCAACCTTCTTGATGTTAGTAAAATTATTGAAGAGGAATACCCTTCGGAGTATAAATTACCAAAACGCTTTGTAGCGAAGTGGCTTATGTGGTTGCTAGCACCAACCATTGGTTTTACAAGAACCTTTGTAAAGAAAAACGTCGGCTATCCACTTGCATGTGACCATTCCAAGAGTGTAGCAGAATTAAACATGGAGTATCGTCCATTAGAAAAAACAATTCTAAACCATGTCAAGCAACTGAGACAAGATGAATTAATATAGACTCTAAAAATAAAGCCGGGGAAAACCTGGCTTTTTTATTTGAACAAATGTGCAAAATTAGCAAAGTCGTGTACATTTGTTTAAACTAATTGTATACTATGTATATAAATTGTGTTAAGGAGATGGTATATAATGGAAAAACAACTAATTGATGAAATTTTCAAGTGTTATTCAGTGAATGCTGTGGAGATTCAAGGAGAAACCCATTTAATCTATGCTGCGGAAGGTGATGGATCCTGTCAAATCTATTCAGGAGAAAACTTTAAAAACAAAAAAGTGCTTTGGGAAGGCGGAGGTGGGACTATGTCTCTTGTGGCTGTTCCGGACTACGAAGGGTACTTTTTTGCATCAAAAGGATTCTATTCGATGGTTGAATCTGAGACCAGCGCTGTATATCTTCTACGTTATAATGGAGGTGAATTCACAGAAATCAAGATTTTTGACATTCCTTATTTACATCGTTTTGATGTGATTGATGGTGAAGATTGTCGTTATTTTATTGGATGCACACTTCATTCCGGCAAAGAAGATAAAGAAGATTGGACCAATCCCGGAAAAATTTTGGTAGCTAAACTTCCAAAGAATTTAGATGAAGAGATTGATGTTGAGCTGAGTATTCTTCGCGAAGGTTTGACTAAGAATCATGGATTTAACCGTGGCATTTGGAAGGGACAGGACGTAGCCTTTGTTGCATCCGAAGAAGGTGTTGTCGCAGTGATGCCGCCTGTGAAAAAAGAAGAATGGGAGATTGAAACGATTTTTGACCACCCGGTGAGTGATGTTGCAGCAATCGATATCGATGGAGATGGGGAACTTGAATTTGCACTCCTTAGTCCTTTTCACGGTGAACAGATGAATATTATGAAAAAAAAGGGCGATAGTTATGAAAGTGTCTATACTTATCCGATTGTTATGGACTTTTATCATGCAATATTTGCAGGTGAAGTGAAGGGAAAACCGACATTTGTCTTAGGAGCGCGTAAAGATGAGCAACAACTTTATCTGGTTCAATATGATCAAGAAGAAGGTTTTAAAACAATCCTATTGGATGAGCAAGTCGGCCCGAGCAACGTGAGAATTGTACGAATTAATGACAGAGACTATATTATGTCAGCAAATCGTCAAATTGGTGAAGCGGCACTTTATTTAATTGATTATTTAGGCACTAATGCACAAAAAAATAGTGCACAAATGTTCAAAAAAATTAATTGAATAGACATGTGTTCGAAAACTTGTTATAATTACTATATCAGTAAGACGTCTGAATGAAAAAAACATTAGGTATTGAAAGGGGTACAATATGGAGTTAGCATTAAGTTTATTTTTAGCCTTCATTAACAAATTCTTGGGTCAGGCACCATTGCTATTAGGTACAGTTGTTTTTATCGGATACATGTTACTGGGAAAAAAATGGTACGAATCATTAGCGGGATTTATTAAAACCTTTGTTGGATTTAAAATTCTTCAAGTAGGTACAGGTGGTTTAGTAGGAACATTTAGACCCATCATCGATAGTTTATCTGCAAGGTATGGTATTGAAGCATTGGTTATCGATCCTTATTTTGGACAAACATCAGCTACTGAGTTTTTAGATTCAGTAAATTCACTTGCATTTGTAGGTTATGTCATGATGATTGCCTTTGCTTTTAACATTCTCTTAGTTGTTTTTAGAAAAGTGACAAAAATCAGAACCTTATTTATTACCGGACACATTATGTATCAGCAATCAGCAGTTTTACTCTGGGCTTTATATTGGGTTATTGAAGGTGTAGGCGGTCAGGCTGTTTCTCCATTATTATTAATTGTTACCGGATTATTAATGGGAACATATTGGTCAGTTATGTCAAACTTAATCATCGAAGCAACTCAAGAAGTAACAGATGGGGCCGGTTTTACAATAGGTCACCAGCAAATGTTTGGTGCATGGATTGCATATCGTTTGGGTGGTAAGTTGGGAAATAAAGAACATGATGTCAACCACATTGAAGCTCCGGGATTCTTGTCAATCCTTAATGATAATGTTGTTGCAAACTCTTTGATTATGACAGTCTTCGTGGGAACAATAATGGTTATATTAGGTAAAGATACCTTCGAATACAATGAAAATAATTACTACTTTGCAACATATGTTTGGGAAACTTGTGCATACTTTGCGGTTTATATCACAATACTCTTAACAGGTGTTCGTATGTTCGTTGCAGAACTTACAGCTTCCTTCCAAGGTATTTCAGATAAAATTCTTCAAGGTTCAGTGCCTGCAGTCGATTGTGCAGTAACATTTGGTTTCTCACCTCAAGCACCGTCATATGGATTTATCTTTGGATTTTTTGGACAAATCATAGCAATCTTTGCATTAATTTTAATGAGATCACCCGTTCTAATCATTGCAGGATTCATCTGCTTGTTCTTTGATAATGGTACCTTAGCAGTATTTGCAAACAAAGCCGGAGGACGACGTGCAGCAGCAATTATTCCTTTTATTGCAGGCCTCATTCAAGTATTTGGATCAGCTTGGGTACTAAGCTTCTTAACAGGTCCGGATCAAGTTATCGGATGGATGGGAATGTTTGACTGGGCAACCTTATTTGCCGGAACAACCGTTTTGTCAAATTATCTAGGAATTATTGTGCCGATTTTATTAATACCACTTTTACTAATCATTCCTCAATTACAGTATAAGCGTCACAAAGCAACATACTTTACAACAATGAGAGATGAAGTAAATAATCTTGACTAACATGTAATTGACATCTTGTAGGCCGCCTTATAATGAACGGTGGCCTATAATTCTATGGATAAGTGAACAAAGATTCAATGAAAACAAAAACTCGCACAAATGTAACGATTGGAGGGAATTATGATTAAAGGTTTTAAACTTACCAAAGACTATATTCAGTTTGCAAATTCTTTTGAAAACTGGGAAGATGCTGTTATTCAGTCAGCTCAACCCTTACTAGACGGTGGACATATCAAACAATCATATATTGATGGAATGATTGACTCGGTTAAGGAATATGGCCCTTATATTGTCATTGCGCCTAGGATTGCTTTACCTCATGCTAGACCGGAAACGGGTTCTGTCACAATAGGTTACAGCGTAATGCTGACAAAAAAACCAGTACAATTTCTAGAAGACGGAAGTAGTGACGCTGAGTTATTTATCGCACTTTCTTGTGTGGATGCAGATACCCATCTTCAGATGCTTCAAGAAATTGTGGAAATTCTGTCAGATGATGCAAAACAAGATGCCTTATTTAATGCCAAAACAGAAGAAGATATTCTTGCAATATTTAACTAAACTTTGATTAAGCAGATGAATTAATAGAAGAAAGGAAAAAATATATGAGTAAAATAAATGAAATCACAAGAGAGAGTTGGATTCTAAGCACATTCCCTGAGTGGGGAAGCTGGTTAAATGAAGAAATAGAAAGTACTAAAGTAGAACCGGGAACTTTTTCCATGTGGTGGCTTGGATGTACCGGTATATGGCTCAAAAGCCAAGGAAATGCCAACTTATGTGTTGACTTGTGGGTGAAAACCGGTAAAAAAAGTCATGGAAACGGACTTATGAAGGAGCAACATCAACATCAGCGTATGATTGGTTGCGTTGACTTACAACCGAACTTAAGAAATGTGCCTGTTGTCATCGATCCCTTCATGATTAAAGAAATTGATGCCGTCCTTTCGACTCATGATCATGGTGATCATATCGATGAAAATGTAGCTGCGGCTGTTTGTCAAAATACAGATGCGAGTGTGAAGTTTATCGGACCCAAAGCATGTGTAGATTTATGGAGAGAATGGGGGGTTCCGGAAGAACGATTAGTTGCATTAAGACCGGGGGATACCTATAAAGTGAAAGACGTAGAGATTGTTGCCATGGATTCTTTTGATCGGACTGAGTTAGTTACAGCTCCAAAAGGTGTTACCTTAAAAGGTAAAATGCCTCAAGAGATGGATGATCTTGCACTCAATTACTTATTTAAAACACCGGGTGGTAATTTATACCATAGTGGTGATTCCCATTATTCCAATTACTTTGCAAAACATGGGAATGACCATGAGATTGATGTTGCTCTAGGTTCATTTGGAGAAAATCCGCGTGGAATGACCGATAAAATGACAGCAGAAGGTATTTTACGAATGGCAGAATGTTTAAAAACAAAAGTTGTTATTCCTATTCATCATGACATTTGGACAAACTTTATGGCAGACCCTAAAGAAATAACAACCTTATGGAACATGAAAAAAGATCGATTAAAATATACATTCAAACCTTACATCTGGCAAGTTGGTGGAAAGTTTACATGGCCAAATGATAAAGACGCTATGGAATATATGTACGACAGAGGTTTCCATGACGCATTTGCAATTGAACCGGATTTACCATTTAAAACATTGTTATAATAAGCGATAAGCGAGGAGGCGTTAACATGTTAAAAGTATTAGCAGCATGCGGTAATGGTATGGGATCAAGTCTGATTATTAAAATGAAAATTGAAAAAGTACTTAAAGGAATGGGCTTACAATGTGAAGTTCACCATGCAAGTGTAGGTCAGGCAAAATCAGATGCAAGAAATTATGACCTTATACTTGTTTCGGAAACATTGGTAAAAGAATTTACGAACTTGGGCAAAGCCAAAGTCGTTGGCTTGAAAAATCTTTTATCGGAAGAAGAAATTAAGACAAAAGTTGAGAAAGCACTAAATCAGTAATGGAGGAATCATGTTTAGATTAACCGATAATCCAATGGGGATTTATGAAAAAGCGATTCCCAATAAATTTGATTGGGCCACAAAAATTAAGATTGCCAAAGCAGCAGGATACGAATTTATAGAAATGTCCGTTGATGAAAGTGACGAACGTCTGTATCGACTTGAATGGAGTAAGGAAAAACGTGAGTATATCAAAAAATTATTGGCAGACAATGATTTTTACATTAATTCAATATGTCTTAGTGGGCACCGAAAATATCCATTTGGAAGTCGTGATGATCAAGTTCGTAATAAAGCTTTCAATATTATGGATAAGGCCATTGAACTTGCAAAAGACTTAGGCGTAAGAAATATTCAATTGGCCGGTTATGATGTATATTATGAAGATTCTGATTATGTGACAGTTCAACGATTTATAGATGGGTTGAAGTATGCGACAAAAAAAGCAGCGAGTGCAAATGTCATGCTCTCGATTGAGATTATGGATACTGAATTCATTGGGACGATTACCCGTTGTTTGCGCTTTATTAATGAAGTTCATTCACCTTGGCTACAGATTTATCCGGATTTTGGCAACCTCAGTCAGTGGACGGATGAACCGGAAGAAGAGTTGGCAAGAGGAATTAATCACATTGTAGGAATTCATTTGAAAGACACGAAAAAAGGTGTCTTCAAATGTGTTCCCTTTGGAGAAGGGACCGTTAATTTTGAAAAACTTTTCAATAAGCTTGATGAGCTTGAGTTTCAAGGTCCCTTCCTCGTGGAAATGTGGGCGGACAACAGTTTGGATATGAATTTTGAAGAAAGTGTTGCCTATATTCAAAAAGCAAAAGAGTGGTTAATTGAGAAAGCGGGTGATCGTTTCTATGCAAAGACATGAGCGGATTTATGAATTAAAAAAGTCGGTTTTTGAAGCTAATTTGGAATTGGTCAAGCAAGGCTTAGTCATCTATACATGGGGAAATGTCAGCGGTATTGATCGAGAATCAGGGCTAGTTGTCATCAAACCAAGTGGGGTTGACTATGACAAGATGACAGTTGAAGATATGGTTGTCATAAGTCTTGATGGTGAAATCGTTGAAGGAAGGATGAAGCCTTCCTCGGATGCGCCAACACATCTTGCGCTTTATAGAAAATATGATAAAATTAAAAGTGTAGTTCACACGCATTCAGAGTGGGCGACTTCATGGGCGCAATCGGGAAGAGACATACCCTGTTACGGTACAACCCATGCCGATTATTTCTATGGAAATATCCCATGTACTCGAGCGCTTAGTGATGATGAAATAAATGGTGAGTACGAGCTAAACACCGGATTCGTTATTATTGAGACATTAAAAGAAGGTCAGATAGAGCCAATGGAAATACCGGGAATCATTATTTTTAACCATGGACCCTTTAGTTGGGGAAGGAATCCGTTAGATGCAGTGCATAATGCAAAAGTTATGGAAGAAGTAGGTAAGATGGCCTACCGTTCAGAAAAACTGAATCCTGAGCTAAAGCGGGTTAATCAAGTGCTTTTAGATAAGCATTATTTGAGAAAACATGGTAAGAATGCTTATTATGGACAAACAAAATAGCTAACGTTTAAATACTGATGAGTGAGGTGAGGTAATTGTTAGATAAGGATGAACATCAACTATTAATTGATGCATCAGTGTTATATTATTTAGAAGGCAAGACTCAAAGTGAAGTGGCCAAGGAATTATTTTTATCACGACCAAAGGTGTCGAGGCTTTTGAAAAAAGCCCGAGATTTACAAATCGTTGATATTACTATTAATTATAACAATGAGAAGATGGAAGAATTGCAAGGCGAGATTCGACGAACATTTAACGTACCAAACGTTGTCATCGTAAAAACCTTATCGGATAAAAAAGAAACAATTAATGAAGTCGGAAAAGCCGCTGCCAAGGAATTGGGATTGATTTTGCATGATGATATGACATTAGGAATTTCATGGGGAAAACATGTTCGAATTTGTTCTTCTTTTTTAAAAAAACATGAATATTCCGGTATACGCGTTGTTGAACTTTTTGGAGCCATTAGCTATGACATGGACAAATTAGATATGCTGAGTATTGGACGAAGCATTTCGAGTAAAGTCGGCGGGCGATTATACCCCTTACCCTCTCCAATATATATAAATGATGCAAATGCAAGAAAAGCAATTATGGAGACCCCTTTAATTAAAAATACACTAACAATGATTGAAGAGTGTGATTTGATACTAAGCGGTATTGGTGCGGTTGATAGCGAAACATCAACATTTCAAACGCTATGGGATAACTATGTGGAGTCTGATATAAAACAACAAGTCATCAGTCATGGGGGAATTGGCTTTATTCTCGCACATTTTTTTGACAAGCATGGTGAATTTTTAGATATACCGGCCAATGATAATGTGATTGGCATTCGAACAGAAACCATTAAAGAGAAAAAAATATTTGCCATAGCGGCAGGAGAAAAAAAGGCAAAGGCAATTTTTGCTGCTTTGCGAGGTGGCCTTGTTCATACCATTGTATCGGATGAAGATACATTGCGCCTTGTTCTAAAATATGGAAAAAGGTTGTCTGAGATAGAAAAAGGAGGTCGCTGATTTGATACGTGGGATTGGTGCCAGTGAAGGTATTAGTATAGGAAAAGTTTTTAAATATGATCATATCGAAGTTATTGCTGAAAAAAATGAAGTTGAAGACACTGCTCTTGAAATCGAAAGATTTCAAAAAGGACTGACAGAAAGCATTGTTGACCTGACAGGAATTAAAGACTATGCAGAAGAAAACATTAATGCGGAGACAGCTGCAATCTTTGAAGCCCATATTGAAATACTCAAGGATCCGGAATTTGCCAACCAAGTCAAAGAGGTTATTCTGAGTGAAGGTATTAATGGTGAATATGGATTAGAAAAAGTCACGCATCAGTTTGTCAGTATGTTTGAAAACATGGATAATGAATATTTTAGAGAACGAGCAGCAGATATCAAAGATGTGTCACGGCGTGTGCTTATGCATATGAAAGGCATTAAAAGTCATGACTTGAGTGAAATCAATTCTGAAGTTATATTAGCAGCGAGAGATTTGACGCCATCAGATACGGCACAACTCAATCGCAAATGGGTCAAAGGATTCATTACCGATATCGGTGGTCGAACAAGCCACAGTGCAATTATGGCAAGAACCCTTGAAATTCCCGCAGTTGTTGGGACAATGACAGGGTTTGATTCGCTTGAGGATGGAGAAATAGTTATTTTGGATGGAATGCAAGGAATTATCATTCAAAATCCGGATGAATCAGTACTTGCAGACTATCAAGAAAAGATAAAAGAGTTAGAAGCCTTAAAAACCATCAGAGCAGCCTATATTGATAAACCGAGTGTAACAGCGGATGGCCTTCATATCGAGATTGGTGCCAATATCGGTAGTCCGGAAGATTTGGACGGCGTCTTGTCCTATGGCGCAGAGTGTATTGGTTTGTATCGAACAGAGTTCCTTTATATGGGGAAAAAAACATTCCCTACAGAAGATGAGCAATTTGAAGCCTATAAAAAAGTTCTTGAGGGGATGAAGGATAAGCCGGTTGTTGTAAGGACACTTGATATCGGTGGAGATAAAGAATTAGATTATATGACGATGGAGAAGGAGCTCAACCCATTTCTAGGTAACCGAGCTATTCGATTATGCTTATCACGAAAAGATCTTTTTTTGACACAATTAAAAGCCTTACTTCGAGCAAGTGTTTATGGGAATCTTCATATCATGTTTCCCATGATTGCAACCTTAGATGAATTGCGGGAAGCAAAACAGATGATACAAGTGGCAAAAGAGGAACTTCAAAAAAAGGCAACCTATGAAGAGTTTGAGTTTTCCTACAAAATAGGCATTATGGTTGAAATTCCATCGACAGCCATTATGGCATCCGCATTTGCAAAAGAAGTAGATTTCTTTTCTATAGGAACCAATGATTTAATCCAATATACCTTTGCGGCAGACCGAATGAATGAGAATGTATCTTATTTATATCAACCATTTAATCCAGCTATCTTAAAATTGGTTAAGATGGTTATTGAGGCTGCACACGCAGAAGGAAAATGGGTTGGTATGTGTGGAGAAATGGCCGGAGAACCTTTGGCTTTACCTCTACTTATTGGACTGGGACTCGATGAATATAGCATGAGTGCACCAGGAATATTAAGAGCGAGACAACAAGCAGAAACTATTGATAGTAATAAAGCAAGGGATATAGCACAACAAGCACTAGAATTAACGAGCCAAGAAGATGTTTTGGCATTAATCGGAGGAATAACATGGTAAGTAAACAGGTTACAGTGGTTAATGAAACAGGTCTTCATGCAAGACCGGCAGCTAATTTTACCAAATTAGCAAGTTCACAAAAATGTAATGTTTATTTAAAAAAAGAAGATAAAAAAGTCAATGCAAAAAGTATATTAGGGATTTTATCCTTAGCAATATCCAAAGGATCTGTCATTGAAATTATTACCGATGGCGAAGATGAAAAGTTAGCATTGATAACACTAGTAGATTATGTCAATGCATTGACAGACTAAGGCTAAAGGTTTTGAAAGAAGGTAACAAAATATGGATTTTCAAAAAACACAAAAAACATTAAGGAAGTATGGCTATACGACCAAGTATTTTGAGACAAAAGATGAAGCAGCAACATATTTAGAAAATACAATTGTCGGAAAAAGTGTGGGATTTGGTGATTCAAATACCTTAATGACGATGAACTTATATGACAGACTTCGGGGATCAAATACTGTATTTGATCCCCAACAGGCTATTGATAATGCGTCTTTTTTAGAAATTGCTAAAAAGAGTTTGACAACAGAGATTTATATAACTTCGGTAAATGCAATAGCAGAAACAGGTGAGATGGTCAATATTGACGGAACCGGTAATCGCATTGCAGGTTCATTGTTTGGACATGATAAAGTGTACTTTGTTATCGGAAAAAATAAGTTTGAAGCTACTTTAGAAAAAGCCATGTGGAGGGCTAAAAACATAGCGGCGCCCCAAAATGCAAAGAGAATAGGTGTCAAAACACCTTGTGCGATTAAAGGGGACCGCTGTTATGATTGCAAAAGCCCTGAGCGAATATGCAATGGGACCATTATATATCAGAGAAAAATGTCGAATGTAGAGACAGAGATTATAATTATCAATGAGCTACTGGGATTATAAATACATGAGTACCTTGGTATTAAAGACGTGTTCGTCATAATCAATATTTAAATATCCTTCATGACGATCGACAATGTTTTTTATACTTTTCATGCCAAGCCCATGGTTTGGTTGGTCATGCTTACGCGTTACAAATTGGTCGGCTTCTTTTTTGATTATACCATCATAAGAATTAACCGTCTCAATAATTAAACGTCCTTTATCGTAAACAATAGAAATGCGAATCCAACGGTCGTGGGTTTTTAGTGTGGCTTCTAATGCGTTGTCGATGAGATTGCCGATAATTACAGCAATGTCAAATGTCGGTATGGATAAGGCTTCAGGTGTGTTAATCTCTACATTGATCTCGATGTTCATAGCTTCAGCATTCTGAAATTTAAAGTTAATGATACTGTCAAAAATAGTATTTCCTGATTTTGAATATTCCTTGGTAATTTCACTTAGATCGGATAATTCAGATATGGTTTTTAATAGTTCTTCAGTATTGCCGGATGCAGCGAGAGGATACAAGGGTGCGATTCTGTTTTTTAAATCATGGCGTAAGGTTCGCATGTGATTAAGGGTTGCCTGCATCATTTCAACTTGATGTTCATAGTAACGATTTTGTTCTTCAGAAATACGTTTATTCATTTGGTCAACCAAAAGAGCGGAAATATTATCGTATAAATAGAAGGTGAACATATTGATAAGAATTGCACTTATAATACAGATAAAAATAATGGTTCGAGATAATGAGGTGTTCATAAATACGGCAAAGAGCATGATGACAGTTCCGACAGGTATAAAGAGTAGGCTAATCCAATATGCACTTGGAATAGGATACTCTTTTTTCACGTTTTTAAAACCTTTGACCGCAAAGACCATCCCTAATGAAGCAATTCGAACAACAACAACTCCAAAAGCAGACTCGTATTGAAAAGGAACAAGAAGATTTAGTTGCAAAGTACTGGTTAATAAAACAAAAAGCGCTTCAATACTCATTAATGAAAAATAAATTATCAAAATAGAGAGAAGTGATTTTTTGATATCGCCTTCATAAAGTAGAGTAATAAGAAAAAGAAGCAAAATATTGGCTAAGAGTACAATAAAAGGAAGTTCAAGTCCAACGTGTGTGAGTGTAATGAGAATAAAATATCCGATATAGGCAGCAATCTCAGTGGTCGGTTTGACTTTGCATTTGCTATAAAAAATACGAATAAATTTATACATAACATATGCTGAGACAAGATTTCCTAATATGTATACTAAGTAATAATTTTCAAAAAACATAGGTTTCTCCTTAGTTTAGGTTTATTTGTATTTTGCGAAATGCGCTACGTTTTGTTTTGCCGATAGGAAGAACTACGTTATTGGACATAACGACTTCTGTATAACGAATTATTTTTGCATGTTTGTAATTCATTAAATACGAACGATGGATTTGAAAGAACTGATAATCAAATAGTTCTTTGGCAATAACATCTAAGTTTTCATAGAAAGTATCTTCAAATGTTGTTGTAACAATAACGATTTCTCGTTTTCGACTTTCAAAGTATAGAATTTCACTAATGGGAATATTATACATATCGTGTCCTTTTTGATATGTATAATAGTGCTCTGAAATATTCAAGTGTTCCATAGCAAGATTTAAGTCATCAATGACAGTGTTTCTTTGAATAGGTTTAGGAATAAAATGGAGGGGTTGCACATCAAACAGTTGACGGTCATACGAATCATTACCGGAGATATAAATAATCTCGGTTTTATAATCTTTCATGGTTTGGCGAATATATTTCCCAACTTCAACACCGTTCATTTGTCCGAGTTCAATATCCAGATAAATGATATGGAAGGCCTTGTCTTTATTAATATATTCCACTAAACTTTCCCCAGTATAAAAAATATGGACATTTAATTTAATGGGTTCCACTTGAGCGTACTCAAGTAAAATTGTTTCAATCTGAGAACATATATATTTGTTATCATCACAAATAGCAATATTTATCATATGAAATCTCCTTGTAGTTCAAATTTCCTATATACTATTATAGCTTATTTCATTAAAAATATCCATTCGTTACATTTACAAGTACCGTTCGTTACATCGGACGGTTTTTGTGCGATTTTTTTGGTATAATCTAAACAGGTTAAGAAAGGGGGCGATGATAATGAAACCTATGATATTAAAAGCTGGAGCATTACTTGCAAGTGTAGCGCTAACTTTTACTGCGTTAAATGTGAATACAGCATGTTTGTTGTTTATTCATCAACCTCAGTTACCGGATAAAGCACAACAATTACGAAAGTTTTAAACGGTATAACCTAAATATATGAGTGGGATCAAATATATATATTATTGAAATAAGATAACAGAGAATCTGTTATCTTATTTTCATTTACTAGGATGTTATTTTTCCGAGTATAAGCATCATGGCGAGGGCGATTATAGATATACTAAGGCAATGAGCAATGTCTGTTTTTCCGAAAAACACAAATAGGAGTGTTATGAGCAATAAAAATATGAGAATAATTCGGGACCGCTTTTTATATACACGGTGTTCTAGGGCATCTAAAGGTTTGTTTGAGTCTTCCACAGGTGCAAGCAAGAAAATGAAAATAGATGAAAGTAATACAAGTGAAAGATAGATTACTGGGTTCCATTGTAAATATTTCAATGCGCTCAAAACAATAATAATCATTGCTATGGAAAAGATATAACAGCTTCCTTGTGTTCGAGCATGATAACCACCTGCCGAAGTTCGTAATAAACCATAGGCGATGGTAAACACAATCGCCTGCCAAAGCATTTGAAATAGTAAGCCGACGATAAGGACGGTGAGCATGTTTAGTGCAAAGATGCTACCTTGCCAAAAACCGTAATAGTATAAATCGTAGTCTTCCTTTTTTATGATATCCCCTTGTACAAGCTTGTCTGTAAAAAATTTTGCTGGTTTTTGCATCTTTTTCCTCCAATTATTTGATATACTATATTATAGCAGATTTTTTTTATTGCAGTACTAAATATAAGGAGAGATTACATGAAATATAGTTCGAAATTTTATCGACAGTGTATGATGTTTTTTATAGTTATTTTAATTACAATCGGATTTAATACACATACAACTGTCGAAGCTACTGAAGTCCACCGAGTTTTGTTTATTAGCTCTTACCATGGAGCGTTTACAACTTATCCTGACTTAATTAAAGGTCTTACGGAAGTCTTTTATCAAGAAGATATCCTCTTTGATATTGAGTTCATGGATACGAACCGTTTTCATACAGAAGAAAATTACAATAATTATTATGAATTTCTAAAATATCGTTTAGATAACAGTCAACCTTATGATGTTATTATTGTGAGTGATGATAATGGATTACAATTTCTCATGGATCACAAAGACGATCTTGTCAAAGATATACCGGTGATATACCTTGGCATTAACGATTTGAATAGAGTTATAGAAGCCGGAAATATATCCACATTTACAGGAATATATGAAGCTGCCTCAATACAAGAAAATCTGGAGTTGGCGATGAAATTACAAGCAAATGCAGATACGTTTTATGTCATTGTGGATGAAACTACCACAGGACAAGGAGATGCTCGTGCTTTTTTAGAGCTAGAAAATGTATATCCTACAATGAAATTTGAAGTGCTGAATTTTTCGGAGTACTCATTAGATGAATTCAAAGCAAAAGTCAAACAATTATCGACAGAAGATATTTTGATTTATATGACAATGTTTCAAGATAAGGAAAATAATGTGTATTCGATTGAAGATTCGATAAATATATTGACTGAAGCTGCCGACACACCGATTTATAGACCAACCATTGGTGGAGTTGGAGACGGTTTGTTGGGTGGATATATGCTTTCGTATACAGCTCAAGCAAAGATGGCGGCACAGATGGCTCTCGACGTTTTAAACGGTGTATCTATTGAGTCCATTCCAATTGTTACAGAAAGTCCCAACAAATATATTATTGATTACAAAATTATGCAAAAATTTGATTTGGATATGGAAAAGTTGCCCAAGGATACAATATTGATTAATAGTCCAAAAGTCTTTTGGGAAAAATACAAAGAGTTGACCATACCTTTATCCATTATATTGGGGCTTATTCTTCTTGTTTTCTTTTTTTTAATCTTTGAAAATAGAAAAAATTATCGTCATATTAGAGAAGTGCGTGAGAAAAATGATGAATTATCTGCCTTATATGAAGAGTTGACAGCGACGGAAGAAGAGTTGCGTTATCAATATGATGAACTTAGAGAGAGCCGTAAGCTACTTCTTAAGAGTGAGAAAAAATTTAAGCACCTGGCCTATCATGATGACTTGACAGGTTTGTATAATCGCCCGGCACTTTTTAAAAAATTAAATGAAATACTTAGCGATAATAAGTATCAAGGGAGATTATATTCGATTGATTTGGATAATTTCAAGTATATCAATGACACCTGTGGGCATAAACTTGGAGATGATATTCTTGTAAGCATTGGAGAACGGTTCAAAGCGTTTGAAGACATGGGCCTTATTGTATCTCGTATAGGTGGTGATGAGTTTGTTGTAATTCAGTATTGGCATATTGGATATGAACCAAAGACTAATGATATACATAAGAAAATAAATGCGATTGTTCAAAAACAGATTTTGATTGATGAAGAAGCTTTTCATATAAGTTGTTCGATAGGTATTGTCACTTTTCCGGATCAAGGTACACAGGAAGAAGAACTTATTCGAAAAGCGGATATAGCCATGTATCAAGCAAAAGCCAAGGGACGGGCACGACTAACTTTTTATAACGATTTTATGGAGACGGAGTCTGTAGATCTTCTAGGAATACAAAATAGTATCCATAAGGCAATTGAGGAAAATCAATTCAAACTTTTTTTACAAGCACAAATTGATATGCAAACGGAGAAAATAGTTGCATTTGAAGGACTTATTCGATGGGAACATCCTAAGAAAGGAATCATTAGTCCTTTAGAGTTTATTCCAATTGCAGAACAATTAGGGCTAATTCATAACATTGGACGGTGGGTTTATAATACGGCTTGCCGGGATGTGAAAAAAATGATTGCTAAATATTTTGTGGACATGAAAATTGCAGTGAATGTTTCTGTTGTGGAATTAACACGCATCGATTTTGAGTCTGATTTCATCGAATTGCTCAATGAATATGATTTAGGTGCTGATTGTATTGCTATTGAGCTAACGGAAGGTGTCTTTATGGAAGCGACAGAGATGCATTTGGATAAATTGAAAAAACTGAGAGAAAGTGGTATAAAATTGCACTTGGATGATTTTGGCACTGGCTATTCATCGTTGAAATATTTGATGGATTTACCTATAGATGTTGTAAAAATCGATAGAGAATTCATGAAAAATATTTCAAGCGATAGGCGCGTAAAAGAGTTAATACAAAGCATAATTCAAATTGTGCATAATCTTGATATGACTGTTATAGCAGAAGGTGTTGAGACAAAAGAGCAACATGATATTTTAAAAGCATTAGGGTGTGATATGGCACAAGGGTATTATTATGCTAAACCCATGTGTTTTGAGGATGCTTTGGCTTTAATAGAAGATTGATGAAACCTGTTCAATCTCTTGCATTTCAAGGTCTTGTAGTGCAACCTACATGGATAAAATAATGCCTAATTATTGCAAAAATAGTATGCAATAATTTGATATATGTTATAATAAAGACATTAAAAATGTTACTGTAAATAGTCAAATAATTTAGGAAGGTGATTTGCTTGATGAACAAAGATCCGATGAGTAAAAACAAATTAGGCGACCCTTTACCGACTCGCAATGATACAACAGGAAAACATCCAGGTATAACGAGAGAAAATGGTGCCCCGGTAACAAGTAACCAGGATACAATGACGGCAGGACAGAGAGGTCCACAAGTTGTTCAAGATGCTTGGTTATTAGAAAAGCATGCACATTTTAATCGGGAAGTTATTCCTGAGCGGCGTATGCATGCAAAAGGATCCGGAGCCTTTGGTGAATTCACAGTAACGAAAGACATTACTAAATATACAAAAGCAAAGATTTTCTCAGAAGTTGGGAAAAAAACAAAGATATTTATGCGCTTTTCAACGGTTGCGGGAGAACGTGGTGCGGCAGATGCTGAACGTGATATCCGTGGTTTTGCAATGAAGTACTATACAGAGGAAGGAAACTGGGATCTTGTTGGTAATAATACACCAGTCTTTTTTTTCAGAGATCCTAAAAAGTTTATAGATTTAAACCATGCAATTAAGCGAGATCCAAGGACGAATATGCGAAGTCCGAATAATAACTGGGATTTTTGGTCATCTCTTCCGGAAGCCTTGCTTCAGTTAACGATTACCATGAGTGACCGTGGTATTCCGTCATCCTATCGCTATATGCATGGACATTCAAGTCATGCCTATAGTTTAATCAATGCAGATAATGAACGTGTATGGGTGAAATTCCATTTTCGTAGTCATCAAGGCATTCAAAACTTAACAGACCAAGAAGCAGAAATGGTTGTGGCAAAGGACAGAGAAAGTCATCAAAGGGACTTATATACAGCCATTGAAAAAGGAATGTATCCTAAATGGACAATGTATATTCAAGTAATGACTGAAGAACAAGCGAAGCAGATGCCTTACAATCCATTTGACTTAACCAAAATGTGGTATAAAAAAGATTTTCCCTTAATGGAAGTGGGTGTCCTTGAGTTAAATAAAAATCCGGAGAATTATTTTGCCGATGTTGAGCAAGCTGCATTTAATCCTGCCAATAATGTGCCTGGTATAGGGTATTCACCGGACCGTATGCTTCAAACGCGTCTATTTGCCTATGGAGATGCCCATCGCTATCGTTTAGGTGTTAATCATCACCAGATACCGGTCAATAGCCCTCAAGGTGTTGAACATCCTCATAGTTTCCACCGGGACGGACAAATGCGCGTCGATGGTAATCGGGGTAGCGAGAACCATTATGAGCCTAATAGTTATGGTAACTGGGAAGATCATCCGGAGATGGCAGAGCCTATGCAAGAAGGTGGCGATGTTTACCAATATGATTTTAGAGAAGATGACCATGATTATTATACACAACCGGGAATGCTGTTTAGGAATATGAGCCCAGAGCAACAACTGGTTCTTTTTGAAAATACAGCTCGGAATATGGGTGATTCAACAATGCAGATTAAACATCGCCATATTACCCACTGTTATATGGCAGATCCTGAATATGGCAAAGGTGTAGCCAAGGCAATGGGAATATCCATTGACGATGTTAATTTAGAACCAATGGAATCGGACACTTACGAGACCTGGAAAAAAGATAATGCCCGTGG
>DDQW01000057.1 GCA_002342805.1 Clostridiales bacterium UBA2432 | reverse complement strand
GGGACAAATGTTCCTTGAAAGGCGGTGATAGCGTGAGAAAAAGATGTAATAGTAGGTATTATCTGAAGGAGGCCATAGCTATTTTCCGGTATAATATGTTTTCGAATGGGTTAACCATCGTGAGTAATGGGCTAATCTTTTTTTTGTTAGCTCTTGTGATTAGTGGTTTTATCATCACAGAACATATGGTTGAGATATTGGAAAGGGAAGCAGAAGTATCGGTTTATTCGAAAATGGAAATACAAGAGGAGGCTACTTGGATTGAGGATCTGAGAAAAATCAATGGTGTACGAGACGTTAGGCTTGTTTCTGAAGAAGAAGCATATGAACGCATGTCAGCAATACTCGGTGAAGAAGCCCAAGTACTCCAATATTTTCAAGAGAATCCATTTTCTGCATTTATAGAGTTAAGTATTGATTTGCAAAACATGGAGACGGTACTAGATACCTTGGAAATTATGCCTGAAATCAGTTCTATTCGGGACAATAGGGATGTGTTAGGAAAGTTAAGGGATATTGTTAAAGGGATTACCTTTATGAGTGTGTTAATATTAATAGCAGTAGGTATGACCACCTTAGTCGTTTTATCTCATACGATTCGACAAAGCATTTATCACTACCGTGAACAAATCACTACCTTAACACTGTTAGGGGCCCCCATGCGTTTTATTGCTATTCCTTTTTATATATTAGGAATATGGATGTCTTTTGTTTCGGGAATTATAGCCACTATGGGAGCTTTTTTTGTCATTCAAAGCAGTTATGGTTTTATGATGGGACCCATTCCTTTTATTCCCTTGCCCCCAATGACTGAGACCATACAAGTTGTGGCTATATATATCCTTTCACTATCTGTGATCTTTGGAATTCTTGGATGTATGTTAGGCATGGTATCTGTAAAAAAACAATAGGAGGAGACCTAATGAAAGCATTAGAAAAATATAAACTCGGAAATGTTGAATTAAAAAATCGCTTGGTTATGCCCCCAATGTGTATGTATTCGGCAAAGGATGATGGTAAAGCCAATGAATTCCATTTCACACACTATGAAACCAGAGCCATCGGTGGAATTGGTTTAATTATAGTGGAGGCGACAGCGGTTATGCCAAACGGAAGAATATCCGATAGAGACCTTGGAATTTGGACCGATGAACAGATTGAAGGACTTAGAGAGATTAGCTCTAGAATCAAAAAGCATGGTGCTTGTCCTGGAATTCAGATTGCACATGCCGGAAGAAAAAGCCAGGCTAGAGCGACGGAACCGATTGCACCGAGTGCGCTTAAGTTTAGTGATGATTACCGAATGCCGCAGGCTATGGATGAAAAAGATATTGATCACCTTGTTCAGGCGTTTGTCGATGGTGCTAAGAGGGCGGTAGAAGCAGGATTTGAATATATTGAGATTCATGGAGCCCATGGCTATTTGAATCATGAGTTTCTCTCGCCAATTACAAACCAACGTACAGATAAATTTGGCGGTAGTCTAGAAAACCGTTGTCGACTTCTTACGTGGATTATTGACCAGGTAAAATCCGCTATTCCGGAGCATATAGCTCTTGGCCTAAGAGTATCCGTATCTGACTATGTAGAGGGTGGAATTGATGGAGACGAGATGGTACGGATTATCAATCAAGTAAAAGAAAAGCTAGATATCGTCCATATCAGTTCCGGTGGTTTGGCTCCGGTTGCTATGAAAGCTTATCCAGGATATCAGATACGATTTGCTGATCAGGTTAAACATGAATGTCAGGTGGATACGATGGCAGTGGGCCTAATAACTAGCGTTGAGATGATTGAGGAAATTTTGAACAATAATCGAAGTGATTTAGTGGCTATGGGAAGATTACTATTGCGCGATCCGTATTTTGCATTGAAGATGTATCATCAAGCAGGAGTCATGGGTGGAATTCCGGAGGCGTATGAAAGAGGTTTCTAAAGTAAGTATAAATTTATAGGAAAGAGGTCATTAATGTCAGGATCAATGTATGGAACTATATTTAGAATTTCAACATGGGGAGAATCCCATGGTAAAGGAGTGGGAGTAACAATTGACGGTTGCCCATCCGGAATCAGTTTATGTGAAGACGATATACAAAAAGACTTAGATAAAAGAAAACCCGGACAATCTCCATTTTCAACACCGAGAAAAGAAAAGGATGAAGTAGAAATTCTTTCAGGAATATTTGAGGGAAAAACAACGGGGACTCCTATTGCTATGATTGTTCGCAATACGAATCAACGGTCTTATGACTACACCGAAATATCAAAAATTTATCGTCCCGGACATACGGATTATACCTATGATCAAAAGTATGGATTCAGAGACTATCGAGGTGGTGGACGTTCATCCGGCCGAGAAACAACAGCTAGAGTTGCCGCTGGTGCAGTCGCAAAAAAAATATTATCGGAAATCGGTATTAAGATTACCGGCTATACATCCTCAATTGGACCAATAAAAGTGAATAAAGATCATTTTAAGGAAGAGGAGATTTGGAATAATTTTTTGAGTATGCCGGATGTAGAAGCTGTAAAATTGGCAGAAGAATACTTGACAAAACTCAAAGAGCAAGGCAACTCTTCAGGAGGAAGCATTGAATGTATTGTTAGCGGAATGCCAAGTGGCCTAGGAGAACCGGTGTTTGAGAAGCTCGATGCGAATTTAGCAAAAGGCCTTATGTCTGTTGGTGCGGTAAAGGCAATTGAAATCGGAGCAGGCATAGAGGTGGCTACAAAAACAGGAATAGAAAATAATGATTTTTATCAATATCAAGAGGATGGTCGTATAATTAAAGAAAGCAACAACGCAGGCGGTATAATTGGAGGGATTAGCGATGGCTCAGACATATTCTTAAAAGTTTATATCAAACCGACACCTTCAATTGAAATGACCCAACGTGCAGTTAATAAAAACGGAGAAAATGTCATGATTAATGTTGAAGGTCGACATGATCCAATTATCGTACCTAGGGCTGTTATTGTGGTGGAGGCTATGGTTGCATTAACCTTAGTCGATATGTTGCTTTTGAATATGTCAACAAAAATGGATAATGTATTAAAAGTATATAATAAAGATTAATGTACATTATAGAGGAACTTCGCCTTATTTATTTAAAAATTGTAGCTGAGGATACTGCATTATATAACAATTTGTGTTATGATTTATATGAGGAAATAAATCATAATTAATAAGGTGATAGAATATGCGTTTTACGCAAGAGGAAAAAAACGAGTTGTTAAAGACGTTTACAAATCTTCTGAAAAACGTTAATGGAAAAGGGCCACGAAATATTTATATTAAATATTTTGATAAAGAGTTGCACGTTGTTATTCAAGGTGTAATAACTGATTTTGAAAAATATTTAATTAATAATTTTGGGAAAGAAGCCATTGAAGTTTTTCGAAGTTTTTATGAAAGAGATTCCTATAATTTTGAAAAACTATTTTTACGTTCATTAGGATATAAATATCCATTGACTTTTTATGAACTAGAATCCGACTTCGACAACGATATTTTCACATATAAAATGAAAATCTTAGAATAACTCAAAATATATTTTGAAAAAGTATTGCATTTATTTTTGAAAAAGTGTATACTGAGAAAAATTAGCAATTAGAGAAAATGACTTACGGGGAAAATATATAATTAATTTGGTTGGACATAGTGAAAAGGGAATAATCCTTAGCTAAAATGTAGAATCAATTTTATCAAGCTTTATTTAAAGCTTTATAAAATTGGTTTTTTTTTGCTCTAATATCTTGGTCGTAGAATAGAAGGAAGGTCGTCAAAATGAATGTAGAGACATTATTTTCAAATTTAAGCAATGAGACGTCTATGATTTTAAAACAATTTCTTGATGTGGATTCCATAGGAGTCTTAATTCTCAATAGTGAATTGGAAATATTAAGTATGAATAAGTATGTTAGAGATATCTTTGAGGATGACGAGGTTGAAGTTGATAAATATTTAGGGCATATATTTGGATGTGAGTATATTGAACATAACTCTATAAAAGATGAAAGGAAAAGTCAATGTGAAAATTGCATTACTAGAAACAGTACGATTAATACACAAAGATACAAATGTGTTGTTGAAAATAGCCATGTGAACAACAAATATGTCATACACCAAAAAAAACAGATAAAGTGGCTTGATTTATCAATAGCACCTATTTATATTCATGATGAGACCTACCTGTTTTTATTACTCAAAGATTTAACACAATATATGCATTTTAAAGTGGAATATGAAATGAATCGACTTTTTGACGGTGAAGAAAGCATGATAAAAAAAGATGAATTTCATGAAGCTGTAATGAACTGTATGAAAACCCAATATCATAATAGGGGTATTTCGTATTTAACACTTTTGGAATTACCATATATCCAAATGATACAAGAAAGTTTTGGATTGTTATGGCGAAACGATTATGTAACGTCTTTTTATCAATTCATATCAGAACAAATGGATATTTTGGACTTGTATTGCAAATATTCCAATAATCAAATAATGGTATTTTTTCCATGTAAAAGTGATGAGGAATACAATGAATTTATAGAAACAATAATTACATACCAGTATAAGTTATTTCAAATGAAAGATAATGTACTTTTCAAAACGATAAAATTCACGATGGATACTGATCGTGTAAAAGAGTTAGTGGATTCGGATCACCTATATTTAGAATATTTTAAAGCAATATCACAGCTTGAACGCATCGAAAAAGACACAATACACGAATTTTGTTTTTAAAATCAATAAAAATACAAAGAAGAAAATGAGGTAGTTAAATGAAAAAATTAATGATTGTTGATGATGCGTCGTTTATGCGAGTTTCAATTAAGAGAATGTTGACAGGCTATAACTATGAAGTTGTTGCAGAAGCAGAAGATGGAGAACAAGCGGTGGAACTATATAAAAAGTATAAACCGGACGTGATTACTATGGATATCACGATGCCAAAAATGACAGGAATTGAGGCGTTAAAAGCAATAAAAGCAATTGATAAAAATGTGAAAATTGTTATGCTATCGGCAATGGGACAAGAGTTTTTAATTCGAGAAGCTGTCATGAATGGCGCAGAGTCATTTGTTGTAAAACCATTTAGCAAAGAAAAACTAGTTGACGTATTGAATAAATTGACGCAATAGTCAAGAGGAGGGGAATATGTCCAGCTCATTTATTGATGAAACAATGATAGAGGCTTTTGTTTACGAAACATCCCAAATCACAGAAAATTTAGAACAACTTGTGATAGCCAATGAAAAATCAGGCACATTTAATGAAGAAGCAATTAATGAAATATTTAGATTTATGCATACAATTAAAGGGTCTTCTGCCATGATGATGTTTAATGAGATGAGCACTCTTGCCCATCGATTAGAGGATATATTCTATATCATTCGAGAAGATAAAACAGTTCAATATGATTTTACCATATTGATTGATATTATTTTAGAAAGTATGGATTACTTTAAAATTGAGTTGATGAAAATTAAAGAAGGAGATCCGCCGGATGGAGATAATTCGATACTCTTACAAAAAGTCACTGATTATCTAGAGGTAATAAAAGAAAGCGACTGTTATTATTTCAAAGCTAGAATTTGGTTTAAAAAAGATGCGGAGATGGAAAATATCCGTGCTTATACAGTCATTCACAATATTACAGATCTAGTTGAGGAAGTTGTATATGAGCCAAAAGATATTATTGAAAACGATAATTGTGTGTCACTGATACAATCGAATGGATTTCTGTTGGCCGTTAAAACTATTGAAAATGAGGAAACAATAAAAAAATATTTAGATAATACAATTTTTCTTGAAAAACTAGAGTTTGAAAAGATTGATTTAGATGAGTTTAATTTAATCGATTCAAATACCAAAGTGATTGAAAGCGCAGACGAGGTTGATACACCCAAAAAACTCGTTGAAGAAACAAGAAAACAAGAATCATCGGTCAGTTCTAAACAAAGTATCATAAGCGTCCAGGTGGATAAATTAGATAAACTTATGGACATGGTCGGAGAACTTGTTATTTCGGAAGCTATGGTAACTCAAAATCCGGAGTTGACACAATTAGAAATTGAAAGCTTTGAAAAAGCCTCAAGACAACTCCATAAAATCACAGGTGAATTACAAGATATGGTTATGGCTATTCGAATGGTTCCTTTATCAACAACATTTATGAAAATGCATCGTATTGTTCGCGACATGACAAGAAAATTAGGTAAAGATATTGAGCTTGTAGTCTTAGGAGAAGAAACAGAAGTTGATAAAAATATAATTGAAAAAATAGCAGATCCTTTGATGCACATTATAAGAAATTCAATTGATCACGGTATTGAAGATAAAGACGAACGAATTAACAGTGGAAAAAATAGTCAAGGCATAATCCGATTAGAAGCAAAAAATTCAGGTAGCGATGTACAGATTATTATCAAAGATGATGGGAAAGGTCTTAACAAAAAAAAATTATATGATAAAGCGATTAAAAACGGGCTCGTAAATTCCCCATTGGATGAAATGTCAGATAAAGAAGTTTATAATTTGATTTTGCAACCGGGATTTTCAACTAAAGAGGAAGTAACTGAATTTTCGGGTAGAGGCGTTGGACTGGATGTAGTCGCAAAAAACATCAGTAGTATTGGAGGAACAGTTATCGTTGATAGTATTTCAGAACAAGGAACATCGATAATATTAAAAATTCCTCTAACATTAGCTATTATAGAAGGTATGAATATTAAAGTTGGCAATTCAAGATTCACCTTGCCTATTGTTAATATAAAAGAATCATTTCGACCTAAGAATACAGAAATTATAAAAGACACAGAAGGCCAAGAGATGATTATGGTTAGAGGACTATGCTATCCGATTATAAGACTTCATCAATTCTACTCGATTTGCACAGAAATTAAGGAAATTGAATCAGGTATTCTTATCATGGTTGAAGAGAGTGAAAGAAGTTGTTGCATTTTTGCAGATGAATTATTGGGACAGCAGCAGGTCGTCGTTAAAGGATTGCCGGAATATATTAAAAAATCTAAACAAATAAAAGGGTTAGGAGGATGTACATTATTAGGTGATGGAAGTATTAGTCTAATTTTAGATGTAGGTGAGTTCAATAATTTATCTAATGTGAGTAAATAATTATAAGCGTAAAGAGGTGGAAATATGAATAATGGAATAAATACAGAATTAGAAGAATTTGAAGATACGCAAAAAGGAAAGTTTTTAACATTTACACTTGGGGAAGAACATTATGGAATTGATATTATGTATGTAACTGAAATTGTTGGAATTCAGCCAATTACTGTTGTTCCTGAACTCCCTCAATTTATAAAAGGAATTATTAATTTACGTGGGAAGATTATCCCTGTTATGGATGCACGAATTAAATTCCACAAAGAACCAAAAGAATATAATGATCGAACGTGTATCATCGTCATTGATGTTCTTGACTTATCTATAGGGGTTATTGTTGATGCGGTTTCAGAAGTTCTCAATATTAAGGAAGAAAATATTGTTCCACCACCAAATCTAAACACATCGGGCAGAAAATATATTAAAAGTGTTGGAAAAAGTGAAGAGCATGTAACGCTTATTTTAGATTGTGAAAAGCTACTGAATGAAAATGAGATTGATGAAATTAAGGGAAGTAATGAATAGGAGGATATGACAATGAAATGGTTCTTAAATATGAAAATCACAGCAAAACTAATTATGGCATTTGTTATAGTTGCAATAATTACAGGAGTGGTAGGTATCATTGGTATTAATAACATTAATACAATAGATGATAATGGAGATGTTATCTATACGAATATGACCGTGCCGATTGCAGAAGCGGCAGAAATGGCTAAATTGTTTCAAAGAATACGTGTTAATCTAAGCAATATGATTTTAGAGGATGATGTTGAAGAAATAAATGCCATATATGATGAAATAACAATAATGATTACTCAGTTAGATGAATTATCAGTATCATTTGAAGAAAAATCATTATCAGAAGAAATGGACAATGCGTTTGAAAACTTTATGGAAACACGACAAAATTTTGGTGGGATGATTCCGGAGTTTTACGATATTTGTATTCAAAATAATGATGAGGAAGCATATGATTTACTCAGAGGTGACATGCGTATTGCTGCAACTGCTGAAAGTGATGCAATCGATTTATTGGTGAGTATGAAAGTTAATGATGCAGAAGAAAGGGCGACAGAAAATACGAGTATAGCTCAAGCCTCGATTGTATCCATGACTATTTTGATTGTTCTTGCTATTGTATTAGCCGTTGGACTTGGTTTACTTATTGCACGAATTATCAGCAAACCTCTCAATGAGATGGTAAAAGCAGCCAATGAAATAGCTGATGGTAACTTAGATATTGACATAAAAAATGATAGCAAAGATGAAGTTGGAATGTTGGCCAGTACATTTATAAAAATGATTGATAATATAAATGAAGTGATGACAAATATCAATTTGGCTTCAGAGCAAGTTGCTGTTGGCTCCACCCAAGTATCAGATTCAAGCACATCATTGTCTCAAGGAGCAACTGAACAGGCGAGTTCAATTGAAGAACTTACAGCCTCGATAGAAGAGATTGCTTCTCAAACAAGACAAAACGCATCTAGTGCTGAAAGAGCAGAAGAAATGTCAACTTCAGCACAAAAATATGCTGAACAGGGTAATATGCAAATGATTGATATGTTACAGGCAATGACAGAAATTAATGATTCATCAAATAGTATTAGTAAAATTATTAAAGTGATTGATGATATTGCTTTCCAAACCAATATTCTTGCTCTAAATGCAGCAGTTGAAGCGGCTAGAGCAGGCCAACACGGTAAAGGATTTGCAGTTGTTGCGGAAGAAGTAAGAAATCTAGCTGCAAGATCAGCAAGAGCAGCTAAAGAAACAACAGATATGATTGAAGGGTCTATTCGTAAAGTTGAAGGTGGAACTAAAATTGCCAATGAAACCGCACGAGCGCTAAATAAAATCGTTGAAGGGGTTTCGCAGGCAACATCTTTGGTAGGAGAAATTGCTTCAGCTTCACTAGAACAATCATCAGCAGTAGAACAAATAAATCAAGGCATTATGCAAATATCTGATGTTGTACAGACAACGAGTGCAACGGCAGAAGAGACGGCAGCTGCAAGTGAAGAACTATCAAGCCAAGCCGATATGCTTAAATCACAAGTTTCAACATTTAAGTTACGTAGAACAAACAATGGTAAAATGAAACAGGAAGCAATAAATCCGGAAGTTTTAAAGATGCTTGAAAGCATGCAAAATCAAAATCAAAGTCAAAGTATAAATAAAAAGAAAAAAACAAAAAAAATATCGTTAAGTGATTCAGAATTTGAAAAATATTAAATAGTTAACGGAAGAAATGCGTGCATTTCTTCCGTTAACTATTAAAAACAGGGGAAAAAGATGATAAAAATTACAGATGTAGAATTCAAATTATTAGCAGAGTATATCAAAGAACATAGTGGAATACACTTAAAAAATGAAAAAAAGACTTTGCTTGTCAGTCGATTGAGCCATATATTATCTGAATTAAAAATGGATGATTTCATGACCTATTACAAGCATTTGCAAGACGACCAAGATGGAAAAAAATTAAGTGGTTTGATTGATAAAGTCACCACAAATCATACGTATTTTATGAGAGAAGCAGAACATTTTTCATATTTTGCTGAATCGGTATTGCCGTTTTGGGAAAATAATAACAAGAATAATAAAGATTTGAGAATTTGGTGTGCAGCTAGTTCGACAGGAGAAGAACCTTATACATTAGCGATGATTTTAGAAGACTACTTTAAAAATAAGAATGAAAAATGGGACAAAAAACTTTTGGCGACAGATTTGTCATTAAATGTTTTGAATCAAGCAGAAAAAGGAATATATGCTTCTGAAAAAATCGCATTACTACCTAAATCATGGACATTAAATTATTTTGATAAAATATCATCGGATTTTTATCAGGTAAAAAGTTCATTGCGAAGAGAAGTTATATACCGAAGATTTAATCTTTTGGAATCAATATTTCCATTTAAGAAAAAATTTCATGTTATTTTTTGTCGAAATGTAATGATTTATTTTGACAGTGAAACCAAAGAACAATTGATTCATAAACTATATGAGCAATTGGAATATGGTGGATATCTTTTTATAGGACATTCTGAATCGATCAATAAAGAAAGAACTAAATTTAAATATATAAAACCTTCAGTGTATAGAAAAATATAGGTGGGAGAAATATATGAGTATAAAAGTATTAGTAGTTGATGATAGTGCTGTATTTAGGCAAATTTTAACAAAAGGTATCCAGGCGGATAGCGCTATCGAAGTGATTGCAACAGCAGCAGACCCTTTTGAAGCTAGAGATAAAATATTAAAATTTGAACCAGATGTTATAACTTGCGATATTGAAATGCCTAAAATGGACGGAATTGAATTTGTTCGGAGACTAATGCCTCAATATCCAATACCTGTTATTATAGTTAGCTCAATTAATAATAGAGTTTTTGATGCGATGAATGCAGGCGCAGTTGACTTTGTATTAAAACCATCAGTATCATCCCCAGAAGACGTAAAAAAATTCATACTTGATTTGATTACTAAAATAAAAGCAGGTGCAAGAGCGAATGTAATTATTCCTGAAAATGTAAAAAAAGAAAAAAAAATAGCACCAAAGATAGTAAAACATGAATTAATTGCAATTGGTGCATCAACTGGTGGCACAGAAGCGATTTTCTCAGTATTAAAACAATTACCATTAGGTTTGCCAGGGATAGTTATTGTTCAACATATTCCCCCAATTTTTTCACGAATGTTTTCAGAACGATTAAATAACCAAACACATTTTACAGTAAAAGAAGCTGAAAATGGAGATGTCATTGAAAATGACCATATCTACATAGCTCCGGGCGATCAGCATATTCAAGTAAAAAAAAGCAATAAAGGTTATTTTTTAAAGGTATTTCAAGGAGAAAAAGTCAGTGGTCATTGTCCATCTGTCGATGTTCTATTTTATTCTGTTGCAGATGCAGCCGAAGACAAAGCACTTGGGATTATTTTGACAGGAATGGGTTATGATGGTGCAAAAGGAATTGCTATGATGAAACGAAAAGGTGCACTGACACTTGGGCAAGACGAAAAAACATCCATTGTATATGGAATGCCTAAAGCTGCATATGAATTAAATGGAATTACAAAACAGGTACCCCTCGAACTTATTGGTCATCATATAATGAAAATGATAAGGTGATTGATGGTAAATCATATGTACTTTTTTGCATATAAATGATATAGTACAGTTAAAATCACTGACAGAAAGAAGGTAAATATGATGAATTATAAAATGACGATTGGTTATGACGGACGACGTTATAAGGGCTATCGAAAAACGAAAAGTAATGAAGATAAAACGATTCAAGGTAAACTAGAGGCAATTCTTGAAAAAAAATACGGAGAAAAGATTGAAGTTGTGAGTGCGGTAAATACAGATGCCGGCGTTAGTGCAACCCATCAAGTGGTGAATTTCAAAGTGCCTGATAAAAAAGAAGATATAAAAGATATTCGTGATTATTTTGAAGAATTTTTACCGGATGATATTATCACTTATTCCGTTGAAGCTGTCGAGGATCGATTTCATAGTCGATATAATGTTAAAGAACTGACATATGAATATCGACTATGGAAAATAGATGCACCAAGGCGTCCATTATTTGATCGTCAATATGTAAATCGAATGGATGGTGTATTAGATGTTGATAAGATGAAAGAGGTAGCAGAACTTTTTCTAGGAGAACATGAATTTGCGGCTTTTTCTACTAAGTCAAAAGTGAAAAGTTCAGTTAAAGTTATCACGTCCATTGAACTTTTTGAGACAGACGAAGAAATTATTATTACCATGAGTGCTGATGGGTTTTTACTGAATATGGAACGAATCATCGTGGGAACATTAATTCAGATTGGGCTTGGAACGCGTCATGAAGAAACCATTAAACGTGCCTTTAAATCAATGAATAATAAAGATGTAGGACACAAAGCGATGGCGAGTGCTCTTACTTTAGTTCATGTTGAATACTAGGATTTTTTTGAAAGAGAGATAAAGATGGATGGAAGAAAAAGAAGTGAGATAAGTGTCGGATCTAGAGTGAAAATTGTACAAAAGCATCACCAAAGAAGTAGTGAATTGACAGAAGGAACTGTGATGAAGATACTAACGAATTCAGCAAATCACCCACATGGCATCAAAGTCATGCTAGAAGGTGGTATTGTTGGACGTGTTAAGGAAATCTGTTAATTAGGAGGTGCAAAGTTGGCAATTCAAATATTCGGTAAAAAAAAGTGTTTTGACACAAAAAAAGCGGAACGCTACTTTAAAGAACGTGGTATTTCGTATCAAAGAGTGGACATATTAGATAAAGGACTAAGCCAAGGCGAACTTCACTCAGTCCTAAGAGCCGTTGGAGGTCTAGAAGAACTTATCGATGAAAAGTCAAAAGACTATGCAATGATTCACTATCTAGTCGAAGACCAAAAAGAAGAAAAGTTAATGAATAATCCCAAGTTATATAAAACCCCTATAGTTCGCTTTGGCAAAAAAGCAACCGTGGGTTATGTGCCGGATGTATGGAAGAGCTGGTTATAACTAGCCGAGAAAAATCAATAAAACACCGATTAGCATATTACAAATCCCTAGCATTTTTCCGCCTAGGTTTTGTTCTTTGAAGATAATTCCCCCAAGGATGACCGAGATAAAAACAGAGATAAAACGTATGGGCATAATGACAGATATTTGACTAGTCGGCATCTCTACTGCAATAAAGTAAAGTCGATCGGATAGAACAATAGCTAAACTCGTGAGCAAAATAGTATAATCAAAGCCGATAACAATCCGTTTATGTTCTCTATAACTAGTCACAAGAAAAGTCATTGTATAGAAAATCATGAGTAGAAACATGAACCAAAATTGCATTTGACCGGAATTTATCGTCTTAAGTGCGATTTTGTCAATTAAACCACTAAGAGAGCTTAAAAATGCACTTAGAACCATCAGGTATAGATATTTGTTTTTTAGAAAGCCTTTTATTTCATTCTTTCCATTTTTTCCCAGCATATAATAAGCGGAAATTATAATGAAAAATCCTATGCCTTGTAGTAAACTCAGGGATTCGCCAAGTAAAGTAATACCAAAAATAATTGTAAAAAGTGGAGTTAAAGTTTTTAGAGGGCTTACGATGCTTATGGGTAAGTGTTTAAAAGCAAGGAATCCTAAGATCCAACAAAAATATATAATAACGGCTTTTAAAAAGATCATAGGAAAAATACTAAAGTCCATATTTAAAGCGTTTTTATAGTCATAAGCTAACAATAAAAAACTAAACATTGAATAGAAGGCTAAAACATTAATCAGAGAAACTTTTTGTGTTGCCATTTTTTTGAATATATCAAAGAAACCTAGTACAATACCTGAAACTAAGGCTAAAACTAACCAAGAATGCATAATCAACAACCTTTCAAAACATAATTAGTCTATTTTATTTTATATCAATTGTAAAGTCAAGTGACTTGGTGCTAGTTTTTTCTATGAAATTATGTCATAATAGCAGAGATAGAATTTTTTTAGACATGGAAGGAATTTCAATGACAAGAACAAAAGTTTTGGCGGTTACACATAGTGGATTTTTTCATGCTGATGAAGTAATGGCATCAGCTATACTTAAGCAATATTATGATGAAGTTGAAATACTTAGGAGTCGTAATGAAGAAGACTTTAATAAAGCAGATATTGTCTTTGATGTTGGTGGAGGCGAGTTTGACCATCACAATGACTATAAGGAATATAGAGATAATGGTGTGCCTTATGCAGCATGTGGTTTGATATGGAGAGCATTTGGTCAAAAGCTTATTTGGAAATACAAACCATCTTTTTCAGAAGAGCAAGTAGAAGAGGTTTTTTACAGTGTAGATAAATCCATCATAGAGAGCATAGATGCTGTTGATAATGGTTATTTTGTTGAAAAAGATGAGGTGCATATGCCAACCTTAAATCAATTGGTCAAAGGATTTAATCCGAATTGGAATACAGATTTAGATGCTGATGCGCAATTTAAAAAAGCTATTGAATTTTGCACACCTATTCTTTTAAATGCTATAAATGGGGCTATTGCGGCAATTGAAGCTGAAAAAATTGTAAAGGACTCTTTTGATCAGAGAGAAATCGATAATATTCTTATCCTTGAAAAATTTTGTCCATGGAAGAGACATCTAAGAAATTGTGATGAAGACGGAAGTATCGTTTATGTTATATTTAAGGATCTTGTTAACGGATATAGAGTCCAGGCGGTTTCAGAGCGGGACTCAAGAGAATCAATAAAAGAATTTCCAAGAGAATGGGCAGGTAAGGCCCCTCAAGTTATTAACGAGCTCCTTGATATCGACGATGCGATTTTTGTTCATCCGGGTGGCTTTATTGCCGGGACCGGTTCCTTATCAAGTGCAGTGAAAATGGCTGAATTAGCATTGATGTATTGAGAAAGAGGTGAATAGATGAAGATAGGCATAATTGGATTAGGTGATATTGCTAGGAAGGCATATTTACCTGTCATTACAACGAAGAATCATGAGTTGGTGCTTTGCAGTCGCACCAAACATGTGGTTGAAGAAATGGCTCAAAAATATAGGATTAATGCGTGGTGTTATGATTATAAGGATCTATTAAAGCACTCTGTTAATGCCGTATTTATTCATACAGCAACATCCAGTCACTATGAGATTATAAAGTTTTTTCTTAATCATAATATCCATGTCTTTGTGGATAAGCCTATATCATGGTACTTAGAAGAAACTATGGAAGTATATGAATTGGCGAAAGAGAAAAATTTAGTACTCATGGTAGGGTTCAATCGAAGATATAGTCCACGAGTAAAAGAGCTAATGAATTTGCAAAAACCGGAGATGCTCATCATACAAAAGAACCGATATAATCATCCGGGGGATGTTCGTCAGTTTATTTACGATGATTTTATTCATGTGATTGATACCCTTTTGTACCTGTTTAGAAATCAAGAGAAAGAATTTGATTATAACGGACGAATTATAGACGGAAAGCTTCATAGTATTGCCCTTATATTGCAAGGTGAGGGAGCTACAGCATTTGGCAGTATGAACAGAATGTCGGGGGCAAAAGAGGAACGAATTGATTATATGACAGATAATATTAAACATATTATTATGGATTTGGATCATGTGACCGTCTGCTCAGACAACAGTAAAAAAATCATTGATTTTGATGATTGGACACCAACTCTTATAAAGCGAGGCTTTGAAGATCTTATTGATCAGTTTCTTACCTGGGTGGATGACCCCGAAGCATCAAAAGAATCCTTAGAGATGTCCCTAAGATGCCACGAGGTCTGTGAATATTTGGTCATGGAATATGAAAAGTGATCTAGCCTTCGGAATAATGTAAATGTTTTTCTCTTATTTCTCTCAGTCAATCATATTTACTTTGTCACTTCATTGTGGTAATATTCTATCACATCAGATGAATTATTCCGTGTAATAGCAATGGGGCTATAGCAGTTATTTGTTATAGTCTATTTTTATACACCGGGTATCCGTACAGAGCATACATTAGTACGTCATCTGAGGAATAACAAAAAACGGAGGGAAAAGATGAAAAAAGTAATAGCAATCATTCTAATGATGGTAATGGTTCTTGGAATTGTTGGATGTAACAATTCTGAGAATAATGCAGCACAAGGGACAGATGGCGGTAACGAAGCTGCTACAGAAGGGCGATTTTTAAGAATTGCGACAGATGTGGCTCTTCCTGCAATGGATCAACATGTGGCAACAGATGGTTTGTCTTTTGACGTGATCACGGCAACAATTGAAGGATTATATATGACAGCTGCTGATGGTAGCTTGTATCCTGCAATCGCTGAATCACATGAAGTAAGTGAAGACGGAATGACATATACCTTTAAAATACGCGAAGGTGTTCAGTGGAATAATGGTGATACGGTAACAGCAAACGACTTCGTATTTAGTTGGAAACGTTTAGTTGATCCTGAAGTGGCTAGTGATTATAGTTTTATCGCTGAAGTAGCCGGAATCAAAAATGCATCAAGTATTTTAGGTGGTGAAGCAGACAAGAGTGAATTGGGGGTTACAGCAGAAGATGACCAAACATTAGTCATCGAACTTGAAAGACCTGTACCTTATTTCTTATCATTGACTGCATTCCCTACTTTCTTCCCACTTAACGAGAAATTTGTGGCGGAAAAAGGAGCGGATTACGGTCAAACACCTGAAGACTTATTAGCTTGTGGACCTTACAAAATGATTGAGTGGAACAAAGGCTATGGCTTCAAACTTGTAAAAAATACAGATTATTATGATGCAGAGGCTGTAAAAGCAGATGGTCTTGAGTATCGTGTCATAAAAGATAGTCAAACAGCAGCACTTAAATTTGACAGTGACGAGATTGATGTTGTTAAGTTGAGTTCTGAGCTTGTTGATAATTACAAAGAGAATGAAGCTTATCAACAAATCGATGCATCCTATGTTTGGTATATTTCACCAAATAATAATGATGAAATCTTCTCAAATGTAAATGCCCGTAAAGCACTACAACATGCAGTTAACAAAGAAAATATAGTTGATAACATTTTAAATGATGGTTCAACAGTAGCTAACTTTATTGTACCAACAAGCTTAGCTACAGGCCCGGATGGAAAAGATTTCCGTGAGACATCAAAGAATGATTATAGTGTTTATGATTTAGAAATGGCCAAAGAAGCATGGGAAACTGCAAAGAGTGAATTAGGAATTTCTGAAGCATCCATTGAAATCGTATTTGATGATGCGGATACAGTGAAGAAAATGGCTGAATTTATTCAAGCTGAACTTGAGACAAACTTAGAAGGTCTTACAGTAAGCTTAAAAGCACAACCAAAGAAAAATCGTCTTGAATTAATGCGTACAGGAGAATATCAAGTGGGACTTACTCGTTGGGGCCCCGACTACGCGGATCCTTTAACTTACTTGGAATTATTCTTAACAGGTGGAGCCAATAACTATCCTAACTTTGAGAATGAAACTTATGATGCATTAACAATCTCAAGTTCAACGACATTAGCAGGCGAGCCTGAAGCACGATGGGAAGCAATGAAAGAAGCAGAAGACCTTCTCTTAGCACAAGAGGCTGCAATTGCACCCCTTTATCAAGCAGGATATTCATACTTGATAAATACAAAAGTATCAGGTATTGAGCCACATGCAATTGGGGTGCCATTTATTTACAAAAACGTACAAATTGCTGAGTAATGCATAAAAAAATTAATAAATGTCATTCGAAACATGACCGTGGAAAAATTTTCTACGGTCAGTTTTGAATGAGAAATGGTGGTAAAAAATGATTAAATATATTGGGAGAAGACTACTTATATCAGCAGTAACATTATTTGTTATTATGACAATATTATTCCTGCTTTTGCAGTTTTTACCGGGTTCTCCGTTTAATGATGAAAAACTGTCGGATACACAGAGAGAATTGTTGTATGAGAAATATGGACTTAATGAACCTAAGTCAACACAATATGCATTGTTTCTCAAAAATATTATCACCAAAGGTGATTTTGGTGTTTCATATACTATTGAAAAGAATGCAGAAGTAAGTACCATGATTCAAGCAAGATTTCCTATTTCTATACGTTTAGGACTACAAGCATTGGCTTTTGGATCTATTATAGGCGTTGTGCTGGCATCTATAGCAGCCTTAAAGAGAAACTCAATATGGGATACCGCGACAACGATTTTTGCAGTTATTGGAATATCCATTCCTTCGTATGTATTTGCACTAGGTCTAGTGTACTTTTTAGGATATAAACTGACAAAAGCAACAGGTATGGCCATATTTCCATTGACATATGATATCTATGATCCTGTACGATCGAGTATTTTGCCAACAGTCGCACTTGCAATGTTTGTAATTGCAACCGTTGCTAGGTTCATGCGAACAGAGTTAGTTGAAGTCTTAGGGTCAGATTATATTTTACTGGCAGAAGCGAAAGGATTATCTGCTTCAAAAGTTATCTTTCGACATTCTATTCGAAATGCATTAATACCTGTTGTGACAATTCTTGGTCCATTAACAGTAAGTTTGATGACAGGATCACTTGTTATTGAACGTGTCTTTGGAATTCCCGGAATTGGAGATTTACTTGTAACAGCTATTAGTGTAAATGACTTGAATGTCATTATTGCGGTCGCCTTTTTCTATAGTTTATTCTATATAGCAATGCAACTATTTATTGATATCTTATACGGAATTATTGACCCACGAATACGTGTAGCGAAAGGAGGCAAATAATGGAGAATCTTAAGCCTCAATTGAATGAATCCAGTTTTGAACGTGTTTTTCAGACAGATGAATTTAAAACAGATGTCGTGTATAAGAGTATTAGTTTTTGGAAAGAAGTTCGGCTTCGTTTTCAAGCCAATAAAGGTGCTGTTATTGGAATTATTTTTATCGCCTTTATTTTATTTATGGCAATATTTGGACCCTATATGAATGCGCAAACCTATAAAAGCAAAGTTGATGAGCATATCAACTTACCCGGACGCATACCCGGAATCGAAAAAATCGGAATATTCGATGGTGAAATTGATGGAGTTAATGTCTATGAAAAACGAGGGCTAGATGATGTCTATTATTGGTTTGGAACCGATAATCTAGGGCGTGATCTTTGGACAAGAACTTGGGTTGGAACAAGGGTTTCTTTGTATATTGCACTACTAGCTGTTATTATTGATATGTTTATTGGAATGGGCTATGGCCTTGTTTCCGGATATATTGGCGGAACGACGGATACCATTATGCAACGATTTATTGAGATACTTAGTGGTATACCAAACTTGGTTATCGTTACCTTATTTGTTATTATCCTCAATCCCGGAATTCTATCCATATCTCTAGCTCTAGTTATTACCGGATGGATTGGAATGAGCCGTGTCGTTCGTTCTCAAGTGTTGAAAATGAAAGAATTAGATTTTGTTTTGGCATCCAAAACAATGGGAGCCAAGACCAATACCTTGATTCTTCAGGAATTACTTCCGAATATTTTCGGACAGGTTATTATTATGAGTATGTTTTCAATACCAAATGCCATCTTTTATGAATCATTTCTGGCATTTATCGGGCTGGGGTTACAACCACCATTAGCAAGTTTGGGTGTCTTAATTAATGACGGATATAAATCCATTCTTGTTTATCCGCATATTATTGTAGCGCCCGTTGTTGTCTTAGCATTATTGATGCTTTCATTTAACTTGGTCGCCGATGGATTAAGAGATGCACTTGATCCAAAGATGAAGCAACAATAGGAGGGAGACAAGATGGAAAAACTATTAGAAGTTAAAGATTTAGAAATCGCATTTGATACCCATAACGGTAGTGTTCATGCTATTCGGGGTGTAAGTTTTGACTTGTACCAAGGTGAAACGCTTGCTATTGTTGGAGAAAGTGGTTCGGGAAAGTCGGTTACAACCAAAGCTTTAATGGGAATTTTGGCAAAAAATGGTAAAGTTATCAATGGCCAAGCTAACTATATGGGCAAGGATATCTTGAAAATGAGTAAAAAAGAAATTGTCAACTTAAGAGGCAAAGAAATGGCCATGATTTTCCAAGATCCCATGACATCATTGAATCCAACAATGACAGTGGGTTTTCAGATAAAAGAAGCCGTTATTGAACATAACCAGGTGACAAAAAAACAAGCAAAAGCAAGGGCGATTGAACTATTGGAGCTTGTAGGCATTGATAGTCCCAGGGCAAGATATAAGCAGTATCCCCATCAATTAAGTGGTGGAATGCGCCAACGCGTCGTTATAGCGATTGCCTTAGCCTGTAATCCGAAAGTATTGATTGCAGATGAGCCGACAACGGCGTTAGATGTAACGATTCAAGCACAGATTTTAGAACTCATCAAAAGCTTACAGAAAAAAATCAATCTAGCCATTATTTTTATTACACATGACCTTGGTGTTGTTGCCAATATTGCCGATCGAGTTGCAGTTATGTACGCAGGAAAAATAGCGGAATATGGAACAGCGGATGAGATTTTTTATACACCGGTGCACCCATATACTTGGGGATTATTAGCATCTGTACCGGATATGTCAAACACAGATGTAGAACTCTATTCGATTCCGGGCGCCCCGCCAAACTTATTATATCCACCCAAAGGCGATGCATTTGCAGAGCGTAGTGAATATGCGATGAATATTGACCTTGAATATCAACCGCCTATGTATAAGGTTAGTGATACCCACTATGCGGCAACATGGCTTCTTCACGAACAAGCACCGGAAACTTTTATGCCCAAGGTGCTTGAGAAACGTATTGAATTGATGAAGAAGGAGGCAGAAGAATATGCAAAAGCGTGATGTTATTTTAGAAGTCAAAAATCTAAAACAATATTTTAAAACAAGCCGAAAATTCACCGTAAAAGCAGTTGACGATGTTTCCTTCAAAGTCTATCGTGGTGAGACCTTCGGAATTGTTGGAGAAAGTGGTTCGGGAAAATCAACAACCGGAAGAAGTATTATTAAGTTATATGAGCCAACAGATGGAACCATTATATTTGAAGATACAGAAATAACCGGAAGATTAGATTCGAATACTGAAAAAATGTTGAGAACCAAAATGCAGATGATCTTTCAAGACCCTATGGCATCCCTTAATCCAAGAAAAACGGTTCTAAATATCATTGCACAAGGTCTTGATATACATAAATTATATGCAACGACAGAAGAACGGGATGAAATGGTCTATCAAATGCTTGAAACCGTCGGATTAAGCCGTGAACATGCCCATCGATATCCCCATGAATTTAGTGGTGGTCAACGACAGCGGATCGGCATAGCAAGAGCCCTCATTATGAATCCGTCTTTTGTCATTGCAGATGAATGTATATCGGCTTTAGACGTATCCATTCAGGCACAAGTCGTTAACCTCTTGAAATTGTTGCAGCAAGAGCGAAATTTGACCTATATTTTTATCGCCCATGATTTATCAATGGTCAAGTATATAAGTGATCGTATTGCGGTGATGCATCACGGACGAATTGTTGAAATCGGAACGTCAGATGAGATCTATCATAATCCCATTCATCCCTATACAAAATCACTGCTTTCAGCTGTACCGCATCCAAACCCTGTACTAGAAAGACATAGAAAAAGAGTCTTCTATGATAAAAGTTTAGTCAATTATGATGACGGCATCTATCATGAACTCGAAGGGGAACATATAGTGCTAGCCACTGACGAAGAATTGAAAAAATGGATGATTGAGTCTTAGAACGAAGTTGACAACATCTATAAGAATAGACTAGAATACAATGAAGATACATATGAAGGAGTGATTTCAATGCCTAATGGCAAGAGAATTCTTGATAAGAAAATTTATGTGATTGGAATAGTCTTCGTTCTAGCTTTATTCTTATTTGTTGTTATGAAAACAGAGTTCCTATCGCTGAATTTTTTTGGTGAAAATGAAGGTGGACGATTAGTCATAGCAAGGCATAGCGATTCTATCAGTCTAGATCCGGCAATAGTAACAGACTTTGAATCGTTTCAGGTGTCAGCCAATATTTATGAGTGCCTAGTAACAACGGATAATAATGGCGTGGAGATTTTACCGGGACTCGCTAAAAGCTGGGAAGTGAGTGAAGACGGTTTAAAATTTGTATTTAAACTGCGTGAAAATGTTGTGTTTCATGATAATACACCTTTTGATGCAGAGGCTGTTGTTTTTAATTTTGAGCGGTGGATGAATGAAGAGAGTCCATATCATATTGGACAGTTTATTTATTGGAATCAGAGTTTTGGGGGTAATCCCGGATTGATTAAATCCATTACGGCACTTTCAAAATATACGTTTGAAATTGTTTTGAATGAACCATATACGCCCATATTAAGTGTTCTTGCAATGCCTGCATTTGGAATAGCAAGTCCTACAGCAATCATTAAATATAATGAAGACTTGAAAACACATCCTACGGGAACCGGCCCTTATATATTAAAAGAGTGGTCTGATACAGGGCGGGTTGAACTTGTATATAATGAAAAATATTATAAAAAACATTCCGGAGTCAGTGAATTAGTTTTTGAAACGTTGTCGACGGAAGAAGATGCCCTTCAGGCCCTAGAAACCGGCGACATCCATATCATTAATCAGATTGATGAAAGAGACGTTGAAACCATTTCAGACTTAAAATATGCAGATGTATACTATATGCCATTTCTTAATATTAGTTATTTGGCAATGAACCATAGTAAAAAACCTTTTGATAATCTATTAGTAAGACAAGCAATTTCTCATGTGGTTGATCGGGATGAACTGATTACTACATCCTATGATCTTATGTCTCGACCGGCATATTCTTTTTTACCCCCTACAGTGTTTGGATATAATGAAGGTTTTAAAACCTATACCTATGATATTGAAAAAGGCAAAGACTTACTAGCAAAAGCAGGATATCCCCATGGATTTGAGACGACGATATGGGTTATGGACCAGCCAAGAACCTACTATCCATATCCGAAAAAAGTAGCCACATATTTACAAGAACAATTAGCCCTTATTCACATCAATGCAGAAATTGTTGAAGTAAAATGGGATGAATATTTAGAGTCTGTTCGTTTAGGTGAACATGATCTGGCGATTGTTGGTTGGCAAGGTGACTATGCAGATCCCGATAACTTTTTATATACTATGTTTAATTCATCAGATGATACGATAGGAAGCGGATTAAATTATTCATATTATAGTAATGGTGATGTAGATGAATTGTTAAAAAAAGGAAGAAGAACGGCAGACAAGGAATTTCGCTCATTTATCTATAGAGACTTACAACAAATACTTGTTGATAACATGGTTGGATTACCTTTAGCCCATACGATGATGGCCCTAGGTGTAAACAACCATGTCAAAGACTTCGAACCACATATTTCCGGTATGATTTATGCCGTAAATATAGAATTGGATGAGAACGATGAATAAACAAAAAGTTATATATACGATAATAGGCCTTATCTTTAGTATACTCGTTATCATTATCTTATCTCAGAATGTCTATAATACGAATACATCTTCCTATAGAGCTCTGACAAGACCGCTTGCTAAAGAACCTTTATTAATTAGTTCGGCAGGCCAAAATACAGATATCTATATCGTCAAAGATATTATTAATAAATTAATGATTGATAATTACTTTATACCTATGGCAACAACTGAGAACTTAGACGATATCCATTCAGCCATTATGGTTGTCGGATATAGTGAAGTTGGAAACAGGTTAAAGGATAAGACCTATTTAGAAGAAAAACAAAGGGTAGAACAGTTTGTAAAAGCGATTGAAGAAAAAGATGTTTTTTTAATTACCATCTATTTAAGAGGTGGAAAGATGCTGTCGGAAGAGACCAAAACACTTCTTAACCTATCTGCAAAATCATCAGATTATGTGATAATCGTTAATCCGGAAAATGAGGTGGATACATTTAAAGAGATGGTATCATCAACAACACCGATTACATTTGTGGATGAATTATCAGAAGTAACAGAACCCATTGTATCCGCATTCAGATAGGAGGAAAAGTTTTGTCAAAATTTCGTATTAAAGAAAAAACGGCAATCGTTGGCATAACGCTTTTATTCTTAGGCTTTCAACTACCTTCTATTTCTGAGGTCTTATGGTTTAATATGGTTGTTGATGTTCGCAAAGCCATTGTTAATGGTGATTCCGGTCATTTAGTTTTGACGGCAGCAATCTGGAGTATTGTCAGTATGCTTCAAGGTGTTTTTTTGCTTTTGGGCACCACGATCTTTCTTGGTAACCTTGTAGAAAAGATATCGATGAAATTAGGAAAAGTTTTGTTTCAAGGTTTTAGCTATATCATCATAAATCTGCTGATTCAAGAGTATTTTTTCTTTGAGATTGAATTATTAACAAATATATTGGCAGGCATTACGACTTTATTTTTAATCAACTATGTTGTGACAGAAAAAGGATATTATGGACGCAATTTTGTCCTTTCATTACAAGTGTTTTTTGCCTTTCAATGGTTAAATATTATGCCTATGCTGACCTTTTATAATTTTGGTGTGACTGATTTAGCGGGAAGCATAAAAATTGTTTCAGAATACTTAGGGAGTACTTCGGTATTGAATTTTATAGGGTTGGCTTTCTTTATATCCCTTTTATTTAGTACTCTCATTACTACTTTTTTGTTTTTAACCAATGACCGCAACATAGCTATAGCAAAAGAAAATTACGAAAAACAGTTAACCTTAGATGCCATGCATGCAAAAATTGTCCAGACCAGAGTATATGAAGAAATTCATACAATTACCCATGACCTAAAAACTCCTCTTGTGACAATAAGAGGTTTGAATTCATTATTGGCATTATCGAGAGAACCTGAAAAAATCATGGAATATACAGAAAGAGTTGATAATGCAGCAGAGAAAATGTCAGAGATGATTTCAGGATTTTTATATGAGAAGAAGCGACGCATTGTATCGACAGAAGAAATCATTGACTATGTACGAGCCCAAATTCCTTTAGAGGATGAAAGTCAAAAAATAAGCTTTGACTTTGATGACCACTTGCCTCTACTTTATATCAACAAAGTTCGTGTATCAAGGGCAATCATCAATGTGATTGAAAATGCAATGCTTGTTCAAACAATAAAACCTATTAAGAAAATCCACATTCGCGTATATGATAACAATGGATACC
Organism: Clostridiales bacterium UBA2432; assembly: GCA_002342805.1. Lineage (GTDB taxonomy): Bacteria > Bacillota > Clostridia > Lachnospirales > Vallitaleaceae > UBA1351. The sequence continues at coordinate 36,164 of DDQW01000057.1, read as the reverse complement.
TTATTATTGAAATAGAAGATAATGGAATAGGAATATCTAAGTCTCAAATGGAAAAAATATGGGAAGTCGGTTATTCGACCAAAGCAACGACTGGCTTAGGATTAGCTTTTGTTAAGAAGGTTATCGAAGATAACAACGGGACAGTTTCAATGAGTAGTAAAGAAAAGGAAGGGACCCTTGTAAAAATAACGTTGCCAAACGAAACAATGGTGGATCAGGAGGAATAATAGAAGATGTCAGATATGAAAAGAATACTTGTAATTGATGATGAACCGGATATTGTCTACACCATTTCAGAAATATGTAAATTTGCCGGGCATGAGGTTGTATCCGCAAATGAAGGGTTAAAAGGGGTTGAGTTGTTAAAAGAACATAATCCAAACCTTGTTATTGTTGATTATCATATGCCAAAATATGATGGTTTATCAACAGTAAAAAAAATGCGGGAAATAGATGATACGGTCGCTATTATGGTATTGACGGTTGATGAACGCCAGGAAATATTGGAAAAATTCATGCTTGTAGGGGCTACTGATTTTTCATTGAAGCCTGTAAAAGCAACGGATTTGATATCTCGTATCAATGTGAATCTTCAAATCAATAGTATGCAGATGAAAAACAAAGAACAAGAGCAAAGTGTATTTGTGGAGAAGGGAATCAGTTCGGCAACCCTTCAAATGATAATGAACTATCTAGAAGCGCAACAGGAAGAACAAACTATAAAAGAAATATCAAAAGGGGTCGAATTAGCTTATCAAACAGTCCATCGTTACATTCAATACTTAATTGATAATAATCAAGTTGAATTAGTCTCGGTGTACGGAAAAGTTGGTAGACCTCTAAACTACTATCGACTGATAAAATAGTTTTAGACTCTTTTAGAAAATCTTTAGAATTACCTTACTTGGATTTTAGAATTGTCCCTTACAATAAGTTTATAACAATAAAACATGTAAAGGAGAATTGATATGAAGAAAAAAAGTTTAGGTATGATTATTGCACTTGTAGTAGCATTTAGTTTATTGGCGGTAACAGCTTATGCAAGCACCCCAACGTATGAGGGATATGAAGCGTTCAAAGCCTTAGCCAAAAATGTTGAAGACAAACATGAGGACAAGTCCTTTAATCAAGAAAATGCAACAGTAACAGGAGACTTCACAGTGATTGACAATGGAGTCAAATTGGTTCACATGGAAACAGAGCTTAAATCACAAGGCCAAGATAATGCTAGTGGTACAGTGAAGTTTACCCATGAAGGTGTGACAAAAGAATTGAAAGTATACGCGGAAGATGAAAACGTCTATATTTTTGATGTATTGGAAGACATCTATTATCTAGCGGATCGGGAAGCCATGAAGGCCCAGCACGAAGGATCAGATTATGAAGACCAATATAAGCATGAATATTCCCGTGAATTTTCTGGCGACGATATGACAAATGCTCAAGAAGAGTTGTTGGATTTTTTGGTGGGCGACTTAAAAGATGACTTTGAATTACATCAAAACTTGGATGGAAGTGAAACTATTTATTTTGAATTGACCAAAGAAGAAATCCCCATGTTACTTAACTTAGTCGTTTCGGCAGCAAGTGGTCAAGAAAAGAGAGCGGATGAATATGAAGAGTTTAGTCAGGATGCTGCATTATTAGAAAAATACCCAATACTAAACGATTTCGTTAATATGGAAGATATGAGCCCTGAGATCGTCGATAATACGGAATTAGAATATGTTCAACTTGCATTAACAACACGAGATGATGAATTTGTTGCCTTCAGTTTTGATTTTAGTTTAACAGGTGACGATGAAGTTGGCACACAACATAATGTTCAAATCAAAGGTGCCGTTCAAGTATCTGAAATAGGTACAACCATAGCTGATAAAGTAAACCTTGATGGTAAAGACATCATTGAAATCGAACCTGAAGATTTTGAAGAATTCGACGGTAATCGTCGAGTTCATGGAAGGGGCGCATTATATGGCGACGCTTAAAGTTGAAGGCTTAACCAAAGACTATGGAGAACAAAAAGGTATTTTTGATTTTAATCTAAACATGAATAAGAAAGATATTGTTCTCTTATTGGGTCCGAATGGAGCGGGAAAAACAACAGCAATACGTGGAATTCTCGGGCTCACTTCAATTAATGCTGGAAGCGTTACCTATGATGGTGTGAAAACCAATGAACAACCGACAGAGTTTTTAAAATCTGTCGGTGCTATGGTATCTGCTCCGGCTTATTACGAGTATATGACAGGTTTTGAGAACCTTAAACTCTATGGTAGATTTTATGCACATGTGGATGAAACCCGGATTCTAGAGGTTCTGAAATTAGTGGATCTTACAAGAGCTAAAGATAAAAAAGTAGAAGCATACTCAACAGGAATGAAGCAGAGATTGGACTTTGCAAGAGCCATATTACATCAACCTAGGCTTTTGATTCTAGATGAACCCTTCAATGGAATGGATATTGAACAGAAGGCAATTTTAAAAGAGTATCTTAATGATAGAGGACAAGATAATGATCAGATGACAATCGTATCATCCCATACGATTGGAGATTTTATTGATATTGCCAATCGTGTGGTCATTCTTTATGATGGAAAATGTTTGTTTGAAGGGTCAATTGAAGGTATTAATGTAAGGGGAATAAGCCTTGAAGAACATTATCTGGCAACTATTAAAGCCTATAGAAATGAGGTGTCTTATGGAACTGGTCAAAGTAGAACTTAGTAAACTCATCAAAAAGCGAAATACAAAAGTGTTTTTAATTATATATACAGCAATCTTTTTTGGTCTTGCACTGGTGTATGCTTCGGCGGAAAACATATTTAATATATCAATTTATTCAGGTACCCAGTTTGTCGGAGCTAGTTTATCAACTATGATGACCTTTATGTTACCTTTGTTGGCCATCTATTTTGCAGGTCAAAGTCAGGCGATTGATTTTACGCGAGGAACAATGAAAAATATGTATTTGTTACCCATATCCAGAACAAAAATTTTTCTTAGCAAAATTCTAGCAGTATGGGTAATCATTGGTGCCGTTTTAGTGAATCAGCTTATATTTTCCATATTGATCAGTATGTTTGTGGATGGTTTCGACCTAACAGGTCTTGGCAGAACGATAGGTCAATATTTAGGTGCAATGGTTGTTCTTGGATTAATTAGTTTGATTGGTAACTTCTTAGCTCTCTTATTAAAAAATACGGGACTTAGCATTATCATTGCTTATGCTGCCTATGTTGGATTAAGTTTAGTATCAATATATGTGCCAATGATTAAATCGATTTCGATGACAACGGTGATTACAAATTATCATATGCTTTTTAACTTTAGTAGCGTGAATGTGTTGTTATCTACAGTAGCCTATTATATAATAGTATTTACAGTAGGATTGTTACTCTTTGAGAAAAAGGAAGAAAGCTTATGTCAATTCGATTAAAACTACTCATTACATATGTTTTATGTGTGCTTCTTAGTGCGGGAGTTCTTGTCCTATCTATCTTTGCTGGGGTTGGACGATTTGCCAAACAGATATCAGATATTGTCTTGGATGAAAGCACTCCGGATCAAGTCTTTGTAGAAGTCATGGATGTGATGGCTGAGATTAAACACGCTGAAAAATATGAACCTGAAACATTGGTTGATGTAGAATTTATAGAAGCAATCGACAAAAGACTGTCAGCGATAAGCAGCAGTCTTGTTGTTGTATATAAAGATGATTGGGTGGTTGTCGATGATTATCCTGAAGACCTTCTTCGCCGTAATCTATATCCTTCCGATAATCATGAAGAAGGTTTTGTTATGAATGGATACCATTATGTATTTACAAATTTTACATTTACAATCGATCAAGAACCTGTTCTTTATTACGTTCTTATGGATGTGACAGAAGTCGTTGATTTTAACGCTGAAGTCCGTCGTGGAATCGGGGTGGCAATTTTACTCTTAATTGTCTTAATGACACTACCGCTTATTCTATTAACCCAAAAATCCATTATAAAACCCTTGAAAGAGTTAGATAAAGGTGCCCAAGAGATTGGGCAAGGGAATTTGGAATTTAAACTATACTCAAAGTCCAATGATGAAATGGGGAAAGTAATCCGATCTTATGAACGTATGCGACAGGAACTGAAAGCCTCGATTGACCGTCAAGTCCAGTATGAAAATAACCGTAAAGAACTGATATCGAGTATTTCACATGATTTGAAAACACCCATGACCTCAATAAAAGGATATGTTGAAGGCATCTTAGATGGAGTTGCAAACACACCGGAAAAACAGGAAAGATACTTGAAAGTCATTCATCAAAAAAGCCTTGATATGGATCGAATGATTGATGATCTTTTCACTTTTTCAAAATTAGATTTGAAAAAATTACCTTTTGAATTTACCTATATAAATATGGAGCGATTTATACGTGACTATGTTCAAGAAGCAGCTATCGAATATAGTGAGGTCGGAAAAGTTGAGCTGACCTATACAAACAATAGTGCTACAAGTCCTGTTGCAAATATTGACGCCTTGCAAATCCGTCGTGTACTACAAAATCTTGTGCAAAACAGCTTTTACTACAATGATTCTGCTCAAAAAAAAGTAGAGATTATTCTGGAAAATAATGATGATACCATTAGCATTGCAGTGAAAGATAATGGCATTGGTATGGTCGAGGAAGAACTTAAGCAAGTCTTTACAATCTTCTATCGGACAGATATGTCGAGGAATACCAAAACAGGAGGTTCAGGTCTGGGCCTAGCAATTGTAAAACAAATTATTGATGGACATCATGGTAAGATAATAGCGGCATCATCAAAAGGTAGAGGGACAAAGATCACAATGATATTCAACAAGGAGAAGACGGATGGAGATAGAAAATAAAAAGATTCTTATTGTAGAAGATGAAGTCAGTATTGCTGAGTTAGAGAGAGATTATCTTGAGATCAGTGGTTATGCGGTGGAACTCGTTCATAGTGGTCAAAAGGCAGTGACCATGATTCGCAGCAACCCGTATGATCTTATTATACTGGATTTGATGTTGCCTGAAATCGATGGATTTTCAATCATCAAAGCGGTCAGAAATGACGTGGATGTTCCGATCCTTATGGTTACTGCAAAAAAAGAAGACATTGATAAAATTCGTGGCTTAGGTCTTGGTGCCGATGATTTCATAACGAAGCCTTTTAGCCCGAGCGAACTGGTCGCTAGGGTCAAGGCGCATTTGGCCAGATATGAACGGTTAACGCATGGCGGGGTTAAGAAAAAAGAAGTGACCATTCGAAACTTAACCATACAATTAGATGCTAGGCGTGTTCTGGTTAATAATAAAGAAGTGAACCTCACAACGAAAGAGTATGATATTCTCGTTTTTTTTGCCAACAATCCGGACCAAGTATTTAGTAAAGAAATCATCTTGGATCGAATTTGGGGGCTAGATAGTTACGTGGATACAGCAACAGTAACCGTCCACATTGGTAAACTACGCGATAAAATTCCCGACGGTTTCATTGAAACCGTTTGGGGAGCCGGCTATCGATTTAATATAGGATAAGGGGAGTAAAATGTCTAGAAAAAAAGTGTATTTGTCAGTTTTGATACTTGTTATAATTAGAGTCGTATATTCATTTTTGGCTGATATTGGGCTAAGGTTTATGATGCGTTTTATTAATCATGATTATATTTTACTTATCATGCAATTCAACCAGATTGTTCGCTGGATACTTACATTCGCTATTATTATTGGATTGCTTATAAGTTTTATTAAGTGGAGACAAATGATGTCTATTATTAGTCTAATTTTGATGATGATTCAGGTTGCTTTAAGATTCGGAATGCTATTTTTTATTCAAAATATTGTTAGCAATGAGAGTCCAAGTATACTTTCCGGATTAACGACGGGAAAAATCATTGCATATACAAGCTATATTTCGATTGGGATTTCAGTAGTCATTGATATTAGCATTATTATCATGATAAGTATATTATATTCACGAGAAGTTCATGTTTTGGAGGCGAAAGCATGATACGATTTATGAAAGATCACACCGCATATATAGAAAAAATTCTTAAGCAAAATACAATTAAAGAGTCGGTAATCGATTATCATGAGCGGCAGATACAACGCCTGCAACATGAACGTTTATGCCATTTACTTGTTATGTTGTTTACCTTATTTGCATTCTTAAGTTTATACATAGTAAGCTTTGTTTTTGGGCGTTGGGAGATCTATATAGCATGTGCTTTATTGCTCCCTCTATCTCTTGCATATGTTCTTCACTATTATCGTTTAGAAAATACTGTTCAGTATTGGTACAAAATAAGTGATGACATTTCTAGAAAATGTGGTATGATAAGCACAGTGATTAAATAATTGGATAATAATTTTAGAAAGAAAGTTTGGAGTACATATGAATATTAGAATGATCGTAGCATTTGAAGGTACCAAATACAGTGGATGGCAACGAAACAAGAATGCATCCAAGACGATTCAACATAAGTTGGATGAAACATTAAGTAAATATTTTGAAGAAGAGGTACAAGTTATTGGTGCCGGTCGAACAGATAAAGGGGTTCATGCCAAAGGGATGGTAGCGAACTTTCATCTTCAGAAAAAGACGAAAAAATTACAAAAATGTCGAAAAGAGTTAAATGAATATTTGCCGGAGGATATTGCAATACTATTTATGGAAGAAGCGCCTGATCAATTTCATAGCCGATTAAATGCTGTGAAAAAGAACTATTCCTTTACTTTTTATAAAGCCTATAAAGGCGTGAAGCCGGTATTTGAACGTCAATATATGACGGCTCTTGATGAACGATTGAATATGGATCAAGTTCGACAAGGTATTGAACTGATTAAAGGAACTCATGATTTTGCGGGATTTTCCTCGGATAAAACGAAAAAATCAACGACACGTACCATTGAAGACATTGAAATTGTTGAAGATGATGATTTCTTACGTTTCTATTTTACCGGCGATGGCTTTTTATATCACATGATTCGGATTCTAATCGGGACCCTTGTTGAAATCGGAACCGGACAGCGAAAAGTAGCATCCATTACAGATGTTTTTGAATATAAAAAGCGAGCAGATGCTGGATTTTTAGTTGAAGCGAATGGGTTAGTATTGGAAAAAGTGTTTTATTAGTCAAACCTATAACATAACAAAAAAGAATCGAATTTTCGATTCTTTTTTTATGTGAAGCTTTTTTATGTGGAACTTTTGCGTACAATCAGTTTTGGAGGCAATTCAATCGACGTCGTCTCTTTTGAATTGTCTTTTATTCGAGATAAAAGAAGTTTAAAGGCTGTTTTTGTCATCTCTTCAATGGGTTGGTGAATACTTGAAATCTCAAAAATCTTAGAAATCAGTGAATCATCGAAACCAACCACAGCTATATTTTCTGGGACATGATAGTTTTCTTGACTTGTCAATCGCATAAATTCAAGGGCGGTTACATCGTTATAGCAAAATATAGCAGACATATCAAAAGTAGAGTGTTCAGACAAATAGTATTCAATATTTTGGTGAATATCAAAGGCTGATTCTTGACCGGGAGTTAGTGGGATAATACGCTTATCATTAAAATGAATACCGTTGTTATATAATGCTTTTTTGAAAAAAATAAGCTTTTCATCATTTGGAGGACCGATATATCCGATTTTCTGATGTCCTTGTGACACGAGATGGTCGGCAACGAGCTTGACGCCTTCTTTGTGGCAGACAGAAACACTGTCAAAGTCTTCTTTAATCTGTGTTGTTATAACAATGGGAACATTGACTTGCTTGAGCTTTTCGATATTATAATCGCCGAAAGGAACGAGCAAAATTCCATCCACTTGACGTGATAAGAAATTTTGAACGTTTTCCCACTCTTTTATCGGATTATGCATACTATTGTGAATGATAATGTTATATCCAGCCTCGCGGGCGTCTTGTTCCATTGCTTGAATGACTTCCATGAAATAAGGATTAGATAAATCGGTGACACAGACACCAACCAAAAAGGATTGGCTACTTTTCAGAGTTTGCGCAGCCTTATTTACAGTAAAATTTGATTCCTCAATCACTTTCATAACGCGTTTGGCTAATGTCTTGTCAACATTTGGATTGCCGTTAATAACTCGAGAAACAGTTGGTTGGGAAACATTGGCCAGTCGTGCAATATCTTTCATAGTCAGTTTCATAAAATCATCTCCATTAACATTTTAATAAATAGGAACTATATTAGAATACGAATTCTTATCTTTATTTTCTTGAGTTTATAATACTATATAATAAAAGAAAAATAAAGAGTTATTATTTAATTTTAATGAATATATAACATAATAGACAAAAAAATACAGATATATTTCAATTTTGTATTGACAAACGACCAAAAGAAGAATATAATCCATCTTAAGAATACGTATTCACTAACGGTCGCTAAGAAAGGATTCATAATGAGTAATCTACTAGATAAGGCAAATGTTTACATTGCTACAAACAAAAAAAACACTAAAAACCACCCGAAATTTCACTATACTGCCCCTATTGGATGGATAAATGATCCCAACGGCTTATGCTATTTTAAGGGGGAGTATCATCTGTATTATCAATATAATCCATATGGCATTCATTGGGATACCATGTATTGGGGGCATGCGACATCCAAGGATTTGATTCATTGGGAACACAAGCCGGTAGCCCTTGCACCGGAAGAAGATTATGAACGTGACGGATGCTTTTCAGGAAGTGCTATTGAAATTAATGATGAACTTTATATTATGTATACAGGGCACTTAGATCGGAACAATCGCGTTCGACAAAATCAGAATATTGCTATTAGTCAAGATGGATTAACCTTTAAAAAGCTAGAAGCAAATCCAGTTCTAAAGGAAATAGATCTGCCCAAAGGTTCTCAACCGGAAGATTTTAGAGATCCTAAAGTATTTGAATATAAAGGAAGTTATTGGAGTGTTATTGTCGGAAGACCAAAAGAACAAGGTGGAGCGGTGCTCTTATATCGTTCCGATAATCTGATTCAATGGGATTATGTCGGAATTATAGCTGAAAGTGATAAAGGTCGAGAAGAAATATGGGAATGCCCAGACCTATTTAAACTTCAAGATGTGGATGTCCTCATACTTTCCATTATTGATTTACAAGAAACCAATATGCACCCAACAATTTACAAGCTGGGAAATGTAGATTTAGAAAACAGTCAAGGCGAATGGAATTATACACGTGATTTAGACTGTGGATTTAGCTTTTATGCCCCCCAAACATTTTTAGATTCCAAAGGACGACGCATTATGATTGGATGGATGAGTCCATGGGATGCAGATGATGCAGTTCGCTTGGAAAATGGTTGGGCAGGAATGATGGCCACACCCCGTGTCTTGACAATTGAAGATGGACAACTCATTCAGAAACCGATAGAAGGTATTGATCAATTGCGTCAAGATAAGGGGGAATATATTAAAGAAAAAGTCATTTGTAATGAAGGAGAGTCTTTTGACAATATTTCAGGACAGCATTTTGACCTAAGCTTTGAAGTGGATATCAGTAAAGCAAATAGCTTTACCATAGAATTAGCTAAAGGTAAAAACAACTCTACACAATTAAGCTATAATGTTCATAGGCATGAATGGATTTTTGATTCAAATGGTATACGAAAAGTTCAAGAGGATGATCCGAAAGAAACTCTTGCATTCCGAGTCTTAATGGATCGATATAGTATTGAGATTTTTGCCGATGGGGGAAAACGCGTATTTACAGCCCTTATTGATCCCGATGAAGATGCTAGAGAGATAGTATTTTTGTCTGAAGGAAAGACTGCTTTATACAATGTGGAGTTTTATTCTTTGATATGATATAATTTACTCGTTACGATATGTTGAAACAAAATAAGGATGAAACAAGTAAGGAGTGAATTTATGAAACAATTAGTAAAAAATAATGTACACTGGTTAGGCTATATTGATTGGGAATTAGAATCTTTTCATGGTGATGACTATTCGATTTACAATGGTTCAAGTCAAAATGCATACTTGATCCAAGAAGAAAAAACAGTTCTAATCGATACGGTTTGGGCACCTCATCGTTTTGAATTTATTGATAATCTCAAAAAAGAAATTGATTTAAATGAGATTGATTTTATTGTCGTCAATCATGGAGAAGTCGATCATTCCGGAGCCCTTGTTGATTTAATGAAAGAGATACCGGATACACCGATTTACTGTACGGCAAATGCGATTAAGAGTTTAGAAGGTCAATACGGTAAACATGATTGGAATATGAATGTTGTAAAAACAGGAGATTCAGTTGACATCGGTAATGGGAAACAGTTAATTTTTGTTGAAATGCGTATGTTGCATTGGCCGGATAGTATGGCGACCTATATGACAGGCGACAATATTTTGTTTTCAAATGACGCCTTTGGTCAGCACTTTGCAGTGGAAGAACTCTTCAATGACCGAGCAGACCAATGTCTCTTAGAAAAGGAAGCAATGAAGTACTATGCCAATATTCTTAATCCATTTTCTCCATTAGTGGCTAGAAAAATAGAAGAAATTGTTGCATTAAATCTTCCGATTGATATTATTGCACCAAGTCATGGAGCGATTTGGCGGGATAATCCTATGCAAATTGTCGAAAAATATGCTGCTTGGGCCAATAATTATCAAGAAGATCAATTAACCATTGTATATGATACCATGTGGGAAGGAACAACAAAAATTGCCCATAAGATAGCAGAAGCAGCTCGTGAAGTAAGTCCTGAGACCGTGGTTAAAGTATTTAATTGTGCAAAAGCAGATAAAAATGAAATCATGACAGAGGTCTTTAAGTCAAGGGCAGTAGCTGTTGGATCGCCGACAAATGGTAATGACATACTATCAAGTGTTGATGGATGGATTCATTTCTTAAAAACATTGAAATTTAAAAATAAAAAAGCCGCGACCTTTGGTTGTTACGGATGGAGCGGTGAATCGGTAAAGATTCTTAAAGAAAGTATGGCAGATGCAGGATTTGAAGTTATCGAAGAATCAATTTCTTCCTTATGGAATCCGGATGAAGAAGATTTTTCACAAGCAAAGGCGCTTGTAGAAAGTTTATTAAAATAAGACGTTAGTATGGAGGTTAACATGGCAGATATTGTTGCATTAGGTGAATTGCTTATAGATTTTACGCCCTTAAAAGGAACGGATAAGGTTTCTTTTGAACGAAATGCCGGTGGTGCACCGGCAAATGTATTGGCGGCGGTTACTAAGTTAGGTCGCAGTAGTCGATTTGTGGGATGTGTTGGCGAAGATATGTTCGGTACCTATCTTAAAGGTTTTCTAGAATCCTGTAACATCGATAGTCAATACTTGAAAATGACATCAGAAACGCCAACAACACTTGCTTTTGTTGCGTTAAAGGACGACGGAGACCGAGATTTTAGTTTCTATCGAAACCCGGGAGCAGATTTAATGCTTGCCAAAGAAGATATCCATGAGAAAATCTTTGAAGGTGCAAAAGTATTTCACTTTGGATCCTTATCTTTAACGGATGAACCGGTTAAAGGTGCAACGCTTAAGAGTTTAAAGATGGCAAGAGACAAAGACCTTATCATTAGTTATGATCCAAATTTAAGACCGCCATTATGGCCGTCATTGGATGAGGCCAAGAATACAATTCTATCTGTCATGGACCAAGTCGATGTGTTGAAAATATCTGAAGAAGAATTGTTGTTTTTAACAGGTGAGAATGATATCGAAAAAGGGTCTAAGATTCTCTATGACCAATACAACATTGCATTAATTATTGTTACCTTAGGCCCGGATGGATGCGGAATTCGAAGAGCAAGTGAGTTTGCTATCCTTCCTGGTGTTAAAGTGCAAGCTGTCGATACGACTGGCGCCGGCGATAGCCATCTAGGTGCAATGTTGTACCAAATTATCGAAGATGGTCGAGACTTAGAACAGATTGAATTTGATAAGCTACAAGAATATGTAAAGTTTGCAAATACAATGGCAGCTTATGTAACAACCCAGTATGGAAGTGCTGCTATTATGCCAACATATGAGCAAGTTCAACAAATGTTGCAGGATTAAAACTTATTTTTATAAAGAATAGCACAAAACCATAAAGACAGGCTTCTCAAACTTTGGTATAATATAGTAAGAAATACCTATAAAGGAGAAGCGCCTATGAGAAAAATGAGAAAACCACGAATTACCATCAAATTACGATTAATTCTATCCTATAGTTTAGTTGTTCTTGTGATGGTAATTTTATTTGGATTAAGTATGATGATGACAGGATCTCTAGTGAATCAATCCAAGCAGGTAACTGATCAAATCATTCCTCAATTGGTCCAGGCCAAGGAGCTAGGCAAGCTAGTGTCGGACTATAGGAATGCGGAATATATGTATATGATGTCAACGACAGAGGATGACAGAAATTATGCAATTACAAATTTAACAACAATTGAAAGTCGTATCAATGAGCTGCTTGAGTCCTATAAAAATCTGTTGCAACCGGCGGAAAGAAAAAGTTATGACATTGTATTTTACACGTGGCAAAATTATTTGACTATTCATGAAAAAATGTTGGCTAGTGACAATCAAGATAACATCATGCAAATCATGAATGGGGAAGGTAAAAATTCATATGATAGCCTATCTTCATACTTAGATACTATGATTGAAGAAACAGACACGCGCTCAAAAGCAAGAGAACAAGCATTAGAAGAACAGACCAGCGCTCTGATGAATATTTTTGTTCTGGTATCAATTGTTGGTATTGCTATTAGTATCTTATTTGCCATCTTTAACTTATGGCGAATTGTTAAGCCGATTAAACAACTCCAATCACGACTAGATGTCTTAGCGAATCAGGGCGGAGACTTAAGTCAAGAGATTCAGTTTAAAACCCATGATGAGATGGGCGAGTTAGCGACAAGTATTAATCTGTTTTTGAAAAACATGAAAGAGATTGTTGCAGAAGTTAAAGAAAGTACAAACCAAGTACGAACTGAAGCAGAACTGGTTGAGCAAAGCGGTGAAATATTGATTGCAGATGTTCGCTTGATTACTGGAACAACCGAAGATATGGATGTCAATATTTCAGTGATTGACAGAGAAACGGAAGCCATAACCAACAATATTCGTGAGATTGAAGTGGTTGTAGAATCCATAGCCACTAGTGCCCAAAATGGCGCGGGACGTGTTGACGAAATTTCAAAACGCGCCAATACATTGAAAAATAAAGCCATTGAGTCTAAGGAAGATGCGGACTTGATCGTTCAAACCATTGAAGCAGAGATTAATGATGCCATGCAAGAGTCTATTCAGGTTAAAGATATTTCAATGCTTACAGATGCTATTATGGATATTACAGAACAAACCAATCTCTTGGCGCTTAATGCAGCTATTGAAGCGGCAAGAGCAGGTGAATCAGGTAAAGGATTTGCAGTTGTAGCAGATGAAATACGTAAACTGGCATCGGTTTCTGCAGAGACTGCAAATAAAATCCAAAATATTACATCTATTGTTATTCATGCCGTCAATCGTTTAAATACAACATCGAGTGAAATGCTTGATTTCTTGAATTCACGTGTGGTTAAAGATTATGAAGCACTTGTAAATACAGGTGAACAATACAGCGATGATGCAAGTGCTATGGATGATTTGATTACAAACCTCAGCGCAACAAGTGAAGAGCTTATGGCAAGTATACAATCAATGTCACAGAACATTTATGATATATCCGACAAAACGAAGGATGCACATCAAAGTATTTCTAAGATTAATGGTAAGGCAAGGGAAGTTACAGAAAGTACAGATCAAGTTTCAAAACATACCCAAGCCAATAAAGCCATTGCAGATAATTTGAAAAAGATTGTTGAGAAATTTACAACTTGACAGGTTTACTAGATTAGGTGTAACATGAAGTAAATAATATTTGAGGAAAGGAAGAGAGTTATGATTATAAAAAATATTAAAAACGTCGACCGTTTTTTTGAAACAGTTGATCAATGTAAAGGACGCGTTGAACTTGTAACAAAGCAAGGAGACCGTTTAAACTTAAAATCGAAATTATCTCAATATGTTTCGTTAACAAATATGTTCTCAGATCCTAGAATTGAAGAGATTGAATTACTAGTATCTGAGCCGGAAGATATTGCATTATTATTACAATACCTTGTTCAAGGATAACAAGATTTAAGTTTGTTTAATTAAAAAGGATAAAGGATGTATACAAAACGTATATATCCTTTTTTTAAGAGCACATGAGACCTTGATATCAGAGAAACTCTGTGATACAATTATTCATATTTTGTATATGTCGTATACTAAACTTAGGAGGCTTTTAATGGAAGAAACAATTTCTAAAAGTTTTATTGAACATATTATCGATAAAGATATTCAAGAGGGCAGAACGTCTACTGTGATTACTCGGTTTCCTCCCGAGCCAAATGGTTACTTGCATATCGGCCACGCAAAAGCAATCACAACGAATTACACAATTGCAGAAAAATACAACGGTCTATTTAATCTTCGCTTTGATGATACAGATCCATCAAAAGAAAAAATTGAATTTGTTGAAAGCATTAAAGAAGATGTGGCATGGTTGGGGGCCAACTATGAAGACCGAGTTTTTTTTGCTTCAAGTTATTTTGAACAACTCTATGATTCAGCGATTGAATTAATTAAACGAGGAAAAGCATATGTTTGTGATTTAACACCTGAACAGATGCGCGAGTATCGAGGGACATTGACAGAACCGGGAAAAGAAAGCCCCTATCGTAGTCGAAGTGTTGAAGAGAATCTCGACTTGTTTGAGCGTATGAAAAATGGAGAATTCCCTGACGGGACTAAGATATTACGTGCCAAGATTGATATGGCATCACCCAATATGAATATGCGCGATCCGGGTATCTATCGTATTTCTCATATGGAGCATTATGCGGCAGGTGATAAGTGGTGTGTATATCCTCTCTATGATTTTGCACACCCTATTGAAGATGCCATTGAAGGAGTAAGTCATTCTTTATGTGGTTTAGAATTTGAGGACCATCGTCCCCTTTATGATTGGGTACTTGAAGCCCTAGAATGGAAGAACCCACCACGCCAAGTTGAATTTGCAGAGCTGAGTTTATCACATACGATTCTTGGTAAGCGTCGAATTCGCCCACTTGTTGAAGAAGGATTGATTGATGGTTGGGATGATCCGAGATTAGCTACGATTAGAGGCTTAAGACGCCGGGGATACACCAAAGAATCTATTCGAAAATTCTTTGAAATGGTCGGTCTATCTAAAAGCAAATCAAAAGTTGATATTGCCATGTTAGAACATGCGCTTCGTGAAGATCTTAAGTTAAAGGTTCCTCGAATTATGGCTGTGATTGATCCGCTTAAGATAACAATAACAAATTATGACCCGGATAAAGTCGAATATTTACCTGCAGTAAATAACACGGAAAACGAAGAATTAGGTTCTCATGATATTCCATTTACACGAGAGATATATATCGAACGTGAAGATTTTATGGAAGTTCCTCCAAATAAAAAATATCGACGTTTATCACCAGGCGTTGAAGTCCGATTGATGCATGCATATTTTGTTCGATGTGAAGAGGTTATTAAGGACGAGAACGGTCAGGTTATTGAACTAAAATGTACTTATGATCCTGCGACAAAAAGCGGAAGTGGATTTAGTGAAAGAAAACCCAAAGGAACGATTCATTGGGTATCTGCGTCAAGGGGAGTCCCAGCAGAGATTCACATGTATGATCGTTTATTTGTGGAAGCCAAAGACAGTGAAGATAGTACCTTAGTATTTAATGAAAACTCCAAGCTTGTCTATCCGAAAGCGATGATTGAACCTATTGTTAGTGAATACCATGTTGAAGATAAATTCCAATTTGTTCGACACGGATATTTCAATATTGATCCTAAGGAGACAACGGATTCAAAGCTAGTGCTGAATCTTGCTGTTTCGTTAAAGAGTTCTTACAAATAAGGTGGATAGAATGGAAAATATTTTTAAAGATCTTGAAGAGTTAGGTTTCAAGAACATTTCTGATGCTGATCTTTTTCAGGAAAAAGAGCAACCGAAGAAAAAAGTGATATCAAAAGAAAAAGAAGCGCAGCTAAAAGTTCAAACCTATATCTATCAGCGCAAAGTTGATTGTCCGGTGTGTAAACATTCATTTCATTCGTCGACGGTTCGAAGTGGACGGGTTCGCTTTCAAGGAACTGAACTGGATTTACGGCCTCGGTATGTAGGTTTTGATCCCTTGCCATATGATGTGACGGTTTGCAATTATTGTGGATATGCAGCTATTAATAAATACTTTAAAAATATCACTGAGAAGAAAAAAAGAGCTGTCATCGAGAACATTACCCGCAATTACATCGGGCATAAATATAATGAAATTCTAACGTACGAAGAGTCTGTTGAACGATATAAGCTGGTCTTGCTTAATAGTGCAGTCGGTGGAGATAGTAATGGTATTAAGGCCTATATTTGCCTTAAAATCAGTTGGTTGTATCGTGGTTGGCAGGAGTCGCTTCAAGCTTTAGAGCAAAAAGACGATGCACTATTACAAAAATTAAGAACCTATGAGATTGTCTTTGTTGAAAAAGCATTTGAAGGTTTCAAATTGGCGTATGCAACAGAAAAATTTCCCGTAATGGGGATTGATGAGATGACAATGGAATATATTATCGCAGAATTAGCTCGTCGCTTAGGAGATTCAAAAATTTCAAAGCAATGGTTAGGCAGGGTCATTGGACATTCAGACGTGCCTAATCGATTACGAGATAAGGTGTATGATGTCAAGGAATTAATTAGAGAACAGGAAAAAAAAGAAAAAAAATCACAGCAGGATTAATGCTGTGATTTTTTATGGGTTTATAAGAGAGTGCCATTTATTTTTTGGATTGAGCGTTTGGGAGCATCCTTGGCATCTTTCCAGGGCTCTTTATCATTTCTATAATCAAATTTATTAACAAACCATTGCATATCGGCAAGAACGCGTTCCATGTTTTCAATAAAATGGGGTTTGCTTTCTTCCATAAAGTTCTCAAAGACAGAAGGGCTGGCATTTGTTTGACCCACTTCTATTAACCTTAGATAATGGGGCATACAAAAACTTTTTGTCTGAGGAAGAAAGTCTCTAAATGCAGCATCTTTTTTATATAAGTAAAAAAAGGTTTCGAAGTAGCGTGTCATCGTTTCATTTATACGTCCACATATATAACATTCATCCGTGAGTCGTTGATATAATTTATGGATAGGGTTATCCTCGTCTGTTTTTTTCTTAAAAAGTTTTTTAGTGCTTTTTAAATTTTGGGTTGCCTTTTTAAACTCTTCAAGCATTTCCATAGTATGGCTTTGATTTACCAGTGTTAAACCAAGACGGTTTGGAGATTGAAAGAGTTGCCTAAAGTGGCTTTGACAGAAACCGATTTTGTTGGTTGTTTGTCGAAAATCAGATTGCATGTAAGCA
The DNA here is from genome assembly GCA_002342805.1 of Clostridiales bacterium UBA2432. GTDB lineage: Bacteria > Bacillota > Clostridia > Lachnospirales > Vallitaleaceae > UBA1351. The sequence goes on along the minus strand of DDQW01000057.1, from coordinate 18,686 downwards.
TCGCTTAAACAAAAATCAATCAGATCTTTTTCCAGCTTTTTTTCCAGAAAACAAAAAGGACATTCGCCTTCATCTTTTACTGCATCCCATAGGGGAATTGTGTATATTTCTTCTTTTGCCATAAGAACTCCTTCTATGTTTTAGGTCTATTATATGTTATGATTATCATGCGACACTAGTATTATAACATAAGGAGTAAAAAATGTATGTGTTAAAAATTGAAGATTATGATTTGGATATACTGAAAATTCTTCAAAGTGGTCAAGTATTTCGATATGAAATATTATCTGAAGATAGCTTTGTATTAATCTATCAAGACCACTATGTTGTAGTGTCTAAGATAGATGGAGGCTATCAATTTGAATGTGAACCGGAAGAATTCCAATCGATATGGTACCCCTATTTAGGATTAGATCTTGATTATCAAGCGATTAATCAAAGCATTATTCATGCAGATGCAAGATTTGAAGGCGTTATAAAGGAGCAAATGGGACTCAGAATACTGCGACAAGACCCATTTGAAATGCTTATGACCTTTATTATATCTCAGTCCAAAGCTATTCCTCAGATTCGAAAACTCGTCAATGAGCTATCCGTTAAATATGGTCGCTATCTAGGCAAGGTTGAATCAATTCCTATCTATGCATTTCCCACAAGTCAGGCATTGAATCATGTCAAGGAAGAAGAATTTCGAGACATGAAGTTCGGATATCGTGCGCCATATCTTGAAGATGCTGTTCGCTTAGTGAATTGTGACCTTGTTCAATTGTCCAAGGCCCAATTGCCTATGCTTAAACAAATAAAAGGGGTCGGAGATAAAGTAGCCTCATGTGTTATGCTCTTTGGTCTAGGGGATTTAGAAGCATTTCCTGTGGATGTATGGATGCGAAAAACCATGATTTATCTCTACGATGACTTAGGAGTAAAGTCAAAAGATATAGATATTCAAAACTATGGAAAAAAGATGTTTGGAAAGTATGCAGGTATTGCCCAGCAATACATTTTTGAGTATGGTCGACAAATCATAAAAAATCTATAAAAATGTAAAAATTGACTTGCAAAATAAAAAAGAATCATATATTATATAGTTAGATTAGCACTCAAACTTAATGAGTGCTAACAAAAGAAAAAAACGAGTAATAATTCAAGGAGGTTTAATTATGAAATTGGTGCCATTAGGAGACAGAGTGGTCATTAAGCAATTAGAGGCAGAAGAAACAACAAAATCAGGAATTGTATTACCTGGTGCAGCAAAAGAAAAACCTCAAGAAGCTGAGGTTGTATCCGTAGGTCCGGGAGGAATCGTTGACGGAAAAGAAGTTCAAATGCAAGTAAAAGTCGGAGATAAGATTATCTATTCAAAGTACGCAGGAACAGAAGTCAAACTTCAAGGTGAAGACTATATTATCGTTCGACAAAATGATATATTAGCCATTGTAGAATAAAAGAATAAACATTCATTATCAATATATGGAGGTAGAGAATTATGGCAAAGCAAATTTTATTTGGTGCTGAAGCAAGAAGTGCACTTGAAAAAGGTGTTGATCAGTTAGCAAATACAGTAAGAGTTACATTAGGACCTAAAGGACGTAACGTTGTCCTTGATAAAAAATTCGGTTCACCATTAATTACCAACGACGGTGTAACTATCGCAAAAGATATTGAGTTAGAAGATCCCTTTGAAAATATGGGTGCCCAATTGGTTAAAGAGGTTGCTACAAAAACAAATGATGTGGCCGGTGACGGTACGACAACAGCAACAGTTTTAGCTCAATCAATGATTCAAGAAGGTATAAAAAATGTTGCAGCAGGCGCCAATCCGATTATTTTACGACGTGGTATGCAAAAAGCGACAGCGGTTACGGTAGATGCTATTAAGGCAATGAGTCAAACCTTAAACGGAAAAGATCAAATCGCTAAAGTAGCGGCTATATCAGCGGGTGATGATGAAGTTGGACAATTAATAGCAGAAGCGATGGAAAAAGCGTCCACAGATGGTGTTATTACCATTGAAGAATCAAAGACAATGATGACAGAACTTGAAGTCGTTGAAGGTATGCAGTTTGATCGTGGATATTTATCCGCATATATGTCAACAGACATGGAAAAAATGGAAGCAAACTTAGAAAACCCATATATCTTAATCACAGATAAAAAGATTACAAATATACAAGAGATTTTACCAATTCTTGAACAAATCGTTCAGTCGGGTGAAAAACTATTGATTATTGCTGAAGATGTTGAAGGCGAAGCCTTAACAACACTTATCGTAAATAAACTACGTGGAACATTTAACTGTGTTGCGGTAAAAGCACCAGGTTTTGGTGACCGACGTAAAGCTATGTTACAAGATATTGCAACCTTAACTGGTGGAACCGTTATTTCAGAAGAACTTGGTTTAGACCTAAAAGAAACTACAATGGAACAATTGGGTCGTGCAAAAACGGTTAAAGTTCAAAAAGAGAATACTGTCATTGTTGATGGTGCAGGTAACAAAGACGATATTCATGCCCGTATTGCTCAAATCAAAGCCCAGATTGAAGAGACAAGCTCAGAATTTGATCAAGAAAAATTACAAGAACGTTTGGCAAAATTAGCCGGTGGTGTTGCAGTCATTAAAGTCGGTGCAGCAACTGAAACAGAGATGAAAGAGAAAAAACTTCGTATGGAAGATGCCTTAGCTGCTACACGTGCGGCGGTTGAAGAAGGTATTATTGCCGGTGGTGGTACAGCCTATGTTCATGCTTCAAAAGAAGTGGAACAATTAATTGAAACTCTTGAAGGTGATGAACGAACAGGTGCTAAGTTAATATTAAAAGCACTCGAATCTCCTTTACGTCAAATTGTAACCAATGCAGGACTAGAAGGTTCAGTGATTGTAAGTAAAGTTAAGGAATCCGAAAACGGTATTGGATTCGATGCATTGACAGAGAAATATGTGGATATGGTTGAAGTCGGTATTATCGACCCATCAAAAGTCACACGTAGTGCATTGCAAAATGCCAACTCGGTTGCATCAACACTACTTACTACTGAATCGGTTGTCGCTGATTTACCGGAAGAAAATCCTGGAATGGGTGCTGCAGGTATGGGCGGAGCACCTGGAATGGGTATGATGTAAGTCGGATTTAACTATAAAAAAGAAGTTGTTGTCTACAACAACTTCTTTTTACTTGTTTATAAGCATAAAATTCGTTATAATAGAAGTAGCGTTTTGCAATATATCTCTAGGAGGAAAATAATGGCTTATAATGACGTGTTTAAAGAACAACTGGTAAAAAGAGAAAACAACGGAAAAGATATGATGAAAAAAGCGGGAATCATTGTAGGCGCAATTGTCCTTATTCTTATTGCATCTATGGTTCCATTTATTACAGGCATGGGGTTATTGTTACCTCTAGTTGTTGTTATAGGATGGTTAGCCGTATTTTTAATTCGACGTTTGAATATTGAATATGAGTATATCTTTACGAATGGTGAATTGGACGTTGATCGAATATTTAACAAGAGCAAACGTAAGCGAGCAATTTCCGTAGATGTACGATCATTTCATGTATTTGTAAATGTAAAACATCCGGATTACAAACAGGAAACAAGCAATGTGGAAAAAACATTAGATTTTAGTTCAGGACTGGAAAATGATAATCTATACGCAGGGATACTTGATCATGATGGTAAGAGAACAAAACTATTAATGGAACCTAATGATACTTTAATCGATGGGATTAAGATGTACATACCTCGTAAAGTGAAAAAATAAATTGTTTTAGAGGAAGATTCGTATGAGAAGAATAAATGTTACTAGATTAAAAGCTGGCATGGAATTGGCAAAACCAATCTATGCTAATAATGGCGTGATTTTATTGAGGGACGGGACGAATCTAACACAAAACTACATTGAAAAGATTAAACAACTTGATTTAGCATATATTTACATAAAAGATGCAATCTCACAAGATATTGAGATTGATGATTTAGTTTCGGATAAAACTAAATTGGAAACAAAACGAGTTTTAAAAGAAAGTATTAACATGATCAAGGCCGGACATTTTTCGGTTAATGAAGTTATTGTTAAAAATGTTGAAGTCATTATTACACAAGTTTTAGCGAATCCACGCGTAATGATTAGTCTGCAAGAAATTCGTAACAGCAGTGAATATTTACATATGCATTCAATTAACGTATGTATAATCGCCTTGTTCATTGCTAAGAAAAAAGGCTATAATGATACTCAATTAAAACACCTAGCTTTAGGTGCTCTTTTACATGATTTAGGAAAAACGAAAATAGAAGATATTGATGTAACAAGATATAGAGAAAACTACAATGAACAAGAGTTGATTACATATCGTGAACATGTCCGCTTCGGATATGAACTAATAAAGGCCATACCCGGCAGCTCACTTTTAGCAGCTAATGTAGCTTTAACACACCATGAGATGTTTGATGGCACCGGATTTCCACTAGGTAAGAAAAATGAGAATATTCATGAGTTTTCAAGAATTGTTGCCATTGCAAACGAATATGATAATTTGGTATACAATAATTCAATAACAGAACCAATGAAACATTATGAAATCATTGAATTAATTGTATCAAGAGCATATACATGGTTTGACCCGGATATCGTACGTATTTTTAGAAGCTCAGTATCTCCATATCCCATAGGATTAGGTGTTCGACTTAGTGACGGACGTATAGGAGTTGTTGCAAAGCTAAATGAAAATATGCCGACACGACCCATAATACGGGTCGTCGACCCAAGTGATATTCAGACAATCCTGGCAGAGGTAGATTTGTCAAAAGATTTATCGGTTATGATTGATGATGAGATTGATATTGACAAGCCGAATGATTTTTGCTAAACTCTCATATAACTTAAAAGTAAATTACGTTTTCAGTTTCGAAAGAGAGGACTCCCATGAACAAAATTGTAAAAGAAGGCATAACCTTCGATGATGTTTTATTAATTCCTGCACATTCAAAAGTTTTACCGAAAGATGTCGATATTTCGACATGGTTTACCAAGAAAATCAAGTTGAACATTCCATTAGTAAGTGCAGGCATGGATACAGTAACTGAGGCGAGAATGGCTATTGCGATGGCCAGACAAGGTGGAATCGGCGTCATTCATAAGAATATGTCCATTGAAGAACAAGCCGTAGAAGTTGACAAGGTAAAACGCTCAGAGAATGGCGTTATTATCGATCCTTTCTATTTAAACCCAAGTCATTATGTCTATGAAGCCAATGAGCTTATGGCAAAATTTAGAATCTCAGGTGTGCCTATTGTTGAAGAGGGTTCTAAAAAACTCGTCGGTATTTTGACCAATCGAGATTTACGTTTTGAAACAGATTTTAACAAAAAAATAGAAGAAGTTATGACCAGCAAAGATCTTATAACTGCCCCGATTGGTACGAATTTAGAAACCGCTAAGGAAATTCTAGCCAAATACCGTATTGAAAAATTACCCATCGTTGATGAAGAGGGAAATCTTTCAGGACTGATTACAATAAAAGACATTGAAAAAGCAATTCTTTATCCGGAGTCAGCCAAAGATGACCAAGGACGCCTTCGTGTTGCAGCTGCGGTAGGAATTACCGGCAACATGATGGATCGTATAGAAGCATTGAATAATGCTCGCGTAGATGCCATTGTGCTTGATACGGCACATGGACATTCAGAGGGCGTTTTAGAAGCCGTAAGAAAAGTAAAAGCAAAGTATCCGGATCTTCAAGTAGTAGCAGGTAACGTTGCTACAGGTTCAGCAACCAAAGCACTTATTGAAGCCGGTGCAGATGCTGTCAAAGTAGGGATTGGACCTGGATCAATCTGTACAACACGTGTTGTAGCAGGAGTGGGTGTGCCTCAGATCACGGCAATTAGTGATTGTGCTGAAGTTGCTGCCCAATATGATGTGCCAATCATTGCTGATGGTGGTATTAAATATTCCGGTGATGTTGTTAAAGCGATTGCAGCAGGTGGATACATCTGTATGATGGGAAGTCTCTTTGCAGGATGTGAAGAATCACCGGGGGAGACAGAACTATATCAAGGACGAAAGTATAAGGTATATCGTGGTATGGGCTCGTTAGCAGCCATGGAAAAAGGAAGTAAAGATCGATATTTCCAAGAAGATGCAAAAAAACTCGTTCCGGAAGGTGTCGAGGGTCGTGTTCCTTACAAAGGTCTTGTTGAAGATACCATCTATCAAATGATTGGTGGATTACGTTCAGGAATGGGTTATGCAGGCACGCATACCATTGAAGAATTAAGAACACGAGGACAGTTTGTCAAGATTACTGCGGCTTCCCTAAAAGAAAGCCATCCACACGATATACAGATTACAAAAGAAGCACCAAACTATTCAGTCGGACAATAAAAAAATAATTGTTAAAAGAGAGGAAGAGGATAATGGGAATACCAACACCACATATTGAAGTAAGCAACAAAGATGATTTTGCAAAAACAGTCTTAATGCCTGGAGATCCATTACGGGCAAAATTCATTGCAGAAACTTTTTTAGAAGATGTCGTTCAAGTCAATAGCGTTCGAAATGCATTAGCATACACGGGAACATATAAAGGACGTCGTATTTCTGTATTTGGATCAGGAATGGGCATGCCAAGTATCGGAATATATTCCTATGAGTTATTTAAGTTTTATGATGTCGAGAATATTATTCGTATCGGTTCATGTGGAGCATACTCAGATAAGTTGAATTTATATGATGTATTATTAGTACAAGATGCATGGTCGGAATCAACCTATGCCAAGGTTCAAAGCGGTTACCAAGAGTCGACAATTGAAGCAGACAAAGACTTGAATAATCAATTAGCTACCTTTGCGGGAGAATTAGACATTCCACTAACTCGCGTGCGTATTCACTCTTCAGATGTATTTTATCGTGAAAATTTTACTGACTATGAAAAAATTCGTGATGAAGAAGGATGTATGGCAGTGGAAATGGAATCTTTTGCACTGTTTGCAAATGCCAAAGTACTTGGAAAAAAAGCCGCTTGTTTACTTACGGTTTCAGATTCTTTGGTTAAAGGCGAAGCGACAACAAGTGAAGAACGACAAAATGCATTTACAAAAATGATGGAAATTGCTTTAGAAATGGCAAAGTAAAGTTTATGAAAAAAAGACTGTATCGCAACTAAACGTGTGATACAGTCTTTTACTTTACATAAATTTAACATTGGATGTATATGAAGTTTACCGAAAAATGATATAGTCTTAATAGACAAATACGATTAAGAGGTGCAATGATGACAAATCAAACGAAGTTCAAAGTAGAAGATCTCGACTTATTTTACGGTGATTTTCAAGCGCTCAAGAAAGTGAATCTTGAGATTAAGGCAAATGAAATAACGGCATTTATCGGACCCTCCGGTTGTGGAAAATCAACCTTTTTACGCGTATTAAACCGTATGAATGATTTAATTGAAGGCGTAACAGTTCAGGGTAAAGTCTTATTAGATAATGAAGATATTTATGGAAATATTGATGTTATTAGTTTACGTTCACGTGTAGGAATGGTTTTCCAAAAGCCAAATCCATTTCCTATGAGCATCTATGATAATGTTGCTTATGGACCCAGAATGCATGGGATAAAGAAAAAATCTCAGCTTGATGATATAGTTGAACGCAGTCTTCGACAAGCAGCGATATGGGATGAAGTTAAGGATCGAATTAAAAAAAGTGCATTAGGTGTTTCAGGTGGTCAACAACAGAGAATATGTATCGCAAGAGCATTAGCAGTTGAACCGGAAGTCTTACTTATGGATGAACCAACATCGGCACTTGACCCGATTTCAACATTGAAAATTGAAGACTTAGCAACAGAATTAAAGGAAAAATATACCATTGTTATGGTTACACATAATATGCAGCAAGCGGCAAGAATATCAGATAAAACAGCGTTCTTTTTGCTAGGTGAACTTTTAGAAATTGATGAGACAGAAATCATATTTAGAGACCCAAAAAACAAGAAGACGGAAGATTATATTACCGGTCGTTTTGGATGATATATTGCAATTAAAGTTTACTTAGCGTAAAATAATAAGTGTTTTGGAGGAAAGACGATGCCAGTTAGATATGAATTTGAAAAAGAATTAAATCGATTACATAAAGATATTATAAAAATGGGTGCTTTTATTGAAGAATCGATTCAAGATATGATTGAAGCCCTAAAGACACGAAATAAAGAGCTTGCTATGCATGTCATTAAAAAAGACGATTTAATTGATGAAATGGAACGAAAGATTGAGCGAGAGTGTTTGATTACGATTGCGAGACAGCAACCCATTGCCACTGACTTACGCGATATTATTTCTATTCTAAAAATTGTCACCGATTTAGAACGTATAGCAGATCACTGCGAAGATATTAGTGAATATGTGGTTCGCTTAACCGAAAAGCAGCCCTTTTTAAAGCTAGAATTTTTACCCTTAATGGCGGATGCTGTTAGCTTAATGATTTCAGACACTATTGATGCATATATTCGTAAAGATGTTGAATTGGCCAAAGAAATTATTCAACGTGATGATGTTATCGACGATTATTTTAATAAATTGATGAATAAACTTATCCAAATTATGCAAGAGGATTCAGAACTCATACAAGATTCCACAAACTACATTTTGATTAATAAATATCTTGAGCGTATGGCAGATCATGCAACAAATATTGCAGAGTGGATCATATACTACGGAACAGGCGAATTGCAATAATTAATGGAGGAAACCATGGCGGTTAATACTGTTTTAACGATTGATGATGAAGAACATATTCTTGAACTACTTAGATATAACCTTGAAAAAAATGGCTATCAGGTCTTACAAGCACTTGATGGAGAAACAGGGCTAAAAATATTAGAAAATAATGCTGTGGACTTAATTCTGTTAGATTTAATGCTTCCCGGCATTGATGGCTTAGAAGTTCTTCGGCAAATCCGCAATAATCCTAAACTGAAACAAATTCCGGTGATTATGTTAACAGCAAAAAGTGAAGAAATCGATACGGTTTTAGGACTTGAGATGGGTGCAGATGACTATATAGGTAAACCTTTTGGAAGTCACGAACTTGTTGCCCGTATGAAAGCTGTTTTTCGCCGTACCAGTGAGTTGAATAAGATTCGCAACGAAAATTCAATTCCGACAGATGACGTGATTACAGTTTCCGGTATTGAGATCAATCGGTCGACGCATGAGATTATGATTGATGGAGAAAAGATTGAATTACCGCTCAAAGAATTTGAACTATTATATTTATTAGCAAAGAACAAAGGTCGTGTTTTTGACCGGGAATATTTATTAGAAAAAATATGGGGATATGAATATTATGGTGAGACTCGAACGGTGGATGTACACATTCGAAATCTAAGAAAAAAAATCGAAGCCGATGATAAAAATCCCCAATACATTAAAACGGTTCGCGGCGTAGGATATAAGTTTAAATAGAGGTGAGCGTATGGGTAAAAAATTATTAGCAACATATATAGCGATTGTAGCAATTACGATTATAGTGACGGTTTTGTTTTCATGGCAAAAAGTAAACCGTCATTTTTTTGAACAAACAACACAAGATTCACAACAAAAAATTGAGCTTATTGATCGTTTGATTAAATATGAGATGATGACGTCAGAACAAAGCTTGCAAGAGATTATCATTACATATGGAAAACAGACAAATGTAAGGATTACATTAATAGCCGACGATGGCCTTGTTCTTGCAGATTCACTCAATGATCCCACTACAATGGAAAATCATGCTAACCGTACAGAATTTAAGAATGCCCTTCGAGGAATACGAGAACCGGAACTTCGCTATAGTAGTACTATGGGAGCGTATTTGTACTATTTTGCTAAACCATTCGAATATGATGATATTCAGGGAGTTCTAAGGATATCGGTTCCGGCAGACAATATTCAAGCCCTTATCAGTGATATGCTAGAGTCTGTTGTTATTGGACTGATTCTAGGTCTAATACTCTCATCGATAGCAGCATTCTTTTTCATACGCCGCTTAATGAATCCAATCAACGAGTTTACAACGATAGCAGAAAAAATCACATCGGGTGATTACGACCATAAAGTATACGTCGATGATAAAAATCAATTGGGAAAACTTGCGGATGCCTTTAACTTAATGACCTTTACAATGCGCAAAAACTTATGGCAGATTGAACAGAAAAACGCGGAACTTGAATCCATTCTCGTTAGTATGGATCTTGGTTTGGCAGCCATTGATGAATCTTATCAGATCGTTTTTGCAAATAAACCCTTTAGCGAAATATTAAGTTTAAAAGGCCCGCTTGAAGGAAAATTATTTTATGAAGTGACACGTAATACGAATATGTTTAAGGTGATTGAGAAATCGATTGAAGATGGCGAGTATATTGAAGAAGAAGCGACGATGAAAAAGGGCCTTGAAGAAAAAATACTAAAATTTTCAGCAACGCCAATAAAAAGTAGGACGAGTAAGAATACTTTACATGGTATATTAATTATCGTTGAGGATATTACAAAAATCAGAAAACTTGAAATGATTCGCCAAGAGTTTGTATCTAATGTTACCCATGAGTTAAAAACGCCATTAACCTCGATTAAAGGTTTTGTGGATACATTGAAAAACGGAGCAATGAATGACGCCGAGGTATCCGAACGGTTTTTGGATATTATAGATATTGAAGCGGAACGGCTAGCGATTTTAATTGAGGATATATTAATTCTATCTGAAATTGAAAGCATGAAGATCGATCGTAATGTTGGGGTCTATCCGATTGCTGATATTGTTGGTGAGGTTATTGATGTACTGTCCATAAAAGCAGAACAGAAAAATTTGGATCTCAATATTTCAGTGCAAGAAGATTTACCCTTGCTAGAATGTAATAAAGATCGAATTAAACAGTTGTTGATAAATTTGATCGATAATAGCATCAAATACACGGAAGAAGGCTCTGTAAGTATAGAGTGTAGTCAATCAAGAGACGAACAATTTTTGAATATCAAGATAACAGATACGGGTATAGGTATTGACGAGAAACATCTTGAACGACTTTTTGAACGGTTTTATCGCGTTGACAAAGGACGTTCTAGAAAACAAGGGGGTACCGGTCTAGGCTTGTCTATTGTTAAACATATTGTCGAATTGTATCACGGTAAAATCACAGTAAAAAGCCAGGTTGGACAGGGAACAACAATGAAAGTTAAGCTCCCCTTTAAGATATAAAACTTTGTCGGTTTAAAGTGATATAGTAATAAAGGGTTGACAAATCCATTTTTCTAATATAAAGTAGAATCAATATAAAATGGAGGAAGAAAAGATGAGCTTAGAATATATTATACAACTTCCAAACCCGAAAGAAATTATGGAAGAGTTACCGGTATCTGATGCAATAAAACAAAGAAAAATACAAAGGGATCAAGCGATTAAAGATGTTTTTGTTGGCAAGAGCGACAAATTCATTCTTGTCGTTGGTCCTTGTTCTGCCGATAATGAAGTGGCAGTATTAGACTATATTGAGCGTTTGACAACGCTTCAAGAAAAAGTTGAAGATAAGATTATTATTATTCCCAGAATATATACCAACAAACCAAGAACAACCGGTGAAGGGTATAAGGGCATGTTACACCAACCCAATCCCTTGGAAGCATCGGACATGGTGGCAGGAATCAAAGCCATTCGCCAGCTTCATATTAAAGCGGCTGAGATTTCAGGCATGACAAGTGCCGATGAAATGCTATATCCGGAAAACTATGCATATTTAGATGACATATTAAGTTACGTGGCGATTGGTGCTAGAAGTGTTGAAAATCAGCAACACCGTTTAACCGTGAGTGGTTTAGATATCCCTGTCGGTATGAAGAATCCAACAGGTGGCGATATTACAGTCATGTTAAATGCCATTCGTGCAGCCCAGATTGATCACAACTTTATCTTTAGAGGTTTTGAAGTAAAAACATCGGGAAATCCTTTGTCCCATGCTATATTACGTGGTTTTGTCGATCAATACGGACGAAACTTCCCCAATTATCATTATGAAGATATACGCTATTTGATTGACCAATATGAGCAACGGGAATTAGAGTTTCCGGCAGTTATTATCGATACCAATCACGCCAATTCCAATAAACAATACGCAGAACAACCACGAATTGCCAATGAAATTATTCGCAATAGAAATTATGATTCCAGAATCAAAAATATTGTCAAGGGTCTTATGATTGAAAGCTATATTGAAGGCGGAAGTCAAAGCATTGACGGAGGATGTTACGGAAAATCCATTACAGATCCATGTTTGTCCTATGACGAAACGTATCGGATGATTATGAACATCGCGGATAAGCTATGATCGGTACCGTAGTTAACGTTGTTACAGTTATTATTGGCGGAACCATTGGTATGCTGTTTCATTCCAAAGTACCTAAACGATTTATCGACATTGCATTTAACGGTATTGGCGTTTTTACATTAATACTTGGCGTTTCTATGGCCATTCAATCCCAGCAACAGTTATTTATGGTTTTTAGTATCATTATTGGAAGTATTGTTGGTGAAGGACTTGACTTAGATAAACAATTAAATCGATTGAGCGAACGCTTTAAGAAGCGGCTCAAATCCAAGGATTCTAATTTTTCAACAGGATTAATTACCGCCTTTTTACTCTTTTGTATGGGCTCAATGACAATATTAGGTGCTATTCAAGAAGGAGTAAACCAGTCGCCGGACTTACTCTTGACCAAGGCGACTATGGATGGTTTTGCGGCCCTTGCATTAGCTTCAACCTTAGGTATTGGCGTCATCTTTAGCGTTATCCCCTTGTTTATCTTTCAAGGCGGACTGACACTACTAGCAGGCTATTTGCAAAATTATCTTAATGAACCCATGATTACAGAACTCAGTGCTGTCGGAGGACTGCTTTTAATCGCTCTCGCACTGAATATCCTTGAACTGAAGGCCATAAAAGTGATGAATATGCTACCGTCTCTGGTGGTCATTATCATCTTCATGGTAGTTCATCAATTTTTCTAAAAGGCTTGACAAAGGATTTAAGATGGTGTATCATTTTTTAAAACTACATGGAATAAAAACTGTGAAAAGGAGCAGTAGTTTTCTTGAAATTTTCAGAGAGTTGTTGGATGGTGTGAAACAACATTGGATAGATTATGAACTAGCCTTGGAGTTGCGTGTTGAAGATGAGTAGACATTGCCGGTATTGACCGTTATATCAAGAAGATATGTTAGTATCTTTGTGAGTGCATTCTGAGGAATGAATTTGAGTGGTAACGCGGAAGTTGACCTTTCGTCTCTATGAGTAATAGAGATGAGAGGTTTTTTTGATTTTATTAGGAGGAATAAGAATGATGAAAACGAATAAGAATATTGGAAAGTATCAAAAATACCCTGTATTTAAATATGCGGATCGCACATGGCCGGACAAAGAACAAGAAGTCGCGCCTATGTTTTGTAGTGTTGACCTTCGAGATGGTAATCAGGCCTTACCAAATCCAATGGGCATTGAAGCCAAGATGAAGTTTTTTAGAATGCTTGTCGATATGGGATTCAAAGAGATTGAGATTGGATTCCCATCGGCTTCCGATACAGAGTATAATTTCTTACGTCGATTAATTGAAGAAAATCGAATTCCTGAAGATGTGAAAGTTCAAGTGCTTGTTCAAGCAAGAGAACACTTGATTGCAAAAACCTTTGAAGCCTTAGAAGGAGCCCACTCTGCTGTGGTTCATGTCTATAACTCAACATCCACGGCGCAACGGGAGATGGTTTTTAAAAAAAGCAAGGAAGAGATAAAAGCCATTGCTGTTGAAGGCGCAAAGCTATTACAAAAATATGCAGCCAAATATCCGGAGACAGATTTCACTTTTGAGTATTCACCGGAAAGTTTTACCGGAACAGAGATGGACTATGCATTAGACGTGGTTCAGGCCGTTATTGATACCTGGCAACCGACTCCTGACCATAAGGCGATTATTAATCTTCCGGCTACCGTTGAGATGACGACACCCAATGTGTTTGCAGATGAGGTTGAGTGGTTCTGCAACAATCTTAATAACCGTGAATCAGTATTAATTAGCTTGCATACCCATAATGATCGAGGAACAGGCGTAGCGGCTACTGAGCTTGGTATTTTGGCAGGTGCTGATCGTGTGGAAGGGACACTTTTTGGTAATGGTGAGCGTACAGGGAATTTAGATATATTAACCATGGCAATGAACTTGTACTCACAAGGGATCGAACCGGGATTGCATATGGAAGACATCAATCGGGTCATCGAAACCTATGAAACATGTACAGGAATGACCGTGCATGATCGTCATCCTTATGCAGGTAAGTTAGTTTACACCGCTTTTTCCGGATCCCATCAAGATGCTATTCGAAAAGGACTTCAAGCCTATAAAGAACGGGAAGAAAAAGTGTGGGATGTTCCCTATCTTCCCATTGACCCGGCAGATATTGGACGAATGTATGAACCCATTATTCGTATTAACAGTCAATCCGGCAAAGGTGGCGTTGCCTATATTCTTGAATCCGACTATGGATACCAATGTCCCAAAGCCATGCATCCGGAGATTAGTTTTCATGTTCAAAAAGAAGCGGATCGCTTAAGTCGGGAATTGACGAATCAGGAAATATTTGATATTTTTAATAAGACATTTGTTAATGTGGTTGAACCCAATGAGTTAGTGCATTTTTCATACGCTTATGATGATCAAGAAAATGGCCATATGTCTGTCAAGGCATCGGTGAAAATCAATGGTGTTAATAAACAAGTTGCCGGAGAGGGAAATGGACCGGTGTCTGCCTTCTTTAATGCTATTGCGCCCATGTTAGAAGGGACATATGAGTTAGTCAATTATAATGAGCATGCATTATCAGAGACGGCGACGGCAGAAGCTGCAGCATACATTCAGTTGAAGAATCAAGACGGTGTTTTACATTATGGTGTCGGTAAAGATTCTAATATTGATAATGCGTCTATTCGTGCCATTATGAGTGCGCTTAACGGCTTTGACCACTAGAATTTATACATGAAGAAAGGTTGCCAATGGATATTCAATATGTCTTATTAAAACTAGCCCAGTTATTTATCCTATTATTTGCCGGATATATACTTGTCGCAGTTAAAGGAATTAAAAAAGAAGCAGCAAAACATATTTCGAATCTAATTTTTACATTTACACTGCCTGCTATGTTAATCTCAAGCATGGTAAATACATCTGGGATTTCACAAGGAGATATTTGGCAAGTTCTCTTGATTGCAGTCATTCAATATGGCGTCTTAATCGTTGCGGCCTATGCTTTGACGAAACTTCTGCGCGTGCCATACGAAGATGTCGGCCTCTATCGCTTCATTATCTTATTTGGAAATGTTGCTTTTGTAGGTTATCCGGTTATAAGTGCAGTTCTTGGGAATGATGCCTTGTTTTATGCAGCTATCTTAAATTTACCCTTTAATATTTTAGTTTTCACATTAGGAATTTCATTCATAACTCATGGCACAGACCAGCATCAAAAACTTGAACTCAAAGTGTTTCTTAACCCGGGTTTGATTGCAACGGTTCTTGGACTTATCTTGTTTTTTGCATCGATTGAGCTTCCGACATTTGTGAATGAACTCTTATCCGATATCGGGGATATGACAACACCCTTATCACTCCTTGTCATCGGCGCATCCCTATATGGCGTAAATATACGGTCGGTACTTGGAAAACGTCGAATCTTTGTTTTTAGTTTTATAAAACTCATCCTCGTACCCACCCTACTAGCGGTTATATTATGGCTGGTTGGGGTGGATATCATGATTGCATCTGTGGTTATTATTCTAAGCGGAATGCCGGTTGCAGCAAATGCCGTTATTCTCTGTCAAGAATATGATACTCATGTGATGGAAGCTTCGGAGGCTGTATTTATATCAACATTATTATTGGGAATATCACTTCCTTATATGATTTTTTTGATTCGGTTTTTATTCTAAGGAACAAAACCGAACATTTTGTTAAGAATGATGAAAAACGTTTGACTTTTGAATACGCCTAGGATATAGTAGATTACAAATGTTTTATAATATAGGAGGTTGACCATGAATCATGAGTTAGTCATTGTTTTAGACTTTGGTGGACAGTATAATCAGTTAATAGCAAGACGTGTACGTGAAGCCAATGTTTATGCGGAAGTAATGCACTATGAAACACCCATTGAAGAAATAATTGCGCGTAATCCAAAAGGGATTATCTTCACCGGAGGCCCCAGCGTTGTATATGAAGAGAGCGCACCCAAAATAGATCCCAAAATCTTTGACGCAGGTATTCCCATCCTCGGCATATGTTATGGTTCTCAACTCATGGGATATACACTTGGAGCTGAGGTAACCAAAGCGCCTCAACGTGAATACGGTAAGACAGATATGGAAGTAGATACAGACCATATTCTTTTCAAAAATGTATCTAAAGAAACGACTTCTTGGATGAGCCATACCTATTTTGTAAGTACCCCTCCAGAAGGTTTTGTGGTTACGGCAAAAACGGATACATGTCCGGTCGCAGCGATGGCTAACGACGAGAAAAAACTCTATGGCGTTCAATTCCATCCGGAAGTCAATCATACACCGGAAGGTCAAAAAATGTTAGTCAACTTTTTGATTGACGTGTGTGGATGTAGCCAAGATTGGATTATGAGCGATTTTGCAGAAGAACAGATTGAAAAACTTCGTCAAAAAATCGGCGACAAAAAAGTACTCTTAGCTTTATCAGGTGGGGTAGACTCATCGGTAGCAGCAGGTCTTATTCACAAAGCTGTCGGCAAACAACTTACCTGCATCTTCGTCGACCATGGTTTACTTCGTAAAAACGAAGGAGACGATGTCGAGCGTGTCTTCGGGGAAGAATTCGATATGAATATCATCCGAGTCAATTGCGAAGATCAATTCCTAGGAAAATTAGCCGGTATCGATGATCCGGAGCAAAAGCGTAAAATCATCGGCGAAGAATTCATCCGTGTCTTCGAAGCAGAAGCCAAAAAAATCGGAACCGTTGACTTCCTTGTTCAAGGAACGATTTATCCGGATGTTATTGAGAGCGGAACTAAAGACGCAGCCGTTATCAAAAGTCATCATAATGTAGGTGGACTTCCTGAACACGTGGATTTCAAAGAAATCATCGAACCCTTACGTGACCTCTTCAAAGATGAAGTGCGTAATGTGGGCCGTGCCATTGGCATCCCTGAATTCTTAGTTGCAAGACAACCTTTCCCAGGACCGGGCCTTGCTATCCGTGTCATCGGAGCCATCAGCAAAGATAAGTTAGACATTCTTCGTGAAGCCGACTTTATCTTCCGAGAAGAAGTTAAAAAAGCCGGTATCTCAGCCGGATTAGGCCAATACTTTGCGGTACTGACCAACTTACGAAGCGTTGGTGTCATGGGCGACGAGCGAACATACAGTTACACCGTTGCACTACGTTCCGTCGACACATCCGACTTCATGACCGCAGACTGGTCAAGAATACCTTACGACATCCTTGCAAGAGTAAGTAACCGTATTGTTAACGAAGTCGACCACGTCAACCGCATCGTGTACGATATAACAAGTAAACCACCAGCAACAATCGAGTGGGAATAATCGCGAAAGCAAAGAACTGCATGAAAATTGTAAAAAAGGCTACGGTGAGCTTGCTCATAAGTAGCCTTTTTTGCTGTTTTCATATAGGGCGCAGCCCGCGTAGTGGATGTGAGCGTAGTGAACATCCACGGGCAGGTTGGAAGGGAAGAAAGACTTGATTTTACTAGGTTTGAGAGGTGCTGGAAATGTTTTTGACTCCGTATTGAAATGATAATAGAATCACGAGATATTATAAAACGCAATAACGACGGGAATCTAGAGAAAATTAGGTCCTGGTTTTTTTGATATTATAGTGATATTACAGTTTATGAATTTGGCTCTAAAAATCTCTGTGTTACTATATAAAATAGAATTTATGAGACAGTTAGTTAATTATTAACATAAAATATTCTATGATTAATTTAGTTGATTCACTTATAGACTAAAGATTGTTGACCTTACTCAAGTTAATTTATCAGCACATTTTGGAGTTTCATTTCAATCTGTGAGTAAATGGGAGAGAGCTACCAGTTATCCAGATATCGAGTTAATTTCTTCATAAAACGGTTTATAACGAAGAAAGCGTAACTAAAATTCATCTGGCTAATAAAATTGTTAACTTCTCAGAAAAGGTTTCTACTAAAAAAGGTATTAATCGACGTCATTTCCCTGCATTTTCGAATCGCCATTGACGCGCTTCTACACATTCTTGTATGCTGGATTTTCATTTGTCAAAGTCTTCAATTCTGTTTGCTATTCGATTACTTTGTATCGGACTTTATGACCCGCATTATGGTGAGCGTCAATGAACCAAGTTTATCATTGTTTATTTAGTCAATGCAAAGCGATTTCCAAAAAAAACAAATACTATTGAAAGTATACCTTCTAACTAGATAGTTTTCATTTTAATATTTAGCCTCTGTTCTATTAATTGAAACAACTAAATCATGAAAAATACCATTAATAATGAATGTCAGGGTCCTGGCTACAATTGGCGAGAACAATTTTTTCAAGGGTTTATACACATAAAATCTAAGTATATAGCCATAAATTGGATTCCAGTATG
>DDQW01000056.1 GCA_002342805.1 Clostridiales bacterium UBA2432 | reverse complement strand
TACATTTTGATAAGTTGCATGGATAAAGAGAATAGGAACACCTTGACTTTGAAGTTTTTTAAATAAGTCATCATTATGATTTGGAAAAATACTCTTTGTGGGTTCAACAATTAGCCCAGACAAATTATGCTTAAGCATATTCTTAAGTATGGCCCGTTCCTTTTCGATGTCATTATTGGTATTACCTATAATAATGCTATAGCCTTGATCACTAAGTACACCTTCAATTCCTGATATGATTTCAGGGAAAATATAATCCTTAATATATGTTGTAATCACACCAATCAACTTGCCTTTTCCAGGGGCTTGTTGCTTAGTATTTGCAACAAATGTTCCTCGTCCTTGCTGTTTATATAACCAACCTTCATTGACTAAGTCTCCAATGGCTTTACGAATCGTGTGTCGGCTGACACCAAATTCTTTCATCAATTCAATCTCTGATTTGATGGGATCATTATAATTCAAGCTGTTTTGGGTTATATATCCAATAATATGTTCTTTAACATGCTTATATTTCGGTTCATTTATTGCCATTTTAGCACCTCGAATAAAAAAAACTTAACTCATACGCAATTGGTACGTACAAGTTAAGTTTATCATTGAAATTATATTTTGTAAAGAAATATTTAGTAAGATTTTCTAGTATGCAACACCCTGTGCTAACATTGCTTCAGCAACTTTCATAAAGCCTGCGATATTTGAACCGATAACGAGATTATCTTCTTCGTTAAATTCTTTTGCCGCTTCACTTGCTGACTTGTAAATATTCACCATAATATCTTTTAATTTTGCATCCACTTCTTCAAAACTCCATGCATAACGCATACTGTTTTGGCTCATTTCTAAACCTGAGGTAGCAACACCACCGGCATTAGCTGCTTTACCAGGTCCATATACGATCTTATTCTTGATAAAGATTTCAACCGCTTCAGGCGTTGAGGGCATATTAGCGCCTTCACCAACGGCAAAACATCCGTTATTAACAAGAGTTTGAGCTGCTTCACCATCAAGTTCATTTTGTGTTGCACAAGGGAGTGCAATATCACATGGAATACTCCAAATCCCTAAACATCCTTCTGTATATGTTGCATTAGGATGGTCAATGACGTATTCTTTGATTCGCTTACGCTCAACTTCTTTGATACGTTTTACCGTATCTAACTTAATACCTTCAGGATCATGAATATATCCACTGGAATCACTTAATGCAACCACTTTTGCTCCAAGTTCTTGGGCTTTTTCTGTTGCATAGATTGCTACGTTTCCAGAACCGGAAATAACCACTGTTGATCCGTCAAATGATTTTCCTTTAATATCTTTCATAGCTTCATCCATAAAGTAGCATACACCATATCCTGTTGCTTGCGTTCTTGCTAATGACCCACCATAGGTTAATCCTTTACCTGTTAATACACCGGTAAATTCATTACGCATCTTTTTATACATTCCATACATATATCCGATTTCACGACCGCCAACTCCGATATCTCCTGCCGGAATATCTGTGTTTTCACCAATATGACGACTTAATTCAAACATAAAACTTTGACAAAAGCGCATGATTTCTCCATCCGATTTTCCTTTTGGATCAAAATCACTTCCACCTTTACCACCGCCCATTGGTAAACTTGTTAGTGAATTTTTAAATATTTGTTCAAAACCTAGGAACTTAATAATTCCAAGGTTAACAGAAGGATGAAAACGTAAACCGCCTTTATATGGACCAATCGCACTGTTAAATTGTACTCTAAATCCACGATTAACATTTACTTTTCCTTGATCATCAACCCAAGGCACTCTAAACATGATCTGACGTTCAGGTTCAATAATTCGTTCAAAAATACCTGCTTCGACGTATTCCGGATATTTTTCTGCAACTGGCTCTAGTGATTCTAGAACTTCTTGAACAGCTTGTAAGAATTCGGGTTCGTTAGGATTACGCTTTATCGCCTCACCCATGATGTGCTGTAGATTTTTCATAAAATTGCCTCCACTTGTCCTATTGTTTATACCTTTAACGTGTTACCTTTTTATTGTATCAACATGAAAGAATTTGTCAATCAAAACTGCACAATTTAGTCATTTTTTTTACAACAGATCAGTCGTTGAGATTGTATATCCGAATACAATTCTAAGCTTTCAAACTCAACGAGTCGAATCACTTTCTCCCAAGAGCTATCGACAGAAATTCGCTGGGTTAATTGATTCTCTTTTTCGGATAGTATTGCAAGATTAATATTAACATCTTTCATCCCTTCAAATATAGCACAATAAAACACATCCGATTCAACAATATCTTGAAAAAAATGGCTTCCATAGGATAGTTCGGGCATAAAACCACTCAGTGCCATTTCACACAAAACATTCATATAGCAAATATCGTGAAACTTTACCGGCACTCCCAATGATGGTGTTGTCGTCCCCCATCGTCCGGGTCCCATTAACATAACCACGTCATCTTTTAATTCTGCATTTAATTTGCCAATGATTTTTCCGCTTGCATATTTATCTTGTTGAGATAAAGCCAGGTATTCAACCGGGTCTACAAAAATAACCCATTGAATCGGTAAATGCACATTGCCCCCCATAAAGTTCCCTTTGCTTTGAATTAGGCACGATGTTGCTTCCACTTTATCCGGCATAGCGACAGGTTCTCCAATTATTTTGGTTTGCAGCGGACGACACTGAACAATATTGATTTTATATTTTTCTTCTCGTGTAAAATTCACAGTAAATTCAATATCTACAGGATAGTCATAAATCTTTTCAATGGTTGTCATCATATGGCGCATTGCACTTGGAAACTCTGTGGTATTTATCATTCGTTTTAAATCTAGAATGTAGGGGGTATCTATTCCTTTTAAGCCCGACTCACGAATACGACGTCTCGCTTCCCCGTCAATTCTAAAAAAAAGGTTTGATTCCGTTTTTAAATCAATGGATTGAATTTTTTCCATCGGCAACGTCGTTAGTTTATTGTCTTTTACGGATAACAAATCCACATAATGCTGGGAATACTTTTTTTCATCTTCATAGTTCATCGGGCTTGTTTTCTCGGGATGATCCAAGCTCACAATTTTCGCGTAATCTCCTTCGATACGGTCAACTGCCCGTGTGCCTAAACCGAAAACAATCCTTAGCATACCTGCATGAATGTCAATGTCTTGGTTCCACACATATAAATTCGTGGAATGGCCTACACCTGCTGCATGAGGAAAAAAATATTCTCCATGAAAATCGCCTGAGACACGTTGAATAAGAATAGCCATTTGCTCATCTTCACTAAAGAGACCACGGTTCTTTCGATAGACCAAGGCACTTTCATTCATTGCACTTGCATATACCTTACGAATAGCATCGACAAATTCTTCATATCTCTCATCCTCTGTTCCTTGATTTGCACAAAATACACTTTCGTATTTGCCTGCAAATGCGTTTCCAAAATTATCCTCTTGAAGGGAACTTGAACGTACAATAATAGGGGATTGTCCGAAATACTCTAGAAGCTGTATAAACTTTTCTTTAATATTATCCGGAAATTCTCCATGCTTCAACTTTTCTTTCAGTTCTTTCCCATAAGTATAATAAAATTCATCCGTTTTCTGCTGTGTGCGAAGTTGCCACCATCCATTTTGTACAATATAGGTGTAAAAAACATCGGATCCAAGATAAAAGGAATCATGAGATTCTAATTGGTCGGATACATCTTTTCCACATTCTTTTTCAATAATTTTTCGTGCCAATAGCATTCCGACACTTTTTCCACCAATATATCCCGTACCTATAGTTCTTGCTTGAATAAGCAAAATATCTTCTAAGGTCATATATCGCTGGCACAGTTTAATCATTCGAGAATCCTGTCCGATTATTTTTAACATAAGATCATCACGTAAGGCATTTTTTATTGTTTCTTCTGCATTTAATTTTTCTCTTGCCGCATTAAAAATCATGTCCCAGTAATCTAAGCGTTCTTCTCCAAAGCGGATCGTCGAAAAAATTGCCGATGCTTCTGCACTAGATGTAATAGGAACAACCTCTTCTCCCGCAACATTATGGGGGAAAAACATGGTTGGCGAATAGCGTTTCCATACTTTTAGGGGATGAATATAAAACTGATTTTCAACTTGATAGGCATCGAGTAGGAGCTGGGTTGTTTCTCGAATGGTTGCTATGGTTGTAAACGTATGGGCATTACGAATAAGTCCAAAATATGCAACGGTATCAAGTTCATATAAAAAGGGGCAAGTTACATGAAAAAAATTTCCAATCATCAAATCGGAATACCAACTATTAAGAAGCTCTGTCAGTACATCAAATACATAAAAGGTTTCCGTCCCTTCTTTTTCAATCATTCGATATACATCGGTTGCAAAACTTTCAAATCCTTTTTCTGCATCAATCTCATAAATAATAATATGTTTACTTTCATCAATCAAAGGTTGGTGTGCGCCAAATCGAACATAGACCAATTTGCGTTCATCGCTTAAGGCTTGGGATACAAATGCATCAATCACTCGCTGATAGCTTGATAATGTGTCCACTTGCCATACAACATTATCACCGATTCTCAAAGCATCAATTGCAGAATCTAGACCTAGAATTCCTGTTTTCACACGTGTATTCATAGTGAATCCTCCTTTGATCTAAGTATATCATTTTAATGCATTTTTTGTCGATCAATATCCCGATACGCTAACATATAGTTAATTCCCGAAACAATAATACCTCCGCCAATAAAATTACCTACAGCAGCAATCGAGAGGTTATATCCTATTTGGATTAAGCTTAGGTCTCCACCTCCGAAGTAAGCAACAAATAGGTAATACATATTTGCCACGACGTGTTCTGTTCCACTCAATACAAAGACAGTAATGCCTAACCAAACAACGACTACTTTTGCAATTTCTTCTCGACAACTATAGGCTAAACAGACACTTGTTGAAACAATAATATTACATAAAATACTGCTGATGAGTATAGTAACGGGCTCCATATGCACTTTATGCACGGCCTTTTCAATCACAAGATTTAAGACGGAAGCATTGAAAATCTCTGCTCCGATTGTTAATAAGGCTAAAAATATAGCACCGATTAAATTTGCAATGAGAATGAGTCCAAGTATTTTAATCGTGCTTGTAAACTTCGTTCGCTGATCAAATACTGCAATCATAACCATACTATCACTTGTATAGAGTTCAGCCTGCATTAATAAAACAGCAATAATTCCCATTGGGAAAACCAATGCACCAAGAAAAGCTCCTATACCCGGATCTACTGTCGATGCTGCTACTTTAAAATAACCAATCGCTCCGATTGAAATATACATGCCCGCGAGTATTCCTTGAATCAATAAAATAATAAACCGTTTATTTGCTTTTGCCTTACTTTGCGTCAAAATATATTCTGTCAACGCCTTCGGTCCCGAATAAATTTTTGCCATAATAATACCTCTCAATTGTTTTTTGTATACATTATACCAAAAAAAGTGTCAGGAACTATGAACAAAGTGTGAATATCCAAAAAAAAGCCACTTTATGATAATATAGTATTTTTATCACAAAGTAGCATTTTCTTGTCATGAAGTTGTTCGAAACGAATCTGAATTTTATGCTTTTTTACTATGCATATTTCGTGTTTTTACATCAAAGACAACGGCTGCAACAAGAACCAAACCACGGATGATGTATTGATAAGATACACCAACGTTCATAAGGTCCATTCCTTTTGTCAGTGACATCATAACAAGGGCACCGATGATTGAACCGGTTACTTTACCAATTCCACCTGTTGTTGCTGTACCACCGACAAAGGCACCGGCAATGGCATCAAGTTCAAATCCCATTCCTGCTGTAGGGGTTGCTGATTGAAGACGTGCGGTAAATAAGATACCGGATAAGCCAGCCATAAGTCCCATCGAGGCAAATACCAAATAGGTAACAAACTTAACACTAATTCCTGAAAGTTCTGCCGCTTCCGGATTACCACCAACGGCATAAATATGTCGTCCGATAGTTGTATTATTCATAATGAAACTATAGATCAAAACAACAATTGCTACAATAATGGCTGTCCAAGATAATCCTTTAAAACTTGCCAACTTCCACATAAAGAACATTACCACCATATATATAACAACAAGTTTAGCAATAAATGCCGGCAACACAGGCACATGTAAATTATAGGATTGCTGTTTTCTTCGGGAAGCAATAGCCATTGCCGTAAATATAACCAATCCCACAAGACCAATAACCATTGTCAAAACATGAAGGCCTTCAACATTTGCTATATCTGGAATATAGCCATTACCAATTGCATTAAAGTTCTCATTGTCCGTAAAAATTGTCGCACTATTTGTTACTCGAATTAACATTCCTCTAAATATTGTCATTGCTGCCAAAGTGGCAACAAAAGCAGGAACTTTGAGATTCGCAACTAAGGTTCCTGTCCATCCACCAATAATGATTGCTCCCGAAAGCAATGTAATGATAATTACCAACCATATTGGCAAGCCATAAGTGGATGTTAAAATAGCTGCAACAGCGCCTAAGAAACCACATACATAACCTATAGATAAGTCAATGTGACGAATAATAATAACCAAAGTAACACCTACCGACAACACGGCAATATAACCTGTCATGTCAATTAAATCTGATAATACTCTTGGCGTTAAAAACAATCCATCTGTTAATTGTGTGAAAATAAGCATAATCAATGCTAAGGCAATATACATACCATAATCACGTATATTTTCTTTGATCGCTTGTGTAATATTATTTAACATATCTTAATCCTCCTAAACCGTTGCCATTTCCATTATTTTTTCTTGCGAAGCTTCTGTAATATCTAATTCACCGGTCAAGCGACCTTCTGCCATAACATAAACACGATCACTCATCCCCAAGACTTCCGGTAACTCTGAAGAAATCATAATAACGCTCAATCCTTGAGCCACAAGTTCATTCATAATCGTATAGATTTCATATTTCGCGCCGACATCAATACCACGCGTCGGTTCATCAAGAATCAAAATATTCGGTTCCACAAACAACCACTTTGCTAAGGCAACCTTTTGTTGATTTCCTCCGCTTAGATTATTAACTTTTTGTTCAATGGATGGTGTCTTTATATTCATAGACTCTCTGTATTTTTCTGCTATTTGTATTTCTTTTCCTTTATTCACAACGATTCCGTTAGAAATAGCCTTTAAATTTGCTACAGTAATATTTTGCTTTATATCCTGCATGAGGATTAATCCATTCCCTTTTCGGTCTTCAGATACATAAGCTAAACCGTGATTAATGGCTTGTTTAGGTTGGGTGAATTTCACTTGCTTGCCTTTAATGAACATTTCTCCCGTAATCATATAATTTCTAGAATTCCCAAAAATACTATGGGCAAATTCAGTACGACCTGCACCCATTAATCCAGCCAAACCAACAATCTCACCCTTGCGGACTTTGAAATCTGCTTGTTTAACGACGTGGCGACCTAATTTTCGATCAAATGCAGACCAATCTCTTACTTCTAATTGAACGTCTCCGATATTTTTCTCAAGACGTTTTGGGAAAATATCATTAATCTCACGTCCAACCATATATTTAATAATATCTCGCTCATTAACTTCACCTTTATCGGCACTTAATGAGCAGATAGTTTTACCATCTCGTAATACCGTTACAGTATCTGCTACTGCAATAACTTCTTTCAATTTATGGGAAATCATTATAGAAGTTATTCCCTGCTCTTTAAGATCCTTGAGTAACTCCAATAAATTCTCACTATCATCTTCATTTAATGCAGCTGTTGGTTCATCCAAAATTAATAGTTTTACATCTTTGCTTAATGCTTTTGCTATTTCAACAAGCTGCTGTACACCAACGCCTAAATCAATAATTTTTGTTGCCGGATGCACATTTTTTACTTTAACTTTTGCTAACATCTTTGACGCTTCTGCGCGTGTTGCATTCCAGCTGATTAATCCTTTTTTATGTATTTCATGTCCCATAAAAATATTTTCGTATACAGATAAGTCAGGAATTAAAGCTAGCTCCTGATAAATTATAGCAATTCCTTTTCTTTCACTGTCACTGATATTTGAAAATTTTTGAATTTCATCTTCAAACACTATATCACCAGAATAATCCCCAATCGGATATACTCCACTTAATACCTTCATTAAGGTTGACTTTCCTGCTCCGTTTTCACCAACCAAACAATGTATTTCGCCTTTTTTAACTTGAAAATTTACATTATCCAAAGCTTTTACACCCGGGAATTCTTTGGTTATGTTACGCATTTCTAATATATTCGCCATATCCAAGCTCCTATCAACTACAATCTAAATTTATAGTAGTGATGAGCAATGCCCATCACTACTACTATCAAATTTTATGATTTCTTATAGTCCTGTGAATTCAGATGAATCATAGTAACCAGAACCGATAATTGTATCTGATACATTATCTTGTGTTACAGTGATTACAGGAACATCTATTGCAGGTACAGCTACAGCTCCATTATCATATTCACCATTTGTTTTAATTTCATTACCTTCTAAAACTTCTGTTGCAGTTAAAATTGCACCATTTACAAGATCTCTAACATCTTTAAGTACTGTCATACTTTGTTTTCCGTCAATAACATATTGAATTGAAGGAATCTCAGCATCTTGACCTGTAATAAAGATTTCAACGCCTTCTTCTTTTGCAAATTGGTCATAGATTGAACGTGCTGTTCCATCGTTTGGTGCTAAAATATACGTTTTTCCTGTTGGAGGTGCTGATGTAATGTGGGATTGAGCTTTTGATAAAGCAACTTCCGGTTTCCAATCTGTTGTTACTTGCTCAATAATTTCGCCCATTTCTTCACGAGTTAATGTTGCTTTATCTTTGTACTCTACCGCTTTTGAAGAGTTCATAACATCAAATGTTCCATCAGCAATCTTTGGTTGCAACTTGTTCCATGCACCTTCAAAGAATAAAAATGCATTGTTGTCTGTTGCTGCACCAGCATATAGGTATAATGAATTTCCAGTTGTTCCGTCTTCAACTTGATCGATTAAGTATTGACCTTGAGCTTCACCAACATTAACTGAGTTAAATGTGATGTAGTAGTCAACTGCTTCTGTGTTTGTTACAAGACGGTCATAAGAAATAACAGTGATTCCTTCTTCTTTTGCCGCTTGAACTGCTGCAGCTGCTGCATCTCCATCTTGAGGAGTAATAATTAATACATCAATACCTTTAGCAATAAGTGTCTCAACGTTTTGTTTTTCTTTTGCTGAATCTCCTTGGCTAAAAAGTACTTCAACGTTATAATTTGTGTTTTCAATTGCAGCTAAGAATCTCGCTTCGTCTTGTACCCAACGTGGTTCTTCTTTTGTTGGTAACACGATACCGATATCTACGCCACCATCTGAACTATCTTCCTCTGTCATTTCATCATCTGCCACATCATCTGTTGCATCCTCAACAACATCATCTGCCACATCAGTCACATCTGAATCTGTTGCCGCATCATCATTTCCACATCCGGCAAATGCAAATACCCCAAGTACCAATGTTAATGCAAGTAATAAAGTTACTAATTTTTTCATGTTCTACCTCCATTTATCATATAGATTATTTTGTTACTAAACACATTATAAAAAAAAAGAGACTATATAACCATGGCTGTCAAACTTTACTAGCATGATTATTTTAATCTCTTACAAAAAACTTAAATATGTATCTGTATTTTTTTAATGCTAAAATTGTGCTATATCAAGAATAATTCAGGGTATTTACTGCATGAATTGCAATATCGCCTTTTATTGCTTCAACCGTTTGCGCTTGACCAATAACTTCATCAACAGTAATTTCTTTTGTTTCTCCCGGCAAAAGATCAAAATAATTATCTTCAAAAACACAATCAATGGTTTTTGTTACTATACCAACAGCTTTGGCATAAGTATCTGAAGTTACAAGGACAATAAGATTATCTCCCCGTTCTTCCACATCAAATGTAAGTGCCGGTTTTTTAAAGTTGAAAAACTTATGGCATGTAAATAGCAAAGAATCTGATGATATTACCTTATCTTCGGAGTTACGCAAGCGAAAACTCAAATAAATATTCCGCTCATCACCATACTCTTTAAGATAAGGTGCAATTGAAAGCTCAATTTCTTGCTTTGCTTTTAAGGCATCGACAATGACTTCTTTTGTTCCTTCTTCAAGTATACCCAAGTCAATATGTCGAAGTTCCCACTCAATCTTTCCTTCAAAGGACTCCAATCGATCATTGGTTAAATATATATAGGCTTTATCTTTTTCTTCATAGGCGGATAAAAGTAGGGGTGCATAAAAACGTCGCGCATAATAATGCATTGCCTTCCAGCGACCATAATAGTCAATTGAAGCCCAAGAAGCTCCTGGGAAATTATCATTCACTTGCCAATAGGTCGATCCCATGCACCGTCCGCGATTCCTGCGGAAATGCTCAACAGCACACTTAATGGTCTCCCCTTGAAATACTTGACTAATATAAACAATATCTTCTGTATTATTCGGAAGCATAAATTCACCGGCGACGTTCATCATAATCTTCATGTTTCCGTTAATCGGATCCGTACATTTATTATGGTCCTCCATGACCGCACTAAAAATATTTTGTTCTTCTTTTGTCGCGTAGGTGTTAATTGTTTTCATATCCGGAAAGGCTTGCATCCCATATTCACTGGCAAATCGGAAATAATGGTCTCTAAACTTTTTATAATGCTCATTCCCATGGAATACTTGCCAATAGTGAACATCCCCTTTGTTATCTGCGTTAGGCTCAACAAATCCACCACCTGAACTTGGTGAGGCCGGCCAATAAAAGGTCTGCGGGTCATATTCTTCTAGAACATCCGGAATCAATTTTTCATACATTAATAAATAGTCCATTCGTAATCGTTCATCTTCCGGAATTCCCCAGCTGACAAAGCCTTCTTCCATCTCATTGTTTCCGCACCAAAGACCTAGACAGGCATGATGACGAATACGCTTAATATTATCAATAAATTCTGCGCGTATATTTTCTTCAAAGGATTTCGTTAATCGATAAACACCACAGGCAAACATGAAATCTTCCCAAACAATCAAACCATATCGGTCACACATTTCAAAAAACGTATCACTAGGATATATCCCTCCACCCCAAACACGAATACAGTTATAATTCGCTTTGGCACAATCACGAATCAGCCGTTCTGTCCTCGCCTTATCCGGACGGCTGATTAAGCCATCTTCCGGAATATAGTTGGCGCCCATAGCAAAAATTCGTACCCCATTAATGGTATAGTCAAAGGTCTCTCCCCATGTATCCGGCTCCCTGTGAATTGTCATGGTTCTTAAGCCAATCTCTTTGTCTATTTGATCTAGAATTCTATCTCCATCAAGTAGTTGAATAGATAACCTATATAAATTTTGTTGGCCGTAACCATTGGGCCACCATAACATAGGGTTTTCAACCACCATGTCGATTTCTCTTGCTTGAGCCGCATCCACACTTATGGATTGAATCTGACCATTTGGATTTTGAAGCTTTATGGAAAGGGTCAAATTATCGGCATATAAATGACTGTCAACATCAATGGATAATTCAACATGTTTGTCCTTATGCTCTTGGCGTACATAAAATGTTTCAAGACGTCCTTGTGTATATGCATACAGATTAACATCACGCCAGACACCCATATCCGGAAGCTGTGGTCCCCAATCCCATCCGAACATATGATGTCCTTTTCGAATGTACTCATATCCCGGAATCGTGGATGAAACACCCCAAAGCGGATCTTTAGCCTGTTCCTTTGCTATAAATTTGGTTGGTGACTCAAAATCAATTTGCAAAATATTTTCTCCAAGGACAAGATAGGGCTTAATATTCAAACGATAGGTCCGATGCATGTTATTTGTACTGGTAATCTTTTGCCCATTCACATATACCCTTGCAAGTGTGTCTAGTCCCATAAATTCTAAGTCAATAAATGCTTCCTTTAACATCTCTTCTTTGATCTCAAACGTTCGAATAAAACGATATGCGTCATCGGATAGCTTGGTATACTTCACATCATTCTCTCCACAAAAGGGATCTTCAATCGCTCCATTCTCATATAAAACTTCATACATGGTTGTAGGAACATTGGCTGAATACTCTTGCCCGGTATCACAATTTTCCATCACCCATAACCCATTCAAAGATTCTCTTAACATAATAACCTCCTATGCAAATATTATATTCTTATCATAGAACATAATGAAGGTACATGCTATAATATAAATGGAAAACAATGCAACAAATTTGTCAAAGGAGATCTTATGAATAGTTTTTTTGAAGATTCAAAATCAATAAAATACTCAAGCGACATGAAGCATTCTTTCTATTGTTTTTATGACGGAACAAGCAATGATGCATTACCGATTGATGCCCATTGGCATTACTATATCGAAATTATATACGTGATTAAGGGTAAGGGACGCATTATCAGCAACGGGTATTCTATAACAGTTTCAAAAGGTGAAATGTTTTATATACTTCCTCGCGATGTCCATTCCATGATAGGGATCGAAGACGAAGTCTTTGAATATGCTGTAATAAAATTTGATCCGGCACTCCTTTTTGATTCTTCCTTTGATGCCTTCCTTTTGAAAAATATGACACCAATTTTAACCCCCGTTCCTCCTCAATATAAATATTTTAATCAAAGAGAATTATCTGCTGAATCAAAAAAAGATTATTTAGAAATCATGGATCTTTTTTTATCTAAGCCATATGGTTATGAGCTTTTACTCAAGTCCCACCTGCTTGGACTCGTCTTCCGTTTTTTCTCAAAACTAGAGCATCAAGGTTTCCATCTTCTCAATAATCCTATAAATGACGTGGATATTTCACCGATTCTTCAAGCATTCGAATACATCCACGACCACTATGCCACCCAACTGACTGCCAAAGAGATTGCTCAGCATTGTCACATAAGTTATAGTTATTTTTCACGACTATTTAAAAAAGTCTCCGGTATTTCTTTTTCAAAATATCTAAACTTTGTTCGTATTACCGAGGCCGAAAAATTGCTCCTAAGTCAACAAAACAGTATAACCGATATCGGTTATACTGTGGGCTTTAATGATACCAGTTACTTTATCAAACAGTTTAAATCCTTTAAGCAGCTCACACCAAAAGAATATCTAATCACGGTTTCCCATCACTTATAAAACGTTGTCCCGGATTCTTGTCAAAATATTCAATGTAATTATACATGCCAACATTATCCACATTCATTTCACTCGCACGAATTCTGGGAATACTAAGCGGATTAAATCTTTCATCAAAGGGTGAATATGCAGGATTCCAACCAACATTTAAAACAGCGATATTTTCATACGAATAATTCTCATACTTACCTTCCAAAAGCAACTTTTCTAAGACGTCATCAGAAGGACGTTCACCATAAGGTAATGCTAATGTATTGACTTTATAGTCTTTGACACCAATGAGCTTTTCAATATTTGCCGCATGTTTTCCAATGGCTTCTTGAATGCCTGCTGAATCTAGTTTCTTTAAACTTTCATGTGCTAAGGTATGATTATTGATATCCATACCGGCTTGAATAACTGTATCTACCTTCTTCTTTTCTAAATCCGGTTCGTCAAAAACCACTGGGCCGTCTGCAAAAAAAGTCGCTTCTAATGGAAAATCCGGATGCGCTTCGTGGAAGTCCATAAAAATTCCCACAAAGGAATCCGGAGCAATCTTACCATCTTCCGTATAATAAAAGTTATTCTTATTCGTATCGTCAATGGTGATTACCACCGGCGTATAGCCCGATTCCGTGGTGATATTACCCGATGCGTAATCTTTTAGGCTTATGGGCCGATACCCTTTTTCATAAAGGGTATCTAGGTCTTTTCTAAAATTCTCAGGGGTTCGTGTCCATGTCGCCTCTTCATCACCAATGTTGTGATACATCAAAACCATAACACGGCCCATTTCATTGGGAGACAGGCCTAAAGGAAAATCTTCCGGATTCAACCATTCAAGTTCCGGACGGATGATTTTAAAGACACCATCTTCCATAGAAATGGTATATTCTGCACTCGTAAGTTCGGCTAGGCCAGATGTTGATGAATACGTTACATCCACCTTGGCTATATAATTTTCATCATCGACTTTTTCAACGCTTAGAATATCATAGGATTCCACTTTTATCTCTGATGTATCTAATTCTTCTGCAAAATCATCATAATCTTCAGCTCGAGAATCTTTGGGTGTAAGTAGATAGATTTGACTTTTTCGATCATAACGCTCCGCCGTCAAGTAACGATCAAGTGCTTCTTCTGCTGTCCTTCCGACCATATCTTGACCTTCTTTTGGAAAAGGTTGGCCAATGCGGTCATGGTAGAAGAAAATCATAGGATCATAGGTATTACTTGCATCCCATATAATATACTCATCAATACCAAGTTCAGCTGCCGCAATGATTTGCTCTGCAATCGTCTCCGCGTCATAGGAAATATTGCCGGGAATCCAACCTGCTGTAAATCCTTGAATCCATGGCCGAATTATTCCCGGATTCTTTTGGGCACTGTTTTTTTCAATCGATTCTTGTAGTGCAATTCGTACAACATCATAAGGATGTTGATCAGGTACTGGGAATCCATATACATTAGGTCCATAATGACTTGGATATATCATTGGACAAATATAGTCGGATAAATTTGCCATCTTACGCCATGTCTGTCCGATATCTTCCGGATGGTCATCCCATGAACGACTTGCTTGCGCAAAAACATCAACAGAAATATGCACATTATAGGGTTCTAAAGCACGATTAGCATAAATTAAAAAGTCTTCAATTCCTTCGTCTTTATCCCGAAGATTTCGTTCAGGAAAGTGGGTAATATCATTATATTTTGCGGCATTATCCGGGAATCTCACATAGTCGTACTGCACCTCTTTAAACCCACGTAATGCGGCCTCTTTGGATACAGCAACAACATAGTCCCATACCGCCGGATCAAAGGGATTCACCCAAGCCGTTCCTTTATTATCGCGGTAGGTTCCACCGGAATTCAGTTGTATGGTATGGTCCGGTTCATGTTCTGCATAATAGGGATCTTTAAAGGCAACAACCCGAGCAATTGTATAGATGTTATTTTCATCTAAGTAGTTTAACAAACGCTCATAATCTTTCATGGGTGCATTCATATGACTATCAATATCTTGAACAATCTGGATATCGCTTTTCCAGCCGACAAGCCCATGGTCATTCTTAACATCAATGACAAGGGAATTCACTTCTGTCGCCATACATATACCCAATATTTCTTCTAAGCGATTAACATCACTTAAACGTGCTTGATCAACCGCTTCCGTTGATTCACCTGCCAAGTAGCGAATATGGTCAGCATATAATTCTACATCTTCTTCTTCAAAATTAAAACCGGCAATATTACTGGTCATATATAAGGCCTTCGCTTTGGCTGTCACAAGTTCCGGGTTCAAATCATCTATGGAATCAATCGTCGGTAGCGGTACATAGTAAGCTCCGTCCCGTTCCTTATTAATTGCATCTTGTTCATTGCGTTCTTCAATCGCCAATGCCAAAAGTTCTTCATCCGTTGGTTCCGGTTCAACTTCAGGTTCAGGCTCTGCTTCAACTTCCGTTTCCATTGTGGAGTCACTTTCACTCACATCTTCGTCCTGACTATTATCAGTAGATTCAGCTTCAGCATTTGCATTGCCTGCGCTTTCTGAATCATTATCACATGCTACAAAAAATAAACTCACTACAACTAATAAAACAATCCATTTAATTTTTTTCATTATACATCCTCTTCGTTGTTCTTTTTTTGTTATTTGTTTAGTTTGTTTGTCTTATTTAGTCTAACATATATACAGGTAAAATCAATATGTATTTTACTATTCTCGGTAAACATCTTCTCTCCTGTGAAATCCATCTTCAATAACTGTCTCATCTAGAGTCTCTTGGGTAACAGATAGAACATCTAAACGAATATATGGGATATCTGCTTGGCCATTATAAATGGTTTGCTGAACAAGCGGTTCTTCATTTTTGGCAAACTGAATTGCCAAATTAACCGCTGCTTCTGCCAATGTACGAATTGGCTTGTAGACCGTCATATGTTGAGTTCCTTCAACAATACGTTGACATGCGGATATATCCGCATCATGACCTGCTACAAACACTTTACCGGCTAATCCTTCTTCTGCTAATGCTCGAATTGCCGCTTCTGCCAATCGGTCATTTGCACCGATAATGGCATCAATTTCTTGGCCTTCATCTAGTAATCTTGCAATCAAATCATAGGCCGGCTCTTCTCTCCAGTCCTCTGCATAGATTTCTTCAATAATATGTATATTTCCATTTTCTATTTCCGGCGTCAAAATATTCATATAACCTTCATTAAACATATATGAATTATTATCATCCGGTGAACCGTTAATGATCACATAGTTCCCTTTTGGCACATGTTCAAGCAACTCACCTGCCATGAGTTCACCGACTTTCACATTGTCAAAAGAAATATAGGCATCAATTTCAACATTACGAATAAGCCGATCATATGCAATTACTTTTATTCCGGCTTGTCTTGCTTCCTTGATGACCTCAGACAAACCATCGCGATCATAGGGTACAACAACCAATACATCGACTTCTTTTTCAATCAGAAGTTGTATCTGTTGTATTTGCGTGGCGTTATTTTCGTTGGCATTATAGACAAGGACTTCCGCCCCTTGCTTTGTTGCATTTGCACGAAAGATTTCCTGATCTCTTTGCCATCGCTCAATCACAAGATTGTCTGACAAATACCCAATAGTAATTGTTTCTTGATCCGCTTTGAGTTTTTCTTGGTAATCCATGTATATCAATATTCCAATAGTACTCATAATAAGTAAACCCATCGTTAAAACGAACATTTGTTTTTTCTTTCTACTTAGCTTCATCTTACCCCACCTTACTTGTAATCTGTTGGTGTTACGCCTACAAGCTTTTTAAATAACCGGCTAAAATAATTCGGATCATTATAACCGATCTCATAACAAATTTCTTTTACAGAATACTTTTTCGTTTTTAACATTTCTTTTGCAACTTCAATACGCTTTGATCGAACATATTCAACAAAAGTAACCCCAATCTCCTCTTTAAAAATCTTGCTAAAATATTGCGGGCTCACCGCCACCTCCTTTGAAATATCATTCAAACCAATTTCTTCACTATAATGTTGATCAATATAACTTTTTGCTGACATGACAATATCCGAAATATGCTGTACTCTCGTGTCCTGTAAGAGACGTGTAATATATTGAACTTTTCCTATACACCAATTCACGAGTTCTGAAAAGGTCTCCATGCGTCGAATTTCAGTTAGATAGGTTGAATATCCCACTTTGGCCTCATTCAGATTATTTTTATAAGATGTGCTTAAGACCATAACCATTAACTCCATTGCAATACTCATCACATCTTCTAAATTACCATGGAATTTTGTGTGAATTTTTGATAGAAAACTTTGAATTTCTTTTGCGACTAATCCTTCATTACCGCTTTCAATAAGTTGAACAATCATTGTTTCGTCTTCTTTAATATCCACATATGTATATTCTTTTTCATTACCTTCAAGAGCAAAGATATCATTTACATGTATAATTTCTTCATTAATATTTCGTGATAATGCTTGATTTGCCTCTTCAAGAGAATTCTTGATTTTATCAAGGCGATAACAGGAACCTATACCCACACAAATATGACTGTCTACATAACTACGTATACTTGCTATAATCGATTCTGTTAAATGAATGGCTTTTATTCGTTGCTGATACTCATTGTCTGTTTCATCTTCTAGCACAATGACGATCATACGATTTATGACAAGGGGCCCCACAATGGATTTACATTTGTATTTAATTTCATTTTGCACTTTAGGATAAAAGGTTTGGCCTTTGACTCCAGCACCAATTCGATTGCTTAGCTTATCATCACCATCTTTTTCACCAAATTCAAAAATCATTACATAGCCATAGTCTTGATCTATCGTAAACAATTCTTCATAACGAAATAATTCTTCTCGGTAATCTGTATTAAGGAGCAAAGAATAAACAAAACCATGTTCTAAAACAGGAATAATCTTCTCCAGCTTTTCCCTGTTCTCCATTTCTATAGCACGTTGGTTTCGTTCTTCATCGATCTCCCCCATGATTTTATGAAGCACTTTTAATAACTTTTCTTGGTTAATTGGTTTAAGAATGTAATCACTAACACCCAATTCAACCGCTTGCTTTGCATACTCAAATTGTTCATAGGCAGATATAATCACAAAGCGAACACTTGGATAACGTTTTTTAATGGTTTCGATTGCCTCAATGCCATTTATACCGGGCATCTTTATATCCATCAAAATAATATCCGGAATCACTTGATTTGTCGCTTCAATAGCTTCCCGCCCCGAACTAGCTGTTGCTACAATATTTACTTTTGAAAAATTATCTTCAATGATAAACTTAATGCCTTCTAGAACGATTTGTTCATCATCGGCAATCATAATTTTATACATAGTTTCACTCCATATTTAGCGGGATTTTTATTGTTATTTTCACTCCGTGTCCGACTTCACTTTCGACATGGAACAGATTATGTTGATGATAGAATAACTCGAGACGATCACGTACATTTTTGATACCGATTCCTGAATTATTAGATAGGATTTCTTGTATTCGTTCCCTTGTCATCCCAACCCCTGTATCTTGAACAATAATTTCAACAAAGGGGGCGTTTTTATGAACATCAATGAAAATCTTACCCCCTTCTTCTAATCCACTTAATCCATGAATATAGGCATTTTCTACCAGGGGTTGTAAAATGAGTTGTGGAACCTTGACATTAGTCACTTGCGAATCAATGTGAAATTCAAACTGTATCCGTTGTCCAAAACGTACTTTTAATAACTCATAATAATCTTTAATATTATTAATCTCTTCGTCCAATGTACAATGGGTATCCATTTTTTGAATATTATAGCGAAACAACCTCGACATTGTCTCTAAAAAATTACCGGTTTTAGGAGCACGTTCAAGTATTGACAACTGGACCCCAGCATTAATGGTATTAAACATAAAATGTGGATTAATCTGTGATTGAAGGGCATATAATCTAGCATTATCTAATAAATGCTCCATTTTCACATTCTTGAGTTGCTCATCCTTAAGCTTAGCTTCCGTTTCCGCTTGGGTTTTTAGCTCATCTACGTATTCACTGATACTATTTTTCATCTTATTAAAAGCGGCTGCCAAGAGTAAAAACTCATCTTCGGAGTCTACATATACGTCCGGTGTTTGAAAATTTCCTTTTGCAATCTCTTCAGCTGCATCTGATAAATGGGTAATGGGCCGAACCATTCGTGCAGTAATATAATAGACGACTGTAAATGCAATCAAAACCAAAACAATAACAATAATATAGGTAATCGATTGTAATAAACGGATTTGATTGACTAAATCTAAGTAAGCTTTTGAATTTCTATTTAACTGTTTATTATTTAATTGATCAATATAATCAAATATATATCCTTTAATCTCAACACTATATTCATAATGTTCGTAATATTTTTCTACATCCCGAAGCCGTTTATATCCAATGGCTTCATTGCTTTGTTCCAAATAAGCCTCAACAAGATGAACAATATTTTTCATCATCAAATCTTCATCATTATATATTTGCTCATCCACTTGACTAATATCACTTTGCAGCTGCTCCACACCAATCAAAAAGTTGTTCAGCCGAGTGGAGCTTTTTGAGGTCAAAAATCCTAATAAGTCTGCATCAAGACCATTCATATTTGACTCAACCTCAGATAAATAGATATGTTTTTCAAACATTGCTTGAATTTGTCCTTTATATCGCTCCATAATGCTTAAAGAATACATACTTAATATTGCCATTAAAAGAATGATTCCTAGGGAATAGAGCATCATGTTATTCTTAATCGAACCAACTTTATTGAGTTTTGACATTTTCTTCACTCTTTTCTAACAAAATAGTATCAACATTGCTTTGATCTATCACTTGAATGGATGTATTAAAATAATTGCTAACAAAAGCACTGGTTTTATACTCATAAAAAGCAGCAATTGCTTTTTTTCCTATATCATTGTAATCAGTAACGATTGAGGCCTCAATAATATTTCCTTTTTTGATGCTGTCAAGAATCTCCACTTCATCTCCATATCCGATTAAGCTTACCTGACTAACTAAGTTATTATCGACAAGAACTTGTATAACACCGAGGGTATTGGACGTATTCGTACAAAAAATTCCGTTAATGTCCGGATTTTCTTTCATTAAATTTGTCGCAATGATTTCTGCACTTAAAACACCTTCTTCCGTATAGAGAACATGTTCTAAGGAAATATTCGGATATTTTTTGAGAATATCATTAAATCCTAATACCAATAGACTATCATTAATATCGGCATACTCTTCATAACTTCTGGGTTCAATAACAGCAATTTTTCCCGAGGTTCCAAGGGATTTGATCATTTCTTGAGCAGCAATCTCTCCGATTGTATAACGGTTCACACCAACATAGGTAATTCTTTGACTTGACGGGAGATCTTCGTTCATTGTAATTACCGGAATACCGGCCAATGATAACTCATCAATCATTGCAATCACTTCGTCATCATAATAGGCATGTATAATTAAACCATCCACTTTGTTGTACATGGCCAACTGCATATTTTCAATCAGCTGATCTCGATAATTGGCCCCTTCGATAGAAATAATCTCTGTAGCAACACGATAGGTTTCACTTTCTTCTTCAACACCACGAATAAATTCTTCACTATAGGTTTGATTTGATCCGTCAATTAAGATCATCACATGGTAATCTGCATTCTCTTTTGACGTCCAAAAGTACTCATCTGCTGATGATTTTGTTAACTGATAGGATATATAAAATCCGGCAAATAAGGCTGCACTTAATGTTATGACCAAAACACCCATGACCCAAAAAAATAGTCGCTTATTATTAATTTTATTTGACATATATTCGCTCCTTAAACTACTTACCTCTTTCATTTTAACATGGAATTGCAAGACAAAATTAATCGATATTAGCATTTTTTTATGTTATGATAGGACTTGAACACATAAAGAATCGATTGGAGATAGCCATGAACTTTACTATTATTTATCAGGAAAAAAAATTACTCCCTTTTTATACACATGCTTTAAAAGAATATCACAAACGTTTGCAACGTTATTGCAAGATTCAACGACTGTCTTGTTCATCGACGTCCGCGGTTCTCAAAAAAATAAATAGCAACTCATACGTCATCGGAGTTACTATACATAAATCTACACATACGTCTAAAGCCCTAGCCAATTATTTTTCCCAATTAGCCGTAACCGGTCAATCGCGTGTCCTTTTAATTATCAACCCATCGAAGGAACTTCTTGAACACTGTGATGATTGCATTTCACTTTCATCTTTAACAAGGAATACCGGATTAATCTTAACCATTTTGTACGAACAAATCTACCGTTCATATCGGATAAATCTAAACCAGGCCTATCACAAATAAGGCGCTATTTCTGCAAGTTTCTCCGTCAAAATGAGGCGCATAAGTTGGTGGGGAAAAGTCATTTGAGAAAAAGATATCGATAAATTCGACCGCTTTAAAACGTGATCACTCAAACCAAGGGATCCCCCAATCACAAAGCAAAGCTTTTCTTTATTGAATTGCTTTGCTTTTTTTAAAGCTTTGATCAAGCCTTCCGTTGTCAATTCTTTTCCTAGTATTTCCAAGGTAATCACATACATATCTTCTTTTATATAATGAAGTAACGCCAAGCCTTCTTTATCTTTTATTTGTGTCTCCATTGATTTCGACAAATTTTCAGGCGCTTTTTCATCAGGAATTTCAACAAGAGAAATCGGAAGAAACTTTTTAATCGCTTGCATATAATATTCAATGCCGGATTTCAAATATTTTTCTTTGATTTTACCTACACATATAATTGTTATTTCCACATAATCCTCTTTTCCTTAAGTCGTTTGTACATCTAGCTTTACTTGCTTAATAAATTGATTAGCCACACGACCGGACATTTTCCCGTGGCGCATTGCATAGATACGCGCATCATGAATAAGCTGTTCTTCT
Source organism: Clostridiales bacterium UBA2432 (assembly GCA_002342805.1). Classification (GTDB taxonomy): domain Bacteria; phylum Bacillota; class Clostridia; order Lachnospirales; family Vallitaleaceae; genus UBA1351. The sequence goes on along the minus strand of DDQW01000056.1, from coordinate 5,245 downwards.
TCTATACTCAGACCTTCTTTTTCAGCCATGGCTTTGACCATTGAAAAATACTCCTTTTGATCCAAATTCTCATAGATTAGGGTTAAGCCAAACCGATCCGATAAGGATGTCATCTCCTGAATAAAATCCTGAAGGTGAATATCATTTTCCCTTTCTGTGCGTATTTCTTTAATCAAGTGTCTTCGATTCGAGGTAACATAAAAAACAACATTGGATAAGTCGTCAGAAATACTGCCCTCGATAAATGACTTTAAAAACTTGTATTCATCTTCGTTGGCTTCAAACGAGAGATCATCGATGAAAAGAATAAATCGGAATCCTTGATTCTTGATGACACTTAATACTTTCGGTAAATAAATCAGCTGTCCTTTTTGCATCTGTACTAATCGTAATCCTTCTTGGGCAAAAAGTTTAGCTACGGTCTTAACTGAAGTTGACTTCCCAGTTCCACTTCCCCCGACAAGTAGCGCGTTTTGACTAGAATACCCTTCCACAAATGCTTTTGTATTTTTAAAGAGGGCATTTTTTTGTCGTTCATACAGATAAATTTCATCCCAGTCTAATGTGACAATATTTTCAATACCGATAAATTCCGGCTCGTTTTCACTTGTTTTTACCAAAAATCCATGATTAAGGGCAAAACGGCCAACACCATACTTCTTAAGAATTCCAACGAATATTTCAGCTCTATGATCGAGCTCTAAGGAATCTATCCTGTTGAAAAATGACTTATGGGCAGATATGACCCCTTGCTTATGGTTTATCGGCTCATGTTCCATTTTTGCCAATATGTGTCCCTCATCATTTGCCAGTTCACATAATGCATCTAGATTAATGGACATTATTTTGGCCAGAATTTTCAAATCATTTTCTAAACAACTCTTTAAATAAGGATTCGTCTCTTTTTGATTGATGATCTGCATGAGTTTGCTATTTGCGTCTTGAATCATATGATAAATGACGTATTCTGTAAAACTCTGATTGGCATCTAAAAGCAAGCGCACAAGTTCATAATACTTGTTCTTTTTTACCTTGTTTTCAACAAGTTCTTTGACGCATATAAGCACAGGATTATCTATTAAATAATCGAAAAGTGTTAATTGGTTTAATTTAAGTTTCATCCGTCATCTCCTAACTTTATTTAATTCGTAATATCCCTATTATATACTGCTCAATCAAATCCTACAATATTACATTTATATTAAAATATGTAAAACATCTAGTTTATGAAAGCAGTTTTTGATATGATTAGATTACTATATTTGAAAGGGTTTGTGAAATGAAAATAAATTGGAATCGTAAATATAATACCGTCGCCGTTTATGTTATTCTTGTTTTTCTTGTTTGTTATGGTATATACAAACTAACCAACAGTTGGGACCAGACAAGCACTGTATTTAATGTTATCCTAAAAACATTATCCCCCTTTATCTATGCATTAGCCATTGCCTATTTTTTAAACCCTCTTGTTCAACGCATTGAATTTACATTTTTCAAAAAACTAAAAAGCGAAAAACTCCAGCGAAACCTTTCAATACTTACCGCTTATGTTGTTGTTATCACTTCCATTGTTGTCTTACTTTCATTTATTATGCCACAACTTATTGATAGCGTTCAAGAAATCGCCAAACTTCCGGGAATTTATCTCCCTATTATTGATGAGTTTTTAAGTCAGGACACGTTACCGATTTTTGATACCGAGTACTATATTGATATGACCTTTATTAACCGTTACTTTAATGACAACATCAAAGATACCGTTGATTCACTTACCAATATGGTGCAAAATTTTGCCCCGAAAATCTTAACCTATGTTTCGAGTTTTGCTTCTGCATTATTGAATATTCTTCTCGGATTCATCATCGCAATTTATTTATTGCTTACTAAAGAAGTTGGCTTAAGAACGGCTCGAAAAGTCATCCTTGCAATTTTCCCCTCAAAACATGCCATTAACTTAATCAACCTCGGAAAAGAAAGTAATCAGATTTTTATTAGCTTTATCATGGGCAAACTATTAGACTCTTTAATCATCGGTATTATTGCCTTTATCGTCTTATTAATTTTCAAATTTCCTTATGCACTTCTTTTAAGTGTGATTATTGGTGTCACCAATATTATTCCTTATTTTGGCCCCTTTATCGGTGGAATCATCGGGTTTGCCTTGTTACTCTTTATAAACCCGGTTCAAGCACTTTGGTTTATGGTCTTTATTCTTATCTTGCAACAATTTGACGGAAATATTTTGGGGCCCAAAATTCTTGGTAATTCTACAGGTTTATCTCCATTTTGGGTCATTTTCTCTATTATTATCTTCGGTAAGTTTTTCGGTTTTGTCGGAATGTTTATTGGAGTCCCCATTGTCGCTGTTCTAAAAAATATTATTACACGTCAAATTGATCGTTTGTATAATCATCGAATGAAAACCCTTTAAAAAAATTAAAAACAGACTTATTCACAATGAATTTTCTGAAAAATCATGAAAATTGTGGATAAGTCTGTTTACTGTGTGGATTACTTGTACGATTTTTGAACATTTTAGTCCTTTTTTCGAATTTTAATCCACAACGATCATGCTTTGACCCCCCATCGATTCCCATCCATTTTGAAATGCATCTTTCGGTTTACTATCAATTCTACCGGTGGATGGGTCACTATAATATACACTCGTCTGGTCAAATCCCATGACAACGACACTATGTTCTTGATAGGTCACTTCCATAAAACCTGACGGCGTTTTCCAAATCTCTTTGCTGTGATCTTGCACTTCTTGATAACGATTCGGTGTTATGACGAGCACAGGTTTCCCACTTGCCACAAGAGACAAGAGTTGTTCAAAACTTATACCACTAATGTTTTTAGCTCTATTTGAAACATACTTTTCTGCCAATTCTTGCACCGGTTTTATGTAAACACCGAGTCCCGGTTGAGAGACGTCTGCCATACTCCCTGAAAATTCCAAGTGCATATCCGAAAAATGAACAAAACCATTTTTGATTTCATACGGATCTCTAGAGACTTTCAATTGATTGGCTAAGGTCATTTTTGATGGCCCATCGTCCATATAATTGTCTAGCAAAATACTAAGGGCTGTCACTTCACATCCTCTTGGCAACTCCGGACGCTGGGGAATTGTTATGATTTGATCTAAATAGACTTGTTCTCTTAAATCGTTATTACTAAATATTTCCGTTAAATTTCCCGAATTATTCTGAACATTGTACTTCCAATGATAAATTGTATATGTTTTTTTGTTCTGCCCTTGAACAAATGCATCAACTAAGTCGATGGCATAATATTTTGTCTGTTTTAAATGATCAAAAATAACATATACATCGAGCGGAGGCATGTCTCTAAACTCAAAATGAAGATTATTTTTATAACTCGTTGAAACCCCTACTGCATGATAAACTGTAGCCCCCTTGATTGGAGAACTTGCAATAATTGAACTTTGCAAGACCTGCTCAGGCTCTTTTCCCGGAAGCTCTAAGTATACAGACTCTTCAACATCCACAAAGTGTACTCGAGAGTTTTTATAGTTGTTAGACCGAACAACATTCATGGTCATTAAATCAAATTTATATTTATTTTCTTTATCATCTAGGTATATGCTACTAAAATAGTATCCGTTCCCATAGTCTCCGGCTCGATATGTTTCAATAAGGTCTCCACCTTGATTATATTGTTTAATGGTATGATATGGAAAAATAACATTTCCGTTTAAATATTCATACGTATCTTCAATACCATATTCACCGACAAAAACTTGTCCGTCAATTTCTTTCATCAAGTGTTTATATGTTCCGAGTTCAAATAAGTTGGTATATCTTAATTGGCTTCCACTTAAATCAACCATATACGTATTATTCACATATTTATCCCGTGGATCATCCAAATAAATCAATCCTGCATTTCCATTCAATCGTCCTTTAATAAAAGTTTCCATATAGGAGAAATTCTGATTCTTAAAATCCAGTTGATACAAGGATTGTTCATGAAGAATAAAGAGAATTCGTTCGGCTACATTATAATAAAACATTTCTTTCAAATTTTTTTCAATATTCACATAATAATCCGGATTTTCAATCATACCTAAAGAATTTAATATAGGTTGGTCATTCATACGATAGCTATAAAAGGCAATCCCGTTTTTACCATAATTCGGACTTTCATCTTGTATATATCCATATACTGAAAAATACACCTCGCCTAGATTGGATACTTCTAATATATGTATACCATGCTGGGCACTTTCATCATACAAATAGTCACTATTAAGTCGGTCTAAGCGATATATTTCATACATCATTTCATCTTCAGTATCGTATAAATAGGCCTCTTTGGAATTATAGATGACCTGGAATCGCTCATTGGGGCTTACTTTAATACGACGATTTTCTTGGTCTCCAAAATTTCCCAAATACCAGCCTTCATAATCTTTGGAATAGTAATACCTTTGTTTTTCTTGAGTTTTTTCTTCAATAGCTTGTATTTCCATTGTTGTATAGTCAATGCTATATTTTTTACTTATATCCAAATATTCAAATCCTTCTTCGCCGCGTTTGGCGCCGACGTATTCAGATCGTATAAGCATTTGATTGTCTTGATTAGACTCAATCATTGTGCGCATGAGCCCCATAGATGTAATGCCATTGATTTCATTATATTCATCGATAGCTTCTTGAGCATATGAAATCCCTAGTCGATTCTGGCTATTTTCAACATGCAAAAAAGAAAGATAATAGTGAATGGGTGTATCATCTCTCATTGCTTGTATATCCATGTAATAGCTTTCACCTTCTAATAAATTCATGCCTTGCTCATTCGATATACGATATACTTTTTCTTCCGCTTCAAGCTGGGTCGAAAAAAGTTTTTCATTTTTTTGGTTATAGATAGATACATCAACTATGTCATATTCCAGCCATGTTGATGTATCTTCTTTTGTAAATGTAAATGTTATTCCCGAAGAATCCATTTGAATTTTATCTTTTGATAAATTCTCAAAACCCTTCTGAGTTAAATTGCCAAATGTGGGCTGATACAGGCTCTCAGATTCATATACCCATAATACAGGAATTCGTTCTCCTCCTGCTGATGTAGCATTCACAATCTGATTGCCGGAATTGCTATTGCCTTGACATCCAGTGAAAATGATGATAATCAATAGCAATCCAAGTAATGATTTATTTATACGCATAGTAAAATCTCCTTAAATAAAACATAGTATAGGCATTTGTTAAATGCC
>DDQW01000058.1 GCA_002342805.1 Clostridiales bacterium UBA2432 | reverse complement strand
TTCATATTTTTCCTCCTTCTTTATTATAAATTACCGGTGTTTGATACACCCATTTTTTCCACAGAACTTCATCTGTCGCAAGCTCTGCCATAAAATGACCGACATTAATCCGACTTGTTTTGCCTGCATTTAATATTGGGCTTCGTATAGTTGACTCATGGATTTCATAGGCACTTACTGAATTACTATCAATTAATGAGTCCGGTCTCACTGAAACCCATTCAATATTTACATCACCTCTTCCAATCTTATTGACTAAGTAATCAGCTGCCTTCATATTATCTCGATGTGGTGGCAAGCAAATCATCAATAGTCCATTGATCACTTTTTCAATAATTGAACGCTTCTCACTCAATAACTTGTTTGTATACCCCGTTGTATTCATAAGAATTAGCTTCACTGTTTCATTCTCATTTTTTTGAATTGTTTCACATATATTTCGCACTGTATCGTAAACTAAATAGTGTGGTTGGCCAAACAGGCCTTTTAAAGTAAGATTATGTCCTAAACATGATATAATTGTATCACAATTATGTATGAGGGTCTTTAAGTCAGAATCAGTGAGCTCATGAACATTTCCTTTTCTTATTTCAGTCAACGGATTATTTGAGATCTCATCAGGAAGTTTAGAACTTTCTCTAATAAGAACACGGGTTGCTATACCTTTTTTTAGCAGTTGCATTACCGTTTCTTTACCTGTGGCTCCGCTTGCACCAAGTACCAATACTTTCATCGTTACCTCCATCTAAAGCCTATATTTCAATAATTTTTCCAGTTTTTAATTCATCTAAATTCATCATCTTTTGCCGCAAATAATTATACGCCGGTTCTCCTGTACAGTGGCAAGTATAATACTTATATGTATTATTTTGGGCAAGAATATTCGCGAGCTGATTTAAAAATTCTTGAGATGTAGGACTTTTTATCTTCAAATCCATCAAATGAAACCCTCCAATTACAGTATACACGTCTTTATCAATAATTTCTTTAGTTTTCTCGATGATATTTACGATACCTTTATGTGCACAGCCGCAAAATAAAATAGAATGATTATTTTCACTAATCACCAAGCTTATCTCATGATTAAAATCATCTTTTTCAAGGGCTCCAGCCTGGTTGACTTTCAATAACATATCATTGCCTTGGGGGACTAACTTCTCGCCTTGAATATCCCCAATTAGCATTAATTCATCGTCAATTTTTTGCACTTTATCTACAAATATAAACCGGTCACTGTTGAGAAGACTTTTCTTTAATCCAATATTATATTTGAAAAGGCCAAGTAGCTTAATGATATGCTTATTAAAAGCACCTTTTCCAATGTATATTTTTGCTTTTTTATTCAAATTCAAAAAAGCTTCAAGTCCACCACCATGATCACTGTGTCCGTGTGAGATGATTACAATGTCAACATCTTCAAGTTTAATTCCAAGCTTTTCTGCATTCTGAATGAAAGACTCATCTGCTCCAGTGTCAAATAAAATCTTGTGATTTGGTATTTCTATATGCAATGATAATCCGTGCTTACATTTGTATTCTTTTGAAATGCTTCTATTTTCTAGTAACGTCGTTATTCTCATACATCGCTCCTACATCCAATTATAGTTGATTGTTAATTAATGAATACATCTTTCTATCTGTGATGATATCTTTTTCTTCCCCATTTCCAATAAGATATGGTGATGTTGGAATATGTTTTTTCATATTCCTTTTCACAACTTCAGAAGAAAAGTTTGCGTAACAGTATACACACTGATTACTACATGTATTATATTCTCCAATATCGATACTCGCTGCGCATCTACACTGCTCACGTTGATTTGTATCTTTTTTCACATCCATGTCAATATTAAAAACTTTTGAAATTAGCTGATGATCAATACACGTGCTAGGCTTTATTCCTGCAGCTGATAGGTCTAAACTCTCAGAACACGTTTCGACCACAATGTCATATTTACTTGCAATTTGATGGAGCTGACGAAGTAAGTGAATCTTTTCAACGTCTGATAATGTTTGAATAGCAACCTCTTTCATATTTCTCTTTGTTTTTGTATAAATATCCATAAAGCTAATGATACATTTTTCCGTATATTGGCTAAGCTTAGAGCATAAAACCTCAAAATATTTAATGTGGTATTCTATAGAGAATTTATCCGTGATAATTATAGGATCATATCTCCAAATAAGGCGACTACTCCCAATCATTTTTGATATTTTTTGAAAACTTTCAATGAGTTGATTTTTCGGCGGCACCCCTTTTTCAATGCTCCGATCATATGATGTCAAGGTAAACTGAAAATAATATCGATATTCTTTGAGCAAATCTAAATATGGAAGCATCGGAATTGGATTTTTTGTCCAAAAAACAATACAGTCAATAACTTCTGGGTTAATTATCACTTTACTTACTTGATATATATTCATAGGATTTCTAACGAGCACATATCCATCTTGTATTCTGTTCATAAACCATTGACTATAGAGTGCCGGAATATCTGTTCTTCGGCTCACACTTAAAATCATCTCTACCACCTCTTACATCGTATATAAATTCTTTCAAACTACAATCGTATCTCCGTACCATCTTTAAATTGGATGAGTAAGTACCCGTATATGTTATCTGACATTTCTTTAAGATCGAATTCTGTAAACTCATCATAAATAAAAACTTTTTGAAAAACATAATATTCTTCATGTGATGTATCATTTAATATTGAACGTTTTTTTGATTCTTCTCTATCTTTTTCTGCTACTTTCTTCGTCTCTTCCGAGCTTGTTGTTGTAAAGATGTTGGTTCCAAAACCATCAGGTCTTTCAACAAGTAGCTCTCCTGCAGCCAAGAGCATTTTTTCTTGATCACTCAGCTCCGAATATTTAAGTAGTTGGCTCGTCACCTCTTCTTTATAGATAGATTCATCACTTTGACTATCCATGGATGCACTGTATGTGGAGTTTTCTAAAACAAAGGTGGCCGATTCAATCTCAAAGGCTTCTATGCCAAAATCATTTATCGAAAAATGAACATTAAAGAAAAGGCTTTTTTGATCATTTCCAGATTCACTTGTTCTCGGTTCTGCACGTCTTTGTTCAAATTGATTCTGTAAATCAATAACATAGGTATCCCTATTGAGCTGACGAGAATTATTCTCTGCACTTTCAATAACATTCATAGAGTAGTTGTGGTCTACTCCTAAATCCAACGTTGTATAATAATGCAATCCTTTAGCATTATTTAGCTTCGTCTCAATCATTTTACCTGAATCATCGGATACTATTAATACAAGATCACTATCATTTTGTTTTTCTTTTAATTCAACCTGGACTTCAACAGACACGACATTCAATTCTTCATTCATGTCCACATAACTGTAATCAAAAAAATGGATCAAATTAAGTGCTTCATCTTGCATAAGTGCAAATTCATCTTGAATAGAATACTCTAAATTATTCATCTGCCTATTTAAATCGGTTATTTGATTATTTAAATTCATGATCCGACTTTCTAGCATTTGTGTTTTCCCATTAATCATCACATAACTAAATACTAGAGATGTTATAAGTAATACAATTATAATATTCTGTTTTCTGTCATTATTTTCGTTCATATCCCTCTCCTCTTATTCTACTTCTAATTCTTTTATCGTATTACCCTCTTCATTATATTTAAAGTATAATCTCGTCGTTAACATCGTAAAAAATATTGTTGCAAATTTTCCAAAATAACTTGCAAACATTACCGTTCCTCTTTCAATCCCACTTAAATTAAAACGCTTCGATATAGTCATAATGCTAACTACAATAACAACTCCGGCATATACTCCGATATATTTAGATAAGTCTTTCATATTTAAAAACACTAGTTTTGCACTTTTCTTTAATACTTCTAATCTTTGTGTTCGCTCAATGATGTATATTGGCCAAACAAAAATCATAAATACTTGAGCTAGTAGAAGGGGTATAATAGGAATCAAGGCAAATGCTGCGATAAAAAGAACAACTAATTGAAGAGCAACAATAATTATGATTTCTTTAAACTCATGAAGGATACTGTTTATAATTGCTTTCATATTTATTTCTTCATTTTTATTGTATTTTACAACTATATAGACCGTGATTAATTGCAAAAAAGCTGTCAAAGGTGTTAAAATCATCGTAGTAAAGGCGCTTATGTAAAAACCTTTCACAAAAATATTTAATTGTTCAAATGCAAACAATAAAGTGATGATAGCAATAAAGTATACTACGTTCTTACTAAATACTTTCCAAGTGTTTTGAATTTCATTTTTTAAATTAGTCATTATTTATTCTCCCTTGTTTTTATCCATCCATTTTTAATCCAATGTAAGTTATCTGCGGATGGTGTTTCTTCATTTTTAAGTATACTCTTATGCATCATTTTGCTTATTGCGAAGAGCATAAAAATCTTAAAGCTTTTCTTTGCCGGTTGAAAACCATCTGTATGTTTTTTATATTTATTGGCTACAGATTCCACTTTTCGAATCAATACATCTTTCCTTTCATCTGACAATTGCTCCCATATCACTCCTTCCATCAGTCCCGCTCCAACACACGTTACCGAAGACACACCTAACCAGTTCAAACTCGTAACAACATCTTTTTGTGCTGCTCTATTGGGTGCCCCAATACTGTTTGTAATGATGACTGCCCGCTTTGAAAACATTTCTTTTTCCGGACGGTGTACCATCCAATGGCAACAGAGATGATCAAGTAAAGCCTTCACTTGTCCCGGTGCGCGAAGCGCATATACCGGAAATGCAAAAAAAATTAAATTCGCTTCCAAAATTGCATTCCATATAGGCATCGTAGCTTTTGCATGTGGGCACAATTTTTCATCTTTGAAAAAACACGTCTTACAACCGGAGCAAAAATAAGGCATATCTCTAGGAAGATAAAATTCAATTATTTCATTTTTATCTTTAAGCACAGACATAAATGTTTCTTTCATATGAAACGTACACCCTTTGACCTCTGTACCATTAATAACCACAATTTTCATAGCAGTTTCCTCCATTATCATTCAGTATGGGGCCAACCCCCACTAATTCTCTCAAATTGTTCACAAGCATATCGGGATATTCCTTAATTTCATCATCTTGTTGATACTTGCCCGTCTTGACTAAAACAGAATATAATCCAAGTGCTTTTGCACCTTTTACATCTGTCAAAACATCGTCGCCAACAACAATTGCTTGGCTAGAATCTAAATTCATTTCTTCCAATGCCAATAAAAACAACTTTTTTGAGGGCTTCCCAAATAATATCGCCTTACTTTTTGCATGTTGTTCGAACATTCGGGTGAATGCACCTGTATCTAGAATCGGTCCATTTTCAGTAATATAGTATTCAGAATTTGACATCGTTATTAATTTAGCACCCTGTTTCAAATATCTAAACACTCTATTTAATAATCCATAATTCGAACTTTCAAATCCGCTAAAAATAACATAGTCCGGAATCCCCTCAAATCTTGATGCGATTGCTAAGCTCTCTTCAATTATCTTAGGACCTACAAAATAATACGAATGTACTTTATTTTTTTCGATAAATCGATTTAGGACAGTAATTGGATTAAGAAACATTTCTTCGCTTATTTCAATACCAACATTCTTCATTTTTTCAGATAGCTCTTTTTGTGTCCTCCCAACGCTGTTCGTTATAACACGAAATGGAATCTTCTGTGATCTAAGATATTCTATAAAGTCACTCGCCCCGTCAGTTGCTTTTCCTTTATGAATCAACGTTCCATCCAAATCGACAATAACTCCATGTTTTTTCATAATTTCACTTCCTTATATGTATCGTCGAACTTTTTTCATATAATAAATGTACTCTTCTCCAAATTGTTCAATGCACCATCTTTCTTCTGATATAATAAGGTAATGTACTGAAACTTGAAATATAACAAGTATAAAAAATAATATCCATGAATGAATTAAAATACTACACCCTAAAAAATATAAAAAGAAGGCTATATACATAGGATTACGAGAAATTTTATATATCCCAGTTATATTCAATCCATTTTTATTAGGTTTTGCGAAATGGACAATTGAAATAGTATATAAAATCATGCCTATAAAGCATATTGCAAGTCCAATAAAACTTATAGCATTATTTAATATTGCTTCATTGAAAAACAACACAATAATCATTAACAAAGTCGTTATTTCATAAATCCAATGCGCCAACTTCTCTTTACCTTTTCTTGGTGGGAAAAAAGTAGTGCGTTTAGAAGCTTGTTTTCCAAAAAGACTCACTATTCCGTAACGTATAAAAATTATTGGCAAAATTAATATGAAACCATTCAAGATATATTCTCCTTATCTTGGAATCCTCATTTTCACTAATTCTTGAAATCTTTTTTGTGATGGAAGATCCCAAAGTAAATCTTTTGAAGGAAATCCTTGATCAAATTCTTTAGCTGCATTTTCATCTATATCATAAATTTTATCTTCTATAAATCGTCCCTTAATATTCGACAATGCTTCTGGATATAATTCTATTGCCTGTAATGCAACTGCATACATATTGTCCGATGTACAAATTTTATATTTTTCTGCAGAGACAAAGCCAAATCTCGAATAATAGTCAGGATCGCCATATATAAGTATCGCTTTGTAACCAAGTTCTTTTGCCTTTTTCTTCGTATGCTCAATTAAATTACTCCCAATTCCCTTTCCTTGAAATGCCGGCAAAACAGAAATAGGTCCAAATGTAATAACATTGTGATTGACCCCTGAATCATCAAGAATTTTTGCTTTAGTGTAAACAATGTTACCCACGATTTTCCCATTTACTTGAGCAACAATATCAAGTTCTGCTATAAATGAATCCGCCTTACGCATGATGTGTAACAAATAATGCTCATCACATCCTGGGGTATGGTGATTCCAAAAAGCTTCTCTTGTTATTTCTTCAACTGTTCTATAGTCTGATGCTCTTTCATTACGTATTACTATATCCTTTGTATTGATAAATATCGCCTCCTGGAATTCGATTTATTATTGCTCTAATGCATATTTTACTGCAGCTCGTGCATGAATTGAAGCTGTGTCAAAAATTGGTATGTTTACATCTTGCTGCTTGATAAGTAAAGGTATTTCAGTACAACCAAGAATAATACCTTCTGCTCCCTGCTCGATGAGTTTTTGGATGATTTCAATATACTTCTTTTTTGAGCTTTCTTTAAATATCCCTTTGACTAATTCCTTATATATAACATCATGAATTACATTTTTATCTTCTTCATTCGGAACAATAACATCTATTCCATATTTATCTTTAATCCTACCTTTATAAAAGTCTTGGCTCATTGTAAATCTAGTCCCTAACAAGGCAACTTTTTTCAGTCTCATTCCAATGATTTCATTACTCACTGCATCTGCTATATGTAATAATGGAATACTAATTTTATTTTGTACATCATCAGCCATTTTATGCATTGTATTCGTGCATATCACTATAAAATCAGCTCCGGCTTTTTCCAAACTACTTGCTGCATGAATCATTATGTCACTTAATTCTTCCCATTGGGAATTATGTTGTAATAACTCAATCTCTGCAAAATCAACCGAATACATAATGCTTTTGCAAGAATGTAAATCGCCTAATTCTAACTTTACTAATTCATTAATCATTCTATAATATTCTAACGATGACTCCCAACTCATACCACCGATTAATCCAATTGTTTTCATTTTAAACCTCTTTTCTGCTTTTATACACCGTTTTTTGTCGCTATGCTCCTAATAATGGTAAGTTTTTTATCTTATGATACCTAAGCGCTAGTGAAATACAATGTTTTAAAATATTATGAAAGGTTCTCTAAAATTTCGTTGTAGCGTTTTGTTGCCAATGCACTCGGTTCACCTTTTTTACAAAAAGATAACTTGGCCAGCTTCGATACAACGCGTTCAACAACGATCTGTCCATCCACCATCTTGGATTCCAATGCTTTTAATGCTTCCAAAAATCGGATGTCTTTTTTAGCACGGTCATAAAAAGACAACACATATACATAAACAAAAAGATTGTAGTTTCGAAAAGGATATTCTACCTGCATAAATGATGTACCCATTCCGTAGTGACATGGACCAATCGGCTTTCTGATTGTCCAATGTTCAAGTAAGAACTCTACTGCTCTGTCAAGCGCTGGTTCTTTGTTTAAATCATCTCTAAAGCGAAATGCGTTTAGAACAGTAAGTGTTGGGAATGGGTTTGAATACTTCGTTTCCGGACCTCGACCAAAGCTAAATTTATTACATCGCCAACCGCCATCGGTATATTGAATATCTAATAGATGTTGGAAGGTTTTTTGCAACCGACCGTCGTCAACATACCCCATGTGACAAAGCACATTAGCTGCGTTAGCAGTATGACATGGGTAAATAGAGCCTTGTGGATACAACTTAAAACTTCCATCTTCTTTCCATGTACTAAATATCAATTCGTCACATTCTTTAAGTAAGGGTTCAGTAGGTTCCATTCCTAATTCTAACAGATAAAGCGAACTCTCCAGAATTGAAAAAGGGGAACCTTTTATTAAACGTTTGTCATGAGTTGTCCAATAGTCTGCTCCATAATCATACCTATGTGACAAGATCTCTTCAAAATCCGAAAAGTACTGTTTGTCTATAGCCATTTCCCTTCACCCCATTTCGTATTTATATTTTTAAAAGTAATAATTCATTACAACCACTTTACTCTCTTTGATCCCAAATTTTCTTGGTTCAGTTATTTTTGTTTGTTTATAGCCGATTTTACTCCAAAAAACTAATGCATCTACATTTTGTTCCATTACTCCGATTCGCAACTTTTTTCCACCTTGATTCTTAACAAATTTCTTAATCTCATTGTGCATTGCCCTACCTAATCCCATACCTCGTGCATTTGGATGAATTAATAATAATCCAATAATCCATTCGCCTTTTTCGGGAAAGTCAGCTACTAAATCAACGACTCCTATAAGTGTATCTTCTTTGAACGCACCAAATAAATACTTTTCATTTATAGTTTTATTCGGGGGTAAATCATAAAAAAACTCATCACAGTTATCAGGCTGAACTCCCTCTGTTAGTTCAAAATAATCCGGACATTCCCTGAAAAAATACATCACTTGATATTTGTCATTAATTGTTATTCTTCTAAATATCATTACTTCACCTTCCATACAAAATAATATTTACCACCATTTCTTTCTACAGCTAACATAAGATATACGCGACGTATCTGTTAGTTCCTCTGTGTCGAAGCCAAATTCCAAAAAATATTCGCCTATAATATAAACATAACGTTCATTTTCATACTCATATCCATCATTTTTATAGGTTTCATCTCTTCCAAATTTGTCATCATAATGGTTAATCGCCTCTTTTGCCAAATCCCCAATAGTAAATTGATTGTCTAATATAAAATCATTTGATGAAAATCGGAATCCAATAATACGTTTATATTCATCAACAAAACATAAAGCCTTTTCTTCAAATACTGTTTCAGCATTATTGCTAAAGAAACCAACCATCTTGGCACCATTCTCAACACCATAAGTTGTTTTTCCATCGAATGTTAGCTTAAGCTTTTCTATAGAATCACCAATACTACAATCATTTACTGATATATCCCCTAAAGGAATTTCCGGAATATCATCCGCATCAAGCTCAGCCAAACTATTTTCACTAACATATACATAATTTTCAATTGTAGGAATTCTCGCTAGATATAGACCATTATTGGTCCTCATGATTACCTCAACTATCGGATTTTCTCCAAGCCACCTCGTCACTTCATCATGAACGTGAGGAGCTGATTCATCTGGATATATGAATGGGCTTTCATCACTTGAATACTCATAATAACCTCCAAATACAGACCATTTAGACGACATGTAATTATTGATATATTCAGAACTACTTACCTCTTCATTCAGTGATTGTAATTCCTCAATTTGCAACATGAGCTGAGTCTCAGCATCGTTTAGCTGAATCATCAGCTCATCATTCATTTTCTCGAGCTTTTCAACCTGTTCTTCTTGATTGTATGTAGCCTTGCATCCTGCTAATAGCAAGATGAATAATAAAAAGATTATGACGCTTTTTAATATATTCATTCTTCCCCTCCTTTAAATGTAAGTAGCTAAACGCATAAACATTCGTCACCAATGATTTTTTTCTGCTAAGTTTTTTAAACGATTTAAAGCTCTAGGAAATCTTACATTAAACGTTTCTTCTTGTTCGTATGGAATATCGGTTTTAACCGTTACTGTAGTTATTCCATCCTTTTCTGTGAGCGAATAGCTCTCTGTTCCACCAGTCCACTCCTTCTCGCGTTCTTGCTCTCCACTCTCTTTTGTATCAGCACTGTGCTTGAATAAGACAAATTCATTTTGAATACATTTCTCGACCAAACTTGTTACCCCGAAACCATTTACAGAAGATATGAACTGAATTTGATTTCCTTCTTTTATAACTCCCTTTATATATGTGCCTTCATCAATAATACTAGCCCAGTCACGGAATGTTTTATCCTCCCAAAGCGTCTTCCACACAATATCTTTAGACGTGTTTATTTCGATTGAATATTGAATTTTTTTCATATTTCACCTCATTAAAAATCATAACCCGACTTAGCCACCATTATCCATTATATTCTTTTTTTAAAACTGAATATAAGGTCAAATCAACTAGGCCTTTATCTTTCCAAATATAAGCTTGCCTAATAGTACCTTCTTTCACAAATCCACTGCGTTCTAAGACCTTATGAGATTTTGTATTCTCCGGCATAACAAATGCTTGGACTCTATTAACTTCAATGGTGTTTATCAAGTAATCCAACACTATATTTGTATATTTGCTTGCATAACCATTACCCCAATAATTTCGATTGATTGTATAACCAATTGTTACAACACTTGCTTTCTTATCAAAATCAAAAATTTCACCTAAACCAATCAACGTTGTCTGATTTGATTTTAGATATATCCCTAAAAAGATAGTTTTCTTCTTATTGAAGTCTCTCTCATAATGATCAATCATATTGTCTACTGATTTAATATTTTTCTTAGCCTTGCCCGGCTTATACTTAAACAAAATTTCATCACTACATAATTCAAAAAACGAATTTAGATCTTCATGAGTGATTTTCTTCAACACTAATTCATCTGATTCTAAATATGGATATTCTTTAAATAATAAGTCATCATTCATAATTATTCTCCAATCTCACTAATGTTCAGTATCCAAATCATATGGTCATTATCCTTCAACCAATAATCTTTTAATCGATACTGTGCTTTCCCAAACTTTTGTGTCCATATCTTTTGGGCTGTTTTATATCCGCTATCTAGACAAACTTCATTAATACCTCTCTTTTTTAATTCATTTGCAATTTTTTTAATCATCAGATTACCAATTCCATTCCCTTGATATTCCGGAAGAACAAATATTGTTCCTAATTCAATCCAGCCTTTTATTTCTCCATCAGTACATCTGTCTATTAATTCACTAGATGGCCCATATTCAATTGAACCGATTATCTTATGATTAATTTCAGCAATTAAAAAGCACCTTTCATCACTCTCATTTTCTAAATCTTGTTTTAAATATTTTATCTTTGTGTCTATTTCTTCCTCAATCATCTCGACTAAATACTCAAGACCATTTCTTTTAAATGTATCTTTAATCACAGTATCAAATAGCATAATTAGCTTGTTTTTATCTTCATTGTTTGGTCGCCTTACTATTACGTTCTCCATATTTTAGCCTTCTCCATCCTGTTTCTAATTATTTTTCAGACAAACAAATAATTGCTCCAATTCATAAACGTATGAAATATTGTAGGCGCTACAATCGAATTATACTTCACATACATACTATTGAAAACAAAATGCCATCCAAATTGAAATAAAAGAGTTATGTAATTATTTGATACAAAGGTTAACAAATCCATATTTGCTCTGCCCATTTGAAAGGGTATATGCATCGACATAAACATAAAGGCCACCAAAAAAATTGCTAATGTCGGCTTCTTTATTATGCCATAAATTCTTGTTTGCAAAAATCCTCTGAAAACAATTTCTTCAACTAATGCAATAATCAAAAAATAATAAATAAAATTTGACAATAATTTTGAGACTGAATTTAATTCTCTTCCACTTATTGCACCCGGTATAAAATTAATTAAGAAAACGATACTTGCGGTTATAATACCTAAAACAATGGACTTCCCAATATTACGTTCACCAAAACCAATTGATTCTTTTTTCTGTTTTCTAAATATCATAAAACATATGACTACACTTACTAATGCTATGTTCATGTGTATCCCTAAATAAATATCTTTATTTGCATAAATTACACCCATAACATAATAGGCAATCATCAATAGCGCATAATAGAATATTGCAAACATTCCATCAAATCGATTATATGACTCAATCAGTCCCTTGTATCTAAAATCACTCTTGAAAATTTTCTCGATTTTCAGCTTCTCCAAGTGATAAAGACCATCCCCATCTAGTTCTTTTATACCATCCTTATATGTATATCCCATCTTTAGGTAAAAATCACAAGCTGTAATTGATGCCAATACTTTGACTCTTTTTGCTCTCAAAAACAACTTGTCTTCTTCTAATTTTTTAAGGATCTCTTTTCCGATACCTCGACCTTGTAATTCCGGCAAAACAAATACTGCTCTTAATATGCTTTCATCTTCTTTACCCTCAGAACTATGTATTGCTCCGCATCCAACCACTTCATCTTCAAGGCAGGCAACATACATATGAGCATAATCGGATATCTCAATTATCTTTTGTGGGGTATATGTTTGACACAAATACTCCATCTCTTCTCTAGGGTAATCCTTTATATTTATCTCCATAAAATTTCTACAGACGATTTCTGATACAACGTTTATATCCTCTTTTTCAATACGTCTAATATGTACATTCATTTAATAAAACCTCATTTTTTTCTGTTACCACGTAATAATTAACGGTAATTGTGGTCTAAAGTCTTTTGTCTGATTTCTAATACCACCATCAAACTCTAGTTGCATAAGATGTTCTTTTCCACGAACAATATTTATGTTATTCAGCTGATTAATTATATTTGCAGTATCAGATAACTCATCTTCTTGGTTTGTATATATAGTGATATTTGTCACTTCAATTATCTCGCTATAATTATTTTGTCTTTTAGCAAAGTGTAGATAAAAATACATCGGTTCACTTAATGGAATCTCTTCTGCTACTTGAATCTTAAGAAAGTCAGGTAAATATATCGGTTTGTAATCCCATGTTTTAAAGGGAGCTAATTCGTTTCCCTCTATGGTTGGCCGAAATGCAATACCAAATGGAGAGGTTTCATTTGTCCTTACTAAGCACCGCTCATAGAGCTTCATCTTTTCTGTTCTACTGTTTTTCACCTCTGTAATGTCTTCAACCCATAATAATTCTAACATCATATTTTTAAAATAGAATCTTCTATTAGAAGTTCCTTGTCCCGGATGAGTATTGGAAGTTCCCTCTTTAAGGCCAAAATCTTTAAGTAACTCGGCTTCAGACGCTTTATATTTTGTGCAGATAAATATATGATCTACTTCCATTGCAGTACCCCTTTCAACGAATGTCAGTAAAATGATAAACCATAATATATTCTTCGCTTAGCTCTTCTACAATTTTAAATCCGAGATCTTGATACATCTTTGCTGCATAGTTATCTTTCTGAACTGCTAATGATGCCTTCTTATATCCTCTTTCTCTTAATAGATTCAACATGTTTTTCATAAGCGCCGAACCAATTCCCATATTACGGTATTCTTTATATAATGAGATTGCAAATTCCGGAGTGTTTTCGTCTACATTGCCAAATCCTTTTACTTCACCGGATAATATTCTGGTCCACACTGCACCTACTATTTTCCCATCTAACTCAGCCACCAGACAATAGTCATCAGGTTTTCCAAAGTCCTCTATGTACACTTTTAACTCTGGCTCATTTATTATATCCTTGGGTAATAATTTTTTTGCATCTCTTTGAAATATTGCTTCATATAAAAAATCCTCTAATTGATGTAACTCATTGGGTTTGATTTTTCTTATAAAATAATTCGTCACACAAAATTCCCTTTCATTTTTCATATTCAAATAATCGAAATTTACTGCCTTTTTCTAATTGAGTTTCTCCAACTTTTTTATAGCCCATTTTCTCATAAAAATGATGGTTTCTGTAACTTAAATACGGCGTGTCCAATGACCATTTCTTCACATGGTTAAATTCCTTTTCAATAAATTGAATCGTTAATGTTCCTATCCCTTTATTTTGATGTTTTGGATCAATGAAAATATTGCCTATTCTATAATGACTGTTTCCTTTGTCAAATAAAACAAAACCGCCGATAATTTTATGCTTATCAAGTATTGTACCAAATCGCTGGCGCGATGGCTAGCGAAGATACATTGTATCTTAAATTTTTCTCTCACTAAAACTAATTAGAAAATAAAAAATAGTAGCGTTTTTTACATCTATGTTATATTGTTAAGTTCTCACACATAAACAAACAACAAAGTGGAAAAAACACCTACTATTATGCTTATTATACTATGTGAACTCAAACTCAACAATTACATATTTCAGTTTTTTCTAATTCGTGGTCCTCCATGTATTGCATTATCTTTTATAAACATTGATAAACACTGCATCCTAGGAGGATTTAACTATGCAAAAATATCTAGAAACTTTTAAACAAATGATTGCTCTTCGCGGTCTAACTAACCATACCATTAAATCTTATTCCACTTATATATGTGCTTATCTTGATTATCTTGAAACTATTCTTCGCAAAAATCCAGAAGATGTTTCTTGGCAAGAGCTACGTGACTTTATTATTTACCTTCAGAAAAAACGTTCTTTATCTGATAGAACAATTAATCACTGTATTTCTCAACTTCGCTTCTTTACCCTTTATGTTCTTCATCAATCTTGGGATCCTTATCAGCTTCCTACTCGTAAGTTTGATTCTTTTCTCCCTTTTGTTCCGTCAAAGCTTGAAGTAGCTACTTTTATTTCATCACTTCCTGACTTGAAACAGAAAACCATGGTAACTCTTATGTATTCATCTGGCCTTCGTGTTGGTGAAGTTTGTCGACTCAAATGCAGCGATATTGATCGTCTTAATATGCGTATCCATATCTCAAAGTCCAAAAACAGGTCAGACCGTTTCGCCAAACTTTCTCCTAAAGTTCTACCTTTACTTGAAGAGTATTGGCTTACTTGTGGTAAGCCTAAAACCTATCTTTTCCCTCAGCAACGTAAATCTGGTGCTAATAAACCTATCGATACCTTTTACTTATCACGACACATTCATGCTCATGAAAAACGTCTAGGTTGGGAACATCGTTTTACTTGTCACTCATTTCGTCATGCTTATGGAACTCATCTTTACGAAAATGGTGCTGATTTATTAACCATTAAAACTTTACTCGGTCATAAATCTTTAGCGTCAACTATGATCTATATTCAACTAGCACCTAATGCTGCCTCTCATGTTCTCAGTCCTTTTGATACGTTGGAGGATAGTCATGGCTTATAAAATTCAAGACGTTTTTAATGCTTCTTATTCTGGTTACTCTGGTCATTATAATCCCACTATTGTTCAGCAAAAAGCTGCACTTTCCATTATGAATTGCAAATCAGGCACTCTTGGTTGTAATATTTCTCGTTGCCTTGATTGCGGACACTCTGAAACTCATAATAATTCTTGTCGGAATAGAAACTGTCCTTGCTGCCAAGGTATTCTTAAAGAACTTTGGATTGATGCCAGAAAAACCGAAGTTATTGATGCTCCTTATTTTCATGCTGTTTTTACTTTACCCGCTGAATTAAATCCACTTATTTATGCCAATCAAGCAAAACTTTATGCTTTAATGCATCAGTGTTCATCTAAAACTTTACTTGAATTATCTGCTGACCCAAAGTATTTAGGGGCAACCCCTGGAATTATTCAAGTCCTTCACACT
>DDQW01000070.1:8022-8250 GCA_002342805.1 Clostridiales bacterium UBA2432 | reverse complement strand
ATCAAGCAAATAGGTCATGCCAACACATAAAAAACATGCCGATTCACTTCACTTAGATTTTCTAATCGCTTTATCAAGAAATCATGCAAGGGATTCCAAACTCGCTGTCACTCAGCTAGAGGAATCCCAATTTGCATGATTTCTTTCTTTTCGCGAAGAAACTCTATCGTTTGTGACAAAGCATGTTTTTTATGTGTGGGTATTCAAGAATGTGCGTGTTTTTAAGTC
>DDQW01000070.1:7804-7935 GCA_002342805.1 Clostridiales bacterium UBA2432 | reverse complement strand
GAACGTCGCCCTTGACAGCATAAAAAATCAATGCTGTTTAAAGTTACCGACGGCGATTACTCAAGAACAGACAGACATATCCCGTCGAATTTAAGACATTGTAGCATTGGTTTTCTATGCCATCAAGGGTA
>DDQW01000070.1:0-7622 GCA_002342805.1 Clostridiales bacterium UBA2432 | reverse complement strand
AGCGAGTTTAGAATCCGTTGCGTGGTCTTTTCTTAAGCTCATGAAACTCTAGGTGAAATGGATTGGCACATAGTTTATTATTGGACATACTTAATTCTCATTACTTTCAGTTGCCAAAAATCCATGATATAATAGTGACAGATGAAGGTTACAAATCTTGTGGTTTGGGCATCAAAACTAAGTTGTTCAAATTCGCATACAATATCATGTAGTTCATTGAAACGTTGCTCTACTGATATTGTATGCAAAGAACAACTAATATAGTTTTGACACCCAAACCATAGATGTTTTTTATTAAAAACTTAGGAGATCAGGAGCAAGATGAAATGATTAATGAATTAGTGGAAAGAGAGGATGTGTTTAAAATGGCATATGAAGAATATTCAAAAATATCTGCAGATGATCTAGTACGAGAACGCATCGAAGCCCATGAAAAATATTTGATGGACCAGCGTACACGAGAACGAATAGCTCGCGAAGAAGGAATGGAACGAGGCGTGAACAAAACAAAAATTGAAATGGCACAAAAAGCTTTGAAAAAAAGATTGAGTATTGAAGATATAGCTGATTTAACCGGTTTATCAGTGGAAGAAATCAAGCAAATAGGGAATACCAACACATAAAAAACATGCCGATTCACTTTACCTAGATTTTCTAATCGCTTTATCAAGAAATCATGCAAGGGATTCCAAACTCGCTGTCGCTCAGACAGAGGAATCCCAATTTGCATGATTTCTTTCTTTTCGCGAAGAAAATCTATCGTTTGTGACAAAACATGTTTTTTATGTGCGGGCATTCAAGAATGTGCGTTTTTTTGGGTAATATATGTATTGGTAACGAACGTCGCCCTTGACAGTATTGATTTTCTATACCATCAAGGATAAATCGAAATCAAAGATTCCGACGACTGATATAAAACCTCCGGCTTAAATCTAAGAACAGACAGTGATGCCCGTTCATTAAATGTATTCTCTAAAATGTAATATTTATAATTGTTCCCGTTTCGTAGCATAACCATTTGCCCAATAATAAAATATACGCTTAGCCATAAGCCGTAGAGTTTCAAAGTGAAAAGAAAAGACCATGCAAGACAAGGATTCTTCTGTTTGAGCGACAGCGAGTTTAGAATCCCTTGCGTGGTCTTTTCTTAAGCTCATGAAACTCTAGGTGAAATGGGTTGGCACATAGTTTATTATTGGACATATATAATATAAAGCGAAAAGTAATTCCCATTTAACTATTTTTTAATGCTTGTTTAATCTTTCTAATTCCTGATTATGCTATAATTGTGTGGAATTGATATAAATGGTTACAACAATTGGGTTAAATATTTTTTAGGAGGATTGTTCGTTTTATGAAAAAGTATAGTTTATTACCAATGCTATTATTCATCGCTATCGTATTGGTTACAGGATGTCAAAAAGAAGGGGAGATTGTTAAGGCTGCTGATGAAGCCTATACTCCAGTTAAAGTTTTGCCGGTTAAGACAGGGACCATAAGGGAAGAAGCGGTTTTTACAGGTCAAATTCAACCGATAAAAGAAGTGAGTATTATGGGAAAATACTCAGGAGAAATAGCCCAAACGTATTTTACGGTAGGAAATAATGTATCAAAAGGCGACGTATTATTTACATTTGATGAAAGGGATATGCGACATAATGTTGAAGCTTTAGAAAGTCAAGTAAATTCAGCTCAGGCAGCTGTGAATTCAGCCAATTTAAATGTTGATATGGCTTCTGGGAGCCAAGAAAAAAACCAACGTATTCAGATGGAATCCTCTCTTAATAGTGCCAAGATCACTTATGACAATGCAAAAACAAACTATGAAAATACAAAAGCTTTATATGAAGATAGTATTGTCTCTAAAATTGAATTTGATGGAGTTGAACAAGCCTATCTACAAGCTAAAAATGCCTATGAAAGCCTAGAAGAAAGCTATACTTTGTTAACAGATAAACAAATACCTGAGGGTGTATCTCTTGCAAAAAACCAGTTAGAACAAGCCTTTGCTTCAAGAGATGCCTTAGCTATTCAATATAATAATGCCAAGGAAACGCTAGCCGATTTAAATGTGATCAGTCCTATCGACGGAACAATCGCTACAAAAAATATAGAAACAGGAGAAATCTATAACTCGAGTTTTCCGGCATATACTGTTATAGACATGGATACGGTTTTTGTTACCATACATGTGACAGACCAGTTGATGAATACGATTCATCTTGATGACCAAGTATATGTTAGTATCAAGACACTTTCGGACAAAGAATATAGAGGAAGCGTTTATGAGATAAGCCCTGTACCCAATCAAACGAATTTTACCTATCCGGTGAAAGTAAAAATAGATAATGCTCATCATCAAATAAAACCGGGTATGTTTGCAGAAGTACAAGTTATTAAGAATGAAGCTAAAGACGTCCTTGTTGTCAATCGTAATGATTTAGAATTATCGGAGGGCAATTGGTTTGCATATGTGGTCAAGGATGACACGGTGCAAGTTATACCAGTCCAATTGGGATTAGATAATGGTAAAGAAGTTGAAGTTATTGAAGGACTAGAACCCGGTCAATTACTCATTGTATCGGGCAGAGAGTACGTTGACCACCAAGAAAAAGTTACGATCATTGAATAGAGAGGGGAATGAGTGTGAAGATGGATCATAAAGAAATACCTGAGTTATCCTTAAAAAAGAACCCTCTTGGTAAATGGGCAGGAATATTTATTAAACGCTATCGAATAACAGTACTTATCATCCTTGCTCTTACTATCTGGGGTGTTGGTAATTACAACGCCTTACAAAGAGAAGCCCAACCCAAAGTTACCATTCCATTTGCTTATGTTCAGACCCTCTATGTAGGTGCATCCCCAGAAGAGGTGGAGACGCTTGTGACAGAACCCATTGAAAAACGTTTGCAAGAAATGGAAGGTGTTAAAGAAATCACGTCCTCATCAGGAAATGGAAGTTCTATCGTTTTCCTTGAGTTTGAAACGGGTGAAGATGTCGATGAAAAAGTTCGAGAAGCAAAAGAGAAACTTTCAGGAATCGACGCCAAATTGCCAAGTGATGCTGAAACACCCGAAGTTTTTGACATGAAAACAGGCCAAAGTCCTGTGTTAATCTATTCACTGACGAGTGATCAAGATATTATAGACCTGCAAGAATATGGTAAAATGCTTCAAAAAGAAATGGAATTAGCCTACGGAGTCAAAGAGGTCACCCTCGTTGGGGATATTGAACGACAAATCGAGGTTACTGTGGACCCGCAAAAGCTTGCCCTCTATGGATTATCACTGAATGATATTAGCAATGCATTGGCTTCTTCCAATATAAGTTTTCCAGGGGGGAATCTTACCTTAAATGATAAAGAATATAGTGTGAGAACCATCGGAAAATTCGAAAACATTCAAGATATAGAAGAGGTTATGGTCGGATCCAATCCCAATAGTAAAATCTTCTTAAGAGATGTTGCTCGTATTGAAGATACCTTTGAGGACAGAAAGGTATTTATTCATAAAAGCGGCGGTGAAAATACGGTTATTCTTGCTGTATTAAGAAATGATAATGCAGATGAAGTTAAGATTAAAGAAAGCGTAGAAGAAAGATTATCAGAGGTTAAAGAAATATTACCCAAAGATTATGAGCTAACGTTAATTGCGGACAAAGCAGATTATGTGGATAGTCAACTGGGTTCGGTTACCAATAATGCCATCTCAGGATTATTTTTAGTTATTATTGTATTATTTTTATTCATTGGTTTGCGAGAAGCCATTATTGTTTCTTTGGTGATTCCAATGTCCTTATTAGCTGCTGCTGGCTTTCTAAAGCTCACAGGCAATACATTAAATGAAATCACCATGTTCTCCCTGGTCCTTGCCGTGGGTATGCTGGTTGATAATGCAATCGTTGTCATGGAAAATATAGACCGATTAAGAAAGAAAGGGCTAAGAGCCAATATTGCGTCCTTAGTGGCTACAAATCAAATTGCACCGGCGATTCTAGCCTCAACACTCACTACGGTAGCTGCATTTTTCCCTATGCTATTTACGTCGGGCATAATGGGTGATTTTATAAAACCGATTCCAATGACCATCATCATAACACTGACCTGTTCTTTTTTTATAGCGATTACAATCACGCCATCTATTTGTGCTATTTTGTTGCAAGGTAATGGAAAGCCAAAGAATAAAAGAAAGGAAAGCTTCATAAAGATAGCATCAGTTATCCTTGTTATCCTTCTATCCTTATTAGCTTTTGCTGATTTTGAGCGACCATTTATGCAGTCCTTAACACCACTTTCCTATATAGCTGCTCTTCTCTTTGGTAGCGGAATGGCCATTAAGCAATTTGGAAACAAGGTAGCGCACAACGATCATTTTATAATAAAGACCTATACAAAAATGCTGCATTGGATCATCACAAAAACATATAGAAAGGTGCTTTTTATCGGGTCGGTATTTTTCATCTTTTTAATATGCGTTAGTATGCCATTTACTGGTATCTTAGCGGTTGAGATGTTTGGTGGTGAAGATATGCCGACATTAACCGTCTCTATTAAGACACCCAATGGCTCAACAATAGAAACAACACAAGAGATAACTCAAAAGGTTGAAGAGATTGTTGTAAAGATTCCTGAAATCGATAACTTTGTCAGCTATATCGGAACAGACGGTATGGATATATTTAGTGACTTAGATACAAATGCAAGCGATAATCCAACCATTGCTTCCATTAATATGAATCTCCTTGATTCTAATCTAAGAGAAAGAACAAGTTCAGAGATTGCAAAAGCAATTCGTAGTGACGTTAAGTTGATTCCCGGAGCGGATATTGATGTGAATGAGTTAGAATCCGGTCCGCCGAGTGGTGCTCCGGTTTATGTGAAGATTCAAGGGGATAATCTTGATGATCTAGAAAAAACGGCCAATGATTTCAAAGAAATCTTAGCTTCAATGGAAGGCATCCGAGATCCGCGAACGAGCTTTGGCAAAGGTTCTCCCGAACTTGAAGTTAAGGTGGATAAAGATAGGGCGTCAAGCCTTGGACTTGACGAGTATTCGATTGCTTTGTCAATAAGAAGTTCAATTAATGGAATTGCGGCAACGACCTATAGAGATAATCAGGATGATATCGATATTGTCATCAAAACAATGGAAGAAAAGCTAAATACCATTTATGACTTAGACAACTTAGTCTTCTACAATAGAATGGGTGCTGCTGTACCATTTTCTCAAGTAGCGACCATTACCGAAACCCAAAGTGTTCAATCGATTTCCCATGAAGACGGACAAAGAATCGTTCATGTGGCAGCAGACATTGAAAAAGATAAGTGGACGGCCGCTGAAGCAACAGCTGCATTTGAAGAAGCTACAAGCAATTATCAATTTAGAAATGGCGTTTCCATGAGTTTTGGCGGAGAAATGGAAGCCATGGGGGATTCCTTTGGTGATATGATGTTAAATATGGTTATGGCTTTCTTATTAGTATTTATCATCTTAGCGGTACAGTTTAATTCTCTTTCTCAACCCTTTATTATCTTATTCACGGTGCCATTATCCATTATTGGGGTTATGCTAGGGCTGCTGATTACCGGCTATAATTTTGGCTTTGTTGCCTTTATTGGTGTCGTTGCCCTAGTAGGGATTGCTGTCAATGACGCCATTGTCCTTGGTGACTATATTAACTATTTGCGTCATGAAGGATATGAAATGAATGATGCCATTATTGAAACCGGGGTGACACGGTTCGTTCCTGTTATGGCGACGACAATCACAACAGCCGGTGGAATCCTTCCGATAACGCTATCCGACCCATTCTTTGCACCAATGGGTGTCGCGCTTATTTCAGGACTTTTTATGGCAACGGTATTAACGCTAGGCGTTGTACCAACAATGTACTCCTTATTTGAAGGCAAAAAAGCTAAGATTAAGGCAAAAAGAGCTGAAAAACAAAGTGTTAATGTGTCGGAAGAATATTTAGATGTTGAATATGAGATTTAGTAAACAGATACTCAATAATGAATGCCCGTGTTTTGACATAAATCTCTTTAGGAGGTATTGATTATGCTTATAAGATTTAGTGTTGAAAACTTTAAATCCTTTGACGATAGACAAGAGCTTGTGATGATTCCGGCTAAAAGGCTTAAAACAAATAAAGAACATGTGATTACAAAGAAAATTCCTATGGAAGCCAGCAAAATGTATTGCGGAGTTTTCTCTGAAAATCAAGAGAAAGAAAGCAAATTTGAATTTGAAATCTTTAAGAATGGCAAGTTTTATGCTTATGGTTTTAGTCTTTTAATGAGTGAGCAGATCATAAAATCCGAGTGGCTCTATGAACTACTACCAGCAAAGAATGCTCAGACTATGCTCTTTGAAAGAGAGACAGATACCAACAGACTTGAGCTTGGTGAGAACTTGATCCTCGATGAAATTGACACCATGCGTTTTAAAACCTATAAACTAGACTTTGAAGACAACAATACAGGACTATTTATTGGAGAAATGAACCGTAATAAAAAGATGAATAAAGAATCACAACTGACCTTCTTCAGAGATGTCTTTGAATGGTTTGATGAGGATCTAGTAACGATATTCCCTGACCAACCCATTACAGATTTTGAATACTTCTATGGTGACGGTGGTAGCGATAAAATTAATGAAATTATTGAACTGTTTGATACAGGGATATCAAAAGTTAAAATTGAAGAAATATCAGTGGCTGACTTAAAAAATAAAATACCTATTAAAATTGCTGATGACATACTGCAATCATTTAAAAACAAGGGTGAAGATCCAGTTATTACAACCATTATGCTTGAACATGGTAATGCATTTAGTGACTTTGAATTTTCGGAAGAGTCGGATGGCACAAGAAGGTTATTTGACCTACTGGACATTTTAATCAGCAATGAAAAGAATAAGATTTATGTGATTGATGAACTGGAGCGAAGTCTGCATCCTAAGTTGACTTATAAGTTCTTAGAACTCTTCTTTGAGCACCTTAAGGAAAATAATACGCAGCTTATCTTTACAACCCATGAATCGACTATAATGGATCAGAAACTCTTAAGACGAGATGAAATCTGGTTTGTGGAGAGGAATAAAGACAATGTTTCGCACTTGTATTCACTGGATCACTTCAAAGAACGCTATGATAAAAAATTGAGCAAGGCATACTTAGAAGGCAGATATGGTGCAGTGCCGGTGCTGAAAAATTTGGTAAAGCGATTGATAGATTTATAATTGTATTTGATCGTGATAGTTATGAAAAAGCAGAGGACTATGTTTCGTCGAATAAAAATAAATTGGTTGATTATACATGCACAGAGGTTTATCGATAAGCTCGTGGATACTTGCGAATGTGCGTGTTTTTAAGTCAAAAGTGGGATGTAAACTATGTTGATGTTCAGCTATACTTATAAGAAAAAGTAAGGGAGAGCAGTATGTCAAAAAAACGATATAAGTTAACAAATGATTTATTATTTAAAGCAGTGTTTGGAAGGGATGAAGAACCTTCCAAACAGTTGTTGATGCATCTACTCAATGCTCTATTAGAAAGAAAAGGAACAGAGAAGATTACTGCAATCGAACATAAAAATCCATTTTCAATAAGAGAAAAAGAA
>DDQW01000030.1 GCA_002342805.1 Clostridiales bacterium UBA2432 | reverse complement strand
AATGAACAAATTGATTCTCTTAATCAAGAAATTAATGACCTCAATCGTGAGAATAAATTATTAAATGATGAATTAAAATATTCGGTTTCAAAAAATGATATAATGCTCACGCAGATTTTCGAATATATCGATGAGAGCAGGGCAGATTTAATAGATACAAGGTTTTACGCATTATACGATGCCAATCAAATTGAGGTAGGTGATCGTTTTGGAGACTTATCTGTTTCAGATATTATGTACTACAATGATGTAAATAAATCTGAAGGATATAATTTAGCTTTTGACGGGCAGATTGAGGTACTAGGCACTTTAGGGGAACCCCATGAGGGTGAGAACTTAGTCGTAAATGTGTTAGATGATTCTAGGTTTTTGATACCTAATTATTACCCTGATTCAGGTATAGCTTTAAGCATAGTTAATTTCGATGATTTTCCTGAGCTTTCCTATAATTCTTCAGAGAATAATACGACTTTTTATTTTGAATTAGAGAATATACAACTTGATGGTGAAGAAGGATCCGACTTTATTTATACCTCTAAGCTTATATCTTATAGACGGTTTAACTGACCGAAACAAAAAGTGAAGTACAAGAAAGAAAAGGAGCATGCGAATGAGGAAAATACGCATCATCGGAAGTGTAGCATTGACTGCACTTTTAATATATTTGATAACGTACAATAATCCAATGGATAGTTCTGTTTATGAGGATAACGACGCTACTATAGAACTGAATAATCTTATTACTTATTCGGAAATCGAGGCATATCGGCAATCTTGGGAGGAAAAACAGGATGAATTAGCGTTTTCATACTCTACGTCAAAGGCGGCTGAATTTACAGAACATGGAAATGCGCATCAGTTAGACTATGACTACAAAATCCAGGTAAGTAATCCAAATAGGCACAGCGATAGTTGGATGAGTAAAAATATCTTGATTGGGCAATGTATAGACAATGACTGGGATGTATCCTGGCTATTAAATGTAATCGATACAGAGGATTCATTTAGGATGTATGCATTGAATAGAGATGCTCATTACAGAGTAAAAGTCCTTGGTGAGCGTATTCATCATATTGTTTATCAAGAAGCGTATACAAAAGAAGTGGTTCGGGATGTCTATCTGAAAATGGAACAAGAAGAGATAAGAGAAATATTAGGGGAGCCTGATTTTCAAGTAGATGATTATGAACTTATCGGATATTTGTTTGACAAGTTTTATATTTTCTTAATCGGCGAAGATCAAGTCAAAGAGATTTCAATCTACCGGCGTGACGCTATTGACTATGCTGATTTGGAAACAATATTGCCACACTATGAATTTTCATACGGTGTATCTGCAGCTGAGGTGTATGGCTACGAAACAGCAGGTGTGATTATCCGAACAGACCTATATGATTTAACGCTTGAGTTAGATTTGTTTCGTCAGCATGGCGCTTTAGAATTGGACACACTTACGAATATGGATTTGCTTACTATAAACAACTATACAAATAGGGATGCAATCCTTGACATTGAAGTTTATCGTATTCTCCTTGAAAAAATGTTGATGGGTGAGCCGATGGATGAGGATGTTGACTTAGGGATGGCTTTTCAGAATGCAGAAAATCTGAAGTATTCACCGGATAAGGAAAAAGCCTGTTATTATAAATCAGACACAGTTGATGATAATTATCCATGCATATATGTGATTGATCTTTCTGGAAATGAATTTATAACTGAGTTACTTGTTGACCCATTTTATAATAAAATATATTGGCATGATGAGCGTTTCTTAGTCTATATGGGAACAACATGTAGTTTTATCTATGATTCGGACAATAATGATGTGATTCCATTGCCGGAAGAACTATTTGGCGGTGAGTATGCGATAAAATCCATCGATGATGAAGGGATAGTTATGATTTTTTGAGCGCGAATGAAGAAAAACTTGATTCAAATCAATTACAAAATAAAAATAAGCGAGTATAATCACATCAAACACTAGGAAAAAAAGAGGAGTGATTGATAGTGAGAGCAGCAGTATGTAGTCGATATGGTCAGCCAGAAGTAATGAAAGTTATAGAAGTCAAGAAACCGATTCCAAAGAAAAATCAAGTGCGCATAAAAGTAAAGTGCGCTTCGGTTTCTTCAGGTGATGCGAGAATGCGTTCTATGGATATACCCAAATGGATGAAACCGATCTATCGTTTGATTATTGGAATCAAGAGGCCGAGAAAAGCTATATTAGGATCCCAATATGCAGGGATTGTCGATTTAGTAGGTGCTTCTGTATCAAAGTTTAAGGTAGGTGATGAGGTCTTTGGTATAACCGGGATGCAGTTTGGCTGCTATGCGGAGTATGTTTGTGTGAAAGAAGGTTCAGTCATCAGTAAAAAACCTTCGAATATTTCTTTTGAGCAAGCGGTACCCATTTCCTTTGGAGGAATGACAGCCCTTCATATTCTAAGAACAGGAAAAATAAAAGCGGGTGAAGAGGTATTAATATACGGTGCAAGTGGTAGTGTCGGAACTTACGCCATTCAGATAGCTAAAGCGTTAGGCGCCAAAGTCATCGCTGTGTGTTCAGAACATAATCATGAACTTGTAAAATCTTTAGGTGCAGATGAAGTTATTGATTATCATGTAAAAGATTTTAGAACTGCATCTAAAAAATATGATGTGATATTTGATGCAGTTGGTAAGATAAAAAAGAAAGAGTGCTTGAAGGTTTTAACAAAAAATGGACAGTATCTCAGTGTTGGAAAAATGACAACAGAAACCTTGGAAAAGCTTGACTACCTTAAGCAAATGGTGGAGGAGAAAAGACTTATAACAGTCATTGATAGTGTGTATTCTTTAAGCGACATTGTGGAAGCGCATCGATACGTGGACTTCGGACACAAAAAAGGTAATGTAATTTTAAAAATATAAAAAATTATTATCCCAAAGAGAGTTTTTATTGTTATATTATATTTACCGTGCTATGCTAACTATAGCGAGGTGGATTAGATATGAAAATAGATAGAGAATCATGTAAACGCATATTAGCAGATGTATTAAAAGAATATACAGACTTAGAAGATACAGTAGTTAATGAGATGGTTGACTTTGCACCTTTGGATTCGTTTGACAAAGGGCATGTATTACAACATCAAGGCCAAGAACCTTCTGTTGCCACATATTTTATTGTTAAAGGATGTATACGCCAATACATATGTGATGAGAATGGCAGAGAAATAACCGTGAATTTCTACACAGAAAATGAGCCGATTAATCTAATCACTTTTTTAGATGAAAAAGGGAAATCTCTATATAGTTTATCGTGTATTGAATCATGTGTTCTTGCATATTGTGAAGACATTGAAGATGATGGCTCCAATGATCCGCCGGAGATTCAAGCCTTAGAGCAGTTGTTTTTTAGAAAACAATATGCTCAAATTCAGAGAGGCTATGCTGATTTTAAGTTAAAATCACCTGAAGAGAGATTTGAGTTCTTATTAGAGCAAGAGGCAGAATTAATTGAACGTGTGCCTCAGATGTATTTGGCAAGTTATATAGGGATTACACCGGAAAGTTTTAGTCGATTCAAAAAGAGGAAGCAAAAAGAGGGCTAGCGTTATTGAGGTTGTAATAGGCCTATAGAAGTGAATATTTCCAACATATGATGGAGACCTAAAATAGCCAGCTGATTGCTGGTCTTTTTTTATTTCTTTATATATTGGACAGTATAACTTATAAAATTTTTTTGCATTAGAAATCATCCTTTTCCGGAAATAAAATAACAAAAACATGTCGTTCGTGTATTATAGAACGTCATTCAGGTAGAGTTGCCCTTTTTTAAAAATATGTATGCTATAATTATTTTCGTCACATAGTAAAGATTAATTTAGAAAGGAAATCAATATGAGAAAAATTATCAAAGCAGTTATTTCAATGCATGTAGTAGTAATAATGTCATTAACTTCATTAACACCGAGTTTGGCTTCGCAAGTGCAAACAACAGATGATTTGGTTCAAGTAACTATATTTGAAAGTGAAGATAAAATAATAGTTGCAGAAGTTCCAGCTAGTTTAGCAGAAGATTATATGAACAGATTAGAATTCGACAGTGAATTTAAACAGAATGAAATAGCACAGGTGAATGTAAGACAAAATGTAAGGCAAAATGCAAGATATTTACCTGAGGGTGAAATAATGGCGCAATCATTTATGTATGAGTCTGATATTGAAGATAGAGTTGATAGCTATTCAGGCGGGGGAACTTTTCAAAGCTTGGTGACTGGTCCAATAACAGATGGTTTAATTGGTATAATTATTAAAAAGATGGGTTTTAGTAACGTGTTTTCTGCATCGGCTACTCTGTTGTCATGGGCGGCATCAGATCTATATAATAGGCAAAAGGATTGGTGGACAGAATCATACATTATGATTCTGGAAGGAGAAATAGAGGCTATTAGACTTACACATATTAGAAATACAGTAAGCACTTATCCTGCAGCGTATTTGATCTTAGATAGAATTTAAAATCCAGAAGATTATAATACACCTAACATATAGGTAATTACAAGGAGAGATCTAATTGTATGAAAAAAAATTTTAATAATCCAATATTTGCAATTTTAATTCGTAGCATAAGTATATTATATATAATTGCTAATATCATAAATGTATATATTTATGGTGATATAATTTTATCAGATTATACATATTCATCTTTTATTAATCTGCTGAGCGGATTTGTGATGGTATATAAAACTGAAGTTATGAAACCAAAGCATAGAAAACTTTTTTATTGTTTTGTCTTTGCATTGTTTTCTGTTTATGCAATAGTGCTTTATTACAGTGGGTATTATGAACCAATCAAGTTTCCAAAATAAAAAAATGTATTTTATAAAATTTTAAAGCACCATTCACGCGATTGTGGGATGGTGTTTTTATGTGAACTTCCTGAAATTTTCCATCTAAAACTTTAAAGCCCCTCTCATTAGATTATTGAAAGGGGCTTATAATTATTTTATATCAACGTATCACCATTGATAAACTCTATGATTTCGTCATATGATTTATTGCTTTTTTCAATGGCAACTATCAGTTCTTCTTTTTTCAAAACATCTCTTTTATCCATAAGTTTTTTGAGTTCTTCAACTGCGACGTCATATTTTTCTTTCGTTTTGACAACTTTTTGTTGTGCATTTTCGATTTTCTTTTCTAATGGCACTGCTGTTCTTCCCATTTCATCTTCTCCTATCATTCGTCAGACTTTTAATTCATTGCTTATTTCTTCTGCTTTATATTTGATATAGGGTACATCCATACCGAAAGCTTTGAGTATTACCTTTTGGGTTGCAGTTACCGCATGATCTAGTCGGTATACATTGTCTAACTGTCTTACCATTTCTATTTTTTCCAGTTCCCTTATCGCCGCTGGAACTGTCATGTAATTAGGTTTTTTATCAAGATTTTTCTTTTCTTCTTTAAGATATGTATAAAATTTATTCCTTATGATAAGAGCAATGAATTCTATAAATATCTTGGCTGACGCTGATTCGTCTGAAGGAACGCGTATGCTTTTGTTTCCGAGATAGGATTTGTCTCCTTGAAACAACTTTTCTGATGCATCTCTGCTTTTATACAGGTTTATAGCTTCTTTTGCATTCATCTTTCGCGTTGTTATGATTACAAAGTATCCACATAAATCTATTTCCCTTTCAATTGTGCTAATCTGCTCTGTTGCAAAAAGGAATTTTTCTTTTTTGTCATCATAATACAACTCAAAATATTTATTAAATGTATTCCCGAATTCCTTTGTTTCATTCGTGTGTTGATTCAAATACTTGGTCATCTTTTGTATCTTTGATTCGAAAGCCGTTCTTTCACTGCTTTCCTTTGAGATACTATGATATATATGGAAATATCTATCTGATTCATCTGTCACATACAGT
>DDQW01000044.1 GCA_002342805.1 Clostridiales bacterium UBA2432 | reverse complement strand
TCTTCAAATGCAAACAAACCAAGAATTCAGTATTGGCAAACTACTAGAAAGCATGAGTAATGCTGAATGCACACACCTTCAACAGAACTATTATCTCTGCGATTATTATGATGATGTTCTTGAAAAATTAGAGCAAGTTTATGGCATTCCATACTCAAATAAGATACAATCTCTTGGAGAAATAAAAAAAATTTTAGCTTATACTAAAAAAAGCAAAAATACACCATGATTTTCTGACAAAATTGAAAACCCGCTAGACCTTATTCACACTGGTCTAACGGGTATTTTTTGTTCTATTTTGCTGCAAAACTCAGGATATCACACATTAAGAAAAAGTAAAGAGAAAAATCAGATAATTTGCAAGAAAAATGGTAAGTATTTTGTCCTATTATAAATTGTGCGCAATTAAATTAAGCTTTACATAACTTGCCGACTGTGCTATACTAAACTTAATAAGTCAAGGGAGGTTGTAAAATGTTATACGATATAAGTGTACGTGACTCAGAAGGTAAAGATGTGAAATTAGATGCCTATAAAGGTAAGGTTTTACTTATTATTAACTCAGCAACAGGGTGTGGATTAACACCTCAATATAGTGGGATACAGAAACTATATGATGACTATAAAGACCAAGGTTTTGAAGTTCTCGATTTTCCATGTAATCAATTTGCCAATCAAGCACCCGGTGGGATTGAAGAGATTAAGACCTTTTGCGAATCAAGATTTGGAGTTACCTTCAAAGTATTTGATAAAATTGATGTGAATGGAGACAATGCGGATCCTTTATTCAAATATTTAAAAGAAGAAAAGGGTGGCATGTTAGGATCCAAGATTAAATGGAATTTTACCAAGTTCCTAGTGGACCGAGAAGGTAAGGTTATAAAACGTTATGCACCAACGATTGAACCGGAAAAACTTGCCAAAGATATTGAGAAGTTACTATAATATTATAAAAAAATATTAAAAAAAGATTGAGGACTCTTATGAGTGATCAATCTTTTTTTGTGCGCTTTTATAATTTTATTTGATGAGTCGAATATCTCCGACAAGGGGAAGTTTTTTAGCCTGACCGTTAGCAGCACCTATAAGTGTAATAATGTGAATAACGACAAGAGCAATCCAACCGACAAAGCTGATGATCCAACCTAGAATCGGAATAACGCCAATGATTGATAATGCAATGTATCCAAGAACAAGGAGTAAACCTTGATTGACATGGAATTTCACATAAGGTGAATCTTTGGCTCCGTCAACGAGGAGTGGAACAAAAAAGATGATGTAAGCGATAATTCCCATACTTTTGTTTTTTTGAATATCTTCTTGAGTGAACACTTCTTTTACATTGTTTTGATCTGTCATATTAAAACCTCCATTTTTTTGAATTATAAAAATCCTTTACACTCTTATGATAGCAGAAATCGGCATAAATAGGAAGTGGAAAAACATGTTTTTACTCAAAAGATGACGATGTTTCAAGCAATGCTAAGCCTTTATTTTTATCTAAGGTTTGCTTAATAGACCATTCATATTGGAAGAGAAGAACCGGTTGTTCTTTTTCGCTATAGACCAGCATAGCATCCATGGAAGTTTTTAACTTTTGGTCATCAAAATCATCCATTTGAATCCATCGAACATATTTGTGTGGAAGTGCATGTTTTGATATTTCAACATTATATTCATTGTTTAAACGATATTCTAATACTTCAAACTGAAGGACACCGACAACACCGATGATGATTTCTTCAGAACCGGTGAAAGGACGCTTAAAAACTTGGATAGAGCCTTCTTCAGATAACTGTTGAATACCTTTTAAAAATTGCTTTCGCTTTAAAGCGTTTATAGTAGAGATACGCATAAAATGCTCAGGAGCAAATTGAGGAATATCCGCATATTTTAAGGTGGTTGAACTTGCAGAAAGTGTATCTCCGATTTTGTAAATGCCCGGATCATGGATACCAATGATATCACCGGAATAAGCTTCATCAACGATGGAGCGATCTTGAGCCATAAATTGTTGTGGTTGAGCTAGTTTGACTTTCTTTTTGTTTTGTACATGGTTTACCATCATGTCTTTTTCAAATTTTCCGGAACAAATACGTAAAAAGGCAATGCGGTCACGATGCGCAGGATTCATATTTGCTTGAATCTTAAAAATAAAGCCACTAAAATCGTTGCTCATTGGATCCACGGGACCTTCATTACTTTTACGTGCCATGGGAGGGGTGCTGATATGTAAAAAATCCTCAAGAAAAGGCTCGACACCAAAGTTGGTCAAAGCACTACCAAAAAATACAGGGGTTAAGTCACCGTGTAGAATTTTATCAAGATCATAGGGGTCTCCCGCTTCGTCAAGAAGTTCAATATCTTCTAATAACTGTTCGTATAGGGCAGGACCTAAGAGATCTTCCGTGCGTTCGTCATCGATTTTAATAAATGTGTTTTCTGTTTTGGATTGTCCGTGATTACCTGCACCGAATAACTGAATTTCTTCCTTATCCCTATGATAAATACCTCGAAAATCTTTTCCCATTCCGATGGGCCAATTCATAGGACATGAACGTATACCTAATGCATTTTCCAAATCTTCAAGAAGTTCGTAAGGGTCTAGACCTTGACGGTCTAATTTGTTGATAAAGGTAAAGATAGGTATGTTTCTTAATTTACAGACTTGGAAAAGTTTCTTTGTCTGAGCCTCGACACCTTTTGCACAGTCGATAACCATGACGGCGCTATCAGCGGCGACAAGCGTTCGATAGGTATCCTCACTAAAATCTTGATGCCCGGGGGTATCAAGGATATTAATACAATAACCGTCGTAATTAAACTGAAGAACAGAAGAGGTTACAGAAATACCTCTTTGTTTTTCAATTTCCATCCAGTCGGATACTGCGTGTTTGTTGGAACGACGTGATTTGACGGATCCCGCTTCACGAATAGCGCCCCCATAGAGCAAAAACTTTTCTGTTAAGGTTGTTTTCCCAGCATCAGGGTGGGATATGATCGCAAAGGTACGGCGCTTTTTGATTTCATTAATATGTTGGTTTATATTTGACATAATTTATCCTTTACTAATTAGAGTAACATAAGTTCAAAAAATTCCTTTTATAGAGTATAATGTAATGCGCTGAATGTCAATAGTTTCTAGGAATTAGTCCAACTTTATATGACAATATCCGTTGGGATTTTTTTTGAGATAACGTTGATGATATTCTTCAGCGTCAAAAAAGTTTTCTAAAGGTTTGACTTCTGTTACAATCGGATCAGAATAACTGTTTTGTTCCTTAAATAGGCTTTCTTGGATGATGTCAACATCTTCCGGATCAACATAATAAATTCCGGTGCGATATTGAGAACCCACATCGTTGCCTTGACGATTGAGTACAGTGGGATCAATGATTTGCCAATAGGCATCAAGTAATTTTTCCAAGGAAAGTGTATAAGGGTCATATTCTATATAAACAGCCTCTGCGTGTTGGGTTGTTCCTGAACATACAAGCTCATAGGACGGATTCTTAACCGTTCCGTTTGCATAACCGACTTTTGTGGATAAAACACCGGGTCTGCGAGAAAAATATTCTTCGACGCCCCAAAAACAGCCTCCGGCGAATACGATTTTTTTCATTGAAATTCCTCCTTTACTTTGTCCCTTGCTTCATCTGTGTGAAGTATTTGAGTTATCTGACTTGAAACATGTCAGATAACGTCAAGGATACACAACTTACGCGAACAATATCTCTTCGAGATACCGCGACAGAGTCGCTTTGTTCCTACATTATAACATATTTTTGGTGTATTTGGTATGATTTTGTCCGTGTATTGTCGATGGCTATTGAGTATATTGCCAAAATGTTTGAAAGTCATTGACAGTAGATTTCAAACTCTGTAGAATAACTCTGTAAGTATTACTACTTTACTACATGAAAGGGGTATCATATGTTTCAGCTCAAAGAACACAACACAAATGTTAGAACGGAAATTCTAGCAGGATTTACTACTTTTATGACAATGGCATATATTTTAATTGTCAATCCGGATATTCTCAGTAAAATCGGAGGCGAGGTTACATTTAATGCAGTCTTTGTAGCAACAGCACTAGCTGCCTTTGTTGGTACGACAGCTATGGCTTTGCTTGCCAATTATCCATTTGCATTAGCACCCGGTATGGGATTAAATGCTTTTTTTGCCTTTACGGTTGTAATCGCAGGGCGCTTAACATGGCAACAGGCATTAACAGCAATTTTAATCGAAGGTATTATATTTATTATATTAACCTTTGTCAATGTACGTGAAGCACTATTTAATGCAATTCCAATGACCTTAAAATATGCAGTTAGTGCCGGAATCGGTTTATTTATTGCATTTATCGGTTTTCAAAATGCCGGAATTGTCGTCAATGATGATGCAACATTAGTTTCAATCACAAAAGATATTACACAAGCACCCGTTGTATTAGCCTTACTTGGTGTTATTATTACAGCGGTTTTTGTTGTTAAAAAAGTAAAAGGATCCATTTTGTTTGGAATTATTATCACATGGGTTTTAGCAATGATTGCAGAAGGAACGGGTTGGTATGTTCCGGATATGGAAAGCACATTTTCAGTAATACCAAGTGCAGTGGCTGCACCGATTGAAACAAGTGGCCTATTATTATTCCGATTTGATTTTGCGGCATTAGCCAACCTTGATTTTTGGGTCATCATGATATCCTTCTTATTTGTAGATTTATTTGATACACTAGGAACCCTTATTGGTGTTTCTTCAAAAGCCGGATTTTTAGATAAAGAAGGCAAACTTCCAAGAGCTAAGCAGGCATTACTTGCAGATGCTATCGGAACAACTTTCGGAGCAATGGTGGGGACATCAACAACAACAACTTATGTTGAAAGTGCAGCAGGTGTAGCTGATGGAGGGCGAACAGGTCTTACAGCAATGACGACAGCCATACTTTTCTTATTGGCATTGCCATTTTCGCCTTTATTTGCATCTATACCATCATTTGCGACAGCACCGGCATTGATTATCGTTGGTTTTTATATGATGGAATCTGTGATGAAGATTAACTTTGCAGATCCAACAAAAGGTATTCCAGCCTTTTTAACCATCATCGTTATGCCTGTTATGTATAGTATTTCTGAAGGTATAGCTTTCGGAGTCATTAGTTATACGATTGTTAATGTGGTTTCAAAAAACAGAAAAGATTTACATCCATTAATGTATGTCTTAACGATTCTTTTCATACTAAAATTCATCTTTTTCTAGACATTTATAAGAAAATCGTGTATATTTAGTGTGTAATTACAATTCAAAATAATAATATTCTGTATGACTGGCGGATTAGGGAATGAACCCTACGGGAGTACAGAAAAAAAATATGCCGACCGCCTGGGCGAAAAAGACACTTGTTCTTTTTTGTTCAGGTGGTCTTTTTTCGGATTCTATGATTTATTTTAGGAAAGGTTGTGTTTTATGACAAAAGAATTATGGCAAAATTTTCAAACGGGACATTGGAACCAGACCATTCATGTACAGGACTTTATACATGTGAATTTCACGCCATATGACAAGGAAGCGGACTTTTTGTGTGGGCCGACAGCGAGAACTCGCAGAGTCTATGAAAAATATGAAGCTTTGCGCCAACAGGAGTTAGATAAAGAGGGTGTGCTTGATATTGATACAGAGACGGTATCCTCATTATTAACCTTTCATCCGGGTTATATTAGCAAAGAGGATGAGCTGATTGTCGGATTACAAACCGACGAGCCTTTAAAACGTGGTGTAAATCCATTTGGTGGCATACGTATGGCCAGAAAAGCATGTGAAGCCTATGGATATAAGTTGAGTGAGAAGGTTGAACAGGAGTTTGCCTATAAAACGACCCATAATGACGGTGTATTTAGAGTATATAATGAAGAAATGCGAGACGTTCGTCGGGCCGGAATTATCACCGGATTACCGGATGCCTATGGACGAGGTCGAATTATTGGTGATTATCGACGAATTGCATTATATGGTATTGACTACCTTATTCAAGATAAGGTCAATGACAAAAATCGGATCAGCGATTTACAAATGACGGAAGAACGAATACGATTACTAGAAGAACTCCATCGTCAGATTGATTTTTTGAATAAACTAAAAGCAATGGCCAAAATGTATGGAGATGATATTGGTGTACCGGCGAAAAACGCGAGAGAAGCGATTCAATGGACCTACTATGGGTATCTAGGTGCAGTCAAGGAACAAAATGGTGCAGCAATGAGTCTTGGACGTGTGAGTAACTTTTTTGATATATATATTGAAAGAGATATACATCGCGGCGATTTAGATGAAACACGTGCTCAAGAGTTAATTGATGATTTTGTCATTAAGTTACGAATGGTTAGACAATTGCGTACGCCGGAATATAATGAACTTTTTGCCGGCGACCCCAATTGGGTCACCGAAGTTGTTGGCGGGCTCACTGAAGATGAACGCCCCTTGATTACCAAAACGTCCTACCGAATGTTACAGACCTTATATAATCTAAATCCGGCGCCGGAGCCAAATCTGACAGTACTGTGGTCAGAAAAGTTACCCAAAGCCTTTAAAGAATTTTGCGCTAAGATTTCCATTGATACAGATGCCATTCAATATGAAAATGATGACTTGATGCGTCCTATTTATGGGGATGATTATGGGATTGCTTGTTGTGTGTCTGCTATGAAAATCGGTAAGCAGATGCAGTATTTCGGTGCAAGATGTAATCTACCCAAAGTTCTTCTCTTAGCATTAAATGGTGGTCAGGAAGAACTTCACGGATACAAGCTCGGTCCTCAAATGCAAGCAGTGGATGACGACCTTTTAGATTATGAAAACGTTATGGAACGCTTTGAAATCTATCAAAAATGGTTAGCTAAGCTCTATGTGAATATCATGAATATTATTCATCGTATGCATGATAAATATGCCTATGAGAAAACCCAGATGGCATTACATGACACCTATGTTCAACGTTTTATGGCTTTTGGCCTTGCCGGATTATCCGTTATGGCAGACTCCTTGAGTGCCATCAAATACGCAAAAGTCAAACCTATTAAAAATGCCGATGGAGTGATTGTTGATTTTGATATTCAAGGAGATTTTCCCAAATACGGGAATAATGATGACCGGGTGGATGCAATCGCAGTAAAGATTACAGAAGATTTCATCAATGCCTTGCGTCAAAATGAAACCTATAGAGAATCCATACACACTTTAAGTATTTTAACCATAACGTCTAATGTTGTCTATGGCAAAAAGACAGGAGCGACACCTGATGGACGTAAGGCCGGTCAACCCTTTGCACCGGGGGCAAATCCCATGCATGGACGTGATACAAACGGGGCATTAGCATCCCTTGAATCTGTAGCTAAGATTCCCTATGATGCATGTCGAGATGGTATATCTTGCACATTTTCAGTCCACCCCAAAGCGCTAGGCAAAACCGGTTCAGATAAAGTCAATAATCTCGTCAGTATTCTTGATGGTTACTTCAGTAAAAAAGCCCATCATTTGAATGTGAATGTGCTCAATCCGGAAACATTAACAGATGCAATGGAACACCCAAACAAATATCCAAATCTTACCGTTCGTGTCTCAGGCTATGCCGTGAACTTTAATCGGTTAAATCGAGAACAGCAGTTAGAAGTTATAGCACGAACCTACCACCAATTTTAGCTATTTTGAAAGGAGCAATTATGCGCGCATTAATCAGTGTATCAGACAAAACAGGTATTGTGGAATTTGCAAAAAAATTATCGAACCTTGGAGTGGAGATTATATCAACAGGAGGAACCAAAGCTAAGCTTCAAGAGGCCGGATTAAAGGTCATAGGAATTAGTGAAGTTACCGGATTTCCGGAGTGTCTTGACGGACGGGTAAAAACATTAGATCCGCATATTCATGCCGGAATTTTGGCTATGCGAAGCAACACAGAGCATATGAATCAAATTAAGGAACTCGGTGTAAGGCCTATTGATTTAGTCGTTGTCAACTTATATCCCTTTAAGCAGACGATTTTAAAAGAAGGGGTAGAACTCGAAGAAGCGATTGAAAATATAGATATCGGTGGTCCGACCATGTTACGGTCTGCTGCAAAAAATTATCAAGATGTTTCGGTGATTATTGATCCGGCAGATTATGAGCGTGTACTTGATGAAATCAAGGCAAACAAAAAAGTATCTAAAGATACGAATTTTTATCTTAGCAGCAAAGTTTTCGAACATACATCTGCCTATGATACAATGATTGCAAATTATATGCGCAAGCAACGTAGTGCGGAAGAATTGCCTGACCAGATTACCATGACCTATGAAAAAGTTCAGGACATGCGTTATGGGGAGAACCCACATCAAAAAGCTGCATTCTATAAAGAAATCGGTAACACAAAAGGATTCCTAACCAATGCGGTACAACTACACGGAAAAGAATTAAGCTTTAATAATATTAATGACACCAATGGTGCCCTAGAACTTTCCAAAGAGTATGAGGAGCCGACGGTTGTGGCATGTAAGCATGCCAATCCTTGTGGTGTAGGAAGCGCAGAAAATATCTACGAGGCCTATATGAAAGCCTATACATCCGATCCGAAATCAATTTTTGGTGGTATTGTTGTTGCCAATCGTGAGATTGATGAAAAGACAGCTGAAGAAATCAACAAAATCTTTATTGAGATTGTCGTTGCTCCCGGATATTCTGAAAAAGCCTTAGATATATTGAAACAAAAGAAAAATATCCGACTTCTCGAGTTGAAAAACATTGAAGAAAAACAACCGGAGACAGCTTATGATTTGAAAAAAGTGAGTGGTGGTCTTCTTGTGCAAACTATTGATTCCAAACTTTTTGGTGATGAATTAACGGTTGTGACCAAGCGTCAACCAACAGCTGAGGAAATGGAAGACTTAAAGTTCACGTGGAAGATTGTTAAATATGCCAAATCAAATGGTATCGCTATAGGAAAAGATAAACAATCGATCGGTGTCGGACCGGGACAAGTGAATCGCATATGGGCAGCCGATCAAGCTATCGATCATGCCATTGAAGCATTAGGCCAAGATTCCTTGCAAGGTGCAGCCTTAGCATCAGATGCTTTTTTCCCT
Source organism: Clostridiales bacterium UBA2432 (assembly GCA_002342805.1). Lineage (GTDB taxonomy): Bacteria > Bacillota > Clostridia > Lachnospirales > Vallitaleaceae > UBA1351. The sequence continues at coordinate 16,296 of DDQW01000044.1, read as the reverse complement.
TTCTCAGATGTTGTTGAATCTGCAGCAAAAGCCGGAATAAAATGTATTATTCAACCCGGAGGATCCATGCGAGATCAAGAGTCCATTGATGCATGTGACCAACATGGAATTGCCATGGTCTTTACCGGAATGCGTCATTTTAGACACTAAAATAAATGGACATAAATGAACAAAAAGACCAAAATTGAAAATATGATTAATTTTTTCTTGGGGACTTGTTATGAATAAAAAAATATGATAGATTATAGATGTAGCTAGTCATCCCTTCTAGTGCGCCAGCACATTAATGACTAGACTATAACCCTTATTAATTATTTATACTCCCCTCATCAAAGTAAAAAAAGACCGTATGGTCTTTTTTTACTTTATATTCAATGATATAATAGACCAATATATTACATAAAGGAGACAATATACTATGTTTGATATTTCATCAATAGCTAATGGCAAGCAAGAAGAATTTTATCAATCTTTACATGATTTTGTACAAGGTATTATGTATGATGAAGAAGATCTTATTGCCAACCTTGCAAATGTAGCCAGTTTATTATATAACACAATGGAAAATGTCAACTGGGCAGGATTTTATTTATTAAAGAAAGAGGAATTAGTCTTAGGCCCATTTCACGGAAAACCGGCATGTATTCGTATAAAAGTCGGTGAAGGCGTTTGTGGAACAGCAGTCTCAACCGGACAAACGCAGCGTGTGGATAATGTACATCTGTTTGAAGGACATATTCCATGTGACGGAGATACAAATTCGGAAATAGTAATTCCGATTTATAAGAAAAACGAAGTAGTTGCAGTTCTTGATATCGATAGTCCGATTTTACATCGATTTAATGAAGTTGACCAAAGGGAACTTGAAAAAATAACTCGTTATTTAAGTGATGGGTGCAATTGGGAGGTAACGCGATGAGCTATACATTATTAAAAGAAGAAAAACTAGACGATTTACAAGGTGTTGGTTACATATATCAACATAACAAAACAAAAGCAAAAATTTGTTTTATATCAACAGAGGATGACAATAAAACGTTTTCAATATCCTTTAGAACGCCACCCAAAGACAGTACTGGGGTTGCCCATATATTAGAGCATTCTGTTCTTTGTGGATCTGAAAAATATCCGGTCAAAGATCCCTTTATTGAATTAGCCAAAGGATCCTTAAATACATTTTTAAATGCAATGACCTTCTCGGATAAAACCATGTATCCGGTAGCCAGTGTTAATGAACAAGATTTTCATAACTTGATGGATGTATATTTAGATGCTGTTTTTTATCCGAATATTTACCGTGAAAAAAAGACCTTTGATCAAGAAGGTTGGCATTATGAATTGGATGAACTCGATGGAAGCGTTGAATATAAAGGTGTTGTATATAATGAGATGAAAGGTGTTTTTTCATCTCCGGAGCAGACTTTATTACGATCGATTCAAGCGGAAGTATTTACAGACCATGTATATGGAGTAGAGTCCGGTGGAGATCCCATTGATATTCCCAAATTGACCTATGAAGATTTTTTGGATTTTCATCGCAACTATTATCATCCCTCCAATAGCTATATCTTTTTCTATGGAAACGTAAACATTGAAACAGAACTTGAACGTTTAGACAGTGCCTATCTATCAAATTTTGAGTATAGACAAGTGGATTCATCAATTGCCCTAATGAAACGCTATGATGCTCCGAAAAAAGCTGTGGGCGATTATCCGGTATCCGAAGATGAACCGACAGATAAGCGAACCTACTTAAGTTATAATGTGCTATTAAATGAATCAAAGCATGTGATAGAGAGTATGGCGATTGATATTTTGGAGTATTTGCTTATTGATGCACCGGGGGCACCCGTTAAAGAAGCCTTGCTTGATGCAGGTATTGGTCAAGATGTATTCTCAAGCTTTGATGATAGTAAGCGGGAAGGTAATTTTTCCATTATTGCTAAAAACAGCGACTATAATCAAGAAGATGCATTTGTCGAGGTTATCGAGACAACATTTCGTCGCATTGTTCGTGAAGGCTTTAATAAAGAAAAAGTCCAAGCGGCCATTAACAAATTTGAATTCCGTGTCAAAGAAGCAGACTTTGGACATTATCCCAAAGGTGTCATTTATGCTATGAAAATTTTGGAAACATGGCTCTACGATGAAGATCCATTTGTTCATTTTGATTATCAAACACTTTTTGAAACATTAAAGACAAAGGCATCCGATGGATACTTTGAAGAGTTGATTCAGAGGTGCTTTTTGGACAATCCCCATAAAGTTTATTTAACCTTAAAACCCAATAAAGAATTTAATGCGAAAAAAGAAGAAGCCATTCGTATGGAGTTAAAAACATATGAAGATAGTTTGAATGAAGAACAAAGACAAGCCTTATATGACTATACCCATGAATTACTTCGTTTCCAAGATGCGCCGGATACAAAAGAAAATCTAGAAAAACTTCCTCAGTTAACCTTAGAAGACATTCCTAGAGACAAAAAAGAATTTGTGTATTCAACAGATATGCTGGATGATACAAAGGTTCTGTTTAGACAAGCTAATAGCTCCGACATTGTCTATGTCAAAGCAGCATTTGATGTTTCCCATGTCAGTGAAGAACAACTTCCTATCTTAAGCCTGTTGACAAAGTTTTTGATTCAACTCAGTACACAAAAACACCATTATGGTTTATTAGCCGACCAGATTAACAAAAGCACCGGTGGCATCCATGTAAAGTTATCTGTATATGAACACAAAGATTCTGTGAAATATTATTCACCAAGGTTAGAGATTGTTGGAAAAAGTTTTGTGGATCAACTAGGAACCATGTATAATCTCTTTCATGAAATCGTATCTGAGACCCGATTTGATGAAGTGAAACGTATCCGAGAATTATTGAACGAGATAAAATCACGACTTCAAATGAGTCTAAAATCAAGTGGACATAGTACGGCTACCTTGCGTGCACAAAGCTATATAAGTGTGAGCGCAAGCTATAAAGAGCATATTCAAGGCCTTAGTTTTTATGATGAAGTTTGCAAGTGGCAAGAAAGATCGGATGATGAATTAAGTGACCTGGGCATTCTCATGGAAAAGATGTTAGATAGTATTATCACAAATGATGGATTAACCCTTGCTCTAACTGGAACCAAAGCCTATCGAGATACTATTTTTAATCATACGAATGCATTTGTCTTTTCACTGCCAAACCAAAAAAGAACCATGGAAAAGGCAAATATAGAATTAGTGACACCCATTAATGAAGGTATTAAGACCGTGTCAGACGTTCAATACGTTGCAATGGCCGCTAATTTTAAACAACATGGCTTTGACTATGCCGGTTCCTTAAAAGTACTTAATACGATTATTAGTTTAAACTACCTATGGAATCAGGTGCGTATTAAGGGTGGTGCCTATGGTGGATTTGCAGGGGTTAGCCGTAATGGAATGATGACCTTTTCGTCCTATCGGGATCCGAACTTGTCAAAAACATTGGATGTTTATCAAACAACTTCGGAATTTGTTGAAAATCTTGATTTGGATGCCAAGGAACTTACCAAGTATATCATCGGAACCATAAGTAATTTTGATCGCCCCCTAACACCGGCCATGGAAAATGATAAAATGATGTCCTTATATTTTTCAGAGACAGGGCATGAAGATATATTAAAAAATCGACATGAGATTCTTGATACGACACTAGAGGAACTAAAAAATTATCGTGAAATGTATCAAAAGATTTTTATTCAACCCATTTGCTGTGTTCTTGGAAATGAAGGTAAAATTGAAGCAGAGAAGGAACGCTTTCAAACAATTCGAACATTTTCCTAGGCGGATTGCTTATTGACATTTTTTTTGACTTACGATATATTAAGGAAGTAATTACTAAAAATAAATTATTTGGGAGGTAACAACTATGAAGAAATATGTATGTACAGTTTGTGGTTATATTTATGATCCTGCAGAAGGAGATCCAGATAACGGCGTAGAGCCAGGAACATCATTTGACGATGTACCTGAAGATTGGGTATGTCCTTTATGTGGCGTTGGTAAAGAGGACTTTGAAGAAGCATAGGAATCAGATAAGAAAGGGTGCATTTTATGACTGTGACAGAAATTACAGAATTTTTAAATGCACATGATATTAAACCATCATATCAAAGAATAAAGGTGTATGAATGTTTGATAAATCAAGGAAATCATATGACGGTTGAAAGCATTTATCGTGAGCTTATTGCAACGATTCCTACGCTTTCAAAGACAACGATTTATAATACGCTAAAGATCTTTGAAGATCATCATATTCTTAATGTGATTAATCTGAATGGAAATGAGATGCGTTATGATTTGATTTTAGATGAACATGGCCATTTCCAGTGTAAAATTTGTCAAGAGATCTTTGATTTTCCGATTCAAGAACCAAGAATACAAATCGAACAAATTAATGGTTTTAAAATTGAAGAAAGAAATGTATTTCTAAAAGGGATTTGTAAAGACTGCTTAGAAAAACAGTAAATGAACAGCGATTTTCTTTAGGGAGAATCGCTTTTCTTGCTAAAGAGGAGGTAATAATATGAAAATAGTTGTTATAGGTGGCGTTGCAGCAGGAATGAGTGCAGCAGCAAAAGCAAGAAGAGAAGATAAGGATGCGGAAATCATCGTCTATGAAAAAGGTGGTTTTTTGTCTTATGCGGCTTGTGGTATGCCCTATTATATAGGCAATGAAAATCAAAGTTATGAAGAACTGATTATTCGAACACAGGAAAAATTTAAAGAATCCGGTATTATGGCCCATCTCTATCATGAAGTTGTTAGTGTGGATTCGAAAGCCCAAGAAGTTAAAGTGCATGATCTTAAAAAAGATGAATTCTTTACAACGACCTATGATAAATTAATGATTGCTACTGGTGCACATGCGATTATGTTACCGATTGAAGGCAATCAACTGGAAAATATATCTCCACTCAAAACCTTAGACCATGGGATTGATATTAAAGAACGTATTATGGATAAATCGGTTGAAGAGATTACCATAGTCGGTGGAGGTTATATAGGTATAGAAATAGCAGAAAATCTTGTGGAGTTAGGAAAAAAAGTGCGGATTATTGAATTGCTTGATCGCATATTGCTTCCATTTGACGAAGAAATATCTTCCCATGCCCATAATGCTTTAGTTGAAGCCGGTGTCGATATTAAGCTCAAGGAAAAAGTCCTTCGTCTTAAAGATCGAAATGGAGATGGAATCGTTGATTATGTCGAAACAGATCAAGGCGGATACAACACAGATTTTGTCGTTATGGCTGTGGGAATCAAACCAAATACAGAATTTTTAAAAGGATCCGGAATTGAATTATCAGATAATGGAGCAGTTGTTGTCGATCAGCAGATGCGTACAAATGTAGATCATATCTATGCTGCCGGCGATTGTGCCCAGGTCTATCATTTTCAAAAGAAAAAGAATGTATATCAACCCTTAGCAACCGTTGCCAATAAATGTGGCAAAATGGTGGGTGTCAACATGACCGGAGGTAGCGAAGTTTTTGCAGGCGCAATCGGTTCAGCAGCGCTGAAAGTTTTAAATCTTGAGTTAGCAAGAGTTGGATTAAGTAAGGAAGAAGCCATAGAATCCGGATATGCTGCAGAAGAAAAAATAATCAAGACGACAGATCACCCCAAATACTATAAAACACAACATCAGATTGTATTTAAAGCAATCTATGATAAAAATACTTATAAAATTCTAGGGGTTCAAGGTGTTGGTGAAGCGGGTGTTGTTATGCGGGTGAATATGTTTGCTGTCGCTATATTTGCGGGAATGACAGCAGAAGAGTATAGCATGATTGACTTATGTTATGCACCACCTTTCTCAGGATCATGGGATGCAACCCATATTGTTACGAATGTCATAAAATAATAGAGAATGACAGTTGGGACAAGAAGATGTATAAGATATACATTATTCCTTGTAATAGAAAAAGCCTTGGACTATAATGAAAAAGACTTAACAAATAATGAGGAAAAGGAGGGAGTCTATGATCGAATGGTGGAATGAACTTATATTACTTAAACAAATTTTTTACACCATTGCAATACCTGCAACCATTATATTGATTATACAGGCTATTTTTTCTATGCTTGGCTTATCCGATATGGATGGTGAGATGGATGGGATGGATGGAATAGGAAGCGAAGGTTTTGACGGACTTGGAGAATCTGGTGAAATTTTTGAAGTGGACTTAGATGAAGCAGATGCTGTTTCAGATGGATTTGTCGGTGATTTTCGTTTCTTTACATTTCGAGGTTTAATTGCATTTTTTTCGATTTTTGGTTGGACAGGAGCGATTTTGGCGAATACACGATCCGGTTTCATCGCCGTTACAGGCGCCACAATTGCCGGATTGGTGGCAATGTTCGTTGTAGGATATTTATTCTATGTTATGACAAAGCTCCAATCAAGTGGTAATATTTCTTATGTTAATACCATTGGAAAAACCGGTGAAGTATATTTGACAATTCCACCAAACAATCAAGGTAAAGGTAAAGTTATGTTAACCGTGCAAGAACGTTTAATTGAATGTAGCGCAATGACAAAAGGCGATGCACCGATTAAAACGGGAGAGACAATTAAAGTAATAGGGTTATTGTCGGATCACACATTAATTGTAGAGAGAACTTAGGAGGTAAGTATGTTTGGAGATTTTGAAGTATTAATTCTTGTCGTCGTCATTGTTCTGATATTGTTTACAACGTTGGCAGCCTTGCTCACAAGATATAAGCGTTGTCCATCAGACCAGATTTTAGTTATTTATGGTAAAGTTGGAAGTATTGATGGTTTAGATACCAGTTCAAAATGTATACATGGTGGAGCCGCTTTTATCTGGCCGGTTATTCAACAGTATGAATTCTTGGACTTGACACCGATTTCGATTAATGTTGATCTACGTAATGCCTTATCGAAGCAAAACATTCGTGTTGACGTGCCTTCAAGATTTACGGTAGGTATATCCACAGAAGCCGGTGTTATGCAAAATGCGGCTGAACGATTACTAGGTTTACAACTTAACGAAATTGAAGAATTGGCAAAAGATATTATCTTCGGTCAATTACGTCTCGTTGTTGCAACAATGGATATTGAAGAGATTAATACAGATCGAGATAAATTCTTAGATGCAGTATCACGTAACGTTGAATCGGAGTTGAAAAAAATCGGTTTACGATTAATCAACGTGAACGTTACAGACATTATGGATGAGTCGGGTTACATAGAAGCATTAGGTAAAGAAGCAGCAGCAAAAGCCATTAACGATGCCAAAAAATCAGTGGCTGAAAAAGACCGTGATGGTTCAATCGGACAAGCAGAAGCCCAAAGAGATGAACGTATTCGTGTATCTGCTGCAAACTCTGTGGCTATCGAAGGTGAGAACCAAGCTCGAGTAACCATTGCAAATTCAGATTCTGAGAAACGTCAACGCGAAGCGGAAGCTTTAAGAACAGCGACTGCAGCCGAAAAAGTTCAAGCAGCCTTAGCCTTAAAAGAGGCTTATGAATCTGAACGTCAAGCGGAACTTGCCCGTGCAGAAAAAGAAAAAGCAACAAAAGAAGCAGATATTATCGTTTTAGCTGAAGTTGATAAACGTCGACTTGAGATTGAAGCGGAAGCAGAAGCAGAGCAAATGCGTCGTCGAGCAAAAGGTGAAGCGGATGGTATCTATTCGAAAATGGAAGCGCAAGCCCGTGGTAATTGGGAAGTTCTTAGCAAACAAGCTGAAGGTTTCAAAGCTATGGTTGAAGCAGCAGGCGGTTCAGACGAAGCGATTCGCCTACTCCTCGCAGACAAGATGGAAGAACTTGTTAAAATTCAAGTTGAAGCCATCAAAAACATTAAGATCGATAAAGTAACGGTTTGGGATTCCATGAATGGTGAAAACGGCAAACCGGCAACGGCAAACTTTTTGTCAGGACTCATGAAGTCGATTCCTCCAATGAATGAAATGTTTGATATGGCAGGAATGGAGTTACCGGAATATCTTGGAAAAAACAAAGATGTTATGGAAGCAAAAGCTGTAGCTGAAAAAGCGGCCATTGAAAAAGCAATAGAAAATCAATCGTCAACAGAAGAATCGAAAAAATAATAAGCTCCACTAAGAATAGTTTATAAGGAGCCAAGCCACCTCAAATGAGGTGGCTTTCACCATGTAGAAGGGGAAGACTATGTACGCATTCGTATCAAAGGACATATCAAACGGATTATTAGAAAAACTTCGATTGAAGTATAGGGTCATTAAGTTGAGTCCGGATAAGCGACTTTATACATCGATTGAAAGTCATCCGGATATTCGTGTTTTACCCATAGACAATCAACTATTTATAGATCAGGAAACATATAATGATTTAAATGCACAAAATGTTTTTAGTAAAAAGGATTTACAAGGAATTACAGCTATAGATATAGAACTAAGCCCAATCTATCCCAATACCGTATTCTTAAATGGAAAATATAAAGACCATCTCTTTATTCATCATAAAAAATACACCCATCCGATTGTTGGCGACTATATCCTTGCAAAGGATATTAGCTTCATACATACGAATCAAGGCTACACCGGCTGCAGTTTGCTCTTACTGGACCATAGGAGCGGAATAACATCGGACGCGGGTATCTATAAAACGCTCAGTCGACAAGGCATGCAGATTTTAAAAATACAAGAAGGACATATTCATCTACAGGACAAACCTTATGGGTTTATTGGTGGTGCTTCAGGCGTAGAAGGTAAGCAGGTGTTTTTTAATGGTAATATAAAAAAACACCCGGATTATAAACCTATTCAAGAATTTATCGAGAATAGAGGCTATACAATAATCGATAATCCTCAAATTCCCTTAACAGATATTGGCTCGATTCTCTTTTGGAAAGGAAGTGTATAATGGGAAAATCGAAAAATAGGACCATGAATATTCCGATTTTCATACCGCATCTGGGCTGTCCGAATGAATGTGTCTTTTGCAACCAAAGACACATTAGTGGTGAACAAGAAGAACAACGTGAGGAACAAATGCTGCGGAATAAGATTGAAGCTTATCTAGATACCGGCATTCAAAAAAGTGATATTGAGATTGCTTTTTTTGGAGGAAGTTTTACCGGAATTGAGCGAAACATTCAAAGCTTTTACCTTGACATTGCGACGGAATATGTGAACAAACATAATCTAAAAGGCATTCGAATGTCAACACGACCGGACTATATATCGACAGATATACTTGAATTTTTATCCCCATATCCCATCAGTGCCATTGAATTAGGCGTTCAATCCTTAGAACAAGAGGTACTTGACTTGTCCAAAAGAAATCATCGTGTCCAAGATGTTTACAATGCCATCGACCTGATTCGTAAATATAAGATTGAATTAGGATTACAGGTCATGCTAGGGCTTCCCGGAGATACGGCCGAAACCTTCGAAGCAACCATGGAAAAAGTTATTCAAATTCAACCGAAAACATTAAGAATCTATCCTACACTGGTTATTCAAAACACAGAACTTGAAGCATTATATAAACGAGGCGACTATGAGCCGATTCCTTTGGAAGAAGCAGTCCTTCAAGTCGCCAATATATTGCCGCAAATTATCCAAGCAAACATCAAGGTGATTCGCATTGGTCTTCAAGCCAATGAAGAATTAAATACAAATGCTTTTGTTGCCGGACCCTATCATCCGGCCTTTGGAGAGCTAGTTATGGACCAATGTGTTTTTAACGAAATGAAGACGCTTCTTGAGATACACAAAGAAACAATCCAAAAACTTGATTGCCAAATAATCCTTTGCGGAAACCAAGCAAGCATCCAACGATTGATTGGTCATAAAAAAAAGAATAAAGAAAAGATCGTGGATTATTTGAAAGATAAGATGGATAAAAACCTTGAATATAAGGTGAATCCAGACATACAAGCCGGAGAGATTCGCCTGTTCGATAGGAACCATACCTTGATCTATTCTATAAAAGGAATTGGGTTTTAATAAAATAATAATAGATAGTGATAAATCTATATGGTATTATATTAGACAAGTTTAATAAATTGAAGTAAAGAAGGGATTCTCATGATTAATCAATTAAATCATAAGTACGAAGCTCGCATTATACAGGCAGAGCAAAATCTTATTGACCTACAAAAACAAATAAAAAATGATGGTAGCGATCTATCTTCCTTTATTAGAAAAAGTACAGATATTTTGTTATCAAGCTTAGCCTTTGAAAAAGAGTGGTCAAAAAGCTTTTATGAATCAAGGTCAATTGAAGAGTTAAAAGCCTTGAATCTTCAACAAAATAAAGAGCTATTGCCAGAAAACTATAATTCAAGCTATGCAAATCCAGACGTTTGTAAAGAATGCTTTGGCCAAGAGCTTGGTAAGGTGATGTGCTACATATATCAAAAGGCACGATTATCAATACCCTATGCTTATGAACATCGTAGGGTTTCTATTATGTGGTTATCCGAAATGCTCATAGACATCATCACAAGCTTGGTTGAAGACCCAAATAGGAAGGTCAGCGAACTTGTTGAAAAAATCAAAAGTCATGCGATGATGGATATAAAGGATAAGCTTCGACTACGCATCTATCGTTCCTTTGATCCGGATTTTGATACCTATAATCAGATCATCGAAAAATCAGAGTATGACAATGAAAAATACTTGTATAAGTATGGCCTATATATCAGTGACAATGAGCAAAAATTGTTTGACTTCTTTCAGAAAACAGATGAAACAAAGCTTCAAAAAATGGCGGATACCTTTACACAAGCTTACATGCGAGGGTATAAGCGTAATGAAGTGGACATCAAACCTAAAAAATCCATTCAGATAGCCTACCAAGTTGGATTTGAACCGGTTATGCATAAAGTCGTCAATAATTTTAGTGCCTATGGACTTAAACCTATTGTGCGTTATGATCTTGAAGGCTCCTTGCGTCCGCGTTTGATTCATACCCTGCCCAATCCTCAGAATTTCTTTGATCATCGTTTTGATGAAGCACTTTTTGCAGATGAAGTATATTATGAATACCTCATGACACATTGGAAAGATGTGTTTGATGAATTTGAAGCGACCATCAAAGCATATGCCGGACCGGCTGTTATGGAAGTGTTTGGTGAGACAAGTTTTGAACCTGAGATGAAGGACTCTTCCATACGTTTCACCGATGTTCAACAAAGCTTTAAGCAAAAATATACCGGTGAATATCAGGCCTTATTTAGCCGTTACTTGCCAAATAGCCAGTGGAGTTTTACCATTAATGCCTATCCGTTACCGAGTATTGGTAAACAGTTTGAAGAAATCTTTGACGAAACAATTATTGTAAACACATTGGATGAAGAAATGTATAGAAGGATTCAACAAACGATGATTGAAACCTTGGATTTGGGAAAATCAGTTCTTGTGACCGGCCGTAATGGAAATCGTACACACTTGCTTGTTCAGCTCAAGGAACTTAAAGATCCAAGTCGTGAAACGAATTTTAACAACTGTACGGCGGATGTTAATGTCCCTGTTGGAGAAGTTTTCACAACACCAAAACTTGAAGGGACTGTGGGTACGTTACATGTCAAAGAAGTCTATTTAAACGGCTTAAAATATAAAGACCTTGAGATTGAGTTTATGGATGGAATGATGACAGACTATCGATGTAACAATTACGCTGACCAAGAAAAAAATCGTGAATATATTCGAGCAAACATAACAGAACCCCATACATTTTTGCCTATTGGAGAATTTGCCATCGGGACCAACACAAAGGCATACGCAATGGCGCGGAAATTCAACATAGAAAAAATACTTCCTATTCTCATCGGCGAAAAAACCGGTCCACACTTTGCTGTGGGTGATACCTGTTACAAGTGGAGTGAAGACGTTCCTGTTAAGAATCCGGATGGACGTGAGATTGTTGCCCGTGATAATTCGATTTCCTGTCAACGAAAAACGGATATCGATAAGGCCTATTACTACCGCCATACCGATATTACTATTCCATATCATGAATTAGATGCGATTATTGTTATTACAGAGGATAACAAACAGATTCCGATTATTCAGAATGGTCGGTTTGTCCTTGAAGGAACAAAGGACCTAAATGACCCATTAGATGAGATTGAGGTGTAATCATGGAAAAACGATTAATAGATTATAAAGACTTGAACCGAAAAGATAAAATTGACCATATATGGGAATACTATAAGATTCATATTATTGGTGGCATTATTGGTTTTTTGATTGTGTTTTGGCTCTTAAATCATTATATATTCAATCCTCCGGCAGATATTGTCTTAGATATGAGTATTTTCACCTATTCAATGAATGATGAGACAAGAATTGAGCGAAGAGATCAGCTTAGTGAAATCGTCAGTGATGATTTAAAAAGAGAAGTTGCTGCTATTGAGTCCTTTAATATCGAAGAGGGCATTGATTATAACATGCAAATGGCAAATGTAACAAAAATCATGGGAAAAAGTACCTTAGGTGAATTTGATATTTTTGTATTTGTTGGGGAAAACTTTCAGATGTATCTTGAGCAAGGTCTGATGAAACCCATTGATTCTTATATCGAGCAAGGATTCATCAATCTGCCGGAAGAAGCCTATTTTAGTGCAGAGGACTTAGGGTTAGCAGGCGAAGGAATCGCAAGTGATAGCATCTACCTGGCCGATGTGACAGAGCTTGAATTTTTTGATGGCCTCCTACCGGAAGGCGAAACATATTACTTGGGTGTGTTTGTCAGTACTAGTCATGAAGAGAATATAGAAAAAGTTTTTGATTATATGTTTGAATAAAGCGATAAAATGACATAAGGGCAGTCTTGGAAAAAATGATTTCTGAGACTGCCCTTTTCTGCAATAAAATAAGGGCGTTTCGTACCAATCCATTTGAAAAATATAAGCTAAGTGTTATAATTATTTGAAGTAGCCTAAGAGGGAGGGTATTCATGTTAAGAATAGCAATTTGCGATGATGAGGAAAAAGATAGGGAGAATATATGGAGTTTGGTTCATGAAGTAGAAGAAAAATGGAAAACCGAATTTTATGTATCAAGTTTTTCAAGTGGAGAAGCATTATGCGAAGATTTGGAAAAAAACAAGTATGATATTATACTTTTAGATATCATTATGAAGGGTATAAGCGGAATAGACACAGCTAAGAAAATCTATTCAATGGATATAGAAAGTTATATTGTATTTATTTCAAGCTATGATCAACGTTTGAGAGAACTTTTTGGAACCAAGACGCTGGCCTTTTTAGATAAGCCTGTCAATGCCAAGCAGGTGGAAGATGTTTTATTGCAGGTCGATGCATTGATAAAAAAGGACAAAGAGAATGTTTTTTTGTTTACTGCCAATAAAGTTCAACAATTTGTGTATCTGAAAGACATCATATATTTTGAAAGTAGACATCAAAAAATTGAAATTGTTACTATTGATGATAGAATAATTATTTATGATACTTTAAAAAATATTTGGAATACATTGGAAAGCAAAGATGAATTTCTTATGCCTAACAGATCATATATACTCAACTTAAGATATGCATATATGGATAGTGCGAATTCATTTAACATATCAAAGCTTGATATGAAAGTATCTATTGGAAGAAAGGGAAAGAATACAACGACTCAAAGATATCTTGAATTTCTCAGGAGAAATAGATTATGATGAATAATTCCTTAACATTGATTAATTTTATTACATACTGTTTTTTTGGTGTTTTGTCACTCTACACAACCCATGTTTTTTTCAAAATGACATTAACATTTGAAAAGTTTAATAGAAAATATATATTTTTGAGTTATTCCATATATTTTCTTGTTGCCTTATATACATATTTTTTTATTGCTATCCCGCAAATTAATTTCAGCATATCACTTGTTGGAATTATTTTAATATCCTTCCTGTATAAATCGTCAATAGTATCTAAATTTATGTATTCGCTTATATTTGTTATTATTCGTACGGTAATTGAAGTTTTGGTGGTTGATATTTATGCCATTGCAACAGGCATAAAATTATCTGAAATACTTGAAAATAATAATATTGTGTTTTTCTTGCTTGCTTTAGCAAATTTTATCCCCTTTGTGTTTGTGAAATTGTATTCTGTATTGGGGAAAAATAGTTTTCATAAAAGTGAGAATGTTTCTATAACGGTTTTGTTACAATTAATATGCGTTCCGGTAACAAGCATTATTATTCTATATAGCATTGTTAAGGTGATGAAACAAGATCTGCATTACGTATCTGTTAGCATCACATTATGCATTATTTTATTGAATATAATATTTTTGAATATTTATGAAAAAGTCAAGATAGATGCAGAGAATAAAGTACAAATGGCAATATTAAATAGTCAAATCCAATATTACCATACCCTTTATCATAATTTAAATAATGAGCGCAAAGAAACCTTGAAATTAAAGCATAACTTCAAAAACAGCCTAATAGGAATTAAAACTGCAGTAGTAAATAAAGATACGGCTAGTGCTATAAAAGAGGTGGAGAAGCTTTTGGAGAATAATACATATGAATATCAAGTTTTCTCAGAAATTCCGCTTATCGATGCAATCCTAAACTACAAAAATCAATATGCAAAACAAAATAATATTCATATCGAAACGGATATTGCTTTATATGATGCCATCAATATCAGTGATTCTGATTTAGCCAATATTTTAGGAAATGCCTTAGATAACGCTATTGAAGCATGTAAAAGAAATATAGATAAAAATAAAAAAAGCATACATTTACAAATAGAACAAAGGCAGGACAGCGTATATATTCGAATATCGAATCCCTATGAAAATGACATTCTTTTTAAGAATAATTTTCCTTTATCGAGTAAAAGACTTAATGAATATGGCATAGGTCTTAAAACGATTGAAAAAATTGTTGCAGACAAAAATAATATAATGAATATAGGCGTTGAAGGGAATATTTTTGAATTAGAAATCATCCTGTTTTCCGCAATAAAATAACAAAAACATGTCGTTCGTGTATTATAGAACGTCGTTCAGGTAGAGTTGCTCTTTTTTAAAAATATATATGCTATAATCACAGCGTAGAAAAACATAAATATTGAAGAGCCTGAAACAAGTGAAAAACAGTGATGACAAAAAAAATTATAAGGAGATTGAGAAAATGAAAAAAATTATATCAATTATTGTAACTTTATCTTTAATTTTATCAATGACCACAGGAGTGTTGGCATCTGAAAAAAGGGGTGAAAAAATAACAGATCATGAAAAAGCTATACAATTAATTGAAAGCCAATTTTTAAGTGTTTCAGAAGAGAGTAATTATGTAATACATAAAAATGCACAAAAGTACATTGATTCTACATTGTTACAAAATATTACTGAAAGCATGGAAGGTGTCAATGAGCTTAATAAAAAAGAATTTGTTACAATTATTTCCAAACAAGATATCATTGTATCAGATACTTATAAAAATATGATTATATCATCTGCAAACGAAGCAGGATATAACATTAATGAATATGTGGTTAGATGGTATGGAGCTGATATATATATGGATGCAAATAATAGTAATATTATGGCTGCACAGTTGGCAACGATTTCAGGTATGGGAGCGACAGGAACTGCGGCAGTAGGTTTGGCAGGGTATTTTTTTCCACCTTTATTAATAGGTGCTGGAATAATGGGAATAAGCACAGGTTATATGGCAACTTTATCAGGGATTTGTTGGCAAGGTAATGCAACAGGAAGAGGTTCAATGCTTAGATGTTATGTTCAGCGTTCTTTTGGTGCTTCTATTCCCTATGGGGCACACATTCCTTTTGCTGGATCGGTACAATAGGATATGAAAATACGTATAACATTAACAATAATAATTATTTTAGTACTGATATTAACGCTATTGTCAAATAATCTTTTTGCTACTCCAGATAGAATTAGAACACCACTTTTAATATTTGAAAGTGTAATTACAATTGTATTAGTTGCGTTTTTTAGTATTAGTAATCTAAAGAAAAATAAAAAATAGAAAGATGATAACCGGTAACCAATAGAATATGAGTCTAGAAGAAGGATTTTTAGCTGAATAAGTATCAAAGTTGCTTAAATGCAATATTTTTGAAGCTCGGACAGAACTTTCTTTCCGAGTTTCAAAAATGTCAAACTGAGTTCATCTTTGTTCAGTGTCTTGAACGAAGCGAGAGGAATGGAATATGAAATGAAAAAATACTTTTTGCTTTTATTTTACATAGTTTTAGTATCTTGTACACCTAAATCTGAAGATTCAAATGAACAAATTGATTCTCTT
>DDQW01000028.1:38422-76817 GCA_002342805.1 Clostridiales bacterium UBA2432 | reverse complement strand
ATGCAAATACCGGAAGGCTATGAAGATATTTTCGATGCCGAGGCATATAAGCAACAATATGAAAGCGCAATGGAAGATGTCAATACGACCAATGAAGGTGAAATGACCATAGAAAAAATAGGAGAAGATACTGCAAAAGTTGCCTTAATATTTACCGTGCAAGGTCAGCGGGCTGAAACCTTATATCAAGGAACGTGGGATAGTGGTATCCTACATTTAGTTCCTGCGCAGCAAATGGCGGGAGGTAATTGGGATTTGAAATTCATGAAAGACAACAAAGCCATTCAATGTAGCGGTGAAAGCAATTATGAAAGTAGTATGGCATCCTATTCATTTTCGCTCACCGGCATCAAGAGAAAGTAAAGGAGGTGCATCAAATGAAGTATTGTGAACAATGTGGAAAAGCACTTAATGAAGGGGATGTTTTTTGTGAACAGTGTGGGCATAAAGTTTCTGTGAAAACGGCCCCACAACCGATACCGCCACAACCGATGTCACAACAAGTGATACAGCCACAAGCGAATCCACAAGCGAATGCTTTTCGTGAGTTCTCTGAACAGGTTAATACAGGTCAAGTACAGAAGAAAACCGGAAGTCGCGGTCTTTTATGGGGTGGAATTATTGCACTTGTATTTGTGACAATGCTTATTATGCTTGTGGCAGTTGCTATTCGTAAGATTGGTTCAAAGACAGAAGAGCTTGTTAATAATGCAGTAACAGACAATGTCTTTGCTGACAATGAGATCATATCTGATCTAGAAGGGGTGGCAGAACAAGTTGAACAAGGTATGGATAATACTGACATACAAGCAAGTAGTGAACAAGCACAGAATGTAAAAACCGATGCAAGTTTAGACTCTATTGCAGGTTACTGGACAGGTAACATTAACTTTAGCCGTATGGAAGGATTTGATAGTCTTCCGGCGGAGGACTTACCGCCGGATTTTGAGCAAATAATTGAGCGAATACTTTCAGAACCTTCAGCCATGGAGATGGAAGTTGAAGCCGATGGCAATTGGGACCTTGAGATTGACATAGAGATGGGGATGATGCTCTCAAGTTATGATTATGACTGGGATCTCTATCCAACGAGCCCTCTGATGATTAAAGAAATTACTGATGGATACTTTGTTGTTGATCATGTAGAAGCAGAGGAATTTGATGGTGACATGGCGAAAATGCGGTTTTACATCGATGGCTATGTTGTGGAAGACAATAGCGGCCAATCGATACAAGGAAATATGATTTTTGAAATGGAGCAAGGTCAATTGCATGTAATCGAAGAGGGAAATTTTGTGCTTTATCCGACAACTGAGTAAGTCTTTTCATTTACCAATCGGATGCACCGCCACCACCGGAGCCGCCACCTGCGCTTCCGCCGGAACTACTATCTGAACCACCGGAACCATATTGACTGTTGGATGGTGATGAAGAAAGTGTGGATGCAATTTCATTCATGTTATCTTGGAGTTCATTGGCAAAGCTATAGGCACTGAAGGTTCCAACCGCTGTAGCGCCATAATACCAATTTGGTGGTTCAATAGCAATATGCTCAAATCCTTTGGCCCATTCTTTCGTGACATTCAATGCCATTGCATAAGGTAAGATGTTATAGAAATAATGGGGATTTTCTTGAACCAATAATTTGATTCGGTCAAGCTCAGTGGCTTTAATAAAATCTCTAAATCCGATAAGACGTTCTTCATACCATTTTCCAAGATCTGTTCGTCGATGACATTTTAGAGAAAAAATCACCAATAGCAGGGATGCAATAAGTGAGATAATACATGCAAAGAGCAGACCATTATCATAGGCAAGGTAGAGAATAAGACCGGTAAAAACAAAGAAAAATAAGGCCATAAATAAGGTTTGTTTGAGTCGGCGTTTAACTGAGCGATGTTTCCAGTCAACTATGGCAGCAAGGAAGGAAGCGCTAAAAAAGACAAATAAAGCAGCCATAAGTAGTCCTGTGATAAATAATTCGCCACCTGCATCGTACATGTTTCGTGATAAGGTAAGTAGGCTAAATGGAAATAGACTAAGAAAGGCAAGAAGCAAAAGTAGGCGCGAGGTTTTTACATTTTTGGATGAAAAAATCTGAGTTTCACTATTTTCTTCATAACTATCGATAATCTCTTGTTTAGCATTTAGTATAGAAACATAGAATTGATCTTTTAGTTGGTGGGTGCTCACTTGTGTTCCATCACCATGAGAAAATAAAGCTGTAAAAAGATTGCGTTCATATTCTCGCATATCATTTCCGGGTTCGCGTAGTTTGGTAAAGCAAAAAACCTTGGCGTTTCTAAAAGTTTTTTTTATGAGTTCTTCGCGAATGGTTAAGTAACCATGATCTGCCCAATAGATTAGTAGTGATGTGACATCGGACGCTGAGAGTCGTCCATCAATAAGATAACCAACATCTGCACTCGTTGTATCAGCTGGGGGATAAAATTCAACGGTTGGAATCGGTTGGATTTTCCGCCCTTTTTTTAACCAAAGAAATAAGCCGAGAGGGAAGAACATCAGTGGAAAAACAATAATTAAGTAAGGCCAAAAACTTGGCGAAGGAGCATCAACATAATATCCTTGTGGTAAAGGAAGTGCTATTGTTAATGCCTCATTAGGACCAAGTTCCATTAAGGTAGAACCTTGAATGGTTTGACCGGTTACATTGAAAGCCACGCCGTTGTTATCGGTACTCCCATAAGCACCATGGGTAAAATTAATATCCTCTTCATCAAAAGGAAAGGGCATGGTAATTTTAAAATCAACAGCCTGAATAGGAACGGAAAAGTCCGAACCAATCAAATTGAAGTATAATTCATCTTTGCTAAATGAGCGATCATCTCCAATAGCATAATCGTAGCTAATAACATATTCTTGAGGACCGATAATGGTTTGATTTGGGTCACCCATGCGGATATTTAGCCAATCACCATCGGATTCAACAGAATGCATGGCTCCGTCAACTTGAATGTTACGGATAACAACCGGAGCACCACTATTTGTCTTTCTCGGAATTTGACGAATGAGTCCGTGACGTTCTTCATGGAAATACACAGACATGACCTCGCGAATGGTATAGCTATTATCACTGTGTACATCAAGTTCGACAGACATGTCATTTATTTCATACGCATACTCAGCAGCTGAGGCAGATAGCGACAGATAGAAGGTTAATATAATCCACAGTGGAATGATTCTTTTTAGACCTAGCGTTTTCATGCAATTCCTCCTTGCCTAATATCGATATATCTAAAAACGAACTTGAACATTTTGACGTTCAAAATCATCAGCCATAAAATATGGATAGCGCTTAAATCCAAGAATCCCTGCAAAAAGGTTGGTTGGAAACATTTCAACTTTGTTGTTCATGATTTTAACAACCCCGTTATAATATTTTCTGGATTGAGAAATATCGTTTTCTAATGCAACCAATTGGTTTTGTAGATTTAAAAAACTTGTGTCCGCTTTAAGATTAGGATAATTTTCTGACACAGCAAACAGAGATTTTAAAGCGCCAGACAACATATTTTCGTTTTGACTACGTTGCTCAAAGGTTTGTGATGTCATGGCCATATTACGTGCTTGAATGACTTTCTCAAGTGTCTCACGTTCATGTGTTGCATATTGTTTGACAATCTCTACTAGATTAGGAATCATATCATAACGCTTCTTGAGATAGATATCCATCGTTGAAAACGCTTCGTCAGATTGATTACGTAACTTGACTAAGCCGTTGTATATAAGCGCAATTACAATCAAAAAAAGAATAATAATTAGAAAAAAAGCTGCAAAAATTAATGCAAAAATCATAGAATCGCCTCCTAGAACATGTTTAGAAAGAGTCCACCACCAAATAAACTAAACAATAGCATAAAAATCAAGCTAATGAGTGCAAAGGTTAAAAGGGCTCGTGCAAAGTTTTTATGGGTTGACGTTGGAGCAGATAGAAAGCCCCATTTTATTATTAGAATAATATTTACGATGGGGATTGAAAATAAAATAAAAGCGAGGACAAACTGTCCGTAAGTCATACCCTGATTTCCCATCGAACCATTCGATATACTTGCGTTGGGATGTGGCGGAATGGGATTTGAATTTGGGTGTGGAACAACAGGCGTTGCGAAAGGTTGTGAAGCATTTGGTTGAACAGGAGTCACAGGAGTTGGTGTTGGTCGCATGACGGGTGGAACCGGTCGGTCAGTTGCCATCGTTGTAACATTGGAATCAGCAGGCTTTTGACTCATAGGACGACCGCAATTGTTGCAAAAAGACGCTTGGGCAGAAACTTCATTACCACATTGAGGACAAAACATAATTGGAACCTCCTTAGTTTTTATTTTACTTGGTCACAGGTTGACCTTTTAATATGGGACAACCGCAACGTTCACAATAATTATTTCGGGCATCATTACCATAACCGCAAGCAATACAGTTTAAAACACGGTCATGGGATTTATCGTATTTTTCGAGACCTTTACAGTACTTTCCGCCATGATAATGAACGTGTTCGCCAATTTGAAAAGTGTCATATTCATTTGAGTTTTGGCTTGTGTGCTTGATTTGTTTGCCGTCTTGCCGTTGGTATACGACGGTGTACTCTGTATAGTATACGGTTCGGTTGTTGCTTTTATCATAACGCTTCTTATTTTCACTGAATTTATTCTCGACGATACCGTCCCATTCGGGTTTTTTCCGTCCGTACTGAAAATGCATAAAAATTATACCAAAAAGCCAAACAATAAGGAGAACAATAGGAATAACAACAATCATTTCAGCGTCAAAAGATACATCATTTCCAATAAGAATAATAAAGGGAATAAGGATACTGATGATGATTAAAAACACAATACTGTATTTTTTGTTTTTTGATGCATATTCTTTAAAACGTGGATGATTCGTTTGATTAGACCATCCAATTCCTCCGGCTTGCATTAAGGGAATATTTCCATAGCGTTTGTCACCTTCATAAAGTGCATGACAATTGGGACAGTTGCTTGTTCCTTTTTCAATGGCATCACCACAATTCCAGCAGTAAAAGCTTCCATAACCAAATCTTTTCTTTGCCATAGAAGAACCTCCTTTCATTATAGTTACATTATAATACGAACTTGTGATAAATCCTAGTCATGACAATTCATGTGCAATGACAAAATCATGTTTATTTGTCATTTTAAGTATGCTATTATAAATCTAGGAGGTGCTAGTTATGGAAGAGCTTCGATGGGGTTTTATCGAAAAATTAGATTGTATTTTTAAGGAACTTGAACTAACGAATATAGGCATTGCCAAACACGGAGGACCGGATGCATCATTAATTAGTCGCTATCGAAGTGGTGCAAGAAAACCGTCAACAGATGGAAAACAATTAAAAAAACTGGCTAGGGGCATTGTAAACATGGCTGAAGAAAACAAAGGTCTTGAGAAACTCTGTTTGATTTGTGGATTTGAACCAAGTCAAAATCTCGAAGATGTCACAATGCTCTTGTACAAAAAGATGAAAGTAGCATTACCAAAATCAAACAAAATGCAAGAAAATCTAGAAAAAGACCAGAATTTATATGCGTTTTCAGATCGACTTGACATTCTTATGGGAGCCTTAGATGTTTCGAATATTCGGTTAGCGCGTGCCCTACACGTGGATGCCTCTTTGGTTAGTCGATTTCGAACGGGAATGCGTATTCCTTCAAAAGAGAGCTGGTTTCCCACACAATGCTGCGATTGGCTAGCAGAACGGGCCATATCCCTTTCCTACGATGCACGAATAGCTTCCTTGGGAAAATATTTTACAAAGGAACAATTGGATAGGTCCGAGACGCTAGTAAAGGCATTGAAACAATATCTCATCGTAGAGCAAGAAGAAAAGGACAAAGGCTTTACGGATGAGCTGCTAAATCACTTAAATACATTTCAATACAATATATCTCTACCAAAGGATTTAATAGAACACACACTTAAGATGGCTCATTCCAAAGAAAATTATACCCAAGCTTATTATGGGCTAGAAGGTCTGAGAAATGCGGTTAAGGAATTTCTTCTTACAGCGGTAACGATTGCCGACCCGATAACCCTTTACTTATATTCAAATCAACCCATGGAATGGATGCGTCAAGATCCTGAGTTTTCCAAGTTATGGGCACTTCTCATGGGTATCATCTTACAAAAAGGACATCATATTCGGATTGTCCATAATATTGAACGGTCAATGCCAGAGATGTTTGAAGCTATTCAAAAATGGTTGCCTTTATATATGAGCGGACAAATACAATCCTATTATTGCGAGAAAAAATCAGAGCGCTTTTATCAAACAAAATTTATTATTCCCAAACACTGTAGTGTTGATGCAAATATGGTTGCAGGAACCCAAGACAATGCAGAGTATCTTTACTGTAATAATCAGAAACGCATTGAATATCAGATGCAGCAGTTTAGAGCACTACTTGATGAAAGTAACCCCTTACTACGGATATACAAAATGGATAATATGCTAACCTATAAGGAGTTTATCGAAGCGCTGTCAAAACATCAAGAAAATGTTGTTTATCTAAGGGCAACATTACCCTTATCGACTATGCCAAGAGCAGTTTTTGAAAAGATGTTGGCACGAGCCCAATGTGATGGGCATATTCGAAATATTCTTAGTGAAATATATGAAGATCAAGTTCGAATTTTTCACAGAGAAATAGAAGAAGGGGAAGTTGTGGAATTGATGCCTTTATATTCAGATGAGCATATTTTTTCTTCAAAAGTAAGAAGTCCTTTTCCAGAAGCACTTGTCGGAGGAAGTGTTGTTTACACAAGTGAAGAATATGAAGAACATATACGATATGTTCGTAAGCTCGTGCGTCAACATCAAAAGTATCGATTTTATATCTTGCCTGAAGCACCATTTGAAAATGTTGAAATTCTTCTTAAACAGAAAAACCGTGCATTTGTAATAAAAACAGATGATCCATTGACAGTTTTTCAATTTGAACATCCAATGCTTTGTCAAGCCTTTGCAGGATATATTAAAGACCTTTCTGAAAAAGTCATGCCTCATGGATATGACAGAGAAGACGTTTTGGACACATTAACAAAAAGCTTAACCTAGTAACTAAATCAATAATTGACAAAAACGTCAATGCCAACCGATTGTCATCGAATGCATTTTGGTAACATATCTGCTACGCTAATCATGTGATGGTGTAAGGAGGAGTTACTATGATGGAAATTCAAATACAATCCGGGCTATTTGAAATGCAAAAGTTTTATGTAGAAATAGAGGATATGACCATATTTATGCGCAATGATGAACGGCAGATTGTTATTTCGATTCAAGAAATTGAAGGAATAAATATTTCACATCATGCAGATAAACGGAGTCACCTTATATTAAAAACATTAACAGCAGTTTTTGAAGGTGGGTTTATTCGGAATGAAAAAAGCCATGAGTTTTTTGAAGAGCTGAAGCACCGAGAAGTAGACATAAATGACTTGTGAAAACAATAAAAACATGATACTATTCATATAAGTATTTTAGGAATAAGAAAACTATTTTAGGAGTATATCATGGAGACAACTAGACACCTTAGTTATCGGTCAAAAGTATTTTTGTTTTTGATGATTAGTGCAGTTATACCCATTATAATATTGGGTATATATTCATATAATACATATCGCATAGGAATCAACAAGGAAGTGAATCTAACCATAGATTCTTCAGCCAAGCAGCTTAAGATACGTATGGATTCAACCATGAATAGTATACGAAAGTACTACTTAGCAGCAGTGCAAACAGAAGAAATTGAATGGTTGATGAATGAAGATATTTGGTATTCGGACTATAGTCGATTAACAAAAGCACAAGACACATTAAAAAGCACCTATTATTTATCTGAATATATTACCGGATATACATTTATTAATTGGGATACAGGTTGGGTTCTTAGTAATCGCGGATTGTATCCTTTTTCTTTGAGTCTTAATCCGGATGAGGTGAAGGCCTTTAAAGGTGATGATCAAGGTTGGGTTAATCATATGGACCAAGTAACACATCAGAATCTTCGACGTGAAGAAATCGATTTAGAAGGTGTTCTTTACTATGTGAATTTACCGGTTACTCGCAATGAAAAAAATTCTATGCTAACGGTAAATGTTGACTTAAACCGTATCAATTCAGTGGTTCTTGATGACCAAGCAAATGTTGAGATTATGATTATTGATGGTGACGGAAAGCTTGTCTATAGTACACATTCAGAATTGTCTGAAGCCCTTTTGCAAAGAGATGCGTCGAGTGACCAACAATCACAAATCACACTGAGCGCTAAAAATACATATCAAATCGGAAGCCTAAAATCCGATGTTGTTGACTGGACCTATTACGTGGCATGGGGAACACAACGCCTTAATGAAGGTGCCGCAAATATTGTTTTAATGACGATAGCAGTTGTACTAGGGTTTGCTTTAATTAGTATCTTAGCAAGCCTATTTACGCGAGCTATCTATCGCCCGGTACATGATTTGAGTGATTATGTCACAGAAGCAAGCGGAATGCTTCAGCAAAATTACACTGATGACTTTACACGAATTTCAGGAAGTGTTGACCGTTTAGTGGATAGTAATACAGCCTTAGAGCAAACCATTGAAAATCAACGGTCCCAACTATGTGAATTTTTCATGACACGATTAATTAACGGAACGCTATATTCCGAACAAATCGATATGTATGTGAAACAATTAGGTATTGTGATGCAGGACTATTATTTAGTCATGACAATCGGTCTTAAAAATCTTATGAATGAAGATTATGATGAGATGAAGCAAGATGCATTACGCTTACAAGTCATGGAAAACATTCCAGAAGAGATTCGAAACCGATTAGCCATACCACCGGCAAGTAATTCTCGGGTGATTACTGTTGTCGTCACGGACAATGATCCTAAAGAGCTGGAAAAAAAAGCAATTGAAGTGTATAAAGGCATTGATATTTTTGTGCAAATGGAGTATCAGTTTGCCATTAAGGTGGGTGTCAGCTCCATTTATTCCGACTTAAAACAGTTCAGAAATGCCCATAGTGAAGGAATCGAAGCCCTTAAGAATAATGAAGTGCTTCATGAAAAGAATACATCATCAGACTTTGAAGGGGTTATGTTCTATACCGATATAGAGCGCAATTATGAAAGCCGTGTCTATGATCGATTAATGGAGCGAGAGATTAAAGCGGCTGTTGATAGCGGTGACCAGGAGAAAGCTTTTGAAGTCGTCGACCAATTTGTTCAACATCTTATTGATCATCAAGTGGCCAAGATGGAGCAACAATTCTATATACATCATTTTATGGATGAGATACTGATGGTAACCATTGAAGCCGGAATTTCTCCGGATGAGATTTTTACCGGAGGGCGAGCACGAGTTTATCAAAGTGTGAATCAAATCTATGACCTAGAGCGTTTACGAAGTTTTTATAAGTATGGCTTGGTTGTTCCGATTATTGAGCGATTAAATCAGTTTAGGACAAGTAAGTCGTCAGAAATCATTCAAGAAATCATGAAGTTAATTGAAGAAACCGGTGGGGACATCACGCTGAATGAGTGTGCAGACCGATTAAATTATCATACAACCTATATATGGAAAGTCATGAAAGTTGAAAAGAATTCAACATTTACGGAGTATGTTGCAGAGTATAAACTAGAAGCAGCCAAAAAGTTATTGTTGACGACAAGCATGACCATAACCGATATCGCCAAGGAATTAAACTATACCAATGCACAAAATTTCATACGTTTCTTCAGTCGGATGGAAGGAACAACTCCTGGAAAATATCGTAAAAACAATAAATCAAAATAGTTGGATGATAAAATACACATAATCATTTTATTGATTATGTGTATTTTTGTTGTCGTGATGGTGATTACTGATGTACCTTAAAGCCTATAAACACTGGATTGTCAAAAAAATAATTAAAAAGTGTCAAGATAATGAGTATTGATGTAACATCCATCGAATGATATCTTTAGTTCAGACGAAGCACAAACGTAAAAGGAGGATATCATGGATCAAAATGGCGCTGTGGTGACGAGAGTAAAACCGTTACCAAAAGTTAAAAAGACAAAACAATCACAGCAGGAAACATTAAAGTATGTTAAACAACATAAATGGTTGTATTTAATGTTGATTCCGGGGCTTATGTATTTGATTATCTTTCGGTATATACCCATGGGTGGAATAATCATTGCATTTCAAAAATTTAATCCGTTTTCGGGTTTATCCGGAAGTGAATGGGTGGGATTATACTATTTTAAGATGCTGTTTACCAGTCCGGACTTTCCAAGAGTACTCATTAATACATTAGGGATTTCAATGTTAAGTTTGATTTTCTATTTTCCGGCACCCATTGTTTTAGCCTTATTATTGAATGAAATCAAACATCAGAAGTATAAACGGACAGTACAAACCTTTATATACATTCCGCACTTTATTTCATTGGTTATCGTTGCAAGTCTAACCTATCAACTTTTAAACATTAACGATGGTATTATTAATCAAGTTGTTCAGATGTTAACCGGTAAAACCATTAACTTCTTAGGTAAACCGGAGTACTTTAGAGGCTTAATTATCGGACAAAGTATTTGGAAGGAAACAGGATATGGAACCATCATTTTCCTAGCGGCTCTCGCTGGCGTAGACGTTAGTTTATATGAAGCGGCACGAGTAGATGGAGCCGGACGGTGGAAGATGATGTGGCATGTAACCTTACCGGCCATTCGAGGAACAATTATTATTATGCTTATCCTAAGAGTTGGGTCCATACTCAATACAGGATTTGAGCAAATCTTTTTAATGAAGAATGCATTAAACAGTTCAGTAGCAGAAGTGTTTGATACCTATGTTTATACAAAAGGAATAATTAACGCTCAGTACTCTTATAGTACTGCAACAGGCTTGTTTAAATCGGTTGTCGGTATGATTATGGTACTCGGTGCAAATAAACTGGCAAAAAAAGCCGGAGAATCAGGAATTTATTAGAAAGGAGAGTGTATTGTGGCAGAACAAGTCATTCGTTCAAACAAAAACAAAATCAAAGGGTCAAAAACAGATCGTGTAACAAATATCATTATATACAGTGTTGCAGGGTTAGCCGGATTAGGAACATTGCTTCCCTTTCTTTATGTTCTGGCAGGCTCATTCGCAACAGAACAAGAGCTTACGGAAAAAGCCTTCTTTATTATTCCGACAGTAATTTCAACTAATGCCTATAAATATATTTTTGAAACCGGAGAAATCTTTAACGGATTAAAAAATTCGATATTTCTAACTGTCGTGGGAACAGCGGTCAACATGTTTTTTACAACAACGTTTGCCTATCCCTTAGCCAAATCACATCTACGTGGGCGGAAGTTTTTCTTGAATATGGTTATTATTACCATGTTATTTAATGGAGGTATGATACCGACATTTTTATGGATTAAAGAGATTGGACTTTACAACTCCTATGCCGGATTAATCTTAATGGTGGCCATTAGCCCCTTTAATATGATTATCGTTAAAAACTTTTTTCAAGAATTACCGGCAGAACTTGAAGAGGCAGCACGCATCGATGGATGTAATGACCTACAAATCTTTACAAAAATTGTACTTCCCTTATCGAAGCCGGTTATCGCATCGATTTCCCTGTTCTATGCAGTGGGTCACTGGAACAATTATTTCGGACCGATGATTTACTTAAAGGACACGCATAAG
Organism: Clostridiales bacterium UBA2432; assembly: GCA_002342805.1. Classification (GTDB taxonomy): domain Bacteria; phylum Bacillota; class Clostridia; order Lachnospirales; family Vallitaleaceae; genus UBA1351. The sequence continues at coordinate 65,093 of DDQW01000028.1, read as the reverse complement.
GAAACCGTGCAAATTGTTTTACGACGTATTGTTTTATTGGCAGCTGGGGTACAAGCAGATGGAATGGATTTTGATATCATGGGAACGCCACCGGATAAGGCTGTAAAAATGGCAGCAACGGTGGTCGCGACAGTTCCAATTCTCATTGTTTATCCCTTTGTTCAAAAATATTTTACCAAGGGCGTAATGGTAGGAGCTGTTAAAGGCTAATACCCTACACTATAAATAGCACAAATTTAAGGAGGACGTTATGAAGAAGTTCAAAAAATCAATAACACTTATTTTAGCTCTTGCACTTATAATTTCAATGTTTGCAGGATGTGGAAAAGATGATGAGGGAAGCAAAGGTTCAAACTCAGGATCAAATGAAACAGAAAATGCATCTGCCAGTGATGAAAATGGATTAGCACAGATTTCAATGATGACATTTGATTTTGAAGGTAGTCCACTTTCAGGAGATCACGCACAAGAGGTTGTGGCAACCATGGAAGAGCACACACAAACCAAGGTTGATTTTTCTTGGGTACCAAGTGACAACTATGACGAGCGTTTAGGCTTAACCTTAGCTTCACCAGATGATATGCCGATGATTATTGCAGTGCCAAGTATGACATCAGCAATTACAAGTGCAGCAGAAGCAGGAGCTTTTTGGGATTTAAATGACTTTATGTTTGATTCAGAAAAATATCCTAACCTTTCACAAGCCAATCAAAATGTAAATAAAAGTCTGACCGTCAACGATCAATTAATCGGTGTCTATCGTGCCCGACCCATTGGACGTTTAGGTATGGGATACCGTGCAGATTGGGCAGAAGCATTAGGCATTGATGAACCAGAAACCATTGAAGACTTATACGATATGATGTATCAATTTACATACAATGATCCTGATGGAAATGGGGAAGATGATACCTATGGATTGTCATTATGTAAATATACAGGGCCTCTTGATGTGATTCAAACCTATTTTGGTGTCGGTAATGAATGGGCAGAAGTTGATGGCAAGCTAGTTCCGGTCCATCAAACATCTGAATATATGGAAGCACTAAGATGGTTGAAAAAAATGTATGATGACGGTTTAGTTTATGCAGACTGGGCGGTGCGCGATACTGCAACATGGCAAGATGATGTGAAAAACGGTGAGTGTGGTATTTTTATAGATGTGTTAGATGGTTCACGACGTATCTGGGATTATTTTGTCAATAATGAGATTCCTGCAGTGGATGGAACATCATATGAACTTGCTACAATGAATTTAGTGGGTACAATTAATGACAAAACCCTAGCAACATCCGGATACAATGGATTCTTTGTGATTACAAAAGCGGCGAAAACAGAAGAAGATGTTGTGGCATGCTTAAATTTCTTAGATAAAATGTCGGATGATGCAATGATTACACTTTCATCCTATGGTCTTGAAGGAATTCATTGGCAAAAAGATGAAAACGGAAACTTAGAGAATTTAGTTGCGGGTGATGCCGTAGCGGCAAAAGCGTTTGCAGCATTAAATCAAACGGTTGCATATATTCCGAATATGAAAGCAACAGATATCGGACCTGAAATGACAGAGCGATTGATTATTGAAGAAGAAGTCAAAGCATCCAATGTAGATTACGCTGTGTTTAATCCGGCTGCAGCCTATATTGTAAACTCAGAGACCTATTCTCTTAGTGGTGCCAACCTTGATGAAATCATTGATAATGCCCGTACACAATACATTAGTGGCGAAATTGATGAAGATGGACTTCAAGCTGCATGGGCTAACTGGGAAACACAAGGTGGACAAGCGGTTATAGAAGAAATCAACGCGCAACACAACTAATCAAAGTGTATAGAAAAAGGGCTATCTTTTGATGGCTCTTTTATGCTATAGAAGGTGAGATTTATGTTAAAATTAGAGATAAAAGAAGTTCAAGACCAAGAGGTAACCGTCACATGGAACCCTATTAAAGACAAGGCTATCTATTATGTATATTGGGCAGACTATAATCATGATACGATGGTTTTTAAACGCATGGATAAAACCTTGGAGACAGAATATACTTTGCAAAAATCAACCCATGTACCACATTATATAAAAATAGCAATGGTCGATGACAATGGCCAAGAAGTTATGGTCAGTGATGTATTAAGAACACCAGTACAAGGACAGTTTAAGGAACAATTAGAGGCCTTGAATCGGGGACTTATAGCAGCAAAATGCCCAGACGGGATTTTTTTAAGTTGGCGGTTGATGCGTGATGAAGTTAAAGGATATAGTGAGACTGGACTCACAGGATATGATTTTATAATCTATAAAAACGGGGAAAGGTATGCAACGATTACGGATTCAACAAATTTTATTGATCGTGAAGGAAGCTGTGAAGATCAATATGCAGTTACACCTGTTTTTGAAGGTCAGGAAGGTGAACAGTGTAAAGGCGTTCGTTCATTTGCATCGGGAAGCAATTACATCGATATAGCCATGGAAATACCTGAACCTGGTATCACCCCAACAGGTGAGGCCTATCACTATACCATCAATGATATGAGTGTGGGAGATGTGGATGGTGATGGCGAGTATGAATACATTGTAAAATGGGATCCTAGTAATTCCCATGACGTTTCGATTAAAGGTTATACAGGCAAGTGCTTCATTGATTGCTATAAACTTGACGGACGCTTGCTATGGCGATTAGATATGGGGGTTAATATTCGTGCAGGAGCTCATTATACGCAGTTTATGGTTTATGATTTTGATGGTGACGGCAAAGCGGAGATGTCGGTCAAGACCGCACCCGGAACACGAATGACACGGTATCATGAAGATGGCCGTGTGGCCTCAGTGGACTATATAACACTACCTAAATCGGATAAAGACCAAGGAGTTACTCATGACGATAATTATGTATGCAGTGCAAAAGACTATGAGAATCACTTAGTTCGAGTTTTTATGGAGTGGCATAAGCATCCGGAAGTCCTTGCAGGGCGATGGCCTAAAACACTTGAAACATGTTTTGACATACCTATACGCTATACCTATCCATTAAATCGTGATGATGCAAGGGCATTAGTGGACTATTTTATACACGAATATGCACCTAGCCGAAGTGAAAAAAATCATTTAGAAGATTTTGAAGGATTTATATATGAAGGCCCCGAATACTTAACCATGTTTGCCGGTGATGGTCAAGAGCTTGAGACAATTTTGTTTAAGTTTGGTCGCCAAGACGATGGACTAATGTGGGGAGATTATGCTATGCCACGTATTGAACCGTGTAATCGTGTCGATCGCTTCTTATCCGGAGTGGCCTACTTAGATGGAGAAAATCCATACCTTATTGTGGCAAGGGGATATTATACACGGACAACCCTAGTGGCCTACCGCTTTAAAGACGGGCGACATCGTGAACACTTTTCCATAGATTCCGGTCATGTTCTCATGGACAATCCCTTCAATGACCAAGCCCATCTTCATCAAGGGAGTGACCCGATTTATGGTAAGTTAGCCGGTCAAGGAAATCATAGTTTGGCTACGGCAGACGTGGATGGTGACGGATATCAAGAGATTATTTATGGAGCAGCCCTTATTGATCATGATGGTTCTCTTCTCTATAGCAGTTATGGACATCTTCCGAATGGACAAGAGGCAAAACTCGGTCACGGTGATGCCATGCACATAGCCAATATCAATCCGGATAAGCCTGGACTAGAGATTTTTAGCGTGTTTGAAGGGGCACAAGATGCGCCATACGGATTTGCTCTTCGGGATGCAGAAAGTGGTGAGGTCATTTTCGGAGAATATGCCGAAACAGATTTAGGCCGATGTATGATTGGAGATATTGATCCAAAAAGTCGTGGCTTGCAAGTATGGGTACGTGAGACCTTTGATTGTCATGGCAATAAGTTAGACATACCTTTGCTTGGAACCAATCAATCCATTCGGTGGTCAGGGGATTTGACAACACAGATTTTGGATGGTGTCGATTATGTTCATGAAACCCATTCCGGTGTCATTCATGATAATGAACATGGTGTGATGCTTAAACCGGAAGGCATGGCGACTAATAATGGAACCAAGGGAAATCCTTGTTTGATTGCCGACTTATTTGGTGATTTTAGAGAAGAGTTAGTCTTAAGAAAAGCAGATAATTCCGGTATAAGAATCTATACGAATACAGAATTAACGAAACATAAGTTATATACCCTAATGCATGACATACAATATCGAACCGGAATTGCCTGGCAAAACAATTGTTACAATCAGCCTTGTTATCCAGAGTTCTATTATGCCAGTGATATGGACTGGAAAAATGTATTTGAAAGGAAGAGATGATCAATGCGAAAAATATATTACTGTTTTCCGGAAGGAAAGCATAAAGTGTTTACCTTAAGCTATGATGATGGGAAATGTGCAGATCGACGCTTAATCGAGATTATGAATCGTTATGGCGTTCGAGGAACATTTCACTTAAATGCAGGTCTAATAGGAAGCCAAGACCGTATTCCCAAAGATGAAATAAAAGGATTATATGAAGGGCATGAGGTATCAGCACATACCTATACCCATCCAACCATTGAACGCTCACCCAAAGAAGAGATCATTGTTCAAGTCATGGAAGATCGTAAAGAATTAGAGAAGATTGTGGGCTATCCGGTCCGAGGAATGTCCTATCCGAATGGGTCCTATAACCAACGTATTATGGAGGTGTTACCTCACTTAGGTATTGAGTACTCACGCATAGTCGGAGGACACCAAAGCTTTAAACTGCCGAAAGATTTTAATGAATGGCAAGCAACCTGTCATCACAATCAACATGGCTTAGATTGTGCCAAAGAATTTGTTGACTTGCACAAGACCCAATATCTATATCTGCTCTATATTTGGGGACACAGTTATGAATTTGACAATGATAATAACTGGGAAATTATTGAAGAGATCTGCCGGACGGTCGGTGGAAAAGAAGATATATGGTATGCAACAAATATTGAAATCGTTGACTATATGAAAGCCCTTGATCGTCTGCAATTTAATACAGAGCGAACCCAAGTGCTCAATGCATCTCATCTTACATTATGGCTAGATGTGGATGGAGTCAAGGTGGCTATAGAGCCGGGATTAAATAATCTCTAGAGAAGAGGATACATAATGAGTTATGGTATACATCCATTCTGGTTTTGGAATGGTGACATGGATGAAGAAACAATCAAAGAACAAATTTATAGAATGGATGAACAAGGCATCACAGGCTTTGTTTTGTGTGCCAGGCAAGGCTTGACCATACCGTATTTATCTCAAAAATGGTTTAACCGTGTGCGACTTGCCATTGAAGAAGCCAAAAAATACCAAATGCTTGTATGGCTATATGATGAGCAACCCTATCCAAGTGGTATATCCGGAGGCAAAGTGGTTCTTGATCATCCGGAGTTTGAAGCCAAGCATATCGTCCCTCACATATATACACACGAGATAAAATCGGAAGCACAAGACCACTCTTTTGAATTAGAGTGGGGAAGGCCGCTTTATGCGAAAGCATTTCCCATAGGTTGTGAAGAAGACTCGATTGACCTAAAGGAAGGCATTGATATTCAGGCACAAATCGGAAGTTTATTTCGAGAAGAAGTTTATCACGAAGTAGGATTAACAGCCTATAATCAAAAACGCTTTTTAGCCTGTGATGCATATTATCAATTAGATTTACAAGTCCCTAAAGGTTTGTATAAAATCGTTATTTTCATGGAGGTACCCCTTCGGGGCCATAAATATTATGATTATTTTGTTGACCCAATGAATCCGGATGCGGTTGATTATTTTATTGAAACGACCCATGAGCTTTATAAAAAACAGCTAAGTGAATACTTTGGAGCAACCATTCAAGGTTTTTTTACCGATGAAATTCATCCCACAGGATATGAAGATCGATTAATACCTTGGTCCCCCCGTATGCCAAAGATCTATCGTGAAGCAACAGGAAGAAATTTACTTGAGGAGCTTCCGGCATTAATCTTAGATAGTCATGAGGAGGCAGCAACGATTCGTTATGATTATTATGATTGCCTAGTGGAGGGCTTCATAGAATCCTACGACAAAAAAATTCAAGCATGGTGTCATGAAAATAACTTAAAATATATCGGTGAAAAGCCCATTTTACGAAGTCATCAACTTGCATATATGGATATTCCCGGCATTGATGCAGGACATCAAAAGGTTGGGACTAAACCGGACTTGTTTAGCCGACGGTATCGAGCCAATGGGAAAATTGCAGCTTCAGCCGCCCATTTTTATCAAAAAGAGAGCGCTTTATGTGAGTCTTTTCATAGTATTGGATGGGGAATGGAGATTCAAGATATGAAGTGGACCTATGACTGGTTACTCTTACAAGGGATTACACTTTTTGTAAATCATGCTTATTATGGTAACGCGCAAGGATTGACCAAGCACGATGCGCCTCCATCCGGATTTTTTCAAATGCCCTGGTATCAACATCAAAAACATCTGTCAACCTATGTCCAGACCATCGTTTCTGCCATGCAGGGGGGGCGACGGAATATTCAACTTGCATTAATTGACCCCATAACATCAACGTGGACATATAAAACAAAAGAAGAACGGGAAAATAGGCTAAAGCTTTTTGAAGAGTTGCAACAGCGCTTGTTTCAAGCCGGCTACGATTTTTATATCATGGATCCCTCCCTTGTCAAAGCGTGTGTCAAACGGGATGAAGGTCTTGGCTATGGGGAAGATTTATTTAGGGTCCTTGTTGATTCCGATGAGATATCTTTGGATGGGGTTTTACAGAAGTGCATTGACTTAAAGATTCCAAGGCTTCAAGTCCTTCACCAAGGACGAAGCGTTGAAGGCATTTACGCCATTGCATGGAAAAAAGAAGAAACAGATTATCATTTTGTGGTCAATACCGGCATGTTTCAAGGGGAAGTCCAGTTGATTAATCAAGAAGGTCACCTTCTTAGTACATTGCATTTACAGCCATTTGAAAGCCTGCTTATCAAAGATGGGCAAGTCAATCAAGCCTATGCATTTGATGAAGAAGCATCGTGGGTTTTTGATAGCCAAGAATCCTGTCGGTTTGACTTAGTACAAGAAAATGCCTTGCGTATCGATACATGGGATTTAACCCTGCAAGGTCAAAGCCACCCAGTAAAGGCGAAACCAATCATTGATCAGCTTGAAGAGGGCAACTTTATGCTCCAGGTTAAGCGCCATGATCAGTTTGGAACACCCAAGCAACTGCTTTTTTCTGAAATTCAAGCTCGATATAGAACACAATTTATTCTTGAAAATCGTCAAGCAATAAAACTGCGCATTGAAAAAAAAGGAATACGTGGCCAGTGGTCGATTGGAATTAACGGATACGACCTTGATCAAGAGGAAATTATTCAAGATAAGAATCTTACAGAGCAGGGCTATGAGATATCCATTACATCCTATTTATTACAGGGGTTGAATCACATAGAAATCCAGCTAAATGCAAAACATTCCTGGGATGGCGTTTTGGTACCCATATATATTGTCGGCGATTTTTCGGTTCAATTCAAGGATGAAAAATATATGTTAATTGCAAAAAAAACTGAAGGAAAATTTGCAGATTATCAAGCAATGGGAATTCCCCATTATGCCGGAGATATCATCTATGAATATACCTATAGGAGTCAAACTGAGATTCAATGGTTTAGAATTGATGATCCGGCCTTCCAACAAAGTGCCACACTACGGGTGAATGATCAAGATATGGGTACAAACGTATTCGCTCCATATATATGGGACGTGGGAGACGCATGGAAAATAGGAAAAAATAAAGTTGAAATCATTGCATCAACCACACGTTTAGGGTATTATGAAAATCAGTACTATCGACCGAATAAAGAGCCTCAAGAAGCATATAGGGTATATGAAAGGAAGTTATAATGAATAAACAAGAAATCATGGAAAAAATTGAAGCGATTGTTGAACGATTAATGACACTCGGTGAAGCAGATAATGAGAAGGATAAAACAACATCAGAAGATGCGCATAAAAAAGGGCTTATCGAACGGGATTTTGGAATTAAAGAATGGGATTGGCCTCAAGGTGTTGGCCTCTTTGGTTTGATAAAACTACAAGAATACTTTGATGATAAACGGTATGATAGCTTTCTAAATCAGTGGTATCTGGATAACATTGTCATAGGGCTACCCTCACAAAATATTAATACAACAGCCCCCTTCTTAACCTTAACAGAGCTCGCTAAACGCATAGGAGATCAAGGATTTGATGAACTATGTGTTCAACGCGCAGAATGGTTGATGGAACATTTACCAAAAACGAAAGAAGGTGGATTCCAACATGTAACCAGCGCAATTGGTGATCGCATGGGGGTTCGGCTTAATGAAGGTGAGCTATGGATTGATACACTGTTTATGGCTGTTCTCTTTTTGAATAAAATGGGACATAAACATAATCGAAAAGAATGGCGCGACGAGGCCTTAAAGCAAGTGCTTATTCATATTAAGTATTTATATGATAAGAAAACAGGGCTCTTTTATCACGGCTGGAGTTTTTTGCGTAAGGACAATTTCGGAGAAATCTATTGGGGACGAGGTAATGCCTGGTTTACCTTTGGAATTATTGAATATTTGCAAGCGTCGAAAGATACGCTGCCACAAGCTATAGTCACATATATTCAAGATACCTATTTAGCGCAAGTCGATCAACTGATTAAACTCCAAGATGCATCAAGCGGTTTGTGGCATACAGTCGTAGATGATCCGACCAGTTATTTAGAAGTCTCTGGTTCTGCGGGAATTGCTGCCGGGATTTTGCAAGGAGTTCGATACGGATATTTAGATGCATCCTATCAAGAACATGCCCTTAAAGCAATTGAAGGAATTGCAAATGCAGTTGATGAAACGGGGACCCTAACAGGGGTATCGGCAGGTACAGGTATTGGAATGGATGCGCAACATTACAAGGATATTATTATTGCGCCCATGGCATATGGACAATCCTTAGGTCTACTTGCATTGACGGAAAGTTTATATTTCTTATAAACATTTTTAAAAGTTAACGAAATTTTTTCTTATGTGCATACATGCGTTCGTCTGCAATATGTAAACACTCATCAAGTGTAGTTGCTTCGGTCGGATTAATTTCTATTGCTCCAAAAGCTAAGGAAGCAATGGAAGTTTCTAAAATAAAAGATGCATTAATTCGGTCATAAATAGCGTTTGCATTTTCCAATGAGCAGTCTAATAAAATAAATAGGAACTCGTCACCGCCGACACGAAAAATATAGTCAAAGCCTTGACGAGTCATTTTTCGAGCCAAATCAGCAAAATAAATGAGTAAGCGGTCTCCTTCGGCATGGCCAAGCTGGTCATTGACTTGCTTAAAGTGGTTAATATCAATACTGGCTATAATGAGTTTCATATTCATTCGCTTGGCTCGTTCTTTTGATTCGGTAAAGAGTTCAACGAGCTGGCGACGATTTAAGAGGCCAGTCATTGGGTCATGTATAGCTTGACGTTCAAGCTTTTCGTTTAACGCATTTAACTGTTGATTTTTTTTTGAGAGTTCACGTCGCGAATTCACGAGTTCGTTATTGAGTTTTGAGATTTCATCAAGGCGCTCATTTTCGAGACGTTCATATTCTCGGTGTCTGACAATACTTTCCTTAAGTGTCATGCGAAAATAATTGGTCTGCTCGTTATTAATTCGCATCAGTTCCTCATCCAATTGCAACTTTAAATCATCAATCAGTGTCGCTAAAATGAAAATACGTTTTTTTCGCTCAATACCAGACATAAAGTAAGACAGGTTTGCCTTATTGCATGTAGAAGTTATCGTATGATCATTTGAAAATCCCTTAGAATGAAGTTGACGTAAAAAATCAAAAAAATGTTCCAAAGAATCTTCAGATATTGACTCGGCAAGATTATGCCCAAGTTTAAAGGGATTTGCTTTCATAAATTTTGTTTCATATATCTCGAGAACGGTTCCGGATTCGTTACAAATCAAAAAAATATCACTTTGGTGAAAAGGTTGAGACATAGTGTCACCTCGACTCTAACTGAACTAGATGTTTACTTAGTTCAATTGCTTTTATTGCATTAGACGCAGTACCGTCGGCGCCAACTTCCTTCCATAAATCCGGATCGGTAAGAAAGGGATATCCACCAACAAGGATCTTAACTGTTTGGCAGGAGGGGTGCCTTCGAATAGCATCAATAGTTTTGATTAAATCAGAGATATAATACCCCATTGTTGTCGATAAGCCGATGACATCAGGTTTTTTGGCAACAAGGGTATCAATGATTCCCCGCAAGGGTGTATTTGCACCGAGATAATAGGAGTTCCATCCTTCAAGCTCAAAAAAATCGGAAACCATGCGAATACCTAGCTCATGTAATTCACCGCCAATACAGGCGCCGACAAAAACTCGATTATTTTTAGGCGTTGCAAAAATGAGAGGATATAGTTGCCCCATGATTAGCTGTGTGGAAGCCGTGCAATAGTGTTCTTCAGCAACGCTAATCTGATTTGATTGCCACAGTTTTCCAAGTTTATATTGACTTTCTTGGAAAATATCAACATAAATTTGTTCGACACTAAATTGCTGTTTGATAAGATCATCAATAAGCATGCTAGCGGCATGTCGATTTCCTTCGAGTAAAAAATTTAAATAATTTTCCATATGACAAGCCAATAAAGAGGATTTACTATTGATGGAGACAGGGTCATTTTCATGCATGACGGCGAGTCCCTGTTGGATATATTCATCAATAGTTTCCTTATATTTCCCATCCACATAGGTTTTAGCAACCGAGGCGATTGAGGTTAAACTGATTTCTAGATAAGATAGTGGTAAATGTAGGCCCTTTAGAATATCAATAAACCAACGGATATAACTCTTAAAAAGCTTGGGGCTGTTTACCGTAATGGAGTCGGCAAGATATAAGATGGTATATCGAGTGTCTCGAAGAGATATATCGTCAAATTCAGGCGTTCGAAACGGTTCAAGTTCAGGCATTTGTTCATATTGCATCTTGAGGGCGTCGGAACTGATGAAGTCACGATTTTCCCGTAAAACGGTACCTAGTTTATTCTGCGCAATCATAAGAACCCCCCCTTTATTACCTTAATATATTAAAGCTTGCTATTTATAATTATACTCTTAATTATACTTTTCAACAAGGGGAATAAGACGTATAATGGGGACAGGAGGTGTTCTTATGACACAAAAGATACGAAGTGTAAAAAAAGTAACACAAGGCCAAAGAACCGTTGATGGTGCAGGAGTACATCTTGTTCGCGTCTTAGGTTATCATGATACCAAAGATTATGATCCTTTTTTAATGCTGGATGCTTTTGACTCTAGAAATCCGGAAGATTACATAAAAGGATTTCCTTGGCACCCGCATCGAGGTATTGAGACAATTACCTATTTAATTGAAGGTGATATCGAGCATGGAGATAGCCTAGGCAACAAAGGAAGTATTCTAAGTGGCGAATGCCAATGGATGACGGCGGGATCAGGGATTATTCATCAGGAAATGCCCAAGGCTTCTAAGCATATGCTAGGAGCACAACTTTGGTTAAATCTTCCGGCAAAAGATAAGATGACAAACCCCTTATACGGAGATATCAAACAAGATCAAGTCCCCATTCTTGAAGGGGATGGGCATACGGTACGAATAATATCCGGGACCTATTTAGATCAAAAAGGTGCGTTTGAAGGAAAATTTATAAAAGCAACCTATCTTGATGTTGAAGTCGAACCCAACCAAACATGGATTTATGAGACACCACAAGATGAGAAGCTGTTTATTTACATCGTCGAAGGCGCAGGTACCTTCGGAACTAATGAGGATAACCTTGTTCAAGAAAAACAAGCCGTCTTATTTTCAGAAGGAGATCAATTTGTGATGCATACCAAAGATCGAGGCATTCGATTTTTACTCTTTATGGCCAAACCGATTCATGAACCTATTGCATGGGGAGGACCGATTGTCATGAATACGCGAGAAGAACTGGAATTGGCTTTTCAAGAGTTGGATGACAATACATTTGTTAAATATAGAGGCGAGATGTAAACGCTTAATTGTAAAGGATTTGAGGAGGACACAGATGAAACGTTGGAGTATAGTAGTCATGGTAATCATTCTTATCTTGACGAGTTGTCAAAGAAAGAATGAAACGAATGAAGAAATTGTCCAAGAGAGTGACCAAGAGCTAGATCAAGAGCTAAATCAAGAGCTAAATCAAGAGGTGGATGAAGAAGCTGTGAGTGAAGCTTGGAAGCAGACGTATGACTTGAGTCTATCCCGTATTGAGTTTTCGCTTCCGTCATATTTACCAAATGTAAAACCCTATACCTTTGATTTAAGCTCATTAGATAATGCAGAACAATTTACGGGATTTACAAAAGGCCAAGAAGAGATGTTGGAAGACAATGGTTTTGTCGTTTTAAAGCCGAGTCAATCGACACCCTTAAAACTACACCAAGTTTATGAGATGGCAGACTATAATGATATCCCAACCTTTATTACAGCCGATGCTGTATTGAATATGTATCATATTTTTTATGCAGAGAGCATGAAATATTTTGAATTAACAGAGTACTTACCCAGACTTCAAGCTCTGACAAGTAGCATGATGGCAAAGTCATTAGATGCCTACGAAAAAGCAGACCAACCTATGAAAGAATCCTTAGGAAATATCGTTGCATATTTTGCTGTTGCTGATACTTTGCTTGGAGAAAATATTCAAGTCCCTAATGAAATCAAGGAAACAGTGTCGATTGAACTAGAGCGTATTATGAAAGCTGAAGGCTACCAAGAATCTGAAATTTTCGGACAAAAAATTGATTATACACAGTTTATCGTACGCGGACACTATACATTATCTGAAGATATGGAGAAATTCTTCCGAGGGATGATGTGGTATGGCTATACAGGATTCAAGTTAACAACAGGTACGAAGTCGGAAGAAGTCGTTCATTTAGACCAAGTACGCCATGCACTAATCATGACCACTCTTTTAATGGATGAAGATGTCAAAGATTTAGATGCTTGGATGGCAATCTATGAATTGACGAGCTTATATTCGGGAACATCGGATGATTTACATATTTTAGATTTAGTGGACCTTATTCGAGCTGTCTATGGAGTAGATCCGAATATACAGATGCTAGTGGATCCGGAATATGATTCAAAACTTGAAGAAGAGATTTTGAAGTTGCGTCAACCGGAAATCGTAGCCAAAATTTTAGGCCAAGAAACAGGAGGAAAACAATTTAAGTTTATGGGACAACGGTTTACATTAGATGCTGCTATTATGCAACCCCTCGTTGAACCTTTCAAACGTCCGTTGCCTTCATCCTTTGATTTATTGACAGCTTTTGGACATGAACAAGCAGAAGAAATTCTATATAGCTACTATCCGACCAATGAAAAATGGCCCGAGTTTGATGAAGAGATGAACTTAGCAAAAATAAGGGTGACCAATCTAGAGGATGACTTTTATCAAAGAGACTTATATCATGGTTGGTTGTGGGCCATTGATTCTGCAGCAAAAAGTTTTGAAAAGGATTCAAATATGCCACCTTTTATGCAAACCCGTGGATGGACCCATAAAAGCTTGTCAGCTGCCCTTGGAAGTTTTACAGAGTTGAAATATGATAATATTTTATATTCGAAACAAGTCATGGCGGAAATGGGCGGAGATATTGAAGTGCCTACAAAACACTATGTTGAGCCAAACGTTGAATTATATGCTAAGTTATTGTGGTTAAGCAAAACAACAGAAAGCAATCTGAGAGAAAAAATGCAAGACCGCAGTGACCTCGATGATGTTTTGCGTCCAATTATTGACATGGGAGAAATGCTTGATGTCCTATTGACGTGTTCAATTAAAGAATTAGAAGGTCAAGATTTAACGGATGAAGAATTTGTAAACTTAAGTCGAATCGGTGGACTAATTGATAACATAAACTTTACCTATATGGCCATGCTATGGAATGAAGGCTATGAGATTGAAGATGAAGACAGTTCGGCCTTAGTTGTTGACATTGCAGGAACCACAGATGGGTATTATGAGCAACTTGCCATAGGTATGCCCTATGAAATCTATGTGATTGTTCAAGTGAATGGAGAAAAACTCTTGACCAAAGGAAGTGTGTATAGCTTTTTTGAGTTTGTATCAGGAAAACGCATGACGACACAAGAGTGGTTACCAATGGCCGGCATTAAAAAAGTCGACGTCGATGCGGACTACAGCTATAGCCAGTATACTGGTGAGCAAGTGGATATTCTAGAAATGATGCCATGGATGAACTCCTATATATCACCGGAAGCGAATGAGATTTTTATAAGTCCGAAGGAAGTGGATTGGGATGCATATAACTAAGCTTTCTATGTATATCGTTGCCCTGGTCGAGTTTATCCTATTAATTATAATACTCAAGCAGGAGCCAGATATTATTGATTCAGCCCAGTATTTTTCAATGGATGGTCAACATTATCTGTGGACTATTGAAGAGACCAACGGCCAAAAATTAAATCAAGACGCGGGTAAATGGATTCGCTTATATCACATAAAAAATGGGCAAAAATGTTTTGTCTATGAAAATGACTTTTCCAAGGTATATCCATGGGAAATTGATGTGGGCGATATTGATGGTGATGGACAGATGGATCTATATGTCGGAACCATTACAGCAACAAAATTTTATGAATGGGCAAAGCGCCCATTCTTCTTTTCGTGGGAAGAGAATCAACTCGTGAAAAAATGGACTGGGTCTTATATTGGGGCCCACACATTAGAATCAATCAGCCTAAATGACTACAATCATGACCATATTCATGAGATTGAAATTAAGGGAGAAAGTAAGGAAGGGGAGCCGATAATCGAATGGTATCGATGGGCCAATTTTAGCTTTTATAAGATAAAAAAATAAAATGTGTTTTTACTGTAACAATTTTCTTATTATTTTGTTATATATAGTGGAACATTTAATGCGGTTATGCCGTCGTATAAAAGATGACATTAAATAATGGGAGAATGCGATATGGAAAAGACAAAGATAAAAGAGGAACTCATCAGTTGGGGCAAGATGATTGTTGTAGCATTAGGAATTGCTTATATGGTCAACAATATATTGATTGTGAACGCATATGTTCCTTCTGAATCCATGGAAAGTACACTGAGAGTCAAAGACCGATTGATTGCAAATCGTTTGGCCTATCTATTTGATGAACCAAAACGAGGCGACATCATTGTCTTTGAATTTGATCAAGACGGGGAAGAAAAATATTATGTGAAGCGACTGATTGGCCTACCGGGTGATGAGCTGGTTATACGTGATAGTAAAGTTTATGTCAATGGAGCTGTACTTAATGAGCCCTATTTGAAGGAATCCATGCGACCTAGAGATTATGGAAACTATGTGGTTCCCCAAGGATATTATTTCTTCTTAGGCGATAATCGGAATGAAAGTGAAGATTCACGATTTTGGGGCAATCCATATATATCCAAAGAAGCACTAGTGGGGAAAGTAATCTTAAGTTATTATCCTAACTTTCGCATGATAAAAGAACAAAATGATAAATAGTTAGTGGGTTATGACATTTTATACTTTGTATAAATTGGTATAATAGTCTTAGAAACAAAGCTAAAACTTTTGAAGGAGGCTATTATGCAAAAATATGTAATCAATACAAAAAAACAAAAAGCACAAATCGATCGAAATATTTACGGACACTTTTCAGAACATCTTGGCCGTTGTATATATGAAGGACTTTATGTGGGTGAAGATTCGGATGTTCCCAATGTCGATGGTATGCGTACCGACGTTGTTGAAGCCTTAAAAGCAATGGGCTTGCCCTTGCTTCGATGGCCGGGGGGCTGTTTTGCCGATGAATATCACTGGAAAGATGGTATCGGACCTAAAGAAAACCGTAAAAAAATGATTAACACCCATTGGGGCGGTGTGGTTGAAGATAACAGTTTCGGAACCCATGAATTCATGCGCTTATGCCAACTCTTAGAATGTGAACCCTATATTAATGGGAATGTAGGTAGCGGAACGGTTCAAGAAATGTCCGAGTGGGTTGAATACATGACCTTTGATGGACTATCTCCAATGGCAAAACTTCGAGAAGAAAATGGACAAAAAGACGCTTGGAAAGTCAAGTATTTTGGCGTAGGTAATGAGAATTGGGGTTGCGGTGGAAATATGCGACCGGAATACTATGCGGACCTCTATCGCCGATATCAGACCTATACCCGTAACTATGGGGACAATAGGCTCTTCAAAATTGCAGGCGGTCCCAATGTGGATGATTATAATTGGACCAAAGTTCTTATGGAAATAGCAGGACCCTATATGGATGGCTTAAGCTTGCACTTCTATACCTTTGTCAATAGTTGGGAAGATAAAGGTTCAGCAACCCAAATGACAGAAAAGGATTATTATCGCGTCTTAAAGAACACGTGGCGTATGGAAGAACTTGTCACAAAGCATAGTCATATCATGGATAAATACGATCCTCAAAAACGTGTAGCACTTGTGGTTGATGAGTGGGGAACCTGGTATGAAGTAGAACCGGGGACAAACCCAGGATTCTTATATCAGCAAAACAGCATGCGTGATGCACTAGTCGCAGGAATTAATCTTAACATATTCAATAAACATGCAGACCGCGTTCGAATGGCAAATATTGCCCAGCTAGTGAATGTACTTCAATCAGTCATTTTAACAGAAGGTGAAAAAATGATTAAAACACCAACATACCATGTCTTTGATATGTATCAAGAACATCAGGACAACCAGTTGGTTGAGAGTTATATAACGACACCGGATCTTGACGTTGATGGCGTAAAGGTTCCGGCAATGACAGAGTCTGCATCGGTGAATGGGGACGGTCACCTTGTATTAACCTTATGTAATTTGGACCTTCATGAAGAACGACGCATTGATGCAGATACATTAGGCTTTAATCCAAAAAAAGTAACCGGACACATTATAACAGGTGCAATGGATGCCTATAATACATTTGAAGAACCTGAGCTTGTAAAAAAAGAAGCCTTTGATCAAGTTGAGCTTAAAGAGTCCGGATTTACAATGACCCTTCCGACGTGCTCAGTCGTTCGCCTTATTCTTGAATAGCAATGGTTGTTTGTAAACGATGCTACGCATTTGCTAAAGGCAACGATGATATTCATGCCGGAATTCTAAAGCATATTGAAGGAATGCCGGAAGAGATAAAATGTACAGATGCCATATACCAAGTGCGATTATCTCAGTGCGAATCATGTGAAAAACTTCAAAACGGAATGTGCGCCTTTTGTGGATGTTTTGTTATCTTACGTGCAATAAAAAAAAATCAACGATGTCCGTATCCAAAGACCCCTAGATGGTAGGGGTCTTTTCATATAAATTAAGGAATAAGAAAATGAGGAGATATACCCATTAAAAAGTCCTTGTCGTCATGGGTATAATAGACTATAATTTAGTCTATGGTGTATGTTTTTTATAAACTTTGCCATAAGCCGGCATATAATATTAAGTTTTTAAACTATTTCATGATTATTTTTAAAATATTTAGATTAGCGAAGCGGATATAGCCTGTTTTATTAGCGGAAAGAAGCAGAGAAAACCCACAGGAGGCTATATCGATGAAAAAGGTTTTAAGTATAATAATGAGTTTAGCAATGGCTTTATTAGCATCAGGCGCTGCACACAAAGTATTTTAATAAAATATGCCGGCTTTGTATAAGGAGATTAGCGGATGAATGCACAACATAAAAAAACAAGGATATTAAATACTATATTAGGCATTATATATGTTATTATGGCATATGTTTTTTATCAAGAGTTTGGAATGAGTGACTGGAGGCAGCTCTTGTTTTGGGCAGTCCTAGCTATTATTGCAGAATCTTTTGTAGTGATATCATCGGTAGGGACAACTACGTCTGTTGGAACAGCTATTTATCTTTATACAGCCATTATTGGTACACCTTTTGATGTGATGGTAATTGTTACAATAGGAACATTGTTATGCTTTCCTGAGGTAAATGATAAGCGTAAGCACCTTTTGAATACAGCACCTTATAAAATGGCATTTAATATTTTTAATATATCCTTAGCAATGGCCTTATCGAGTGTCCTTTTTCAACTGTATCAAGGACCATTTAATATTATTATTTTTGCACTTATTATGCTAGTGGCATTAGCTGTTGAAGAGTTAATCAATGGGTTTATTCTTCTCCAATATTTTTCGATTCAGTTTGATGATATTAAAGCGCGAGATATTTTGAAAGATATTTTTGGGTCATATATGAATTCTTTGGCCATAGGAACACTTGGTATTTTCTTGGTTTTTGCAGATTATACCTATGGAAAGTCCATTGTCGTGATTTTATTTATTCCAATTCTACTTGCAAGATATTCCTTTAAACTTTATTATGATTCCCAGCGTATGGCAATCGATACTATTCATGCTTTAAATGAAGCTCTTCATGCAAAGGATGCTTATACAGGTGGGCATACGGGTCGAGTTCAACAATATGCCAAGGATATTGCAAAAGCATATAAATTAAGCCCCCACCAAATAGATACCATTGATAAAGCGGCCCTATTACATGATATTGGAAAAATCGGAATTCCGGATGATATATTAAATAAAGCCGGTAAACTTACGGATGAAGAATATCGAAGAATTCAAGATCATGCCAGTATTGGCGGACATATTATCGGAAGTGTACACTCCTTACGCAAAATCTCACTGATTATCATTCAGCATCATGAACGTTATGATGGTAAAGGTTATCCGAATCAACTAGCCGGTGATCAGATCAGTGTGGAAGCTTCAATATTAATGATTGCCGACAGTTTTGATGCCATGACATCGGAACGGCCTTATCGGAAAGCCTTTAGTAAAGAACATGCCATTCAAGAGTTGATTGACAATGCCGGGACTCAATTTCATCCGCAAGTGGTTCAATGCTTTGTTGACGACGTTCTCTTACGTCCGGGCTATGAGATAGGAGAATCAGAGGGAGAACTTTTGGAAATCAATGAATTAAAGGAAGTGCAAGCGAATGCAGAAAGGGTCAATGAAGCATGATATTTGAAGGGATTATTCTTGCAATGCTTTTTGGATATATGCGAAGAGGAAAGATAAAAAATCTAGAAAATGTTACGATTCAATATTGGTATCTGTTTATGGTTGCCTTTGCCCTACAAACAATTTCTTTTGCCCTTGAATCTATTCCTGAAAGCGGATTTTTTTTCATGCATGTTGGAAGCTACCTGTTAATTATATATGTTTGTTATCGTAATCGACATTTTTTCGGTATGTGGTTTATGGGAATGGGCACCTTTTTAAATGGCTTAGTTATCGCCCTAAATAATGGGAAAATGCCGGTAAAACTCCCGGATTATGCGGAAGGAATTTTTGACCGAGGGCATGCACTATTAACAGAAACGACAAACCTTTGGCTATTAGCAGATATTTTCATTATTGATATACCTAGGCTATCAACTCGGGTCATGAGCATGGGTGATTTTTTTATAGTTTTCGGTGTCTTTCATTTAATCCAACAAGGTATGCAAACACAAGCGGAACAAGAGGAAAAATAATAAGTTAAACACAAAATGGACGTTACTTTTAAGTAGGGTCTTTTTTTTCAAATTTAAGGAGAATACTATGAAGCGTATGAAAACCATATCGCTAAAATCAAAAATAATTGTATTAATTATTTGTGTATCAATTTTGCCGATGCTTGTCTTGGCCATTATGGCGTCTTATAATTATAACAACATTATTAAGGAACGCTTTGTTGCCTATGCCCAGAGCAATATGAGCCATGTCACGTCCTCGATTAGTGGCGAACTTGAAGACATGAAAGAATCCGTTCGATATATGTTGCAAGATCCGACATTTAATGCAGTTATTGTAAAACAACCCAACGTCGAAGAAAATTCACTTGAGATGTTTGATCTCATTCGCGACATTAAGTCCTACTTAAGCACGATTGTCTTTGCCAGAAAAAACTATGATTTAGGAGGACTTTACTTTTATACAAGTGGTCAACACGTATATTATACAAAAGAAGCAGGACTTATCAGTGGAAATGACATACCGGTTCAAGACATGGCCAACTTGGCGAAAAATAGTGTAAAAACCCAGTTTTATACAAGGTATGAAGATGGGCAGTTTAATGTGTATTTAACACAATTGTTGCTCCATAAGGATAACTTTAAACCCATTGCCATGATGTATTATCGTATTGATCCGGAATATTTAGAAAATATTTTGGACAACATTAATATCCAGACAGACGAATCGATTTACTTATATTCCAAGGATTCTCGCGTGATTGCTAATAAAGGAAGGGTAAGTGAAGTCCATAAAGTTCTTAGCCAAGAATTTAGCTTAGAGAATCCTGGGTTTTATACCCAGACGAAGGGACAAGAGGAGTACTATATTATTACGGACCAAATTCCAACATTGGATTTATCCTTAATTACGCTTGTATCTTCTGAGATGCTAATGCAGGATTCTAAAAAAGTCATACGACTAGTTATTATTCTATATTTGGCAATGGTTCCTTTTTTTGCCTTAATGGCATACTTTCTTTTTCGTACTATATTAAAGCCAATGAAAGAGTTGACATCAAAAATGAAAGCCTTCGAACGGGGGGCTTTGGATGTGAAAATACCGGAAAACAGACACGATGAATTTGGCCTTGTTTATCATGCTTTTAATAAGATGACACAAAACATTAATCGCTTAGTCAGTGATGTATATGTCAAAGAATTGGCCAAAAAAGATGCGGAAATTTCAGCGCTTCAAGAACAAATCAACCCCCATTTTTTATATAATACGCTTGAGTCCATTAATTGGCGGGCGCAGTTAGCGGGAGAGAACGACATTGCTCTAATGATTCAAGCATTATCTAAACTTATGGATGCATCAACGAATCGGTCAAAGCGCAAATTAATTCCGGTTAAAGAAGAAGTTGGATATGTGAATCAATATATGTATTTGATTCAAATGCGCTATTCAGAAAGTCTAAAATATCATCAAAATATTGATCCTGAGATTGAAGACGCCCTTATTCCCAAACTTATTTTACAACCGTTGCTTGAGAATGCGGTTAAACACGGAATAGAACCTATTGGTGAAGGACTCATTGAACTTATTGGAAAAAAAGAAGATGGACGTTTGGTATTTAAGATACGAGATAATGGAAGCGGGATGAATGAAATCCAATATAAAAAAATCCAAAGTATGATTCATGAAGAAAAAGAGACTATCGATATGAAAAAAGGTGAAGGTGCAAGTGTTGGTCTTCAAAATGTATTTAGGCGAATACAACTGATTTATGGCGATGGTGCAAAAATAAAGATTGAAAGTTGTGAAAACCATGGAACAACAATCACGATTTGTTTTCCGGAGATTTCAGACACATTGACAGACTAAGGAGAAGATATGGGAAAATATCAAATATTTATTATTGATGATGAACCAATGGTTGTAAAAGGATTAAAAGAACTTGTTCCATGGGAAGAGATTAATTGTAGCGTCTGTGGAACAGCTAAAAATGGGGAGGAAGGTTTGGCAATTATTGCAGACTTACAACCGGATATTGTGATTAGTGATATTCGTATGCCCAAACTGGATGGCTTACAAATGATTGAAAAGTTAAAAACAGTGACGAAAGAGACCAAGTTTATTGTACTTACAAGTTATCGTGAGTTTGATTATGCACAAAAGGCAATTGAACTTGGCGTTATGAAGTATTTATTGAAGCCAACGAATATTGAAGATATAAAGTCAGCCGTCATTGAAGCAATGATGCAACTTGATGATGAACATTCTAAAGAAGAAGACCTTACACGTTTACGGCAAAAACTTATAGAAACTATCAATGTGTTTGAGGATAAGCCGGATGAATCTAAGCAAGACGAGGATGAAAGCGAATCTAGACTAAAGTATTTAGCGGTTCAAGCCATTAATTATATGAAAGAAAATTATAGCCATAAGCTAGACCTTCAAGAAGTTGCAGACCATTTGATGATTAGTACATGGTATTTGTGTAAAATACTTAAACAAGAATTGGATAATTCCTTTGTCCAGCTTCTCAATGAAATACGAATTCAAGAAGCAAAACGTCTTCTCATCGAGACGCAGTATAAAGTATATGAAATAAGTGAACGTGTGGGATATACAGATACGCCTTATTTTACAAAAACATTCAAAAAGTATGCGGGTGTTACTCCCAACCAATATAGAAATACCCACTATGCCTAAGAACTATACGAAAAACACAAGAAAATACAATTCGATTGTCTGAAATTGTGCAATTGTACAAGAATAGACAAGAAACAACAAGATTGACTTCTTAAAATTTACCAAATAGGATGTTAATATATAGGTACAGTAAATGTTACTAAATATTATATCTGTAAAGGGAGGAACACAATGAAAAAATTATTAGCACTATTACTTATGGTAGCACTGATGACATCCTTGTTTGTAGGATGTGGTCAAACAGAAACGGACACAGGCAACTCAAGTGGCGCTGCATCAGATGCCGGGGATACCACCAATGATACGAGTGATTCAGATGAATCACAATCAAGTGAAACTACAAATGATGTTGAACTTAGAATTGTGACAATGTTCGGAGGAACGGATCCATCGACAGAAGTATTTGAACAACAGCTAAAAGATTTTATGGATGCCAATCCCAATGTAACCATTATTAATGAATCCATGACATCAGTTGGTGATGAGTTTAGAACAGCAGTCAAAACAGACTTTTCAACAGGAAATGAAGCCGATATTACCTTCTTCTATACCGGAGCCGATGCAAAAGGGATTATCGAGAGCGGAAGTGTTGTACCCTATGAAGAAGTACGCGAAACGTATCCGGAAGTTGGTGGAGATATTTCAGAAAGTATTCTTGACTCTGTTCGTGAGTTTGACGGAAAGCTTTATGCGCTTCCTATGACAGGTTTTTATGAAGGATTGTTTGTCAATACGGAACTTTTTGACCAATATGACCTTGAATTACCAACAACTTGGGAAAATTTAACGACAGCGATTGAAGTTCTTAGTGAAAATGGAATAACACCGATTGCAGGACCGATTGCTCAATCTCATTATTTAATTGAACATTTTGTATTAGCTCAAGCAGGTGTTGAAGGTCATCAAGACGTTCTTGACGGTGATATTCCCCAATCATGGGTTGATGGATTGACGCATATCAAAGAATTCCATGATATGAATGCATTTAGCGCAGATGCTATTGCAATGGAGATTGAAGCATCTCAAAACTTATTCCGTCAAGGAAAGGCAGCCATGATTTTCGAAGGTTCTTGGTTTATCGGTGGTTGTGATGAAGAATTACAAGCAAAAATGACGGTTATGCCTATGCCAACAGCGCCAGGTGGTTCAAAAGACCCAACCTCAATTGTTGCAGGATATTCTAGTGGATACTATATTTCAAGACGATCCTATGATGATGTATCCAAGCAAGAAGTGGTTGTTGATTTAGTAAAACACCTAACGTCAGCAGAAGCCATTAAAGAAATTGCTGCAGCTAATGGTGGAACACCAAGTGCTCCCGTAACGGTTGAAGGTCTTAGTCAAGTGGCCTTAGACGGTCATAAAATGGCAGCACAAGCAAAAGGCCTTAGCATGCCAATTGATTCTCGTCTAAAACCAGAAGCCTTTAACTACATAGTAAAAGAAGGAGTTCCTTTCATCGCATTTGGTGAGAGAACCGCGATTGAAGTATTAGAAGAAGTCAAAAATATTCAAGGTCGTTAAAAAAACTAAAGCAGCATATCGATCTATATCGCCATGCTGCTTTAATTTTATCTTTAAAAAGTAATAAATTATAAAAAGGGGTAATAAAATGAAATTATATGAAAATAAAAAAACGATCACGCTTTTTTTGTTTCCGGCCCTGCTTTTTATGACTGTATTTTTATTCTATCCGTTTTTTATGAATATCATAAAGAGTTTTTACGCATCGGATGGTTATATTAATTCAGCGTTTATAGGCATAGATAATTATCGTCGAATGTTAGATGATCAGACGATACATGTGGCAATTAAAAATACATTTGTATTAATGTTTTATGTTGTGATTTTTGAACTTGGTGTCGCGCTGATTCTAGCGGTACTAGTCAATAGTATTCCTAAAGGCGATCGGTTTTTTCAAACGGTATTTTTCTTTCCGATTGTCATCTCGGCAACAGCGATTGGAATGATGTTCAATCTTTTCTACGCGTATGATGGTGGGCTACTCAATAACATCATTATTAACTTTGGTGGCGAAGCACGGGTGTGGAAGTCGGTTGAAGCAGCCTTGGAAATCATCGCTATTCCTACGATTTGGCAATACATTGGCTTTTACTTTGTATTGATGTTAACAGCAATTAAACAAATTCCCAAATCCCTCTATGAATCAGCCATGCTTGATGGTGTAACAGGTTTTAAGAAACTGATTTATATTACAATCCCACTGATTCGTAACGTCTTGATTACATGTTTAGTCTTAGCAATCACAGGAACTTTGAAAGTTTTTGATCTTGTCCTTGTAATCACAAACGGAGGACCCTTAAATGCATCCCAAGTTCTTGGCTTGTATATGTATCAAAAAACATTTATCGATGAAGCATTTGGTTATGGAGCCTCGATTTCAGTTGTTATCGTTGCGATTGGTTTGATTGTTTCATTTATTGTGAATCGTGTATTTCGACAAGAAGAATTTACGTATTAAGAGAAAAGAGGAAGAACATGAAAAAAAATAGAGTTTTGTCAATACTTATGTATAGCGTATTAGCCCTGTGGGCGTTGACAACAATCTATCCACTCATATGGGTTGTTTTGAATTCATTTAAAGATACACAAGAGATAATTATGGATTCGTTTTCGCTTCCCCAACGCTTTTTTTTAGAAAACTATCAAACAGCGCTTGAAAACAATATATTGCAAGGATACGTCAATTCCTTAATTATCTCGGTATCTGTTGTGTTTTTCGTACTACTGTTTGGTTCGTTGGCAGCATATACCTTAGCCCGCTTTCGTTTTAAAAGCAAAGTGATTATTCAAGGGTTGATTATATCCTCGTTAATGATTCCTATTTTTGCAACTATTGTACCCGTTTTTGGGATTTTGTTGAGATTGAATCTGTTTAATAATCATTTAGGACTGATTCTTCCACAGATTGCCGGAAATTTAGCCTTTACCATTTCTGTACTTACATCCTATATGAGTACCATTCCTATTGAAATGGAAGAAGCGGCCTTTATTGAAGGTTGTTCATCCTTTCAAGTGTTCAAAAAAATCGTCTTGCCGATTACAAAACCCTCTTTAGCGGCAGTAGCTATATTCGTTTTTTTGTGGTCCTATAATGATTTGTTTTCAGCATTAATTATCCTTCGGACAAGAGATAAAATGCCCATTAATGTTCTATTAACAGATATTAGTTCCCAATATGGAACAGATTATGGCTTAATGGCAGCGGTGATTGCGATTATCGTTATTCCGATTGTACTTGTATATATTTTTGCACAACAGTTTATTATTGAAGGTATGACATCAGGAGCAGTGAAAGGCTAGGTGAAATCATGATAAAGTTTGGAACAGGTGGCTGGCGAGCAATTATTGGTGATGAATTTACACTGGAAAATATTGAGCGTATTGCACAAGCGGTGGTTAATATGATGAAGGATGAAAATGTAGCAGAGGCAGGTATTGTTATTGGTTATGACCGACGCTTCTTATCCAATCGATCTGCGCATTGGCTGAGTGAAGTTTTTGCAGGAAATAATATTTGTGTATGGCTAATTGATACAGAAGCCCCGACGCCGATTATTATGTATGCGGTTGAACAGTACAAATGTGCCTATGGAATGGCAGTAACAGCTAGCCATAACCCGGCAGAATACAATGGAATCAAAGTTTTTGTTCGAGAAGGTCGCGATTCGGATGTGACGGTCACCGATCGTATTGAATTAAAAGCAAATATGTTACGTGATGAAGATATAAATAGATCTACTTATGATGAAGGACTTAGTGAAGGAAAAATACATTTAATCAGTCCCTTCAATGATTATATAGATACCATCCTTAGTATGCTTAATGTAAAGGCAATCCGAAACAAACATTTGAAGATACTTCTTGATCCCATGTTTGGAGTATCAAAGACATCCTTACAGACGATTTTAATGTCGGCCCGCTGTGATGTCGATGTGATTCATGATCGTCATGACACCATGTTTGGTGGACGATTGCCGTCACCAAGTGCACAGACACTCACCCGACTCAGTGACTTTGTCGTCGAAAAAAACTACGACTTAGGTATTGGAACCGACGGCGACGCAGACCGATTAGGTATTATCGATGAGTTAGGTGATTTTATTCACCCTAATAAGATTATGGCCCTGCTTTATAATTACCTTCTCGAGTATAAAAAATGGCAAGGTGGTGTTGTACGAAACATCGCGACGACCCATCTACTGGATGCCATTGCCCAAAAGCATGGACAAGAATGCTATGAGGTTCCAGTCGGTTTTAAATACGTATCAGCCAAAATGCAAGAGACGGATGCAATTATCGGTGGCGAAAGTAGTGGAGGCTTGACTATAAAAGGACATGTCAATGGAAAAGA
>DDQW01000028.1:0-38328 GCA_002342805.1 Clostridiales bacterium UBA2432 | reverse complement strand
AATTTAGAATTTCATCCCAAAGAAAAAGACCGCTTACTTCATTTGCTGTATGAAGAGCGCAGTGTTCCGGATTTTGGTGAGGACATTGATCATATTTCTTATGAGGATGGCGTCAAGGTATATTTTGAAAACGGTGGTTGGATTATCGCACGATTTTCAGGAACAGAACCCTTACTTAGAATTTTTGCAGAGGATTCAAGTATTGAAATAGCCAATACATACATTCAGAAAATGAAAGAATTTTTAAAAATATAGGAGGCACATATGTTTATAGCAGACCAAGTGTTTGAACAAATGACATTGAAAGAAAAAATCGCTCAGATGTTTCTTCAATACTATCAAGGATATGATAAAATGCCGGAAAAATTTGTAGAAATGAATCGTAAGGACCAATTGGGCGGATTCATTTTTTTTTCCGGCAATAATGTTAAAAGTCTTCATCAGCTAAAGACCATGACAGAAGAAATCAATAGCAATATCATGGAAAGTAAACATCATATCCCGTTTTGGTTGACGATTGATCAAGAAGGCGGACAGCTTACAGCAATTTTCAACGGGACAACTATTTTCCCAGGAAACATGACCTTAGGATTTGCCAATGATAAAGACCTTGCCAAGCAACAAGGACATCATGTTGCACAAGAACTTCGTTACGCGGGAATTAACTTATGTTATGCCCCGGTTTTAGATGTGGACTATGATGCACAATTTGGCATACCGATTGTTGATAATCGTAGATACTCGACAGATCCTCAAGTTGTCGCAGATATGGGGAGTGCTTTTATTAATGGCATGCAGGCAGAAGGACTCTATGCTTGCGGAAAACATTTTCCGGGGATGCGAATTACAGAAGTTGATACACATTTTCAAGTTGATCGAAATCCGGAACCTATCGAGCGCTTAGAATCCGTCGAAATCGTTCCTTTTAAACAAGCAATAGAAAAGGGATTAAACTGTATTATGACGCATCACGGTATATTTGAGGCACTAGACCCGGACTTACCTGCATCCCTCTCGCCTAAGGTCATTGGCTATCTTAGAGAAAAGCTTGGATTTAAGGGATTAGTAGTTACGGATGATTTAGTCATGAAAGCCATCCTTAATGAATATGGAGAAAAAGAATCTATAAAATTAGCCATCAATGCAGGCTCGGATCTTATTATATCCACATGTGCAAGTGACTGGTTTGTCGATTATGTTGATAAGTGCGTTCAAACAGGAGAGATCAGTGAACAACGTATTAATGATGCAGCCTATCGTATTTTAAAAGCAAAAGAGCAGTTGGGTAAAGAACAATCGACTAAAGGTGAAGGGATAAAAACCATTGACCACCAAGCCGGAAAAAAATTATCCAAAGATATTGCCAAAAAAGGAATTGTTCTTCACAAAGGGCAAGATACAGACCTTCCCATAGCACTTGAAAATAAAAAAGTGGGTATTGTCTTTGGCAATCCCGCTCGATTAGTTATGAGTGATGCCACCAATTTATATGATCTTTCCTTAAAAGACATTTTGAAAAAAGTCACAGGACATGAAGAAGTTAAGGAGGCGATTATGCCATGGCATCCAACGGACGAAGAAATCATTAGTTTGACCGATGTAGGAATTATTTCAGATCTTATTATATTTAGCACGGTAAATGCCTATCGATTTACACGACAAATCGATGTGCTTAAGGAAATTCGTGCCTATTGTCCCAATAAAACCATTATTGCTATTGCATCACGAAGTCCCATGGATGCAAAATTATTGAGTGAATATGCAGACATTGTGATTGTTACAGGTGGAATTATCGAAAGTACATTTGAAGCTGTTTTTGAAAAAGTATTTAGAGGTAGGTGATTGGGATGAGAGAAAAGATTGAAATATATTTAGACTGGTACCGGCGCATACAGTCCGGAGATTCCAAACTATGTGAAGGAAAGATTCCCGGTGGATACTTTATTGGCACAGATATTCTGATGTTTCCAACAGATAAAGGGGATGTCAGGTATCCCTATGGAGCGGATGGCTTTAATTATTGGACCTATGGGTCTGGTTATATTCATTGCAATGAAGGCTTGTTTTCACCATTTTTACGAGCCAGTGAAGGTGCAGAACCTAAAATTGCTTTTTTTGCAGGAGTCAAAGGAGAAAAGCATAAGTTTTCCTGCATGTCTGTACCAATTATGTCTGAAGAACCCCATGAATTGATACGCTTCACTGTTTTTAATGAAGCAGCAACCTATTATATCACAGATACGACCATGATTACAACGGCGCTTGTAACCTATGTCAAAGGACGAAAAA
The DNA here is from genome assembly GCA_002342805.1 of Clostridiales bacterium UBA2432. Lineage (GTDB taxonomy): Bacteria > Bacillota > Clostridia > Lachnospirales > Vallitaleaceae > UBA1351. The sequence goes on along the minus strand of DDQW01000028.1, from coordinate 36,039 downwards.
TATATTATAAATTATGGATGATCAATAAAACAAAGAATCCATTGACTGTTTTTACAAGTGCTTATTTTAACCCTTTTTTAAAAAATGCCTTAGTGGAAAACTCAACGGATCGTTGGTTTCGGCAAGTCCGCTATCAAGAAGATGATCAATTAGGCAATTATGTTATTGAAACTTATGAGGAGCGCGACCGAGATTCCATGGCAACAAATGTGGGTCAAATTCACATGCGAGTCAATAAAGCAGAATGTGTCATCCAAGCAAAGCATACCACATCACGTTATCAATATGTTGGGGGAAGTCGATCATCACTGCATACAGCAGATACATTTTTTGAAGAAGATTTATCAGAGGCTATTCAAGCAACATCCTTTACAGAAACAGGGATTTGTGGCGATTTTATAACGTATCGATTGGAAGATGATATAGAATACTGTGCTGAAATGACATATACACAAGAGGGGATTAAACCGGAAATTTGTCTATGTCAAGATCCTTATGTAAGTATGGAAGCCCAAGATCAACCTTTCTCAATCAAAATGGAAGGTGGAGAAGATATTTCACCTGTAATTATGAATGGTTTTATACATCACTTAAAAGCACAAGTAACCTTTTGTTCGGAAATTAAGGGCTATATTCAATTATCTCATTTTTCCTTAATCGGCATTCGGGATATTTTTCAAGCTTTAGAAGCATATCTTTTTTATGAGCCAAAAAAAGCCAAGATAAAAATGTTAGAAGCGCTTGATTTCACAAGCTTATCCGGCCAACTGCCACGACAATATTCCTTGCCAAAAGATGCAAACAGTCTGCCGGCCATGGATCTTCGCCCTTTTATTGATCAAGGTGTGTGGGTGATTTCAACCATTATGACCTATCTTCGTTTTACCAAGGATTGGTCCTTCTTAGAAGAGGAATGTGGATACTATAATTTTATCGACCTGCATAAGCATATCGCCAAAAAAAATACTGTTAAGGAATCCGTGCTGATGCATATGATTCGAATTATGGATTATTTACTTGAAAACCGGGATCATGGCAATACAAAATGTGTCCTTGCACTCTATGGAGATTGGAATGATGCACTTGATGGTCTAGGCAGAAGTCAAGACCCTAACAAAGAGTATGGATCTGGAGTGTCTGTGATGGCAACCCTTCAAGTTTATCAAAATCTTTGCGAAATGTTAGAATTATTGTCATATCTCGAAATCCAAGCACCATATCGTCATCTATATGATGCCTTAAGTCAAAGAAAAGAAGCCTATATAAAAGCAAAAGACCAAATAAAAGAGGGCTTACTTATTCATGCCATTGATGGAGACCATATTATTCATGGCTGGGGCGATGAAAAATCTTATCTTGTAGGAAGCCAAAACGATCCGGATGGAGTGGCCCGAGATGGATTAACCAGTCAAGCATTTTGGATTTTATCTGGTTTTATTCAAGCAGATCCCCAAAAGATTAAGCATCGTGACTATATTTTGAATGCGTATGAACGTTTAGACTCAAAATACGGTTATAAAACCTTTGAACCCCATTTTGAAAAAGGCATACCGGGGGTTGGTCGTATACCCAATTTACCCAAGGGAACGGCAGAAAACGGGGCCACATATATTCATGCCAGTATGTTTGCGGTTATGAGCCTCTTTGCCATTGGTGAAGGAAAGTTAGCATGGGAGCAACTTGAAAAACTATTTCCATTTACCCATGAATCGGTTTCTGTGTCACCCTTTGTCTTGCCTAATTCTTATGGAGATAATGAAGAATTTCATATTGACGGTGAATCCATGCAAGATTGGCAAACGGGTAGCTCCAATGTTTTGTTTAAACTTTTTGTGCGCTACGTGCTTGGATTTGAACCCGTGCTAGGGGGATTGCTTATTCAGCCCAGTCGTTATCAGCTTTTTGGGACCATGTCCTTAGAGATTAAATATCTCAATCATAGTGTTTTCTTAAAATATAAAGGAGAGGCAAGCCTACAAACGAGTAATCGTGAATTTAAAGTCAATGGCCTATCATATCAAGGTCAATATAATTCCACGATGCAGATGGATACATTACTGATTCCGGATGAAACAATTCAAGGCTTTGAAAAAGAAATTATAATCGAAGTCATTGATAGGTAAACATCTATTGACAAGGAAAACGTCTCATGATATATTTAAGTTAATAAACTTTACTTACTTGAATTGGACATATTAATTTAGGAGACGACATGGAATTTAAAGGAAGTACACAAACGGATGTCAAACGTGATAATCAAAAAATGATTTTTTCCCTTCTCTTTGAAAATGGGCCCATGACTCGAGCGGAAATAGCCAAAGCCCTTGAGTCATCCAAGCCCACTGTGTCCAAAAATGTTGCTGAATTACTCCATACCAAGCGCATCATAGAAGTGGGTAAAGAAGATAATGCAGTTGGGAAAAAAGGTATTCTTATTGATGTTAATGCCAATTACCAATATGTCCTGGGGATTGACTTGTCAAAAGATAGTTTTCACCTTGTCATTGCAAATTTACGTGGAGAATGGCTACTCCATGACAAGATTTCTGTAGAAGATGTTTATGAACCAAAACAAGCGGAACAATATTTAGAAACATATTTTAAACAAGCAAAAGAACAAAATATTGACATTTCAAAAGTATCTCAAGTAGTGATTTCCTATCCCGGAGTTGTCGGTCAAAATGACGGCTACTATTTGACCAATGTCCGTCATAAAGAAATTTTATTGCATGAAGTAAAAAATTTTTTAAAGGCAAAGAACTTTGACCCTATTTTTGTAAAAAATGATATTAACTTAGCGGCCGTAGCAGAAAAACGTTATGGAATTTTCCAAGATGAACCTAACCTATATTTGCTCAGTGCCCATACAGGTGTCGGAGTCGGTATTATTATTAGTCATCGTCTTTACGAAGGCGAACGGAATGCAGCTGGAGAAATCGGTTTTATCCTGCCCAAGAAGCAAGAAGACGGAAGATATTATACCCTTGAAGAACGGGTGGGTTTGCAAGCAATTCGAGATCGGTATCAAGAATTAACCGGACAAAAAGCTTCCTTTGGTGATATACAGTGGATACTCAGTCACCATACAGATTCGAAAGTGATGGACCTGTATGATGAGATTTTAGAAGAATTTTCGGTTGCGATTACAAATATTGCATTGGTTTTAGACATACAAAAAGTGATCTTGACCGGACACGTATTTGATTTAAAAGATACAATGATTCAGGATTTGCAAGAACGTGTGAATCAAATGACACCGATTGAAACCAACATATATCGTTCAATGATTGACAATGCATCTGTAAAAGGAGCTATACTCATAGGGATTGAACGAATTATAGAAGCATAACGCGATAGTAGAGTCGCTTTTTGTCATATAAGTTAATAAAGTTTACTAATGGAGGTGTAGTAATGAAAGCAATTGTTAATGGCCAAATCTATTATGAGGGGAAGTTTCAAAAAGGGAAGGTTCTCGTATATTCAAATACGATTGAAAGTATATTAACCCAAAGTGCGTATGAAGACATTAAAAAGCATATGGATGAAGAGACAAATGCAGAGGGCAACTTTGTCGTTCCCGGATTTATAGACGTACATATTCATGGATACCAAGGTGTTGATGTTATGAATGGAACGACAGAGGCCTTAAATACCATGAAAAAAGGGTTGGTTGAAAATGGGGTTACGTCCTTTTTAGCCACAACAATGACTATGCCAAAACCGGACATTACAAAAGCCTTGGATGCTGTTCGTGAGGTCATGAAGGAACAAGAAAAAACAAGCTATGGAGCCACGATAGTGGGGGTCCATTTAGAAGGTCCTTTTATAAATGCCGAAAAAAAAGGAGCACAACCGGAAGAATATATTATTCATCCGGAAGAGGAACTCGTTGAGCCCTATTTAGATTTAATCAAAGTCATCACCATTGCACCGGAGGTGGAAGACAGCTTAGCCTTTATAAAAAAATATCATAAATCCATTAATTTTTCCCTTGGTCACACAAGTGCCACCTATGAAGAAGCAATGAAAGCCTTTGAATGTGGGGCTTGTGGAAGCACTCACACTTTTAATGCCATGACAGGCATGCATCACCGAAAACCTGGCGTAGTCACCGCAGCACTTACATCGGACTGTTATACAGAACTCATTGCAGATAAATTCCACGTTCATGAAGGTATCTTCCCTCTGTTTATCAAGGCAAAAGGCTTACAAAAAATCTTGCTGGTAACCGACTGCATGCAAGCCGGTGGCTTGACAGAAGGAGAATACGAATTAGGCGGACAAAAAGTGACGGTTAGTGACGGGAAGTGCTTACTCGACTCAGGTACCATAGCTGGGAGTGTTTTAAAATTAAACGAAGGATTGAAAAATTTTCATGAAAATGTGAAAGAAGGACTGGAACAAGTTCTTCCCATTGTTACCATGAATCAAGCAAGATATCTTGGGCTTGATCATCAAATCGGCTCACTAGAAGAAGATAAGCAAGCAGATATTGTTATAATGAATGACCAATTTGAAATCATAAAAACCATCGTAAAGGGGAATATTGAATATGAAAACTGTTGATATCAATAACATCAAAATCATTATTGTGGATAATTATGAGCAGATGAGTAAAAAAGCAGCAGCAATGATTGAAGCACAGGTGTTGTTAAAACGTAATAGTGTACTAGGTCTTGCAACAGGATCAACACCGGAAGGAATGTATCAAGAACTGGTTAAAAAATATCAAGAGAACGAAGTGAATTTTCAGGATGTAACAACCTTCAACCTTGACGAATACTATCCGATTGCGTCGGATAGTCCTCAAAGTTATGCCTATTATATGCATGAACACTTTTTCAAACACGTGAATGTCCGTGAGCATTATCAAAATATACCTAATGGCTCTAATACAAATGTTGAAGAAACATGTCAGGCTTATGATCGGGCCATTGAAGCATCGGGAAATATTGATTTACAGATTTTAGGCATTGGTACCAACGGGCATATTGGATTTAACGAGCCGGATGTTAAGTTCGAGGCAGGAACACATTTAGTGGAACTCGATGAAGAAACAATTGAAGCCAATGCACGTTTTTTTGAACATATCGAGGATGTTCCAAAACAAGCCCTAAGCATGGGAATACGAAATATCATGCATTCCAAAAAGATCATATTGATGGCGAGCGGTCAGAACAAGGCAAAAGCAATTCGCGCTATGTTAAAAGGCCCCGTTACCCCTGAATTACCGGCATCGATTCTTCAACTTCATCAAGATGTGACACTGATTATTGATGAAGCAGCAGCAGGAGAGCTATAAAAAACAAGAAAAAATATTGACATTGCTATGAAAAAGCTATATACTAAATATTGCTGTACTTATGAATCAATCGGATGATAAGTGCAACAATTACATATGTGATAAAGTTTCCGTGCAGCCGGGGAGATAGCGGTGCCCTGTACCTGCAATCCGCTACAGCAGGGGTGATGCTAAACTGAGACTTTCATTTTGTAAGGCAGCCTCGTAAAAGTGGTGTTGACGATTGGGTCTTACGCAATAGGAATCTGTGAACTGTGTCAGGTCTTGACGGAAGCAGCACTAAGCAGAAGCTCCTATGTGCCGTAAGGGTGCCTGATCAGAGCTAACTATACGAGTAACGCTTATGGGTGATTGGCGAAGGGCAGCGCACGGATTTAATTTTGCCTTTTACAAGTTTCATTAAAAGTGGTATGCTATTTAATGGAACTTGTTTTGATATCAAAGTGAGGGATAATTTATGAGTTATCAAGCCCTATATCGTAAATGGCGACCGGATCATTTTGATGACCTTGTCGGCCAAGATCATATTGTACGAACATTAACCAATCAAGTGGAAGCAGGGCGTACGTCCCATGCTTATCTTTTTTGTGGAACAAGAGGAACAGGGAAAACATCAACGGCAAAAATATTTGCCCGTGCAGTTAACTGTGAAGATCCTATTCAAGGAAGCCCGTGTAATGTTTGTCCAACGTGTCAACATATGCTACATCATCAGAACATGAATGTGATTGAAATTGATGCAGCAAGTAATAACGGGGTTGATAATATTCGTGAGATACGAGAAGAGGTTCGATATACACCGACTGAAGGTAAGTACAAAGTCTATATCATCGATGAGGTACATATGCTAAGTGCCGGAGCTTTTAATGCCTTGCTTAAAACATTAGAAGAACCACCGGCCCATGTAAAGTTTATCTTGGCAACAACAGAGCCACATAAAATACCGGCAACGATTTTATCTAGATGTCAGCGTTATGATTTTAAACGTATCTCAACAGATACAATTGCAGCAACATTAAAACACTATTTAGAAGACGAAGATATTCAAGCGAGTGACCGAGCGATTCACTATATAGCAAAAGTGGCTGATGGATCCATGCGTGACGGTTTGAGTGTTTTAGATCAATGTATCGCTTTTTACCTCGGGGAAGAGATTACCTTGGATAAAGTACTTGAAGTATTGGGTGCTGTTGATTCAGATGTTTTTTGTGAACTCACGGAGGGTATTATATCACGAAGTACCAAAACAAGTATGGATGTGATTGAACGCATTGTAATGCAAGGACGAGATTTGAGTCAATTTTTATTGGATGAAATCGCCTATTTACGGAATCTATTAGTGGTCAATACCATTGCTGAATCAAGAAATTTACTGGATGTATCAGATGATGTTTATGAGGCCTTGAAAAAACAAAGCCAACACGTTGATGAAAATACCATTATCCATCTCATTAAATCATTCTCAAACTTGGAAGCACAGATTAAATATATGACCGGAAAGCGAACATTGATTGAGATTGAGTTAATTAAGCTTTGTCAGCCGGAACTAAATACAGATCAAGAAGCGGTGTTATCAAGGTTACATACGGTTGAGCAACAAATACATGCAGGAATGCTTAGTGCAGAGCGCTATGCGCAGACACATCCAAATGATGATTACCATCACGAGGCAAAAACATCAGGTGCAGTAGCAAAAACACACAAGCAAGAGGTTGAGATTAATACTGATGCTTTTCCCGAAGATATTCAAAAAGCAATTAAGGGCTGGGCTAAAGTAGTAACAAGTACCAGTGGCTTATTAAAAGCCACATTAAAAGAGGTCCTGCCATTTTATATGAATGACCAACGATTAAGTCTTGTGTGTAAGAATAGTGTGCAGAAAAATACCTTGTCAGAAGAGCAATATTTGAGTAAAATAATAGAGGTACTCGAGTCTTTATATAAAAAGAAATTTGAACTTAATATTATTGAAGAAAAAGAGTATAGTTCATCAAACGAAGGAAACATGGAAGATATTGAACGTGCAATTAATAAAATACGCAATAAAATCAACTTTGATGTTGAGATTCAGTAAATATAAGGAGGAATTATCATGGCAAAAAGAGGCGGTTTTCCAGGTGGCGGTATGCCGGGGAATATGAACAACTTAATGAAGCAAGCACAAAAAATGCAACAAAAAATGGCAACAGTACAAGAGGAGTTAGACAATCAAGAGTTTGAAGCAGTTGTTGGGGGTGGCGTTGTTAAAGCCATTGTTACCGGTAAAAAAGAACTCAAAACTGTTACGATTGATCCGGAAGCTGTAGATCCTGATGATGTTGAAATGTTAGAAGATTTAATCGTTGCAGCCGTTAATCAAGCGATTAAAACAGCTGATGAGACGGTAAACAAGGAAATGTCTAAGTTGACAGGAGGATTAGGTCTACCTAATGGTATGATGTAGTCATGGATTATTATGGAACACATATACGAAAATTAATTGAAGAATTTTCAAAACTTCCGGGAATTGGTGCGAAAACGGCGCAACGACTTGCTTTTTACATGGTCAATCAGCCGGAAGAAGCTGCAGAGCGATTTTCGAAAGCAATTATTGAAGCCAAAAAAAACACACGATACTGTATAAAATGCTGTACCATTACTGATGGTGAATTGTGTCAGATCTGTCGTAGTGAAAAACGCGATCAATCGACAGTGATGGTCGTTGAAGAGTCCAAAGATCTTGTCGCTTATGAACGAACCAAGCAATATACAGGCCTATATCATGTGCTTCATGGAGCGATTTCACCCATGCTAGGCATTGGGCCTAATGATATTCGCGTCAAAGAATTGCTGACCCGAATCGGAGCGGAAGATATTCAAGAGGTTATTTTGGCAACAAATTCGACGGTTGAAGGTGAAGCAACAGCGGTATACATTAGTAAAATCCTTAAGCCCTTCGAAATCAAAGTCAGTCGAATTGCCAATGGCGTTCCGGTAGGCGGCGATTTAGAGTACGTCGATGAAATTACTTTGCTACGTGCATTAGAAGGTCGAAAAATATTATAGAATAATTAACCGAAGAAAAAATGAGTGATTTGACCATAACTCAAAAATCTTCGGTTATTTTTTTGGCTATTTCTTCCGATGTAGTATGTAGAGTAGAGAATGGAGTTGATGTCATGGTTACGAATATGATGATTCATTCTATGGACGGACAATCCATAGGAAATATAGTGAATAAAGAAAAAAATAAAAGTTCCCTTCAATTAAATACAGGGGATCGCTTTTTTGCTGAAGTTATACATAGTAATAATCAAGAAGTCAAAATAGGCATTGAAACAAAGGGCGGAAGTAAAGAGATGCTTCTTCAAATGAAAAACGGAGCTCAAAAATTTCAACCCGGAGATATGATAGAGATTAAAGTGCTAGAATCCACAAAAGAACTGCTTAAAGTATCCATCGAAAAAATGGACGTTGAGCAGGAAAAAGATAGTAATAATCATGATCCTAATAAGGATAAAGTGAATGTGGAAAGTACAAAGAAAACCCTGTTACAAAAAGAGCAGACAAGCAATGCCAATGCTTCAAAACAAAGGGATTCGGGAATGACAGATTTTATATCCCAAGTAAAACAGTTGGAGACATCCTTGTCAGAAAAAGAGTATAAGTCACTTTTGCAAACAGGATATGATTTGACGAAAATGAGCGTTCCTATGTTAAATCAGTTTCTTCAGTTACATCATAAACATACAGGTGGGGATTTCACATCACCGAATGTGGATAAAATCAGTAAATTTGCAGAAAAAGTGGATAAAGTTCAACAAATGGATCCGCAAGATGTGGTTAAATTTTTATTAAGCAATAAACCGGCGACGATTTCTGAAATGTATAAAAGTCTCTATTCAGGAGGAAAACAGATGCCGGATTACCTTATGTCTGAAGCGGATTATGAAGCTATTAAAGACAGTGCACATCAAATCATTGACCGTGTTCCGACCAAGAATCAGGACGAACTCCAAGCAATAACAAAAGAATTAGTGATGCGAGGCGGAGCCCTTGACCAACGTAGCCTTGATGTACTATCTTTTTTACAACGCCAACATAATGGAGACCATGTCATGAAGATGGCGGCCTATCAATTTGAAAAAAATGCTAAGTTGGAAGACTATACCTTGTCAGATGCAAAAATTACAGAGAGTATCCCCTCGCAAGAGTTTGTGAAAGAATCGCTAGAAGATATCAAAGCCATAACGGTAGAAGATATACGTCGACTTTTAGGGAATCGTATACCGATAACTATTGAAAATGTGAAAGGTCAACAGTCTAATCTCGAAGGGGCTCCTGAAGAAACAGTTTCAAACGAAGCGGTTGATAAAGAAATAGAGAATCTGAATGTTATACGCTACCAGATGACATTTAAAGCGGCGATACGATTAAGCCTACAAGGCATTAATATTCGTACGACACCTCTTGGAGAACTACGCTTAGCAACAAATAATTTAGTGAGTGAACATCTGTCCGATTCGCCAGTACAAACAGAAGTTGTATCGGATTCGATTCCCCAGTCGCCAAAAGAAGCGTGGACATCGTGGCAGATGAGTATGGCGACAATTAACGGAAGCTCAACACAGATGATGACGACTTCGGTAGAAGATACAGAGGTAACAATAAGTGCCTTGCTTGCCAAGGCGAGGACAGGCGCTGAACGTTATGATACCTTACGAACAGAAGTACGTCCGGATTTAGGTGACCGTATTGAAAAAGCATTTTCAAATGTGGCGGAGATCTTAAAAGATTTAGGTCTAGAATCGAGTTTATATAATCAACGGGCCGTCCAGATTCTTGGACGAAACGGTATGGCAATGACAATAGAAAACATTCAACAAGTGAAAATGATTGACTTGCCATTGCAAGAGGTGCAGAAAAACATGATGCCGGAACATGTTCTTGCTTTTCTGAAAGAGGGAAAAGATATCATGAATATGCCGTTAACGAATTTAACACAAGAGGTTATGAATCGTTCGAAGCAAATGGCGACAAATCCTGTGGATCGTATGATTAAAGAATTGCATCATCTCTTAAAAACGGAGGAAGTTCCAGAGAACACTAAAAATGCTGTTGTGGGCGTGTATCGTCTCATGCATACAATTTCATCGGCACACAATGCAGCGGTTGGTTTTTTACTTGACAGAGACTTACCGGTAACTTTAGAAAATCTTTTTGAGGCATCAAAGTATATACAAGAAACTCATAATCAAAGGGGTAAGATTGAAGTATCCATTGATGATTCGACAGGCTTTTTAGAATCCCTTAAGCAAGACCGTCCATCAATTGTTGAACAGATTGCAACAGGGTATTACGAAAAAGATAAAGAATTACAAGCGTTTTTGGAAAAGCCAATCTTTAGCCAAGGGAATGTTGAGCCAATATTAGAAGATATTCGTCAGCAAATGCAAACGATGGATTATGAAAAAGTACAACATATTCTTGATAAGTTAAGCGCGATGCACTGGTCAGGGACCCATATTCAGGAAGATACGATTAGAGGCTTAACAATGAATGAATTTCAAGCCATAGATGAATTACAAAAAGATCCTTATGTTTTCAAGGGATTAATGGAAGAACTTGTAGCAACGACGGCGAGTAAAGACGATAATAAGCAATGGCTAGAATCTCTTTTTGAAGCATATATGAATGATTTAGATAAGCCGGAAAATTATCGACAAGATATTTACAAAACACTTGATAAGATTAAGGAGGACTTTTTTGAAAAAGCACTCGACACTATGATGAATAATAGAACAAGTGCAGAAGGACAGCGTTCTCTTTCGGAAGTCACAAAAGACATTGAAGCCCATAGTCGTCTAGAAGAAAAACTCGTTGAGCAAAACAATTATCATACGATGCCGGTGATGATTAATAATCAGATTCAACAGATGAATGTGTATTATTACGAACAGGAAAATCGTCAAAACGATGCAGAATCATCGTCATCAATATATATGCGATTTACGACAGACCATATGGGAACTGCAAATATTCGCGTCCAATTTTCTGAAAAAGTTGAAGTGACCATGTTTGCAACCCAGCCTAAGGGAAATATAAAAATGCAAGCTTATGAAGATCAGATTCGAAAGGTACTCAAAGATCTTGATCTTTCCATTGAAGCAATTGCATATGATACATTTGAATTTCCGCAGCCGGTTAAGGCAGAAACAGAAGAACGTGTCCGAAGTCAACAACTAAAACGTTATCAAGAAAGTCAGTTTGAGAAGGTGATATAATGGCAAATCGTGAAGGAATAAAAACACTTGCAGAAAAAATGGCAGAGCTTATTGGTCAAATGGATGCAGAGCTAGCACAAGAGAATGAGCTAGAGACGAGGAACTTGGAGAAAAATACGGAAAATGATTAATAATTTACCCAAATCAACCGATAAGAATAGGGAAGAGATAATATTTTCAATCAGAAAGGTGTGTAACTTATGAGAATTAATCACAATATACCTGCACTTCGAGCATTGCATCAACTAAATCGATCGAATAATAAATTGGATACAACACTAGAACGACTTTCATCAGGACTTCGAATCAATCGAGCAGCAGATGATGCCGCAGGGTTAGCAATTACTCAAAAGATGGACACGCAAGTAAGAGGATTGGAACAAGCGAATCGAAATGCCATGGATGGCATATCATTAATACAAACAGCAGAAGGTGCACTGAGTGAAGTCCACGCCATGCTGCAAAGAATAAGGGAATTGGCGGTTCAAGTTTCGAACGGTACTTATGATGCGTCCGATCGAGAAGCAGTACAAAATGAAGTTGAACAATTACAAACAGAGATTCAACGAATATCCAATGATACTGAATTTAATGAAATGAAACTATTAAACGGGAGTATTGACCGACGTGCCTTTTCATCCGATGACACGGTGGCAGAAATTGTATCCATGAGTGATACGGTGACACCCGGAGCATATGAGTTTGAAGTAACACAAGAGGCAACGCAAACTGATGCAGTAGGCGGAGCGATTGTTGGTGGATTTTTTGACGGAAATAATGAAGCGACGATTTCGGGGACTGTCAATATTAATGGCGAACAGGTGGAGATTAATGTTGGAGATACAGCGGATGACGTTTTTGGAAAACTAAGAGACATATGTGAAAGAGTGGATATTACACTAGAATCATCTGCGACACCCCTCGACAATGGTGAAGATCTAACTTTAACACATAATAAATATGGTTCGGCTTATGAAATCAACATTACTGGTACGAGTGCATTATTAACAGGATTAGGACTGGATGCAATAACAGACACTCCAGGGGAAGATATGGCGGTAGTTATAGACGCAGACCCTAATGTTTCTGGGTTTCCGGCGGATGTAACTGTTGATACGTCAGGTAATGAAGCTGTTTTTCGTGCGTCAAACAATTTCGAACTACGGGTTGCCGGTGGTGGGGATGCTAATCCCGTTACCATCAACATCCTTGAAACGGGTCCATTAAATCTCCAAATCGGAGCCAATGAAGGCCAGTTTATGGAAGTTCGTATTCAAGAGATATCACCAAAAACTTTGAGATTGACGGAGATGAATCTAACAACGGTAGCTGGTGCTCAAGCGGCCATCACAATAGCTGATGAAGCCATTACAACAGTGTCAAGTGTGCGTGCAAAACTTGGAGCATATCAGAACCGATTAGAGCATACCATTGCGAATCTACAATCAGCTGGAGAGAATATGACAGCTTCCTTATCTCGAATCCAAGATGCGGATATGGCCTATGAGATGGCCCAGTTTACACAACAAAATATTATTCAGCAAGCCGGAACATCAATGCTGGCTCAAGCAAACCAACGACCTCAATCATTACTACAGCTCTTACAAGGATAGGTGATTAGATGAATAAAGAACTGGTCAAAGAATACCAAACACGTATAGTCAATGCAAGTCGCAAAGAACTGTTAGTCATTAACTATGAGATGCTAATGACAGAAATTGAAGAAGCTATAGAAAGTCTTGAAGTTGAAAACACGCTTCGCTTTGAAAAGGCTATGCATATGGCTCAAAAACTTTTAAGAGAACTCAGTGATGGTTTAAACTTTGAGTATGAAATTTCAAAAGAATTAATGGCCTTGTATATTTATATGAATAAATTATTCGTTGATGCACAGATGCGTGATCGACAAGAACCTCTCCGAGAAGCTGTAAAAATCGTACGGATTCTACTCGATGGATGGATGCAAACCGATGTCGAAGATGAAGGCCCTGTCATCGGAAACGGACAAAAAGTATACGCCGGATTAACCTACGGTAAATCCAACCTCAACGAATCCGTTGACTCAGAACCCAACCGAGGATATAAAGCCTAAAATCATAATATAATCACAAAAGGAGCTCTTGCATATGCAAAGCTCCTTTTTCTTTGTTTGCTCTAGGAAAGTCCTACTTTAGCTTTCTGCATTGAAACGTAGCAGAAAGCGTCAAGGACCTTTCCCTCCGCGAACAATCCGCGATACGGAACGAGGCGTAGCCTCTTTGTTCCGTTGGAATAATATAAAAAGTGAAAACTATTTAAAAGTATATAGTGAGACATCGGATGACTTGGATACATGGGTTTTGCAGTCACTGGAGTATATAGGACTTATTGCCTGAAATATAATTTTGGGTAATAAGTCCTATATGCTTCTGTGACTGACGCTCCCACCTCCAAGCCATCCGATATCTCACATAGATGGCGAAATATTTTTTGTTTTGATCTGCAAATTTCCCCAAGAAAAAAGAGCCATGCAAATGCATTAGCCCTTCTCTTTAATCGTTTTGTATTATTCTGGTTGAGGAGCATCTACAGGACATACGTCTGCACAAGCGCCACAATCAATACATTCGTCAGCGTTGATTACGTAGATAGAATCGCCTTCTGAAATACATCCAGTTGGACATTCTGGTTCGCAAGCACCACATGAAATACAATCATCATTAATAGTATAAGCCATTCGTTACACCTCCTACTTAATCTGTTAGCATTTTCATTTTATAACATATAAACGATAAATACAAGATAAAAATTCTTGTATTTATTCGTTCATAATAACATGGTCATTATGTGCTTTAAATAAGTCATAAGCACTTTGCATTTGAGCCGCACTTGGCTCAGGTGTATCCTTAAGAGAATAGTCCAGACCAAGTTCTTTCCATTTATACCCACCCATTTGATGAAAAGGGAGGAGTTCAATTCGGTCAATATTCGGATAATTGCTTAAATGCTTGGATAAACCGCTAATTGCATCTTCTTGATCCGTAAGATTTGGAACAAGAACGTAGCGAACCCATGCGTGAATATCTTTTTCACGTAAATAGTCTAAGAATTTTAAAGTTGGTGCAAGTTCAACTCCGGTTAAATCCTTGTATTTTTCTGGATCAAAGTGTTTGATATCAAGTAATACGAGGTCGGTTAAATCGAGAATCTCTTTGACTCTGTCATTGAAAATATAGCCGGACGTGTCAATTGCAGTATGTATACCGTGTTTTTTTAGTCGAGTAAAAAATTCTTTAACAAAATCAAGCTGTAAGAGAGGTTCTCCTCCGGTGACGGTGACGCCGCCACCGGAATAGTTCATGTAGGATTTATATTTTAATGCTTCTTCAACTAAGTGGTCTATGGAGGTGTCTTTTCCGTCTTTCATAATCCAAGTATCCGGATTATGACAATATTTACAACGTAGTGGGCATCCTTGTGTGAAAACGACAAAACGAATGCCAGGTCCGTCAACGGTTCCGCAAGTTTCGATGGAATGAATCTTTGCCATAATCAAACCTCCTTAATAAAATCTATGCGCGTTCGTGGAAAGTACGGTTGATAACGTCAAGTTGTTGCTCGCGGGTTAATTTCACAAAATTAACAGCATAACCAGATACGCGAATTGTTAATTGTGGATATTGTTCCGGATGATCCATAGCGTCAATAAGGGTCTCTTTATCAAAAACATTAACGTTAATGTGATGACCGCCATCATGGAAGTATCCGTCAAGCATACCGACAAGGTTCGTTACACGCATATCCATATCTTTACCTAAAGCTTTTGGTACGATAGAGAATGTGTAGCTAATACCATCTTCTGCATGTTCAAATGGTATTTTTGCAACAGAAGCCATGGATGCAATGGCGCCGTTAAGGTCACGTCCATGCATTGGGTTAGCACCTGGAGCAAATGGATCACCGGCTTTACGTCCATCAGGTGTTGAACCTGTTTTCTTACCGTATACAACGTTTGAAGTAATCGTTAAAATACTCATTGTTGGAATTGAATCACGATATGTTTTGTGCTTACGTAATTTATTCATGAAGAGCTCAACGATGTCTGTCGCGATAAGGTCAACTTTGTCATCGTTATTACCATATGCAGGATAGCTGTTTGATTCGACTTCATAATCAACAGCAAGACCGGCTTCGTTACGAATGACCTTTACAGTCGAGTGCTTGATGGCAGATAGTGAGTCGGCAACAACAGATAATCCGGCAATACCACAAGCCGATGTACGAAGAACATCACGGTCATGAAGAGCCATTTGAAGTTTTTCATAAGCGTATTTGTCGTGCATGTAATGAATAATATTTAAGGTATTAATATATAGTTGAGATAACCAGTCAAGGATTTGATCAAATTTTGCCATGACTTCATCATAATCAAGAACATCAGCAGTAATCGGAGCAAACATTGGAGCCACTTGTGTACCGCTTTTTTCATCAACACCACCGTTAATTGCATATAGGAGGGCTTTGGCTAAGTTTGCACGTGCACCGAAAAATTGCATTTGTTTTCCGATTGGCATGGCAGATACACAACAAGCAATACCATAGTCGTCACCATAGGTCGGTCGCATCAAGTCATCATTTTCATATTGAATCGATGAGGTATCAATAGAAACCTTGGCAACAAAACGTTTGAATGCGTCCGGCAATTGTTCAGACCATAAAACAGTCAAGTTTGGTTCTGGAGCCGGTCCAAGTGTATATAAGGTATGTAAGACTCGGAAACTGGTTTTTGTTACAAGGGGACGACCGTCAATAGCGACACCACCGATGGATTCGGTTACCCAAGTTGGGTCTCCGGAGAATAGGTCATTATATGAAGGCGTTCGAAGGAAACGAACCATACGAAGCTTAATAACAAAGTGGTCAACAAGCTCTTGAGCATCTGTTTCCGTTAATATACCTAAATCAATATCACGTTGGATATAAATATCTAAGAAGGTGGATACACGACCAAGACTCATTGCAGCTCCGTCTTGTTCTTTGATGGCTGCAAGATAACCAAAGTATGTCCATTGAATCGCTTCTTGAGCATTTGTAGCTGGGAGGCTGACATCATAGCCATAACTTTCAGCCATTTGTTTTAGTTCTTTTAAGGCTTTGATTTGTTCAGATAGTTCTTCGCGAAGAATAATGACATTTTCTTCCATATAATCCATTTCAAGTTGTTTTTTGGAAGCGATTTTTTCTTCAATTAATCGGTCAACACCATATAAAGCCACACGACGATAATCACCGATAATACGGCCACGTCCATATGCGTCAGGAAGTCCAGTAATAACTCCGGTACGGCGGGCGTTACGCATGTCTTCTGTATAAGCATCAAAAACACCATCATTATGTGTTTTGCGATATTTTGTAAATATTTCTTTTGTATTCGGATCGAGTTGGTAACCATATGAATCTAAAGCATTCTCAACGACGCGAATACCACCAAAAGGCATAATACCACGCTTTAGTGGAGCATCTGTTTGAAATCCGACAATTTTTTCGATGGATTTATCAAGATATCCGGGGCCGTGTGAAACGATTGAAGAGGGAACCTTTGTTTCGGCATCTAGGATCCCTTTATCTCGTTCTTCAAGCATAAGTTTACTTACTTGTTTCCATAGCTTTGTTGTATCTTCAGTAGCGGATGCTAAAAATGAATCATCGCCTTTATATGGCGTAAAATTTCTAAGTATAAAGTCTCGAACATTAATGCTTGTTGTCCAACTTCCTTTGTTAAAATCATTCCATGCAGAATTCATTAGATATTCCTCCTTAAAAACATTAATCATTGTTATAATTATATTATATATGTATACTGTATACACGTCAAGGGTTTTTATCGGATAATGATAATTATTCTTAATCGCATTTTCAAATACTTATTTTTATTCGCATAATGATTTGAATATGATATAATAAAGAGGATGATTTTAAGTTATAGTGGAGGTTAATTATGAGCGAAGTATTAGATTTAGTCATTATCGGAGCTGGACCGGCAGGAATGACAGCGGCGATTTATGCAAGTCGAGCACAAATGAAGTTTGTTATACTAGAAAAAGCATTTCCAGGCGGACAGATTACCAATACATATGAAATCGAAAACTATCCGGGAATAAAAACAGCATCAGGGTTTGAACTTACAACCATGATGCAAGAGCATGTGACACACTTTGGTATTGAGATTAAGACAGAAGATGTTGAGGATGTACTTTTAAATGAAACGATTAAGACAGTGAAAACATCTGCAAATACATATCAAGCAAAAACAGTTATTCTTGCTATGGGCGCGACATGGAAAAAATTAGGAATTGAAGGCGAAGAAGCTTTTTCGGGGCGTGGTGTATCTTATTGTGCGACGTGTGACGGAGCGTTTTATCGTAATAAGACAACAATGGTTGTCGGAGGTGGAGATGTTGCTGTTGAAGATGCCATTTATCTAGCCAGGATGTGTGAAAAAGTCTACCTTGTTCATCGTCGTGATGAACTAAGAGCGGTTAAAGTTCTTCAGGAAAAACTTTTTGAACTTGAAAACGTTGAGACTATTTGGGACAGTGAGTTGATTAAAATTGAAGGTGACCAATTTGTCAATAAAGCAGAAATTATGAATAAAAAAACAGGCGATAGCCGACAGATTGATGCAGATGGTGTATTTATAGCTGTAGGAAGTAACCCGAACACAGAGTTTGTACGTGGAAAGGTCGATATGGACCAGGGTGGATATATTGCAACCGGCGAAAACTGTATGACCAATATTGAAGGTGTATTCGCCGCAGGAGACTTGCGACAAAAATCATTACGTCAAGTTATTACTGCTTGTGGGGATGGAGCAACAGCTGTTTATAGCGCGGAGCGTTTTATTTAGTCGTAGAGCGAGACAACTAACGGAGGAGAACATGAAGATAAGAACAATTGAAGTCAGTTTTTTGCAAACGAATTGTATGATTATATGGGATGAATCTACACATAATGGTATTATTGTGGATCCAGGTTCCAAGAGCACTAAGATTCTTGATGCGATTTCGGAAGAAGGTCTAAAAATCACCCATATACTTATCACTCATGGGCATTTTGACCATGTTGGTGGCGTAAAAGACTTGTTAGTAGCCTTAAGGGAAAAAGGACAATCCCCCAAAGTGTGTATGCATGGAGTGGAAAAAGCAGAAATGGAAGCCGGAGCTAAAAAACAACATGAAAATCAATTTTTTGATGCAGACATTGATTTGGATGGACAGGAAGTATTAGATGTAGGATTTACTAAATTTGCCTTGATTCTTGTTCCCGGGCATACAAGTTATAGCGTCTGTTTCTATAATGAAGAAAATCAAATGCTGATTTCAGGAGATACCCTTTTTTATCGAACGATAGGAACATCAGCTTATTACAATGGTCCGGATACGGATTTAAGGGAAAATGTAAAAAACAAGGTGTTGACGCTACCGGATGAAACACGCGTATATCCGGGACATGGTTCGGTAACGACCATTGGTGAAGAAAAAATGATGAATCCATTCCTTGCATAATTACCTTTAAGGTTATGACTATATGTGTCGATATAGTAGTATAGACTAACCTTAAAGAGGGTGATAAAATGAATGGAAAAATCTTAATATTTATACGAGATTATCAAATAAAGCGTAATATAATCAGTATACTAACCCATCTGCAAGTACAATTTATGGAGTGCTTTGAAGAGGAAGAACTGAGTTTTAAATTGCAACTGTATACAGAAGGAAATCGTGTGTTTATATATGAATTTACAGGCGATGTTACAGATGAAGAATATACACGCTTAAAATCGATTAAGGAAAAAGGCTGGAAAATATTGGCCATATATCCCAAGTACGCCATTCGATATATTGACGAAAGTCAAAAAATTAAAATCGATGATTTGATGACGCATCCGGTTGCGTTGGATTCATTGAAACGTAAGATTATCTCCTTGATGAATAAGATGACTCCGGAGGCCAAGGAAAAAACTATTTTCCCTGAAAATTTACATGATGCCGTTCGCATTGAAATTAACCGGGCAACACGTGGAAATTATCCTTTATCCTTTGTTATGATTTCGCCAACGGAGATGACGGAGGAGCAAAAAGACATTTTTTCCGGAATGTTAAAAGAACATTTGCGAGAAACAGATATGATTTATACCGAAGATGATGCACATACCTATATGGTCTTGTGCCCATTTACGCCCAAGAATTCATTGGTGGAAGTGGAGAATAAAATTCGCCATGTATTTGAAGAAATTCGAGAACCATTTAAGATAGCGCGAAAAGACAAGATATATGTTCATGGGTTAACACTGGATGAAGATGGACAGACTTATCAAGAAATATACGAAAAGCTTTTAAAAGGCATTCATGACAGCAAGCTGTTAGACCAAGAAGACATTCAAGATTTGTTCAAAGATCGAAGTAAACTTATGGCATATCGCAATTTGTTTAAGCGTATATAAGGACCTTGTTTCTTGGCATATTTTGTATTATAATAAAAGGACAATGAATCTGAGATGGAGAAGGTGAATAGATGGAAGAGCGGAGAAAATACAAACGTTTGCCAATTAAACTCATTATTGACATTGACAAACTATTTCGACAGGATAATGAGATCATAAGTGACATTAACGAATCGATTGAAGTTGTAGACATCTCAAAACGTGGTATAGGATTTTTATGTAAAGACGAATTACCTTTGGATTATTATTTTAACGCCAAGATTCAATTTGATGAAGTGCGCTTTTTTTACTGCGTTATTAAAATTATTCGTAAAGAAAAGCTAGAAGAAGGTTATCATTTTGGGTGTGAATTTGTTGGGCTAGCAGAGTTCCTATCAAAGAAAGTGGATGAATACGAATCGATTCTTGATGACATGAATTCAGAAATATAGAAAGATGTGTATGACAAATATATAAAGCAGTACGAGACGTACTGCTTTTTGTTAACTTTTTTTATGGGAGGTAGGATATGAACATGTTAGAAGCAGCTGCAAATGCAAAAAAAGCATCTATAAAACTTGCGGCGTCATCAACAAAAGTAAAGAATAAAGCCTTAAAAAACATTGCGGAAGTGTTGGTTGCAAATAAGAAAATGATTGTGACAGCCAACCAACTTGATCTTGAACAAAGTGAGGCTGAACAGTTAGAAGCGCCATTGTTAAAGCGGTTGCGATTTGATGAAGCTAAAATAGATGAAGTCGTGGCAGGTATAGAAAGTCTAATTAAGCTGGATGAACCAGTCGGTGAAGTATTATTAGAAACAGAGCTTGATGATGGATTAACACTTATCAAAGAGACTTGTCCGATTGGTGTTATCGGTGTTATTTTTGAGTCTAGGCCAGATGCGCTTGTTCAAATTGCAAGCCTTTGTCTAAAAAGCGGTAATGCGGTTATGTTAAAAGGTGGAAGTGAAGCGAAACAAACCAATAAAGTGTTGACGGAACTCATTCTCCGTGCAACGGATGAAGCAGGTATTCCCAGTGCCTGGATCTATAATCTTGAGTCACGAGCAGAAGTTTCCAACATGCTAGACTTGGATGAATACATTGACTTGATAATTCCTAGAGGTTCCAATGAATTTGTGCGTTATATAATAGAACATTCTCGTATTCCGGTTTTAGGGCATGCTGATGGTATTTGCCATGGATACATTCATCGGGATGCAGATATAAAAATGGCTGTTGATGTTGCTGTTGATTCAAAAACACAATATGTGGCTGTTTGTAATGCTATGGAGACCTTGTTGGTTCATCGTGGCATAGCCAAAGAATTTTTGCCGGAACTTGTAAAAGCATATGCCCCCTTTAATGTTCGGATTCATGGCTGTGAAAAAACAAAAATGATTATTGATTGTGAGTTGGCAACCGAGGAAGACTGGAAGACAGAATATCTGGACTATGAGATTTCCATTCGTATTGTTGATAGTATGGAAGATGCAATTGAACACATTAATACCTATGGGTCCGGACATACGGAAACCATCGTCACGGAAAATGCCGAAAAAGCAAAAACGTTTATGATGCTAGTCGACTCCGGAAATGTATTCCACAATTGTTCCACGCGCTTTAGTGATGGCTTCCGATATGGATTTGGAGCCGAAGTCGGAATCAGCACCAATAAGATTCACGCAAGAGGCCCGGTTGGTTTAGACGGATTACTCATATATAAATATAAACTCTATGGTCATGGACAAATCGCAAATGATTATGCAAAAGGGATTAAAAAATTTACCCACAAACGTATAAAATAAACAACTATATATAATTTAAAAAAGTCAACGTCTCTTATATATCCTGCTAGGGATCTTGAGAAACGTTGACTTTTATTCTTTAAAAGCATTCTTATTTAAATGTGTAGGTCGTTTTTGTTCTATAAACCTGTTCGGGTTCTAAGAAAACACTTTTTACAAAAGGTGCATTAATTGCATCCGGATAATATTGCGTTTCCAAACAAAAAGCAGCTTGTTTTTGAAGAGGTATGCCACCACTAGCAATAAAAGAATCATCTAAGTGATTTCCTGAATAGAAGACAACACAAGCTGCGTCTGTTGAAATTTCCATTGTTCGGCCAGTTTTGGGATCTTTGGCAATCATAAGAGGTCCTGATGAGGGTTGATTTAATTCAAAGGCATGATCGTATCCCCCGGGAAGAAGAAGTTGGGTAACGTCATCATGAATATTTTTGCCAATGGTTTTACCTTCTCTAAAATCAAAGACGGTTCCTTGGACAGGTTCAATTCCTGTTGCAATTGTCTCTGCATTAACAGGAGTGTACTGATTGGCAAGAATGGTTAATTCATGGTCATGAATTGTCGTTGAATAATCACCGCTTAAGTTAAAGTAACAATGATTAGTTAAATTAACAAAGGTTTTCTTATCTGTTGTACAGGTATATTGAATCGATAAAGCGTTCTTGTTATCGAAACTATAAGTAACGTTGCAATCGAGATTTCCGGGAAAGCCTTCTGTCATATCCGGACTCATATGATGTAAGGTTAAGCTTGCTTTTTCATCACTGCAATACTCGCTGACTTCCCAAATGATTTTATCAAAACCGACATGACCACCATGTAGGTTGTTGTTACCATCATTTTTGGCCAAAGTATAGCTTGTTCCATCGATGTCAAAAGCTGCATTTGAGATGCGTCCGCCAACGCGACCAATCATTGCGCCGATGTATCCGCCGTAAGTTTCGTATTTTTCCACATCATCATAACTGACAGCGACATTTTTTAAAGTACCGTTTTGATCAGGGACATTAATTTCTCGTATAATTCCACCAAGATTTAATATAGATACATTGGCGCCGTTTTCATTGGTTAAAGTGTATTGAATGACTTCGTCCCCGGCTTTCGTTTTGCCAAAGAGCTTTTTGCTAATTTCCATAATGTAAATCTCCTTTTTTGACTTCATTATACACCAAGGGGTATAGAGACTCAAGTGGACAAAATACAAATTCGCTTTCGACTGTTGCGAAAAAAATCAAAATATGTAATACTATATGGTGAAAACTAAAATAAATTTATGTTAGGAGACAAAATGGAAAAAGTTGTATTAGCTACAGTTGGTGATATTGAAATCACAAAAGAGCAAATGATTAATATCTTAAGAAATATACCTCAAGAGCATGCACAAAGTGTTGCAGGCGAAGAAGGTCGAGTACGTTTACTTGATGAGATGATTGCAGGTGAACTCTTATATTTAGACGCGAAGAAGAACAATCTTGATCAAGAAGAAGAATTCAAAAAGATTTTAGAAGATACAGCACGAACTTTATTGCAACGATATGCAGTAAACAAGCTGTTTGAAGGAATCGAAGTTTCAGATGATGAGATTAGCAGTCATTATGATGAGAACAGAGACCAATATACGGAAACTGAAAAGGCAAGTGCTAAGCATATTCTTGTTGACTCAGAGGAAAAAGCGCTAGAAGTAAAGCAAGAAATCGAAGACGGTAAAAGTTTTGAAGAAGCGGCAAAAGAGCATTCAACATGCCCTTCAAAAGAACGTGGTGGTGAATTAGGCGAATTTGGTCGTGGTCAAATGGTTAAAGAATTTGAAGACGCTGCATTCGATGCAACAATCGGAGAATTGGTAGGTCCGGTACAAACTCAATTCGGATTCCATTTAATTGTTGTTGATGAGATTATTCCGGCAGCTGTTCAGCCACTTGAACAAGTGAAAGAAACAATTAATGGTCAATTGGCACAATCAAAGCAAGCGGATGTATATTTTAAAGCAGTGGACGAATTGAAAAAAGAGTACCCTGTAAAAGTTAATCCTGAAGCGTTGAAATAAGTCAAAATATGGGGGCCGTTCAGATTCTGTTCGGTCCTTTTTTAATACGGTTTTAAGTACCTATTTTATGCCGTCCGTGGTATAATGAAAAAGCTATAGAATGACAGCTGAACAATGGAATGGAGACGCATATGTCGGCAACAGAAAATCAACTATTTATAAGTAAGGTATATGACATAATCTCTGAAGATCAGGTATTATGTGATGAACCTTTAAAAGAATATACATCATTTAAAATCGGAGGACCTGCGGACTATCTGTTTTTTCCGAAGACCAATGAAGAGGTCAGTCGCTTAATAAAACTCTGTAGAGAGGAAAAGATACCTTTATTTATATTAGGAAATGGAAGTAATCTCTTAGTTACAGATGAGGGCTTTCGAGGTGCCATCATCCAATTATATCGATCATTTAATCGAATTAGCATTGACCATAATCAAATGACAGCGCAAGCCGGAGCCTTACTTAGTCAAGTGGCCAGTGCTGCGGCAAGGGCTAGCTTAAGCGGTTTGGAGTTTGCTTCAGGAATTCCCGGAACCCTTGGAGGAGCTGTTTTTATGAATGCAGGAGCTTATGGGGGTGAAATGGAACAAGTCGTAAGACGGGTAACTGCCGTTGATTTGGAAGGAAACCTATATGAATTTACCCATGATAAATTAGATTTTTCCTATCGTCATAGTATGTTGCAAGTCCAACGGATGGTTGCATTAGATATCGTTATGGAACTACAAGAAGGCGACCAGACAGAAATCCGCCGAGTGATGTTTGAATTAAATAAACGACGAAAAGAAAAGCAGCCCTTAGAATACCCGAGTGCGGGAAGTACGTTTAAGCGACCCCATGGTTACTATGCAGGTAAGCTGATTATGGATTCAGGTCTTGCAGGGTATCGCGTCGGAGATGCAATGGTATCCGAAAAACATTGCGGATTTATCATTAATGTCGGAGCTGCAACCTGTTCAGATGTTCTTAAATTAATAGACCATATACAAAAAGTGGTTTATGATAAGTATCAAGTGAAGCTAGAAAGAGAAGTTAAAGTTATTGGTGAATGATAATTCAAAGGAGAAAAGATGCAATTTTCAATTATAACAGGTATGTCCGGTGCAGGAAAGAGTACCGTATTAAAAAATCTTGAAGACTTAGGATATTTTTGTGTGGATAATTTACCACCGACACTTATAGGAAAATTTGCGGATATTTGCTTTAGTCCGGATTCAGGGATTAATAATGTGGCTCTGGGGATTGACGTACGTGGTGGCGACTTTTTCAATGTATTATTTGAAGAAATCGATAAGTTGAAATCTGCAGACTACAAAATTAACATGGTCTTTCTCGAGGCTTCGGATGATGTTTTGGTGAAACGCTTTAAAGAAACCCGCCGTCGCCATCCTCTGGTCAGTGTTGGTAGAATTGAGGATGGGATTGCAGAAGAACGTATTTTGCTTAAAGAAGCTAAGCGTCGGGCGGATTTTATTATTGATACCTCATCCTTGTTAACGCGGGAATTAAAAAATGAAATCTACAAAATATTTATTGAAGAAAAAAGTTATGATAATCTCATTGTATCTGTGCTGTCCTTTGGATTTAAGTATGGAATACCTTCTGATGCTGACTTGGTATTTGATGTACGGTTTATTCCGAATCCATTTTATCTCGAAGAACTTCGGTCGAAAAGTGGGAATGATCAGGAGGTTCAAGACTATGTCATGAAGTGGGAGTCGTCGAAAACTTTCTTAAATAAACTCACAGAGATGGTTTCTTTTTTACTTCCTCATTATGTACAAGAGGGAAAGAACCAGTTGGTAATTGCAATTGGATGTACCGGAGGAAAGCATCGGTCAGTAACCTTGGCCAATGAACTTCAAGCACGATTAAATGCAGATGAATACAGTGTCAACGTATATCATCGTGATATACAAAAGGATGCACGTTTAGGGAAATAAGAGGATGTTATGTATAAAAATAAGCGGGTTGTATGTATCGGTGGTGGAACAGGGCTTTCAACGATGCTACGAGGATTAAAAGAATATACGGATGAACTAACTGCCATTGTCACGGTTGCGGATAATGGCGGACATTCAGGGATTTTACGAAAAGAGATGAATATGCTACCTCCGGGAGACATTAGGAACTGTCTTTTAGCTCTTGCTGAAACAGAACCAATTATGAAAGAGGTTTTCCGATATCGATTTCATGAAGGCGTGCTCAAAGACCACAATCTAGGGAATCTTTTTTTGGCAGCGTTAACCTCAATCTACGGAAGTTTTGAAAAAGCGGTTGAAAAAGCCAATGAAGTGTTGGCGGTCAAAGGTCAGGTATTACCGGTTTCTATGGAAGATATACAGTTAAAAGCCACCTACGAAGATGGAACAACCATTGTCGGAGAACATGAGATAGTATATACCAATAAGAGTAGCCATAAACGGATTCTAGGTGTTGAACTCGTTCCTGAGCAAGTAGAACCCTATCCAAAAGCAATCGAAGCAATTTTAAAAGCGGATTTACTTATTTTAGGTCCGGGAAGTTTATATACGAGTATTATTCCTAATCTCTTAGTCAGTGGTATTGTGGATGCCATTAAGCAGTCCTTTGCTACAATTGTCTATGTGGGGAATATTATGACGCAGCCGGGAGAGACAGATGGCTATACATTAAAGATGCATGTTGAAGCGATTGAAAAGTATCTTGGGGAAGGCGTTTTAGAATATATCATTGCTGATAATTCTATATTTGATGAAAGTGTTCGTCAACAGTATTTACAAGAACATGCCATAAAAGTTGTTAATGATATTGAACTCGACAAATATAGAAATGTCATTGAAAATCAGTTTAGCTGGTATTGCACAGAAAATGGATATATACGTCATGATGCAGAAAAATTAGCAGAAGTCATCATTGAATTATAGGAAGAGGTGATTGGATGTCCTTTTCTTCAACAATTAAAGAAGAGACAGCTCGCCATATAGGAGCGGCAAGGCATTGTAGAATTGCAGAAATTACGGCAATCATTAATATGAGCGGAACGATTGAATATGACACAAAGCGAAATCGTTACGGGATTATGGTGCATACGGAAAATGTCGCCGTTGCAAGAAAGTACTTTACATTATTAAAGAAAACATTTAATATTAATATTGAAGTCGTTACTCGCAAGAGTCAATATTTAAAAAAGAAAAGAGTGTACAATATATATGTATTGAAACGTGTAGATGTCACGAAGATTTTGCAGGCGTGTCACTTGCTTGAGAATGAAGAGGTTCACTACCGAATTGATCCATTAATTGTAGCAGAAACCTGTTGTCGCAGGGCCTATATTCGTGGTACATTTTTAGCAGCAGGATCCATGAGCGAACCGGATAAGACATATCATTTGGAAATTGTTGACGGGCGGGAATCACACAGTGAACAACTCGTAGCCCTTATGAATCATTTTGATATGGATGCGAAGATTGTTCTTCGAAAAAAATATCATGTTGTCTATTTAAAAGAAGGCGCTCAGATTGTCGAATTTTTAAATGTTATTGAAGCACATGTTGCCTTAATGAAATTAGAAAATTTACGAATTTTAAAAGAGATGCGCAATAATGTTAATCGCATTGTGAACTGTGAAACTGCAAATATAAATAAAACGGTCTCTGCTGCAGTTCGGCAGATTGAAGATATTAAGTATATTCAAGAAACTGTTGGTTTACATACCTTATCAGAAGGACTTGAAGAGTTGGCTCTGCTAAGGTTAGATCATAGTGAATCAAGCTTAAAAGAATTAGGCCAAATGTTGTCACAGTCTGTAGGAAAATCGGGTGTAAATCACCGATTAAGAAAAATAAGCCATTATGCAGAAAGTTTAAGAGAAGCAAGGGAGGATCATCATGAAGGAAAAGAACATTGAAGTAAAAATTGCATCAGGTTTAGAAGCGAGGCCGGTTGCCTTGTTTGTACAAGCAGCGAGTCAATTCCAAAGTAACATTTACGTATCCGTTCAAAATAAAAAAGTTAATGCGAAAAGTATTATGGGAATGATGTCGTTAGGCGTATTAGAGGGAGAATCAATCCTTATTACGGCAGAAGGTGAAGATGAAGAAGAAGCGGTTGTTGCTTTGGAAAAATATTTAACTGAGGGTAAATAGTATGGACCAATGTATTATATTTGCAACAAAAAACGAAGGTAAGATGAAGGAAGTCCGTGAGATACTATCGGACTTGCCCTATCGCGTTCAATCAATGGAAGAAGCCGGAATCGACATAGATGTTGTTGAAGACGGGGATACGTTTGAAGCGAATGCTATAAAAAAAGCAAGAGAAATTTGTGAAGTGAGTCAAAGCATCGTTTTAGCTGATGACTCGGGGCTGGAGATTGATTTTTTTGATCAAGCCCCGGGGGTATATTCGGCAAGATATTTAGGAAAAGATACACCTTATTCAGAAAAAAATGCCATTATTTTGAATCGCATGAAAAAAGTATCGGAAGAAGAGCGAACTGCTCGTTTTGTATGTGCAATTGCAGTAGCCTTTCCTGATGGTAGGACCCATGTTGTTCGAGGAACCATCGAAGGAATCATCGGTTATGAAAGTAAGGGAGATAACGGATTCGGTTATGACCCTATTTTTTATGTGCCTGAATATGGAATGACGACATCTGAGATGCCGCCAGAATTAAAAAATCAATTGAGTCATCGAGGGAAAGCTCTACGAAAAATGAAAGAACTGTATTTTAAAGGATAGCGGAGTTGTGTAATGTATAAAATATTAGTAATTAGTGATACGCATCATCATATTGGTAATGTCATCGATTTAATCGGTCGTATTAGCGATTTGAATCATATTTTGCACCTAGGCGACCTCGTTGCAGATGCAATGGATATAAAAGCGATTTGTGACATTCCTGTCCATTATGTTAGTGGTAATTGTGACTCATACCATCCTGATGTGAGGGATACCTTTATTGTCGAGATTAAAAAAAAGAAATTTCTTTTAACACATGGCCATCGTTATCATGTGAAATCTTCTTTGGCGCATTTAGAGAAAATAGCGGAGGATCATCATGTTGATGTGGCATTATTTGGACATACACATATGACGTATTTTGGATATGATAATGATATTTTAATTATGAATCCGGGAAGTATTTCTCAGCCAAGAAATTCAAAAAATCCATCCTACGGTATAATTGAAATTGATGGAGAAGGGCGAATTCACGGGACTCTGAACGATTATAAAAAAAGTTTTTGAAAAGTGTTGACAAGCCTTTATAATGTGTGTATAATATCACTTGCGCTCGAAGTTGAGGAAAACATCAAAAATTACTGAGTAATTAGATGACATTTAATCGAGAGTGTGACCGATGAAAATCGGGGTGTGGCTCAGCTTGGCTAGAGCGCTTGATTTGGGTTCAAGAGGCCGCAGGTTCGAATCCTGTCACCCCGACTACATATGCGGGTGTAGTTCAATGGTAGAACACCAGCCTTCCAAGCTGGATACGTGGGTTCGATTCCCATCACCCGCTTATTTTTATCCGAAGCTACATGGATAAAATTAAGTGCCTGTAGCTCAGTAGGATAGAGCACTGGCCTTCTAAGCCAGGTGTCATGGGTTCGAATCCCCTCAGGCACGTTTGTTCCAAAAATAATAATAAATCTGGTGGGTATAGCTCAGTTGGTTAGAGCGCTAGATTGTGGCTCTAGAGGCCGTGGGTTCGAACCCCATTACTCACCCTAAGTCATCTTATGACTTAAACACATAACAAGTAACATTGGGCATTCGCCAAGCGGTAAGGCACAGGACTTTGACTCCTGCATTCGCTGGTTCGAATCCAGCATGCCCAGCTATGGGGCACTAGCTCAGTCGGCTAGAGCACTAGACTTTTAATCTAGGTGTCCCGGGTTCGAGTCCCGGGTGCCTCATTATAAATAGTATTCATACTATTTATGCCAAGAACAAATGCGGGTGTGGCGGAATTGGCAGACGCACTAGACTTAGGATCTAGCGCTTTACGGCGTGCAGGTTCAACTCCTGTCACCCGCATTAACAGAGTCTCAAGCTTTTGATTACAAGGGTTTGGGGCTTTTTTCATGTCTGAAATTAATTTTTTCTCTCAAGAGTTAAAAGTTCTTGTTTTATATCAAGGCCTCCGGCATAGCCGGTTAAGCTACCGTTCGATCCGATAACGCGATGACAAGGAACGATAATCATAAGGGGATTTTTATTGTTAGCCATTCCCACAGCGCGACAGGCCTTTGGATTGTCAATATATTCAGCGATTTGCTTATAGGAGCGTGTCTGTCCATAAGGAATCTGACAAAGGGCATTCCATACTTTCTTCTGAAATTCAGTGCCATGAAATAGAAGTGGTAAATCAAAGTGTTCACGCCTTCCTTCAAAATATTCACTTAATTGAAGATAGACCTCGTCAGTAAAGTCAGTGGTATCATTTTTTTCATCGACCTTAAGAGCAAGGGAGATGGACGATACCTGATTGTCGCTATGGCCGATTTTTATAATTCTGGAATCAAAGCTTTTAAATGTATAAAATGCGTATTTTTCCATGGTTAACATTCCTTTCAATATGGATCTAATGATAGTCATAATATACCATAAATCAATGGGTGATTGAAGTGAAGATGAGGATTTGTATCTAAAAATGTATCATTAAGACAAGTTAAGGCATATTTAATGCAATTATAATGGAAAAAATCCGGAATAGATTGTAATATAGTACAAGAGAGAAGTAAATGCTATTGTTACGAATAGGGAAGAGTAAGGTGACCAACATGCTTCAAATGAATCAATTAGGAAAAACATATGGCTCAGGCCAAATAGCAGTAAAGGCTCTTCGAGGTATCGACTTGACAGTCGAAGAAGGTGAGTTTATATCAATTATGGGACCGTCGGGTTCAGGAAAGTCAACATTGATGAACATCATCGGTTGCTTAGATAGAGCGTCTTATGGATCATATCAACTCGATGATGTAGATGTTTCCAAGCTAAATGAGAATGAGTTGGCAACGATTCGGAACAAAAAAATTGGTTTTGTTTTTCAATCCTTCAACTTGTTGCCACGTATTTCGGCACTTAAAAATGTTGAACTGCCCATGATCTATGCAGGAGTTCATCACAAAGAGCGAAAAGAACGTGCAATAGAAGCTATGAGACGCGTTGGCCTGGCCGATCGGATGGACCACAAACCAAATGAAATGTCCGGAGGACAAAAACAACGAGTAGCCATAGCTAGAGCCTTAGTCAACAATCCGGCAATTTTATTAGCCGACGAGCCGACAGGTAATCTAGACTCTGTATCGTCTGAAGAAATCATGGCGATTTTTCAACAGTTAAACGATGAAGGTGTAACGGTATTAATCGTAACACATGAGCCTGATATAGCAGACCATACACATCGAATCGTAACATTTGAAGATGGTTTGTTAATAAAAGATCAAAGGGTTTTATCCCCTCTAAATGCTCAACAAATATTAGAAGAAAAACAACGTGTACTTAATGCATCATTAAAAGGAGGAAAATAGGATGAGTGAATTTAATGAAAAAGATAATGTGAATGAAACAACAGAAGTAGAACTGAACGAAGAGTATGTGAATATGAATGGGTTTCAAAAAGCGATAGGAATTATTACATCGCCCAAAAAAACACTCTTAGCAATTAGCGTAAAACCCAGTTATTTAATACCGATTCTACTGATTTTAATTATACCGGCGGCGCATTTTTTTCTTGCATGGTCCGGTTATGAGCAGATGATTATTGAGAGTCTGGAAACTACCATGGCGACCTCAGGGATTGAAATTACAGATGAGTTCTTAAGCATGCAGATGAACATTAGTAAATGGAGTATGATTTTAGTTGCATCAGTAGGAGCTATAGCGGGAGTGGCGATAAGTAGTTTATACTATTTTGTTGCGGCAAAGATTGCAAAATCAGATGTAGGCTATAGTCGATTGTTTTCTGCGCGACTGCATGTAACTCTTATTGGGTTGCTATCCTATATTATTTTAACGATTCTTGTTCTTTCAGGAAGCCCTGCACAATCCTACACAAGTCTAGTTATGGTATTACCTCAGTCGATGCAAACAACTTTTATTGGTGGCTTGATTACGCCAATTGAATTCTTTGGTATTTGGGGACTGATTGTTATGTATTATGGTATGCGTATTGTGGCTAAAGTAAGTAAAAAAGCAGCGTTAATATCTGTCATCGTAGCATTGTTAATAAGTATGCTCTTTACAGGCGCTAGCTTAGGTATATCGTCAATGATGACGGGGATGATGGGATAGGTGATTGGATGAAAAAAGTATTCATTGCGATAGGAATTATGATCGCATTAGTAGCAATAATTGGAATCAATATGTGGCGCCAAAGTATGAATGATAGCGAAGGCGGAATAAGCTTTGGTGGTGGTAAAGCCCAAGAGGTTACAGTAGAGACCGTTGAAGTAGAAGAAATAACATCAAGCGTCACAGTAACAGGTGTAGCAAAAGAATCCTTAAAGCAAGAAATTCGTGCGAATGAAGCCCTAGAAATTACCAATGTCTATAAAGAAAAAGGTGATACAGTAAAAAGTGGAGATATTCTTTTTGATGTGGATGTAACAGAGCTTGAAGACCAACTAGCTAAGTTGAAATTAAATCAAGAACGGGAATATTTACAACTTAGCCGATTAAGCTCGGATAGAAATGTAACCGGTGCTGAAAGTGCTAAAATTAGCAGTGAATTATCACGACTTAACTATGAGGCAGCAGTAAATGAAGTGAAAAAGCAAGAAGAAGAACTTGCAAAGCATCAAGAGCTTTTTAGCGCAGGAATTATTTCAGAAGTGGAGTTTGATTCAATAAAAACGAGTTTGGAAAATGCAAAAAAACAAATGGAAAATGCCAAGTTAAGTTTGGAACAAAGCCAAGCCAGTGTTCAAGAAATACAATCAACACAGGCAAACTCGAATCAATCGAAAGAATTTGATATTAAGGCCCAACGATTGGCTTTGGAAAGTACAGCGATTGATATTAAAAACCTTGAAGAAAGCATTGAGGAATATCGAACACTTGGACAAGTGACCATTGACGGTATTGTAGCTGAGATGGATATCAAAGAAGGGGATTTCCTTAGTGTTCAAGCACCCATTGCAACAATTATCTCGGGTGAGGAGATTAAAGTTGAAGCCTTTATTCGCGAATATGATATACGTGATATTGAAATTGGCCAAGAAGTCATCTTAACAGGAGATGCTATTGATGATTCGGTTCAAGTGAAAGGTGTCGTAGATTATATCTCGCCGATTGCTTCAAAGGCTGTGATTAATGGGCGAGAATCAACATCAATATTAGTTGAAATGCGTGTTCAAGAAGGTGTGGAGCAAGTGAAACCAGGCTATACGCTTGAATGCGAGATTACAACGCTTAAAAATGATCAAGCGATTGTTATATCTTATGAAATGTTTGGACGAGAAAAAGAGGGGCAAAAAACAGTTTTTGTGGTTAATGAGGAGAACGTTTTAGAAGAGCGAGTTGTTGAAGTTGGTATTACCTCAGATTTTGACGCAGAAATTATTACCGGGATCTCAGAAAATGAACGTGTGGTTGTAAATCCATCGCTTATGTTAAAAGATGGGATGAAAGTAACCGTAAATGAACAAACGGTGAAAGAAGGGAACTAGATGCATTTTACAGAGAATTTTAAACAAGCATATTTAAGCTTATCAACGAACAAGTTAAGATCGATTTTGACCATGCTTGGAATTATTATGGGAGTTTTTTCTGTCGTAGCAATACTTGCGATTAGCAATGCGGCAAAAGTATTTATGTTAGATGAGTTCAATAAAATGGGGGCAAATTCCATCATTATACAGAACATGCAAGGCAGTGGAAACGAGCTAGAACAACGTGATCGTTTGACATTGGATGATCTTGAAATGATTAAGGCAGGGGTTCCGGAAGTTGAGTTCGGTTCTGCAGCCCAAGTCTTCTATTCAGATATTCGTGTGGAAGATGGCTATCGAACGGCATATGTCACAGGTGCCACGCATGAATACCCGAATTTTCAAACCATTGATTTTGTGCACGGACGATTTATATCGGCAGAAGATATTGCCGGACAACGTCGTGTCATTGTAGTTCCGGATACTTATGCGAAAGAATATTTTAACCGGACAGATATTATTGGTGAAGAAGTTACGATCACAAATTATTATGGGGATTTGCTGAAATTTCGGGTCATCGGTGTCATGAATACGGAAGATGGGCTTTTTGCTTCCATGACAGCGGGTATGGAAATGCCGATTGAAGTGATTGTTCCTGTAAGTTTGACCCAATCATTTTTTGATAATGATACAGTCGATCAGATTCAAGTATCTGTTTACCAAGGAACTAATTTGAAAGAAGCCGGAGAAAAAATTGTTCGGTTACTTGAGTTTGTCAATCAAAATGAAGACAAATACATGGCAACGAGTATCGAAGATATTCAAAAATCTGTTGGCAGTGTTCTTGATGTCATCTCAATGATCTTCGTTGTTATTGCAGTGATAACTCTGATTGTTGGTGGTATTGGAATTATAAATATCCTCCTAGTTTCTGTAACAGAACGGATTCGAGAGATTGGACTTCGAAAGGCAATAGGGGCAAAAAAAAGAGATATCATACTTCAGTTTTTAACAGAATCGATTATGATGACCGGATTTAGCGGACTGATCGGAATCATATTAGGAATTGCGACAGGCGGTATCATTTCAGCGCTCATAAAAATCCCACCAGTCGTTGATTTGAAAACAGTCGTCTTTACTTTTTTAGGATCGATTTTATTAGGTATTATTTTTGGAGTTTATCCGGCGAAAAAGGCTGCAGATTTAGATCCGATTGAATCCTTGAGATATGAATAAGATGAATAAATGAAAAGGAATAGCCGTTGGCTATTCCTTTTTCTGACTGAGGGTACTGTTTTGATAGTTTACATCATGAGTGACATCCTCGCCAAACCATTCGGGTGGCATAAATGCATGAGCGTCATCAAGGGTCTCAAATTCCACTTCGGCGACTTGCAGGTCTTGATAATGACCATGAAAAAGATCAAGCTCAATCGTATAATTTTCGTAAGGTATATAGTAGCGGGTTTTGTCTATAACGGTTCCCTCGACTTTTTCTGAAAGCTGTTGAAATTGGTCTTTAGTTATATTCAACTCGTATTCTTCTCGTTCAAGAAGACCTTTTCCTTTTATAGTTAAGATAAAGTTATCCCCAAGCTGTCGTATACGAATAACAGGAGAGGTTGAAATGTAACCTTGTTTGATGTGTGTGTGGGGGTAACTGCCTAAATTAGTAGGAAGTCTTTTGATCAGAAACTTTTTCTCAATTTCCATAAGCGTTAACTCCTTGTTTTTTAAAATATAAAATGGTAAAATAGATTTAATAATATTATAGCGTAAAATAATATTGAATCATAGTTATTTAGGAGGCTGTTATGGGAAAAGCTGCTTTGTTTTTAGCAACAGGCTTTGAAGAAATAGAAGCATTAAGCATTATTGACGTTTTAAGGAGAGGGGGAGTTGATCTCGACACAATCTCAGTATCCGGTATGGAGGATGTTGAAGGTGCACATGGAGTGATTGTCAAAAGCGATGCCTTGTTCTTTTCAATTGATTATACGGAATACGAACTATTTATTCTACCGGGAGGGCCTGGAACGGAAAATCTTGGCAAGCATGAAGGATTATGTGAACTTCTGGTTAAGGTCCATCAAGAAGGAAAAAAAGTTGCGGCAATATGTGCTGCTCCAAGTGTTTTGGGACAAAATGGCATACTTGAAGGTAAGATGGCAACTTGCTACCCGGGAAATGAAGAAGCGCTTAAAGGGGCCCATGTCTTGGACCAAGAAATTGTTCGTGATGGGAACATTATTACAGGAAAAGGTCCTGGAGTTAGTCTAAAGTTTGCATTTGAATTGCTGAAGGATTATCTAGAGCCAAGTGCAATCGATAAGTTAGCCCACCGTATGATTATTAATTAGGAAATCTAATATATTTGAAAGCTATCTAACATAATAAATAAAATCGAATTTTGACATCTTAGTCGTAACGAATTTTGCTAAGATGTCATTATTTTTTTAGCGAAAAATGGCACAATTCGCCTTTAACGCTGTGTTTTGACAGTGTGATAAAATAACGC
>DDQW01000006.1:61894-72450 GCA_002342805.1 Clostridiales bacterium UBA2432 | reverse complement strand
GAACGTGACGGAATTGATAATGTTTATGATTTTAGCTTAGGAAATCCAAACGTAGAACCACCGGAAACAGTTAAAAATGCAATCATAGAGATTCTAAGTGAAGAGGCTCCCAACAGAGTCCATGGATACATGAACAATTCAGGATTCGAAGATGTACGTGAAGCCATTGCAAACTATACGAATCAAAAATATCAAACACATGTTTCAGCTAAACATATTGTTATGACAGTCGGAGCGGCTGGAGGGCTTAATGTTATTTCGAAAACACTCCTTAATCCTGGTGAGGAAGTTGTAACATTTGCCCCTTATTTTACCGAATATGGGCATTATGTTAATAATTACGATGGGAATTTGATTGTTGTTCCGCCAAATACAGATACTTTTCAGCCGGATATAGATGTATTACGCCAGGTAATTACACCAAAAACCAAAGCTGTTATCATTAATTCACCCAATAATCCAACAGGCGTTATTTATAGTAGTGAAACGATTACGCAATTGGCCAATGTCTTAAATGAGAAGCAGAAGGAATATAATACGACAATATATTTGATTTCGGATGAGCCATACAGAGAGTTGGTTTATGATGATATAGAAGTTCCTTATTTGTTGAATTATTATACAAATACCTTTGTTGGGTATTCATATTCTAAGTCCTTATCATTACCGGGCGAACGTATTGGATATATCGTGGTTCATCCTGAGATGGAGCATTTAGAATCAACGCTTGGAGGTCTCAATGTAGCTAATCGAATTTTAGGATTTGTGAATGCACCGTCACTTTTCCAACGCGTCATTGCAAAAACATTAGGTTCTGAAGTTGACGTTAGCATATATAAAAAGAATAGAGATTTATTGTATGAACATCTCACAAAAATCGGATTTACATGTTTAGAGCCACAAGGTGCTTTTTATTTGTTTGTAAAAACCCCGATTGAAGACGATCGACAATTTTGTGTAGATGCTAAGGAGTATAATTTATTATTAGTTCCTGGAAGTGCATTTGGATGCCCGGGCTATGTGAGAATCGCATATTGTATTTCTTATCAAAGAGTTGAAAACTCCTTGCCGGCATTTACAAAACTATGGCAAAGATACGAATAGATATGGAGTGATTATATGGCGAAGGTAGAGTACCGAATTTCCGATGAACCGGTAGGATATATTGTATATGCCGTGGAAGATGAAAAAAAATTATCAATAACCATGTTGGCGAATAGTTTGAAAATGGAAATTCTTGCATTGATGAAAGTCATTGCAGAAGAAGGTGGGTTTAAGGCAGAGCCAAAAGATGCTATTGCTTTTTTTCTGTTTGAAGATCGTGCAAATGCGTTTGTTCAACGTGAAGAGATAAATTAAACAATGGTTAATTAAAGCTAGACCTTCATGTGATTGAATGTCTAGTTTTTTTGCGTGATAGGAGAATGATATGAGTAAACAAAGTTGGAAACCGGGTAACATGTTATATCCGTTACCGTCAGTGATTGTAACCTGTGGAGAAACAGAAGAAGAGTATAATGGATTGACGATTGCTTGGACAGGAACCGTGTGCACAAATCCTCCCATGACCTATATTTCTGTTCGACCATCGAGACATTCCTATAATTTGATAAAAAAACAAGGTGGTTTTGTTATCAATCTTACAACAGAGGAAATAACATTTGCCACAGATTATTGTGGTGTTCGTAGTGGAAAAAAAGAGGATAAACTAAGTAAAATGCAATTGGATTATGATATTGGAGATATTATTAAAGCCCCATTACTAAAAAAAAGTCCGGTAAATATTGAATGTGAAACAGTTGAGATTAAAGAACTTGGATCTCATCATATGTTTTTAGCAAAAGTCGTCAAGGTACATGTAGATGAACAGTATATGGACGAACAGAATAAATTTCATCTTGACCAGGCAAAGCCAATTGTCTATAGTCATGGACAGTATTTTGGATTAGGCCATGCTTTGGGTAAGTTTGGACACTCTGTTCAAAAAAAGAAAAATAAAAAAAGGCGACGTAACGGATAGATCAAAAGTCAGGAGAGGTA
This sequence comes from Clostridiales bacterium UBA2432, assembly GCA_002342805.1. GTDB lineage: Bacteria > Bacillota > Clostridia > Lachnospirales > Vallitaleaceae > UBA1351. Next base: position 70,410 of record DDQW01000006.1, on the reverse strand, counting down.
TATGATAATAGTGAGTAGCTGTGTGATGGGCGAGGCGTGTCGTTACGATGGTAAAGCTTATCCGCTAGATCAAGCAATAGAAGAATTGAAAAATATGGAGACCATACATATATGTCCTGAAATAATGGCAGGACTACCGACACCAAGAATGCCTATGGAAATTGTTAATGAGGGTAAGGAAGGAAAAGTGCTTTCTAAAGATGGAAAAGATTATACACAAGATTTCGTTGACGGAGCCAAAAAAGTACTGGATATATGTAAAGAGCATAATGTTCGGTATGCAATATTAAAAGATAAAAGTCCCTCCTGTGGAAGTCAGCAGATTTATAACGGACAATTTGAAGATAAATTAATTCCTGGCATGGGTATAACGGCTAGATTGCTTCAAGAACATGGTATCCAGATTTTTCCCGCTGAGACAGCGCCATATAAAAAAATAAAAGTTTATGACTATTTAGAAAGTCATGGGATTTCATATATAAAACATGAGCATGAGCCGGTGTTTACTGTTGAACAGGCGAATGAAATGGACGTAAGTATTGAAGCTCAACAGTGTAAGAACCTTTTTCTACGCAACAAAAAAGGAGACCGTCATTTTTTAGTAATTTTAGAACACAATCGTCGCTTTGATTTAAAAGAATTTGGTGAAGAAAACGGATTAGGACGATTATCCTTTGCGTCTTCAAAACGATTAAAAAAATATCTGGGGGTTGAGCCCGGATCTGTAAGTGCTTTTGCCTTAATTAACGATGGTAATCACCACGTTGAAGTCTACATTGATCGAGACTTTAATCCAGAAGAAAATATTTCGTTTCATCCCAATCAAAACGATGAAACATTGGAGATTACATATCAAGATTTTGAAAAATTTATTACGAGTTGTGGATATACATATCAAAAATGTTAGGAGAATATATATGATATCGGATGAAAAAAATAGAAATATAAAAAAGCGCCTTAAGCATGAATATGTACATTTGAAACCAACACAACATGATGTCAAGGCAGAAATCTCTTTGAGTAATATTACACTTGATTATCGTCACTTTACGCAGCGGGAGAAGCCATATAAACTAGTCCTATCCATTCGATGTGCGAGTGTACGCGTACTTGTACCTAAAGAATGGTATGTTAAAGTAAAAGGCCGAATCAGTATGACCTTGCTTGACAATTATACAGAGACCTATAAACAGGACAAAGGGCAACTTGAGTTAGAAATCAAATCCTTCGGTGGCAAAATACTAGTTATTAACGAATTATACGTTTAATTGTAAACTTGTATAAAAATAGGTTGACAATAGAGGTTTATCCTTTTATACTACTTCTATAACTTAGAAAAAGTAGGAGGAGTCGTATATGAAGTTAACAACACGAGATATGCTTTTAACAGGACTATTTACAGGGCTTATGGTGGTTGGTGCCAAGCTTAGTTTGCCAACACCTTTTGGGGTTCCGCTAACCTTTCAATTGTTTTTTGCTGTCTATGCAGGAATTTTATTAGGTGCAAAAAAAGCGTTTTTATCACAATTCATTTATATTATTATCGGACTTGCAGGACTTCCTGTATTTTCTCTTGGTGGAGGAATTCAGTATGTTTTCAAGAATACTTTTGGATATATTATTGGATTTATGGTATGTGCCTTCATCATTGGTCTTGGAGTGGATAAACTTAAGAAAATACGTTTCCGTACAATATTGGGCATATCTCTTGTGGGATATGGGCTTGCATATCTCATAGGAAACATTTATTTCTATGGCATTCTTCAATGGTTTACAGAATCAGGAATGCCCCTATATCAAGTGTTTGTAATAATGTTTCCCTATATGATAAAAGACTTGATTTTAATTGTTTTGGCATCCTATTCTGCAACACTTGTTATGCCAATATTAAGACGCACAGGCTATGTAACCGTATAAGGGTAATATGTCCTATTTCATGCACTAACAGTCAGTTTCTCTTGAATTTCGATTTATGGTCAGATAGACTTAAAATCGGGAGGAAGAGATTATGACTGTTTTTTTTCTTATATCGATTCTTGTATCGACAATCATCATTTTAATCAGCTTACAACAGGAAAAGTGGTTCTTGGAAAACAAAAGCTTCATTTTTATTGTCACTGGATTTTATATGTTTTTTTCGATTATACGTTTTATAGTGTTGGATGACTACACAGATAGTCGGGAATATATGCTATTTTTTTTATTAACGCTTGTGATTATAGAAATGATTTATGATTTAGTAACACATCAGATTGTAATTGAACCCATTCTTATAATGCTTCCGCTTATATCGGTATATAATCTCGTGTTTTACCAAGGCATTGAATATATTGATATAGTCGCAGTTATTCTCATTGTAGGATGTGCAGGGCTTGTTAAACGCTTTTTGAGCCATGTGATTGGTTATGGGGATGTGCTTATGTGTGGACTTGTGGTTAGTTGGACCGGTTTTAGTGTGGCAATGCTTTTGATTGTTACGGGATTTATTTTAAATGGCATCATCTGTGTCGGATTATTTGCCTTTAAGCGGGTCGATAAAAAAACACAAATACCCTTTATGCCGGCAATGACACTAAGTCTAATCTTATATCTTGTAGGAGGTGTCATTGTATTATGAAAAAAAGACGATGGATAGCATCCGTAGGTCTGCTTATTCTTTTTACTATTTATTTGACGGGCTATCTACCCTGGATTCAAAATGAAGAAGAAAGTCTAGCCTATATAATAAAAACAATGAAGAATTATAATGTTTTGGAAGTTGTATATGACGTGAATTATGATTCTATGTTGCTTCATGGGACCTATCAATGGGATCAAAAAAGGAAGGAACATAGAATGAAGGGTGCTGTTACTTCTGAGAAGTTAATGTCAGAATTGATTGGATTTAATGGAATGATTAAGGGAGAACGTATGTATTTCAAGATGGACCCAATAATGCCTCAAGTCTACACATTGGATCTTTCGCAAGAAGAAAATATTCCTGTCTTATCAGAGATACATACAATCATCCAAACAAGTAGTCTATATGATTTGCTTGCTGAAATGAAATCTATAGACAAGCCCCGGTTCAAAATCATTTCCATCAATGACCGTTATCATCCGGTATATATTTGTGAAGGAATCATAGAAAAACAGATTGATGCAAAAGAGATTAAGATTAACTATTCAATATATACAGATGGATGGGGACATTTGAAAAAAATAGACATTGAAATTCAATCAGATCGTCATATAAGTTTTTGCGGTTATATTCGTCCTTTAAAAAAAATGAGTCTTGTATCTATGAATGTAGACCAAGCTATAGCTTTTTAAAGACTTTCATATTATAATTATAGATGGAGATTATAATATAACAGAGAGAAAAGAGGTAAAATATGCGTAAAAAAATGATGGTAGCTGTAAGCTTACTTGTAGCGATGATGATGTTTTCAGGATGTATGGATGTTCGATTAAGTTTTTCTTTAAAAGAAGACGGCTCAGGTGGTATGAATGCATTTATGGCCGTTAATCAAAGTATTATGGGCGATGAAGAAACATCTGAAATGGAATCGAATTTCTTTGATGAAACAGGTATCAATGATGCAAATGCTCAGATTGAAAATACGCCATTAGAATATTATAAAGATGATATGTTGTTTGTAGGTGAAGAATTTAATATACAATTCAGTGATCCGCTTATTGCTTTTAGTGATATGGCAGAAACCGATGAGCTTCATTGGACATATCAAGGTGATGACGTTTACCGTTTTGAGATTCCTTTAAGTCAATTATATGAGGATGTAGCGAGTGAAGGCATGGGCGACGTAAGTGCAATGTTTAAAGCGATGGGGGGACAGCTCATCTATTCATTTGAGACAGATTATGAAGTGATTGATCATAACGCAGATTATATCGAAGATGACACCAATTACATTTGGGATTTAACAGAAGAAGTTTTTTCACTCAACCCCGGTCGTGAATCAGGATTTTTAGAAATCCGTATGGAGATAGAAGCTAGTGAAAATGAATTACGAAACGAACTGGAAGAAAGCCTAGATATGGATCGAGCGCATCGTGATTTTCATGGCGAAATTTTGGCATCCCTAGGTTATCTGAAAGGTACAGATGACGGATTAGAACTCGAGCGGAACCTTACAAGAGCAGAAGGTGCTATTATGTATTCAAGACTTCTTGGTTTAGAAGAAGAAGCGCAGGTATTTGCAAGTGAAAATCCTAATTATGAATCCGGATTTACAGATGTTCCTGAATGGGCGGAAGATACCCTTAATTATCTTCATCATTTAGACTTAGTTAATGGTATTTCAGAGACTTTATACGGTTCAAATGCACCAATGACAGAAGCGCAGTATACAACGCTTGTATTGAGAGCATTGGGCTATTCAGATCGTGATGGGGATTTTGTTTGGAGTGCATCAACACAAAAAGCATTAGATATTGACTTATATGCAGATGATTTACGGGATTATGCTTATACAAAAGGGAGTGGCCAGGATGAAATGTTCACTCGACGTATGATGAGCTATATTTCCTATAATGCACTTTTCTTTGAAAATACTCAAACTCAAGAGCTTTTGTTTGAGGCACGCACAGAAGAATAAAAAACAGCATACTTGCTTGACTTTTATTTGTTCATATGATAGTATTGATAAAAATATGAAACAATGCAAAGCGAGTAAGTATGCATAACAACCTTTAAGTTTGGTACAGAGAGACCAGAAAGGGAGAACCCAGATGCGAGACATCAATGCGTGCTTTTGTTATGCCCAAAATGGCATACAAAAGAGAAGAAAAAACAATAATAAAATAAAGTTCAGAAACATGGCGATAATAGAGGCAGTATCTATATCTTTAGGTGCAATGTCTTCATTCGTTGTTTCTCAATTATTGATAGCAGGCAATAAAGTCAACATTTGTTGATTTTATTGCTTTTTTAATTCTTTAGGAGGTAAAATAGGATGATTATTAAAAATGGACATGTTATTGATCCGGCCAATCAAGTAGATAAAATTATGGATCTATTGATTGAAAACAATACAATTATACAATGTGAAGCCAACATGGATATTACCGATTATGTAGAAAAGCATGAAGTGATTGATGCAAAAGGTTGCTGGGTTATTCCCGGTGCGATTGATCTTCATGTACATTTAAGAGAACCTGGGTTTGAGTATAAAGAAACAATACACACAGGGACTTTAAGTGCAGCAAAAGGCGGTGTGACAACAGTATGTGCCATGCCGAACACGAACCCAGTCATTGATTGTAAAGATATGGTTGATTATGTCTATGAAAAAGCACGAAATGAAGGCCTTGTCAATGTTCTTCAAATCGGGGCCATTACACAAGGCCAAGAGGGAAAAAAATTAGCAGATATTCAAGGAATGTATGAATCCGGTATTTGTGGCATTAGTGAAGATGGACGAAGTGTTATGAATAGTAAACTGCTAAAAGAAGCGATGATTATTGCCAAAAAATTACAGCTTCCGGTCCTATCTCATTGCGAAGATGAAGCGCTTGCCGGTGGAGCTATGAATGCAGGGAAACGTTCAGAAGAACTTGGACTTGAAGGAATCCCAAATGAAGCAGAAGATATTATAACCGCTCGAGATATTCAACTAGCCGAAGCAGTCGGTACGCATTTACACTTATGTCATGTCAGTACAAAAAATAGTGTTGACCTGATACGTATAGCTCAGGCAAAAGGCATTAATATTTCTGCAGAGGTGTGTCCTCATCATTTCACATTAACAGACGAAGATGTTGACGGAATGAACACCAACACCAAGATGAATCCACCTCTACGTTCAAAAGAAGATGTTGATGCCATTAAGCAAGCCTTAAAAGATGGGGTCATCAACGTCATTGCGACCGACCATGCACCACATCATAAAGATGAAAAGAATAAACCCTATGCACAAGCGCCTAACGGCATTATTGGCTTAGAAACCATGATTCCGCTAGGGATTACAGAACTTGTAAATAAAGGATGGTTAACGCCGATGCAATTTATTGAAAAAATAACGATGAATCCAGCCAAGGTGTTAAACATCAATAAGGGGACACTTGCAAATGGAGGCCTTGCAGATATTACAATTATCGATCCAAATGCAAGATATACCATAGAAGAAGAGGCAATTGCATCTAAAAGTAAAAACACGCCATTCATTGGTAAACAAGTCAATGGGCGTATAAAATATACGATTGTTAATGGAAAAATAGTTTATAAAGATTAGAGGAGGCACCTATGATTGATGCATTGATTCAGAAAATTAAAGAAACAAATAACCCAACCGTGGTCGGATTAGACCCACGCTTAGATTTTGTACCGGAACATATAAAAGAAGAAGCCTATGACCAATATGGGAAAACCCTAAAAGGTGCGGCACAAAGCTACGTGATGTTTAATAAAGCCATTATTGATGAGGTCCATGATTTGATTCCTGCAGTAAAGCCCCAAGTTGCTATGTATGAACAGCTTGGAGCAGAAGGCATTGCAGCCTATATAGAGACAATTAACTATGCAAAAAATAAAGGGCTTGTCATTATCGGAGACATTAAACGAAGTGATATTGCGTCAACGGCGACTTCGTATGCACAGGGCCATATTGGACTTGTTGAAGTTGAAGATCAAAAATTTGAAGTGTATAAAGAGGATTTCATTACCCTCAATCCATTTTTAGGCATTGATTCTGTTGAACCTTATTTTGAAGCATGTAAAGAACGGGATAAAGGCTTATTCTTACTTGTAAAAACGTCGAATCCAAACAGCGGACAAATACAAGATTTACGTGTTGAAAATCAGTTTATGTATGAATATATTGGCCAACTTGTTAGTGAATGGGGAAAAGATATGATTGGCCAATACGGCTTTTCAAAAATAGGAGCGGTTGTTGGTGCAACTCACAAAGAACAAGGTATTGCGCTGAGAAAACAAATGCCCCATACATTCTTTTTAGTGCCGGGATATGGTGCTCAAGGAGCTACGGCAGAAGATTTGGCCGGATGTTTTAATCAAGATGGATTAGGTTCTATTGTGAATTCATCACGAGGTATTATAGCGGCATATAAAAATGTAAAATACAGCGGCGAATTTTCGCCTAAAGAATTTGCCAAGGCATCACGACAAGCTGTCATTGATATGAAAAACGATTTAAACCGCGTTTTATAAGAAAGGACGATATATGAAAGCACAATTAATTTTAGAAAATGGTACAGTATTTCATGGTAAAGCATTTGGCTATCTGAAAGAAACCATTGGAGAAGTTGTTTTTAATACAGGAATGACCGGTTATCAAGAGGTTTTAACGGATCCATCCTACTACGGACAGATTGTAACAATGACCTATCCTTTGATTGGTAATTATGGGATAAATATTGATGATATTGAGTCTGCATCCATCAAAGTTCGTGGATTTATTGTTCGAGAAAACTGTAAAAATCCAAATAACTGGCGGTGTGAGTTTGAACTTGACGACTATTTGAAGAAAAATAAAATAATAGGTCTTGAAGGCATTGATACAAGAGCATTAACAAAGATTATTCGTAATGTAGGTACAATGCGTGGCATCATCACTGTACGCGATTTATCGGAAAGTCAGATTAAGACTAAGTTGGAAAGCTTTAATAATACAAAAGCAGTATCTGAGGTTACTCGGGAAGATATTATGCATATCGATGGTAAGGGGCCACATATAGCTATGATTGACTATGGAATGAAAAACAATATTGTACGCTCATTTAAACAACGCGATTGTGAGATGACCATCTTCCCTGCCTCTGCAACAGCGGAAGCAATACTAAAGGTTCAACCGGATGGTATCTTTTTATCCAATGGACCGGGAGATCCTAAAGATTTAAAAGACGGCATTGATGAAATCAAAAAACTAATCGGACAAAAACCCATGACAGGAATATGTCTTGGACATCAAATCCTTGCCTTAGCCATGGGCGCGAATACAACAAAGCTAAAATTCGGTCATCGAGGCGCCAACCATCCGGTAAAAGATATGCAGACCGGTCGTGTCATGATTACATCACAAAACCATGGCTATGTTGTTGAAGATGAAACTTTGCCACAAGGGATCGAAGTTACCCATGTCAATCTCAATGATCAAACAGTTGAAGGAATGAAAGACACAAAAAATCACATCTATTCCATTCAATTTCATCCCGAAGCCTGTCCTGGTCCTCATGATACAGATCCGATTTTTGATGAATTTGTTGCATTAATGAAAGGAGAACAAGATGCCTAAAGATCTATCTATAAAAAAAGTCCTTGTTATTGGCTCGGGACCGATTATTATCGGTCAAGCCGCAGAATTTGATTATTCCGGAACACAAGCATGTCAAGCGCTTCGTGAAGAAGGAGTCATTACCGTACTCGTGAATTCCAATCCTGCAACGATTATGACGGATAAAGAAGTTGCAGATAAAATATATATTGAACCTTTAACCATCGAATTTTTAGAAAAAGTCATCGCTGAAGAGCGACCGGATAGTGTCATCGCAGGAATGGG
>DDQW01000006.1:8021-61743 GCA_002342805.1 Clostridiales bacterium UBA2432 | reverse complement strand
ATCGGACAACCGGTCATAGAAAGTAAGATTGTCACAAATCTGGATGATGGTGTTGACTTTGCCAATCAAATCGGTTATCCGGTTGTCGTGCGACCGGCTTATACATTAGGCGGTTCCGGTGGTGGTATTGCTGATGATAAGGAAGAATTAAAACAGATTTTGGCAACAGGTCTTCAACTTAGCCGTGTTGGACAAGTACTTCTAGAGAAATCAATTAAAGGATGGAAAGAAGTTGAGTATGAAGTTATGCGAGACTCAGCAGGTAATTCCATCACAGTGTGTAATATGGAAAACATCGACCCGGTTGGCGTACATACAGGCGATAGTATTGTTGTAGCACCGTCACAAACATTATCTGATGTTGAATATCAGTTGCTGCGAAAAGCATCACTTGATATTATTAATGAAGTAGGTATCATTGGTGGATGTAATGTGCAATTGGCACTTCATCCGGATAGTTTTGAATATGCGGTCATTGAGATTAATCCTCGAGTGAGTCGTTCTTCAGCATTAGCAAGTAAAGCCACTGGATATCCGATAGCAAAAGTAAGTGCAAAACTTGCACTAGGATTTCGACTGGATGAGATCCAAAATGCAGTAACAAAGAAGACGCAAGCTTGTTTTGAACCGACCTTAGACTACTGTGTAGTAAAAATACCTAAATGGCCTTTTGATAAATTCCGTCGTGCAAAGAAAACACTGGGAACGAAGATGATGGCAACTGGTGAAGTCATGGCTATCGGAAATAATCTTGAGTCGGCCCTGCTTAAAGCCGTTCGTTCTCTAGAGATTGGCCAATACTCGCTCTATCATAAAAAAGCAGCAATGCGGTCTTTGGACGAACTGAAACGTCGAGTACAAGTACCGGATGACGAACGATTATTTGACCTTGCCGAAATGCTTCGACGTGGCTATCGTAAAGATAAAATATGTAAAATAACAGGAATGGATCCTTTCTTTATCGATAAGATTGATGGAATCGTTCAATTGGAAGAACAACTACGTTCAAGTTCCTTAGATGGACTGGATGCAGATAAACTAAGAATGCTTAAGAAAAAAGGCTTTTCTGATAAGGCAATTGCAGACTTTGTCCATTGTTCCCCGATTGATGTCTATCAAAAACGAAAAGATCTTAAGATTCAAGCCGTATTTAAAATGGTGGATACTTGTGGCGGTGAGTTCGAGGCAGTAAGTCCATACTTCTACTCAACCTATGATGAATTTGATGAAGTCGAGGTATCAGATCGAAGAAAAGTACTCGTCATTGGATCCGGTCCCATTCGTATCGGACAAGGGATTGAATTTGATTACTGTTCCGTGCATAGTATTCTGGCACTCAAAAAAGCAGGTATTGAAACCATTATTGCCAACAATAATCCGGAAACGGTAAGTACGGATTTTGATACGGCAGATAAGCTGTATTTTGAGCCATTGACAGAAGAAGATGTATTAAACATCATTGAAAAAGAAAAACCGGATGGCGTTATTTTACAATTTGGAGGACAGACAGCGATAAAATTGGCAAGCTTTTTAGATGAAATGCAGGTGCCGATTTTAGGAACCAAGCCGGATCAGATTGATGAAGCAGAAGACCGTGAACGATTTGACGAATTAATGGAAGCCTTAGATATTAATCGACCCAAAGGAAAAGCTGTTTGGAATCTTGATGAAGGTTTGTTAGAAGCTGAGAAGTTAGGCTACCCTGTTCTTGTACGCCCCAGTTATGTTCTTGGAGGACAGGGTATGGAAATCACTTATGATGAAAAGCAGTTACATCGGTATTTGGTGCAGGCGTTTGAACGTGACCATAAGAACCCGGTACTCATTGATCGGTATTTGATTGGTCGAGAGATTGAAGTGGACGCCATTTGTGATGGAGATGATGTACTCATTCCGGGCATTATGGAACACTTAGAAAAAGCAGGTGTCCATTCCGGCGATAGTATTAGTATTTATCCACCACAAAACATATCAAAGCGCATTATTGATCAAATTGTCAGCGATACAAGCAAAGTCGCAAAAGCATTAAAAGTTCTTGGAATGATTAACATACAATATATAGAATTTGAGGATGAGCTGTTTATCATTGAAGTCAATCCCCGATCATCACGAACGGTGCCATATATAAGTAAAGTCACCGGTGTTCCCATGATTGAGTTGGCAACACGTGCAATGCTGGGCGAAAAACTCGTGGATATGGATTACGGAACCGGCTTATATAAAGAAGCAGACCTTGTGGCAATAAAAGTACCGGTATTTTCCACCCAGAAATTGCCGGATGTTGAAGTGAGCCTAGGACCGGAGATGCGTTCAACGGGTGAAGTACTTGGAATAGGGAAAACGGTGGAAGAAGCTTTATATAAAGGGTTTATTGCCTCAGGAATGGGTGTTATCAAAGAAAAAGGGACCATAATGGCAACAATAAAACCTTACGATCAAGAAGCGTTTTTGCCGATTGCTAAGGAATATGCCAAACTAGGCTTTAAGTTTGTTGCAACAGAAGGAACCGCGAATCTATTAAGAGCGAATGGAATCGCTGTTGAGACAACGCGTAAAATCAGTGAAGGTGTTCCTAACGTATTAGACCTTATTCGAAGCGGAATGATTCAGATGGTCATAAATACACCGACGAAAGCCAACGATGCCAAGCGAGAAGGCTTTATGATTCGTCGAGCGGCAATTGAAACGAGTGTACCGGTATTAACATCCTTAGATACGGCAAAAGGAATGATGAAGATTATTGCAGCTGAACTTGATGAAAGCAAGATGGCAATTTATAATATGGGGGAATAGACGATGTGTCATAATCCGTTAGATCGAAAAAGTTATAAAATCATAAGTAATATCATGATAAAACCATCAATATACGAAATGCTTATACAAGCGCCGGATATTGTAAAACAAGCACAAGCCGGACAATTTGTTAACCTGTATTGCAATGATCAGTCAAAATTACTACCAAGACCCATAAGTATTTGCGAAATCAATCATGAACAAGGCTATTTACGACTTCTTTATGCGGTTGTCGGAAGTGGTACCCACCTGTTTTCTGAGATGGAAGCCGGTGAAATGATTGATGTATTAGGACCGCTTGGAAAAGGATTTTCTCTTGACCTAAATTCAGAGAAGCATAATAGTCCAAAACAAGTCCTTATTGTTGGTGGTGGTGTAGGAACACCGCCACTTCTAGAACTTTCGAAAGAGCTAAAGAAGCGATATCAAGAAGAGATAGAGATTACAATCATGCTCGGGTTTAGAGATGATGTGTATTTGACTAAGGAGTTTGAGGCCTATGGGAAAGTATATATTTCAACGGATTCCGGTCGTGAAGGTTATCATGGGCATGTGATTGGATTAATGGAAGAGCAAAAGTTAAACCATCAGCTAAAAACCTTTGATTATGTATATGCTTGCGGTCCCACGCCCATGCTTAAAGGCCTACAAAATTTTGGGCTTCGAGAAGGCTATCAAGGGGAGTTTTCTTTAGAAGAACGCATGGGTTGTGGTTTTGGCGGGTGTGTTGGTTGCGTTGTAGCAATAAAAAACGCAGAGGACTTTGATTATATGAAGGTGTGTAAAGATGGTCCTGTGTTTGACTATAGAAAGGTGATTTTTTCATGAATCTAGGTGTAGAATTTTGTGGCGTAAAATTTAAAAATCCAGTGTTTACAGCATCAGGAACCTTTAATTCGGGGAAAGAATATGCAGATATTGTTGACCTAAATCAAATTGGCGGTGTCATTGTTAAAGGTGTTGCAAGTACTCCATGGAAGGGAAATCCAGCCCCAAGAATTGCAGAAACCTATGGTGGAATGTTAAATTCAGTGGGTCTTCAAAATCCGGGAGTTGATGTCTTTATCAAAGAGGATATTCCATTCTTGCGTCAATATGATACCAAGATTATTGTGAATTTGGCTGGAAGAACCATACAAGAATACTGTGATGTTGTGGAAAAACTTTCAGATGCAGATGTAGATATGCTGGAATTAAATATTTCCTGTCCAAATGTCAAGGAAGGTGGCGTTGCTTTTGGTGTTGATCCCAAAATGGCAGCGCTTGTCACTGCAGAAGTAAAAAAAGTCGCAAAACAACCCTTGATTGTAAAATTGAGTCCGAATGTGACTGATATTACTGAAATAGCTAAGGCAGTGGAAGCGGCCGGAGCGGATGGTTTATCTTTAATAAATACGCTGATTGGAATGCATATTGATGTACATCGACGCCAACCTACCCTAGCCAGAAAAATGGGAGGGTTTTCAGGTCCGGCTATTAAGCCGGTGGCTGTTCGCATGGTTTATCAAGTGTCAAAAGCATGTCAACTTCCGATTATCGGATTGGGTGGCATCATGACAGGGGAAGACGCCCTTGAATTTATGATGGCCGGTGCAAATGCAATTGCTGTCGGAACCGCTAATTTACTGAATCCAAGAGCAACAATGGAAGTCCTAGAAGGTATAAGAAACTATATGAAATCCTATAATTTACTAGACATTAATGAAATTGTTGGTATAATAGAGTAAGACTTATACGAAGGGAAAGATTTTAATGGACGCATATAAACTAGATTTTATAGAATTTATGGTCGAATCAGGCGTGTTAACGTTTGGGGACTTTACAACAAAAAGCGGTCGTAAAACTCCGTTCTTTATTAACACAGGGAATTATAGAACAGGACGACAACTTAACCGATTAGGTGATTACTATGCGAAAGCGATTAAAGATAATTTCGGTACAGAATTTGATGTTTTATTCGGACCGGCATATAAAGGTATTCCCTTAAGTGTTGCTACAGCAATCTCATTAAGCAGTTCATATGGATCAAATGTAGAATACTGCTCAAGCCGTAAAGAAGCCAAAGATCATGGAGATGCAGGTGTTCTTTTAGGTGGTCCGCTCAAAGACGGTCAAAAGGTATTGCTAATTGAAGATGTCACAACTGCAGGTACATCGATTCGTGAGACTATGCCTTTGCTAAAAGCACAAGCCGATGTAGATGTTATCGGTTTAATTATATCTGTGGACCGTATGGAAAAAGGACAAAATGAGATAAGTGCTTTAGCAGAAATCGAACAAGAATTCGGAATCAAAACACAAGCTATTGTAACAATGGAAGAGGTTATTGAATATCTATATAACCGACCGATTGATGGTGTGGTATATATTGATGATGAAATTAAAGGACGTATCGATGATTATTACGCCATATATGGAATAAAATAAAGGATTATTTTATCGGAAAATCAAAGACATCTGCCAAGTTTGCAGATGTCTTATTTTTTTCTTCATAAATTATTTTATATGTGGTAGAATAGAATCAAATGGTATAGGAGGTCGGCGGTTCTTTAGCGAAGAGATATGAGCTTATTATTTGATTTTTTTAATCATCGACATGAAAAATTAATAGAATGTTTGCTGAAAGAATTAAAATATGCAGTAGACCAAAATCCACTTGCTGCCAATAACGCTTTGTTAAAGCAAAAAGTGATTGATTTATCTGAAACATTGGCTAAGAATAATATGAAGCAGGATGATGATGTAAACATTATATATCAGTTAATGATTGATGAATTAAATCAACTCATTAAACGTGTTAATCACATTGAAGCAAGGGAAGATATTGAAGAGATTGTTAAGCGTATGCATCATACAAAAGAGCTTTTTCAACGAAGTCAGTAGATTGAGTAAAGAAGGTATAGGATGGATTATAAAACATTATCACAACAATATAAGCGATTTACATATAAAGCATATGACTATAAAATAAAAGACGATGAAATTGAATTAATTTTTTCATATCAGTTAGAATCGGATACAGAACAGATACCCTTTATTCATAGGGTATCTTATTACGTAGAAACAAGTGATATTCATTTACGTAGGAATCAAATTCAAAACTATGTGAATTTTATTTTTCATATCGGTTTAATAGAAACAATCAATTATTACAAGTTAGCATGTCCCCAAGAAGTATATATAGCTTGTGGACGACTCACTGAAGAACAAGAAAAATGGTGGAAAAAATTATTTTATCACGGCTTAGGTGAGTTCATTTATTTAAATAAAATGGTGGAAGAGGTGAATGAAGATAATTTTGTTCACTTTGTAAGTAGTATGGATCAGCCATTGATGAATGTGACAGTCGATATTCAGACCAAGGGGCACCTCATTCCAATTGGTGGAGGTAAGGATTCGGTGGTCACCTTAGAAATTCTGAAAGAAGACCATGATATTAGCCTTCCTTTTGTTATGAGCGCACCAAAAGCAGCATATGATTGTATTGAAGTTGCCCATTACCACGACTATTTAGAAGCACAACGATATTTCGATCAGCGCTTAATAGACATGAATGAAATGGGGTATTTAAACGGGCATGTTCCTTTTTCGGCAATTTTAGCATTTATTGCAACATTCGGAGCCGTTTTAGCCGGAAAAAAATATATCCCTTTATCAAATGAACGTAGTGCTAATGAACCCAGCGTTATAGGAACCACATTTAATCATCAGTATTCAAAAAGTTATGAATTTGAAGATGATTTTGCAAATTATTTGCAGGAATATTTAACAAAAGATATAGAATACTTTAGTCTATTGCGTCCATTATATGAAATCGAAATCGGTCATTTATTCTCAAAATATACAAACTATCATCATGTATATCGAAGTTGTAATCAAGGGAAAAAAGAAAATAAATGGTGTGGAAAGTGTGCCAAGTGTTTATTTGTATATATTATTCTTAGCCCATTTATTGATTTAGAACAACTAGAACATGATTTTGGTAAGGAACTTTATTCCGATATGGACTTAAAAGACATCTTTGATGAGCTTATTGGGATCAAAGAAACCAAGCCGTTTGAATGTGTCGGAACCATATGGGAAGTTCGACATGCATTAAATCTATTTATAAAAAAGACCCATCATCCACATCATGCTTATCCGCCATTAGTTCAATATTATATTGAAATAGGTGGACCCAAGTTGGCAGATGAGCCGACAGATTATGAAGAAGGACACAGGGTTCCATTGCACTACCTAAATCGCCTAAGAAAGGAACTAGATGACATTGGCGAATAATACATGTTGGAAAACAATAAAAAAAGATTTAGAAGAACGTTTTAAAAATAAAAAAATAGTTTTAATTGGATTTGGAAGAGAAGGAATAAGCACATACAGATTATTAAAGAAATTGTCGATAAGTTATGAATTGTATGTTATGGACCAAAACCCTGCAATCGTAGAAGAATATTTAGAGAAGGCAAAGGATCAAACAACACATGTACTTTCACCAGATGCATATTTAAACAATTTAGACAGCTATGATTTTATTTTTAAAACTCCCGGCTTACCCGGATTTTTGCTCAAACATTTAGATTCGGCAAAGATACTATCCCAATCTGAATTGTTCATGGAGTACATGGGGGCTTATAGTATAGGTATAACCGGAACAAAGGGAAAGAGTACAACTTCTTCTTTAGTGACCCATGTCTTAAGCCAATTAGGGCTTCGTGTTCGACTAGTGGGTAATATTGGTTACCCTGCGCTTGAATGTTTAGAAACCCACACTGAGGGACAAATATATGTGTATGAAATGTCATCGTTTCAGACAGAATTCTTACAGCATGGACCTCGAATTCGCGTTATACTTAACTTGTTTGAAGAACATTTAAACAATTACGAGAGTTATAAAGCATATCAAGATGCTAAACTACAGTTGTTTCTAGCAGATAATACAAACGATAAAGGCATGAGTTTATGCGTCTATGGTGCAGATAATTCGCTTTTACGAGAACGCATCTCCCAGACAAAATTTGACGATTCAAAGGTGGTTGAGACGTTTGGAGATATTCAAAATAATAGATTAAGTCATCCCGGAGTATTTATTGAGGATAATCAAATTTACTACAAAAGTTCTAACGGAGACCTTATCCAATACGGGCAAAAAGACTTTTCTAAACAACTCATTGGCGACCATAATTTAATGAATAGCCTTGTCGTCATTAATGTTATTCAATATCTTAGTAAAGAAGGCTTTTTCAAGAACGATACCATTGATCCTAAACATATTTTAGCCTTGATTGGAAGCTTCAAAGGACTAGAACACCGCTTGGAATATGTTGGCACCCATAAAGGAATTGCATTTTATAATGATTCCATATCGACAATTCCGGAAGCAACCATCCAAGCAATTCATTCAATTCCTAACTTGATGACCCTTATTATTGGTGGATTCGACCGTGGGATAAACTATAGTGAATTTACAGAAAAATTGCTAATGTATAAAAATCTTCATATCATTTGCTTACCGGACACTGGATATAAAATTTATCAATGGGCAAGTGAAATTGATCAAGATCACGTAAGTCGCTACTGGCATTTGGCAGAATCAATGGATGAAGCTGTTCGCTTATCCTATCAACACACATTAGAGGGTAAGAGTTGTTTGCTATCACCGGCAGCAAGTAGTTATAATTGTTATAAAAACTTTGAAGAACGAGGTGATCATTTTAAACAAAAGGTTCGTAAAGAAGAACAAATAAAATAAAAGGTAAAGAGGAGAAGATTATGTATCAACAAAGAAGTGTAGCATCTGTTGTCGTATACTCAATTATTACGTGTGGAATATACTATTTTTATTGGATTTATATAACCATGCGTGACATCAATGGATATTTAAACAAAACAGACATGGATAGCGGAATAGAACTTGTGCTATGTATTTTTGTTTTTCCATACCGGTGGTATTGGTTCTATAAATACGCGCAACGCGTTGGGGAGACTCAAAGGGCAGCAGGACTACCGGAAAGAGATGACAGTATTATCTGTTTGATTTTAGCAATAATAGAATTTGGCATTATATCTGCAGCTATTATGCAAGAAGGATTAAACAAGGTATGGGCAACGGAACAAAACAATGCAATTAATTTTTAGTGATAGATGGAGGTTCATATGAATTTAGCAAAATATATTGATCATACAATTTTAAAACCGGACACAACAAAGGCTCAAGTAAAGACCATCTGTGATGAGGCAAAAAAATATCAGTTTGCCTCCGTTTGTGTGAATCAATACAATACAGCGTTTGTGAAAAATGAATTAAAAGATTCAGATGTGAAAGTATGTACAGTGGTAGGATTTCCATTAGGGGCTGTTACAAAAGACGTTAAGGCGTTTGAAACAAAACAAGCGATTGCAGATGGGGCGGATGAAATTGACATGGTCATTAACATCGGCGCATTAAAAGACGGACTCGAAGATGAAGTGTATGAAGACATTAAAGCTGTTGTAGAAGCTGCAGCAGGTGCAACGGTTAAAGTCATTATTGAGACATGCTTGTTAACCGACG
Source organism: Clostridiales bacterium UBA2432 (assembly GCA_002342805.1). Lineage (GTDB taxonomy): Bacteria > Bacillota > Clostridia > Lachnospirales > Vallitaleaceae > UBA1351. The sequence continues at coordinate 52,403 of DDQW01000006.1, read as the reverse complement.
AACAGAAAGAAACTGCGTGTAAGCTTGCAGTTAAAGCGAAAGCGGACTTTGTAAAAACGTCAACAGGTTTTAGTAGTGGTGGTGCAACGGTAGAAGATGTACGTTTGATGAAGGAAGCGGTTGAAGGTCAAGCAAAAGTCAAAGCATCTGGAGGCGTACGCGATTATGAAGATGCAATGGCAGTTATTGAAGCAGGAGCCGACCGGATTGGTGCAAGTTCAGGTGTTGCAATTATGAACAATCAAACAAGCAATGAAGATTATTAAGGTGAAAATTAAATGAGGACCTTCCAAGAGTAAAACAAAAGGGCAGATCATCTGCCCCTTTGTTTTATTCTTTAATTATTGAAATAGTTTTGGATCTCGTGAATTAAGAGATCATTATTATCTTGTGTTGATAGTGAAAAGCGAAAATATTCACCATGTAAGAATGGAAAGGATGCTGTGTCGCGAATCATTAAACCTTTTTTTATAAGATGTTCAAATAAATCAGCGGTAGTATAATTTGTGTTGATTATTTTGACAAAAAAGAAATTACCATAATTTGGAAAAACTTTCAGTTCATTAATCTTGGCAAGTTGCTTCATAACTCGATTGCGTTCATTTTGAATGAAATGACGCGATTTTTCTATGAACTCGTCGTCTTTCATCAGTTCAGAACCTGCAAATGCAGCCAAAGAATTGATGGCCCAATGGTGACGTTGCTTTTCCATAGATTCGTGACATTTGAAATCACTTGTAATCCCATATCCTAAACGCAGTCCCGGAGCAGAGAAAAATTTTGAAAAACTTCGAAGTACGATGCAATTGGAATATTTTTCAACAAGCTGAATGGCACTGATTTTTTCGGCATTTTCAATGAAATCCATATAGGTTTCGTCAATAAGTATATGCAAACCCAAGGTTTTAAGATGGTCAAACAAAGGATTTAAGTCATTTGCATTCACTAAAGACGCTGTAGGATTGTTGGGATTACATAATACAACTAAATCAATGTCGTTTGAACATAACTCGATAATTTTAGGGATATCAATTTGGAAATTATTCTCTTCATGTAGCGGATAATAGATGACAACAGCATCACAACTGCTAATTTTTTTTTCATATTCTGAATAAGTGGGGCCAATAATGAGTGCTTTTTTAGGATGGACGTAATCAATATAATGGGCAATGAGCTCTGTTGTACCGTTTCCTAGCAATACATATTCAGAATCCGTTGCTGCATATCGAGATATACTTTCTTTCAAGCTGACATAATCGGGGTCTGGATAATTTGTCACCAGATCAATGTTGTTCACCAGTTTTTCCTGTAATTGCTTGGATAAACCGAGTGGATTAACGTTACCACTAAAATTTATGATTGATTTTTCATCAATATTATAAAATTTTGCGACTTTTTCAATGTCGCTACCATGAAAATTATTTAGTTCTTTCATAATGTTCTCCTTTGGAAACGATTTGTGAATATGCTATAATCATTATAACGATAAAGGATTAAAAAATCCAGTATGGATGTGAGTGGAATGAAAAAAGAAGAACGTTTACTAGCCATTGCCAATTATACAATAGAACATCCAAAACTTAATATACAAGTGGAGCCCTTGTTTAATTCCATAACCATGAGAGCAGGTCACGTCTATTATGGTGAGCTTCACGTGCAAAATTATTCCAAGTATTCCCAACTGATTTATATTGAGGTATTAAAAGGATTTGTGGATGTTCAACTGGATGATCACTCAGAATCGAACTATATAATGTATCAAATCGATGGTTCAAAATTGGTCCCTAACTATGAATATGAAGAGGAGATGTATGTATATTATCCTGGAGGCGTCATTGTAATCGAATTTCGAATTCAAGCAAAATCAACAGACATAAGTAGTGGTATTGAGCCAATCATTGAAGTAGGACAAATTAAAACGAGAGATTCCCAAAAACCAATACAAATAAATAGAGATGTGGACATTTTTTTTGAAAAAATTACATATAGTCTTGATGATGCCATTGAATTAAAGTTATATAATGCATCGGATGAATTTAAAAATATTGTTATAGAGTCTGAACATGACCTGATTCATCCCCAAAATACCGAATTTTTTCTAAAAGATATTTGGACTCAGGAATGGTATATTCAGCAAACAACCTGGGACAAAATTATCGGTCGAGTGATCTTTAAGGAAATGCCCTTTGAAGAGATTGTATTTAGCATTCAAATTGGTGCTCAAGAGAGTCGATTGCAATATAAAAGTGTTAAAACGACAGTTACAGCATATCCTTCATATTTGACATCGTTTAAAATCAACGATTATGAAGCTTATCAGAAACTACGCATAGAATGTTTGAATAAATACGTCTTTTTCTTGATAGACAGCATGAATAGAAAAGCTTTAGTGAGTTTAGTCAATATGATGAAAGCCTGTTTGAATTTTAGTCAATTGGACTTTGAGATCAGACTCCTTTATTTATGGGTTTTGGTTGAGATTGGTGACGTTAGAGTTTATGAGCAAGAGGCAAAATTTATCCGCAAATATAATAACTATTATCAAAAGAAAACACTCTATCCGATTTTCGTCATGTTTGAAAAAATAATTAAGCAACGTATAGGAAAACGTAATCTCTCGCCTAGTGAGCTGACCAATAGTAACCACTGGTTAATTCTATTAATACAGGCACGGTATGTAGGCAAGGGTTTTGATCGATATTTATATTATCGATATATTTATGAGTCCAAGATACGCCATGGATTCATGTTTGCAGAAGCCGTACGATTCCTTAACAAATATGATGTTTTATTGGAAGCGAACGATCAATTTTATCCTGTATGCATACAGTGGGCTTTAAATAAATCCTCTTTAAGCAAACATTGGGCCCATCGTATTGTCTCCAGACAAAAGTTGTGGATACGAAGAAATCCCTATATGTCCAGTCGACTATTAATGCAATTGTATAAAGTATATCCATCCAATGAATTACTACATTTATGCTGTGAAAAGTCCATTGCAGAAGGAAGAAAAGATCGTCTGGCATTAGAATATTATAAAATCGGACTAAGCGAAGGATCTTATATTAAAAATCTAGATCAAATTTATGTTGAGACGGTGACAAAGTTAAAGGAACAAATTGATTTTGGGCTATTGCGATATATGAATTTTGTAAAAGACTTATCCATAGAATCAAAAGGATACGTATACAAAAAAATGATCGAAGCAGACATAGTGGACTATAGTCGCTTTTCTAGGATGTACCAAGAGCTGATTCGTTATATTAAGGAAATGTCTCATGACCAGATATACATGAATGCAGTCATTCATATTCTGCTTTTAATTAAAGAACAAATTATACGGGATCATTTTTATGTTTTGGAAGATATCATAAAAGCTCCATTTCTTGAGTATATAATAAATACGAAGGAAGGCATATATTTTCTGACTTTTCTTATTGAGTATTCTTTGGATAGAATGGCTGAGCCGGAAGTTGAATCTTTGTTTTTACGCATTGAAGAAGGTCTAAAACCGGAAGGCCTTATATTATTAAGTCATCAAGCGAAACGTTGGTATGAACAAAAACCGCATAGAACAAACGTCTTCCTAAATAACAGCGTTTATAAAACGATCGAAGTTCATGACAAAAACCTTCATTTGTTTTTAAGTAAGCTTTTAAATGAGGCGTCTCGCAAAGCTTTATTCAGTATATATGAGCAACTGTCTCTTGATGAGCAAAACCAAGTAAGACATTTACTGTGTCACATAATCTGTCGACGCATTCTTATTGACGAAATGGCACCAAGCAAAGAAGATATAAGCATTATTCAAAGTTGCTATAACCATGAGAAAAATCATAATGCTGGCCTATTATTGACCTTATTAAAGGTTCTCCCAAACCATAAGTATATTCGAGAAATCAATTATCGTGATATAATAGTTCCATGGTCCTATAAAAACAGTGGAAAAACTTTAGAGACTAGTATACAATATTATGGAGAACTCAATGATGAATTAAGGATTTATTATCGTTACGAAGAAGATGAAGACTATCATATGGAAGTGATGGAACATTTAGCCTTTGGTATGTTCGTCTTTCCAATATATTTGTTTTATGGAGAGTTTATGGAGTATTATATTGTAAAAACGATGTCAAATGGTCAAAAAATGATTGTCGTTTCAGATATTATTTATAAGCAGACCGCAAGTGCACATATTGATTTCATAACATTTGCCATGGAAGTTGGAGATAGTCAAGGTGTAAACGCACTTATAGATGAGTATGTAAAGCATCTTGATGATACAAGGTGTCTATTGCGTATATAGAAACAAGGAGGTTATAAATGTGGGCGTACTAAGTTTAGAACTTAATAAAGGCTTATACATGGGAATTGATTTTGGAACAACAAATTCTGTTGTTAGTATATATCAATATGACCAAAATGAAGTACATACATTGAAGATCGATGGATATACAGTGTTTCCTTCAGCTGTACAATTTGAAACGGATTCAGTGACGGGTGAACTGAATCGTATTTTTGGATTAGAGGCAAAAGAATCTGCGGTGATATATCCGGAGAGTACGATCACATCAATTAAGCGAAGACTTGAATCCGATGAACCTATTGAAATAACAAGCAATGAGGAGCGGTTTAGTTTTTTACCGGAAGCTATAGTGGCTGAAATTCTAGCCCACTTAAAGAATCAAGCAGATGAATATATTCGAGATGTATTAAATATATTTGGTGCTTTTTCTGGTTGCGTTATTACTGTTCCGGCCAATTCAACCGATAAACAAAAGAGAAAAATGAAAAAAGCCGCAGTTATGGCCGGTTTTGATGAAGAAAAAGTATATTTACGTTTAGAACCTGCCGCAGCTGCAATCCAATATGCCATAAGCTCAAAAGAAAGCAAAAAAGTATTGGTGTACGATTTTGGTGGAGGAACGTTTGACGCATGTGTGTTAAATATCGAACATATAGATGATTTAAGTGAACCCAATATTTCTATTGTGAGCACATATGGAGATAATTATTTAGGTGGCAATGATTTAGACCAACTAATGGTTGACTTGATTTATGAAAACTTTTTAGAACAAACCCATCATAGTATTGACCTATATGACGTTGATGCACAAGACGGTCTTAGCGTTCAAGAAAAAAAGATGGCAATTATCCGAATGAAGCAAGTTGCCAATCAAGTCAAAGAAAAACTATCGATGACCCATAATGCAAAAGTTGTATTGGCTCCATTTATTCAGACGCCTATTCCGGTGAATATTCAGTTTGAGCTAAGTAGAGACGAATTTTATATGCATAAACGACAGCACCAGTTGGATGATCCGGACTATATTTTTGAACGGATGAAAAATGAATCTGTGGATAGTTTGGTCGAAAGAACAATGGAAAGTGTAAAAAAATGCTTAATCAACGGTCATATTGAAGCCTCAGACGTTGATGATATTTTTTTAGTCGGTGGTTCATCGGCGATTCCTCTTGTTGAACAAAAAATTAAAGAATATTTTCAACAAGAGCCTTATCGTTCTAAAATAAGCCCTGCACTAAGTATTTCACAAGGTGCGGCGCATTATTGTCATCAAATCATGTTACCATCGACGCGTGGACCTAAAGTTTACGAAAAAACAATCCATTCCTTAGGTATTGAGATTGCAGGGCGACGCTATTTAGAGATTATCAAACGAGATATGGACATACCGGAAGATGGCTTAGTTGTAGAAGCACCCTATACATTTGAAACTAGTCATGACGATTTAACAAGCATGGCCATTGTCGTATATGAAGACTTAGAACCCAATCAATATCAACGTAAGTTTGTTTATGAAGACAGTATGCGGCGACTTTCAGGTACGACACTAAGGAACATCCCATCAAGGCCAAAAGGTGAAGAAAAAATCCGTGTTCAATTTAAACTAAATCAAGACAACATGTTAACTGTTGAAGCTCAGTCATTAGATACAGAAGGTATATCTACATCGCTGACTGTTGATGAACTGTATGAAAAGTGAGGAAAGTATGTATAGATTTATTGAAGAAAAGCAAATCGAAAAAATTGTATTAGAATATATACTGAACAATAATCATATGGAAGATCGGTGCATCGATGTCCTCAAAGTAGCTTTTGATCAAATGGTTTCCAGAATATTACTTCAGATTAAACTGTATATTGAAAATATTAATCAACTCAAAAAAACTGAAAACTTATATCATGTCATTCAAGAAGTTAAAAAGCGGTATGAAACATATCTAGGACAAAGTCTTGAACATATTGATAACCCAGAGGTTTTTGAAATCATAAAAATGATATTTGATGTGTTAGAAATGCAAAAGGATGAGTTCACAATTGAACGTGAAAATCCATTGGAATATGAACGTACACTCATCGAATCCCTTGCTTTACTTAAAGCGCAAGATGCATTGAACCACTTAAAAGATGAATCGATTCGAGAATTCACCTTACCACTTAGCATATATAATGAATATAAAGATATATTAAAAGAATTTATATTAAATGCATACTATACTATGCAAGATGATTTAAAGAAAATTGTAGAAAAGTATGCAAGGGAAATCAATCTTTATGAAAGCAGATCGGAATTAATTGATTATATTAAAGTCATAAACGAACAAAAAACTATTCTTGAAAGCTATATCCATATTGATTTAAATATTGATTCTGACCGATTTAATGAAAAGGCCAATCAGTTAACGAGTGAATTTGTCTATCCCTTAAGAGATACATATCAATATATTTGCTCTGCAATTGACGATGTTGAGCATGCAATAAAAAAATGTGAAAAAGTGGAGTATAACTTTGTAGTTAAAAATATTGAATCAATCATAGAGAACAATATAATGAATAATTCAAAGTTAATCGCCCTCATGGAAGTTGTCGAAGCCAATAAAAAAAATACACTTGATCTTTTCATAATGCATGTGAATGATGAATTGGTTAAGGTAAGTACAAAAGCAGTGAATAATCTAAAACGGGTAAGTCATTCTTTTGAACTAATTAATTATAGTTTGATTGATCATATGAGTACTATTTTAATGGAAGTTCAAGCTTTAAATATTGATCAAGTCCAAGATCAACATCATCGCAATATTATACAAGGTGTGATTGACACCCTCATGCTTAAGTATGATGTGATAAAAGAAAAGAATGAAGATTATCAACTTGAGAGAAAAGCTAATCAATTGGATGTAACCAATATAATTTTTGATTTCAGGGAAGAATTTGAGAAGAACTGTAATACATATTTTGAAGAGGCAATACAAGGAACAAGCTCTGGATTCGAAAACGTTCAAGAACGTTTTGATAAAGTTATCCATCAAGCTATAGATGAGGCCTATGAACGTGAATTAACCCATTTAAATAAGGACATCCTTTTTGAAATTAAAAGCCTTGAAGATATTATTCACCAATCGATTGCAATTCTTATGGAAAATGAACAAGAACTTGTACAATCCTTTGGAAAAAAAGTGCGTCGTTTGTTTGAGTTGATGATACAAGATTTGAAAAAATATCAGGTTGATCGTATTTTTCCGGAACCGGGAGAAAAGTTTAATGGCAGAATGCATGAGATTATTTTAGTTGAAGAATCATCGGACTATAGTAAAGGTGAGATTATTCGTACTCAGAATAGTGGTTTTGCTATAAAAGGCCGTATTATAACACGTGCAAGTGTTGTTGCAGCAAAATAGGAGTAAATATGAAGGCTACATTATGGATTGAGCTTGGACAAAATAGAAGTGCGTTTGCTATTGAAAATGAGAAAGCGAAAAGCCTGCAGTATGTTGATTTGACCGGTGGATACGGAATGGTTCAAGTACCTTTTAAAATCGCTTATCTTGACCATGAAGAAGATGTATTATGTGGAGAAGAAGCCGTTACTTTCGGACATGCAGTATGGGCAGGTGAATCAGTCCAAACGACTTATGATTTCTTACATAAATGCATAACAAAGATTGCACAGCAATATCATGATCTTAAGATTACATCTATTGCATTAATTAATGCGGCAGAGTTTACATGGTATCATTGTGACGGGGTCCAAGCCCAATTGACAAAGACTCAATATACAGATGTTCAATGGATATCAATGAAAGAGGCATTTGTCGGTTATGGTTATCAAAAACAACTGCACGATGCTACATTTGTATATTTTAATGGTTCATGGAGTGCCTGGTTCGATTTTCGAGAGCAAGATATTCTTAAGGAAAACGTTCGAGAGGTCAATAAAAATTCAATTGCGTTAGATGCAATTGATAAATTTTACTTAAGCAGGCTCAAAGAAGAACATGAAAAAATCTATGGTTTAGAGATTGATATACAGTCACTTATGCGGACTTATGAAGATCAAAAGCTTCTCTTATATCGCCAAATTCAACAGCGCCAAGATGTTCACCTATATACGTCAATCCAATATCCGCCTAAAAAGATTACCATAAAATATGCGGACTTTGACATGTTTTTTAAACAATGGCTGTCAGAAAGCTTACAGATGCTTAAGGTTCAAAACGACACCATCTGGATTGGTGGGGGCTATAATCAAGAGTGTTTTTGGAAGCAATTATTGGCTGAATATAAGGGCGACTACGATGAGCATATGTTAATTAAAGGTGCTATAGCTTTCTTAGAGTATAGAAAAGCACATAAAAAAGATTTATGTACCACGACAAAAACCCATTGGGGCTATGCTATTCTCGATCATAATAATCATTGGGTTCCATTTATTTTACCAGGGGAAAAATACCAAAATCCATATATTATCGATATAGTGCTTACTAATTATCAGCGCAGTGTGCCTTTTCTACAGTTAGATGAAAAATTGAATGAAAGACATTTATTTAATCTATACATTCATCCTGAAAATGCAACAACACATATAGAGATTACTTTGGAAATCAGTATTGAAGGACAGATCGAAGAGGTGAAATATGAATATCGAACATTATAAAAAAATGATTAGAGAACAAGGTTTAGATGAGAATACATATATTTTAGGTGTTGATTTAGGAACCACACATTCAGTGATTAGCTATTGGCACCAACAAAAAAATGCACCGGAGCCAGTTGACATGAGTAACGGATTTGGTAAGATACCTCTCCCGTCGGTGGTTCAATATCGAAAAGATGAGCTTGATGAGGAATGGATTATTGGATCAGAGGCATTAAATACCTATGTAATTTTCCCGGAATCTACAGCAATCTCTTTTAAAAGTTTAATGGGAAGCAATCAAGTCGTTTCTCTCAATAGGCAGTCGTTTACACCGGAAGAACTTTCAGCAAAAGTTCTTCGAACCTTATTAGACCAGATAAAGAGTATGAATCCCAAAAGTAATCTTGCAGGAATCGTCGTTTCTGTACCCTATGATTTCGACGATGCGGCAAAAAAAGCAACGATTAATGCCTGTCATATAGCAGGGATCCAAGAGGAACTCATCTGTTTAATAGAAGAACCGAAAGCGGCAGCACTTACTTATAATTATCATCATCCCTTTAAATCCGGTGAAAAAATCATGGTGTTTGACTTTGGCGGAGGGACCTTAGATATTACATTATTTGGTGTAGAACAGGTGACAGACACTGAACAAACGCTTAGCGTATTAAGTGAGGGTGGACAAGCAAAACATGGTGGAGATGTTCTTGACGAAATTCTATATGGACATTTTTTAGAAATCATTGCGCAAAAGGGGATTAATCTTGAACATTTGTCCAAAGAAAATCATGCAGAGATTAAGATGCGTGCAAGAGAAACGAAAGAGCGTCTTTCAGGAACACAAAAAATCCGCATTCCATTTCCTTTTTGTACACCACCCTTTGTGGTAAATATGACCCGGGATGAATTTGAGTCTATAGGACTTAAGTTTATTGAGAAGACAAAAACACTTGTCCTAAAAACATTACAAGAGGCATATAAAGGTGCTATAAAAGCTGAAGAGATTGATCGCGTTCTTTTAGAAGGTGGATCATCTCAGATGCCATGGATTAAAGCCATGATGATACAAATATTTCAAGACCAAAATAAAATATATTTGTCAGACCGACCGGCATTAGATATTTCCTTAGGAGCAACGATTTATGCAGCAATGAAGATGGGAATTCATGATCAAATAGAGCTTGTTACCGGTAGACAGCGGATGAATTTCGAAGTTTGTGTTCCTCATGATATTGGTTTTGAGATTGAGCTTGGGGATACGAAAAAATTTTATACAATGATTAGTCGAGGGACACCCTATCGATTAGCAAGACGTTCCCAAGTGTTTACAATTGAAGGAGATAATGAAGATGATATGACGCGCTTATCGGTACGTATACTTGAGCGCATCCATAAAGAGCAAGGATTAGATGGGTGTAGTATCATCGGTGATGTTGAGGTTTCGGGCTTGCCGAAGCGACCCAGTGGTCAAACACAATTAAAAGTGGCTCTATCCATTGACGAGGAATCAGGGACGGTTCAAGGTGAAGTTGAAGATCTAGGTTACGGTAATCTCTATTCACCATCAGGGTTTAAACAGGGATTTATACCGAAACGACATCAGAAGACGTTAGTCATAGACGAAAGGTAGGTAAAAATGGCTTTTTTAGGAATTGATTTAGGAACAACAAATACCGTAGGAATGCTGTACGATGACCGAACGGATTTAATGGACGTTGTCAAAGTTGATGGTATGGAAGATGTTTTGCCATCTGTCGTTTGTTATCTTGACGATGAAGTCTTAGTCGGGACCGAGGCAAAAAATAGCGCCGTCATATATGCGGAGGAAACCGTGTTTTCAATCAAACGAAAGATGGGACAAGAAGAGACCATTGTTATTGGTGAGCGAGACTTATTGCCGGAGGATATCAGTAGTGAAATTTTAAAAAAAATAAAAAAAGCTGCCCAAGAACAAGTGGGAGAACCTATTTCAGAAGTTGTTATTACCCATCCGGCGTATTTTAATGACCGTCAAATCTATGCGACAAAAAAAGCCGGAACACTTGCAGGATTTGAAACTGTGCATCTTTTAAGTGAACCCCTAGCTGCCGCCATTGAATATGGTTATAAGCAAAGTTATGTTCAGAAGATCTTAATCTATGATTTAGGTGGCGGAACCTTTGATGCATGTGTTTTATCTGTGTCACAAGATATATACGGGAACAATTCATTCCAAGAATTGTCAGATGTAGGTGATATGCAACTTGGAGGGGATGATTTTGATCAGGTGCTAGTTGAAGCAATGATTCATAATTTTGAAAAAAAATACGCAATTTCATTTAGTCAGTTCCAAGAACTCGAACAAAAACAGATGATGCAAAAAATTCGTGTTGAAGCGGAACGTGCTAAACGAGGGTTATCTGAAGCTAATAAAATGAGTGTAAATATTCATCCAATTACCATAGTTGATGGTATACCTTATCAACTATCCTTTGAAATCACGAGAGACCAGTTTGAAGAGCTTATTCGCGACTATATAGATCGTAGTATGGAGGTTGTTGAATCGGCATTAGAACGTGCGGGAGAGACAAAAGAATCTATTGATAAAGTTATCTTAGTTGGTGGTTCAACATTGGTGCCAATGGTCAAAAGAATTATTGCCGGTCAAATCAAAGAACCTTATCGAGCAAATGATCCTGCAAAAAGCGTTGCTATGGGTGCTGCAATATATAATTACTTGATGCACTTACCAAACAGCAGTGTGGAAATCGGTCAAATCATGCGACAGCACATTGGAACGAGAGCCATTGTTAATGAAGCAACAGGTCAAAAAGAACTTATTCCAATACTTAAGATGGGTACGGAGATTCCGGCAACGGCAACCGATGATGGATTTAAAGTAACGCAAGGAGCAAGTGCCGTTCAGATTGATTGTTTCCAATGGGAAGATGGATATGAACAAGAATGTAAATATATTGGTTCTGTATTTTTAGAGCATATTAGAAATGATAGTGAACTAGCCATAACATATAAGATAAACAGTGATAATCTTTTTGAAGTTGAAGTTGTCGATAAAATGACAGGACAACAGGTGAATCAGGCTTTTGATCGAACAAAAACGTCAACTGTTATGGAAAGGAAAAGCGCAACACCGACGGCAGATATAACAGGAATGGATATTGTATTTCTCATAGACACAACAAGTAGTATGGATGTCTATATAGATGGAGTCAAGGAAAAAGCCATTGAATTTTCTAATCAATTACATAATAAAGGAATTGATTATCAGTTAGGCTTAATCGGCTATGGAGATTTAGGGGAACGTGAAAAACCCAAAAAATACAAATGGACCAAGGATATTGATCGTTTTCGTAAAAATGTCAAGAAATTGCCAAGAAATTATGGGGGAGATATACCTGAATCAACCCTAGAAGCTATAGAGACAGGGATTGAATATTTAGAGAAACGTCCCATGAAAAACGAGTATAAGGTTTTTATTGTCATCACGGATGCGCCACCACATATTCCTACCCATGATGGACATTCCTTACAAGACGTTATTAATAAAGTAGAAGATGCAGGCCTTGTATGTTATGTTGTCGCAAAAAAAGATCATGACAGTGTTTTAGCGTATACACCTATTGTAGGAGAAAGAGGACATTATTATTCAATGGATGAACCATTTTATGATATTCTAGATGAAATAGCATATAAACTCGCAGAACTTGTACGTATTCCGGATGAAAGATAAGAGATATATGAAAGGGTTTTAAGATGGGCGTATATTTACTTAAAAAAGATAGTTTACATGGAGAGAATAATCTCATATATCCGGAAAACATTCCGATAAATACATTAGAAGGATTTCGTCATTTAGGTGACTATTTGTATGATTGTCAGAGATTAGATCATGGATTGAATGCCTATTGGAAAAGCTATATGCAAGGGAATTGGGAGGCGCTCATAAATATCGGAATTTTGTTGTTGAAGTACGGATATGAAGAGGAAGGCCGAGCTTGTATTCGTCATGGATACATACATAGTCAAACGTCAAAGGCCTTATATGTGTATATAAAATGCATTCTTCTTTTTAATTGGACACAAGAGGATCTTAATATAGCTCAACATATTATCGATATTGGAGAAAATCCAGATGAGGATGCATTTGATTTTCTTGTATGGTATTATAGTTTTGCAGATGAGATAGACCATAGCATTACCGCATTTTTGCAATTAGAAAATGAAGCAAATCAGTTGAAATGGCTTGGTCATTATATGAGATATATTCTAGGATTGGGTAAAGAAGTGTCAGGCCAAGCCATGATTAAACATCTCAAGAAAAGATATCCAAAAGTCTATACAAAAGAACTCATTAAAACGCATTTAGATATAAAGTCCTATAGCTTTGTTGTTGAGTACACAGAAAAAAATAGTAACTATGCCTTGTACCAATCGATTGCATATTTTCATTTGAATCAAATTATATCATCGGTTAAAGCGGCCAATACTATTGAATTCAATCAACTTGATCACGATGAGCGTATAATGGCCTATCGTCATATGGCAAAGCTTGCAGAAATAGGTGCTGATTTTGAACGAGAAACCCTTTATTTAGAATCTTTATTACTTGAGTGGAAACAGCATGAACGCTATATCCGGCGTGAGATGCGAGCGCATGAGATACGATTTATACATTTAGATCAATCGTAAACATGCTAAAACAAAGATTGGAATGTGAGCATATGTTTAAAAAAATAATACAAAAAATAGGAAACTTAAAAGCGCGCTTTAAGCCATATGAAGAAGAGTTATTACTTGGAATGGATATTGAAACACTTTTAAAAGATCCTTATAAAAACGATAAGATTAAAGTGCTCCTTGCGGAAAATGATGCTAAACTACAAGGCTTATCCGAAGAATATCACACACAAATGAATAATTTTATTATCGTTGAACGCGTAAGGATGAGCGATATAGGCACCAAAGACACCATACAAAGTTTGTGTAAACAACTATCAGAGCTTAAGGTATCGGTCAAAGAAGCAGAAGAAAAAAATGTGCAAGCAAAAAGTCGAGAAAATCCGCATATACGCTCAGTATCAAAAGACATCGCAAAAGCAATCAAAGTATTAAAAGAACATGAAACTAATCAGAATATGGTAAAAAAGGATTTGGATATTTTAGAGGGAGAAAAACAAAGTTTACTCTTTCATTTTACGAATTTACGACGAGCCCTTTCTTTTTTGAAGTACTTTATGTTGCTTTTAGTTTTTATCACCTTGATTGTAGGAATTGTCTTATCGACACTTTTGATTGTCTATAATAGAAATGTTTTTCTCCCGTCCTTGATTAGCATTGTCACCATCTCCTTTTTGTTTTTATGGGGCTTTGTCTTCCGGCGCTATTGTGTTCATGAGATTGAAAAAAATCAACGATTGCAAGAACGAGCGGTTAAACTCATTAATAAAACAAAATTAAAATTTATTCGAAATCAACAGTTGTTGGATTTTGAATATGAGAAATATCAAGTTAATAGTTCGGAAGTTCTTGAACTTCGTTATGAACACTATCTTGATGCCCAACAACAACAAAGAAATTACGATCATATCAATCGAACAATAAGAAATTTAAGCATGGATATTGAAGATACGATGAACAAAATACAAATTGAAAATGCAAGCTTTGTCATAAAAAATGCAGAATACTTTGCAACGGATAAAGGTATTGATCGATTATATGAAAAACATCATGAACATAGAGAACGCTTACAAAAAGAGCTTAAAAAACTTGAACATGAAAAAGAGGTTCTTGAGAATTTATTGACAAAATAGATAAAATCTATTATGATAATAGACAAAATCAAATATGAGATGCATTGATGAAGAAGAGTACGTTAGTATATTTGGCTGAGAGAATGGAATTCACCGGCTGTAAGATTCCTGCAAAGATTTAACGGAAGGTAGCTTCGGAGCAGATAAGTTAAGAACCACCTTTAGGTGATAGATTTATCCGGTTCGTGTCGTTATTCACACAAGAGTCTGATTTTTATCAGAAATTAAGGTGGTACCACGGTCTTTTCGTCCTTTGCGAGAAGGCTTTTTTTGTGTTTTTAAATCAAATGCGTGTATAGATTAATGGAGGTTAATGATGGCAAAAGAACTAGAAAAAAATTATGATCCAAAAAAAATGGAACAACGACTTTACGATGAATGGATTCAAAAAAACTATTTCCATGCAGAAGCGAATCCGGAAAAAGAGCCTTATACTATTGTGATTCCACCACCAAATATCACTGGTAAATTACATATGGGCCATGCCTTAGATAATACACTACAAGATATATTGATTCGTTTTAAACGTATGCAAGGGTTTGAAGCTTTATGGCAACCGGGAACTGACCACGCTGCAATTGCAACCGAGGTCAAAATCGTAGAAAAACTTGCCAAAGAAGGCGTCGATAAAGAAATCTTAGGTCGCGATAAGTTTATGGAAGAAGCCTGGAAGTGGAAAGAGGAGTATGGTGGTACAATTGTCGACCAACTTAAGAAACTGGGAGCGTCGTGCGATTGGGAACGTGAACGATTCACTTTAGATGAAGGATGTTCAGATGCAGTCCTTGAAGTTTTTCAGAAATACTATGAAAAGGGATACATCTACAAAGGAGACAAACTGATCAACTGGTGTCCAAGCTGTCAAACGACTATATCTGAAGCAGAAGTAGAGCATGTTGAAAAAAACGGTCATTTTTATCACATCGAATATCCGGTAAAAGGGGAAGACAGACGATTACGTTTAGCAACAACACGCCCTGAGACCATGCTGGGAGATACAGCGGTTGCTGTGCATCCGGATGATGAGCGTTATGCAGATTTAGTGGGAAAAACAGTCATATTACCTCTTGTTGGTCGCGAGATTCCAATCATTGCTGATCATTATGTTGATCGTGAATTTGGAACGGGTGTTGTAAAGATTACACCGGCCCATGATCCTAATGACTTTGAAGTGGGAGAGCGTCATAATCTCGAGCAGATTAATATGATGAGTGATGATGGAACCATTAATGCCAATGGCGGTCAATACGCAGGAATGGACCGTTATGAGGCGAGAACAGCCATAGTTGAGCGACTAAAAGAAGAAGGATACCTCGTTGAAGTTGAAGATCACGTACACAATGTAGGTATGCATGATCGTTGTAATACGGTTATTGAACCCTTACTGAAGTCACAGTGGTTCTTAAAAATGGAAGAATTAGCACAACCGGCGATTAAAGCTTTAAAATCCGGTGAACTTAAATTTGTTCCTGAACGTTATGGAAAAGTTTATTTAAACTGGCTTGAAAATATTCGAGACTGGTGTATTTCACGTCAGCTGTGGTGGGGACATCGTATTCCGGCATACTATTGTGATGACTGCGGAGAAACAATGATTAGCAAGACGCCGGTTCACACATGTACAAAATGTCATAGTTCAAATATTCGTCAAGATGAAGATTCATTAGATACATGGTTTAGTTCAGCCTTATGGCCTTTCTCAACACTTGGTTGGCCGGAAAAAACACCGGAGCTTGAGTATTTTTATCCAACCAATGTTTTGGTAACCGGTTATGACATCATCTTTTTTTGGGTGATTCGTATGGTGTTTTCAGGTCTTGAATTTACCGGTCAACTGCCATTTAACACAGTATTTATCCATGGACTGGTTCGGGATTCAGAAGGCCGTAAGATGAGTAAGTCATTAGGTAATGGTGTAGATCCTCTTGAAGTTATTGATGAGTATGGTTCAGATGCACTTCGTATTTCCCTTGTAACCGGAAATTCACCGGGAAATGATATGCGATTCTACTATGAACGGGTAGAAGCTTCTAGAAACTTTGCCAATAAAATCTGGAATGCATCACGATTTATTTTGATGTATGATATCGAAAATATACCGGAAGTTTTTGATTTAAGGCAATTGACCGAAGCGGATCGATGGATATTGTCTAAGGCCAATGATTTGGCAAATGATGTAACCGACAATATGGAAAAATACGAACTAGGTATTGCCGTTGAAAAGCTAACGGAATTTGTTTGGGAAGAATTTTGTGACTGGTATATTGAAATGGTAAAACCACGATTATACAATGAAGACGATTCAACGCGCCAAGCAGCCTTATGGACATTAAAAACGGTTCTAGTTCAAGCCCTTAAACTTTTGCACCCATATATGCCTTTTATTACTGAAGAGATCTACCAAACTGTTTTAAATACACAAGAATCCATTATGGTTTCAGCGTGGCCTGTGTTTAAAGACGACTATCACTTCCCAAATGAAGAAGAAAGCATTTCCCTTCTCAAAGAAGCGATTCATCAAATACGAAACATTCGCGCAGAGATGAATGTTTCACCCAAGAAAACAGCCAAGGCCATTGTCGTGAGTGATCAAGAAAAAGTACGCCAAATCTTTACTGATGGTGCGACCTTCTTTAAACCCTTGGCCTTTGCTAGTGAAGTTATTGTTCAGGCAGACAAAGATGGCGTTGAAGATGATTTTGTTTCTGTGATGGTACCTAATGCAAACATCTATATTCCATTTAATGAACTTGTAGATATTGAACAAGAAATCACACGACTTGAAGCAGAAAAAGCAAAACTTGAAGGTGAAGTATCACGAATCGTAAAAAAACTGAGCAATCAAGGCTTTGTGAGCAAAGCGCCAGAGGCCGTGGTACAAGGCGAAAAAGAAAAGCAAGAAAAATATGAAGGTTTATTGACACAAGTGAATGAACGATTAGCTAAACTAAAGTAAAAAAAAGCCGCGAAAGCGGCCTTTTTACTATGCTTTTTTATTCAGTTATAACATCACCGTAACGTGTCAGTTCAGCTTCAAGATTAAGGACTTGGTCACCTCTGGCAACACTGAGTTTAATAAGGTCGCCAACAGCTTTATCAGACAAGGCATCAAATAAATCGTCCGTGTTCATAAGCTTTTGACCGTCTAATGAATAGATAACATCGCCAGCTTCCACACCGGCATTTGCAGCAGCACTATTTTCATAGACTTCAGTGACATAAATACCAAATGGCATACCGGTTTCATTATAAATCTGTTCATTAATATCACTGATTTGAACACCTAAGAAAGGCTTATCATCATTCATGGCATAGGCGACATCTTCACCGCTTCCGTTTTCAATAATAGTTTCAATAACAGGTAGACCGATATGTACAGGAATGGAGAAGCCCATACCTTCAACGCTTTCATTTACATATTTTGCGGTGTTAATACCGATGACTTCACCATTTGAGTTTACTAAAGCACCACCACTGTTTCCGGGGTTAATGGCAGCATCTGTTTGAATAAGTGTTAAGTCGGTTTCAGCAATTGTAATCTCGCGATTAACAGCACTAACAACACCTGCAGTTACTGTGTTCGAAAATTCTTTTCCTAAGGGATTCCCAATCGCAACGGCTAATTCGCCAACTTCAAGGGCTTCAGAGTCACCAAAAGTAGCTACAGTAATATCAGACAAGTCTGAATTATCAATGTCTTCGAGTGATACAGAAACAACAGCTAGATCATTTCGTGAATCGTATCCGATAATGTCTCCGGGAAGATGGGTATTATCTGAAAACGTAACTTCAACACCCTTGGCATCGGCGATAACATGATGGTTGGTAATAATTAGTAAGTCATCATCACGAAGCTTATAGATAATGCCTGAACCGGTACCTTCAGTTTCAAAGGTTCGGCTGTTAAAAAAGCTGTTTTGATTAACAAGATAGGAACTAGTAATTGTCACAACCGATGGACCGGCAGTTTTTGCAATTGAACTTACAAGATTAGTCGATTCATATAGGGTAGAATTTGATGAGACAACCGGTTCAATTTGATTGACATCAAATGTTAATTTTTGTGCCTGTGATTGAATTAACGATGGTGTGAGTTGATCTCCAAGATATAAGGCTGTTGAGTATCCGGCACCAAAAGTGATTCCACCCAAGAATATAAATACAACAAAGAGAGCAACAAAACGAGGGAATGAGCGTTTTGTTTTTTTCTTGGCTTGATTTGGAACAGGGCCCTCACTTTCTCGATAATCCACGTCTCGTGGTGGGGTAGCCTTGTATGTGGGTGGGTAAGATCTATATTGGCTTTCATTAGTGTTGTCCTCCTTTTGGTAGATTGGATCGATGTTTTCATATTTATCATTCATAATATCATACTCCTTTTGCAATAATGATTTGTTTTTTTCTATGTTTATACTATAATATAGTAGTTGGTCAAAAGACGGATGAAATTGTGAACAAACTATGAACAAGATTTGTGTGTGGAGAAAACTATGGATAAAGAACAATTACACCAATTAAATACATTAATGAAAGCGATTCCTTTATTTGGAAAAAAAGTGGGACTTCATAATATTGAAATGATAATTGCCTTAATGAATGATACACTTCCTATATCTTCGTATTTAGAATCTGTACATGTCATTCATGTAACAGGAACGAATGGCAAAGGGTCAGTATGCAAAATGTTAAGTGAAATTTATGATGCGGGTGGTTATAAGGTTGGATTATTTACGTCGCCACATATTGATGTTATTACTGAACGTGTGCAGATAAATAACGAAAATGTTTCAGGGGAACTATTTTACGAAGCCTATCAATGTATAAAAAGCATATGTGATGCATTAAGTGAAAAAGGTGTAGAACCGACCTTTTTTGAATGGATGTTTTCCATTGCCTTGTATTGTTTTTGCAAAAAAGAACTGGATGTCTTAATTATTGAAGTGGGGATTGGGGGACGATTAGATACCACCAATGTTCTTCCCCAAAAAGATTTAAGTGTGATTACATCAATTGGGTTAGATCATCAAGAAATTCTAGGAGAGACTTTGCTTGATATTGCAAAAGAAAAAGTGGGCATATTGCCAAAAAAAGGGAGACTTGTTATAGGAAATATTAATAAAGAGGCGGAAGCGGTTATCCGACAAATAGCGGTAAAAAAAGAAGCAATTCTTTGTAAAATTCAGCCAAATGACTATAAAATTATAGATTTTACGGATAAAAGCATTGATTTTTCTGTGCATAACAAGTATTATAATTATGAGTACTTACGTTTGAATACATGTGCAAGATATCAGTTAGAGAATGCTTCTATATCTTTAATGTGCGTATATGCCTTGCGCTACATTATTCCTGTTAAAAAAGAAGAGGTTGTATTAGGCTTCAATCAGTTTTTTTGGCCGGGAAGACTTGAACGGATTCATGAAAGAATCTATATTGACGGAGCACATAATGTTCTTGGTATGACAACCTTACTCCAGACATTAAAAGCTGTTTTTATTTCAGAACCATTAGATTTATTGTTAGGTATGAAACAACATAAAGATTATAGCACGGTGATTCACTTGTTAATGAAATCCGGATTGTTTAAAAATATATATCTAGTCGATTTATCCACAGGTAATGGAATTGAAAAAGACCTATTATATTCAGAAGTTATTAAATACACGGATACAGTATATTATATAGAGAATTTAGCTGATTTTTTAAGAAAACGATTAAGAGAACAAGGAGTCTCCGTTTTATTAGCGACAGGATCTTTGTTTTTAACCAGTGATATCAGAAAAATATTTCAAGAGGAGGCACTACATGATTAATTTTGAAGAGGAAATCAAAAAGTTTAAACCTTGTTTAGAGATTGAAGAAGCGGAAGAAGCGATTTATTCATATGAGACAAAAGATATTGTTGATATTTTAGCAGAAATGATTAAAGAAATGAACAGAAATGAGGAATAGACATGTTGAATCAATGCCCAAAATGTGGACAGAAATTAAATGAAAAATCGCACTGTAATTCATGTAATATTACCTATCGTTCATTTCGACTTATTAAGGAAGTATCTAAAAGCCTTTATAATGAGGGACTTCAAAAATCAAAAGTTCGAGATTTGAGCGGTGCAGTTGAAAGCTTGAATCGTAGTATTAAATATGATAAACGAAATATTGATGCAAGAAATTTACTTGGTTTAGTCTATTTTGAATTAGGTGAAACAGTTATGGCTTTACGCCAATGGGTTGTCAGCCAAAACATTCAACCGGAATTGAATGTTGCATCAAACTATTTGAAACTTGTTCAAGACAATCAAGTGAATTTGGACCGATTAAGTACAGCTATTAAAAAATATAATCAAGCCTTAGTATATATTCGTCAAAATTCAAGAGATTTAGCGATTATTAATCTGAAAAAAGTCATTTCTTTGAATCCGAAATTTGTAAAGGCCTATACGCTCTTAGCACTTTTATATGTCAAAGAAGAAGAGGTCAGTCGAGCGAAAAATATTTTATTAAAAGTCTTGTTAATTGATAAAACCAATTATGTTGCTCATAAGTATTATGAAGACCTATTTGAAGACCATAAAGAAGAGGCTGTCATAGTTGAGCCACAAGAAGAACTAAATAAAAATAAGAAAAAATTAAGACGCCAAATTGCCATTAATCAATCTGTGCAGCAATTTGCCGGCCTTGTTTTTGGGGTAGCTATCGGAGCGGCATTAATCTTTTTCCTTTTAATGCCGGGGCGCGTCGGACAACTTAATGACGAAATCGACGACTATCAAACACAACTAACGGAATCTGTCGATCGAGTTGAAGAGCTTGAATCTCAACAAACTGACAATGAATCTAAAATCCGATCATTAGAGGCTGAACTTGCAGATGCAGTTGAAAAAAATACGAATTTATCTGAAAAAGATGGACAAGTTCAACAGCTCATGATGAGTATGACCAGTTATTTACAAGGAGATTTAGTCGGAGCGGCAGCGCCACTTTCTGCAATCGATATTAATGAAAGTACAGATGGTGTGCTTAATAATCTATATACACAATTAACAGAAATTGTTTTTCCGGAAGTGGCTAGAACGGAATATAATGCTGGATATTCTGCTTATAACAGTGCAAGATATCAAGAAGCTATTGACCATTTGGAAGTCTCTGTTCGTTATGAAAAAAATGCAACATATTCCCATTATGCGGTTTATTATTTGGGACGAAGTTATCAGTTTTCAGATCGTCCGCAAGATGCGATTGAGCAGTTTAAATATCTTCTTGCCAACTATCCAAACTCAAACACAAGAGGATGGGCAGAAAATCAGATTCGTATTCTAGGAGGAACGCTAGACTGATTTAGTCATTTACTTCTATGAGAGGAGTTACATATGATTCGAGGCGTAGGCGTATCAGACGGTATAGTCATTGGTAAAATCATCAAAAAAAAGAGTCATCAAAATGATGTGAAAAAGACATCGATTGATAATGCAGAACAAGAAACTAATCGATTAGATGAAGCAGTGATAAAATATCAAGAATATCTTGAAAAAATTTATAAAAAAACAGTGAATATTATGAGTGAAGAAGAAGCAGATGCTTATCAAAATCACTTAACAATATTAAAAGATTCTGTTCTTATTGGTAGCGTCAAAAAGCAGATTCGCGATAACCTTGTGAATGCTGAATGGTTACTCGAAGAGGTCAAGAATAAATATGAGTCTATTTATAATCGTGTTGCGGATGATTTTCTAAAGAAAAAAGCAGAATATATTAAAAAAATTACCCAAGACTTAATTTATCAGCTGTCCAATGAAGGGCATCAATTCTTTGGAGAGCTTCATGAGCCCAAGATTATTATGGCCCAAGAGTTAGTTGCCTCTGACCTTATTGAATTAGAACAAGGACATGTTTTAGGAATCATCCTTGAAGATTCAAGTATGCATTCTTTTGGAACAGCACTCGCACATAGTTGGAAAATTCCCTGTATTATTGGTGTTAAGCATATTATCGATATTGTTAATGACGATGAAGATGTAATCATGGATGGCAAAAAAGGTGAGATTATTATTCATCCGGATCAAGAAACCCTTGAATTATATCAAATGAAAGAAAAAAAGAGTTTTGAGTTTAAACATGTATATGAAAAATACATCAATGTAAAAACACGTACAAAAGATGGCTATAAACTGAACCTTAATGCAGTAACATCAAGTATATCAGATATTGAAAAAGCGATTCATCATGGTGCAGATCATATTGGTCTATTTCGAACGGAGGCCATTTTTATCGGCCGAGATCAAATACCGGATGAAGAGAGCCAGTTTTTATATTATAAAGACGCAGTTGAAGCGGCAAAAGGTAAAAAGATATGTTTTCGTACATTTGATTGCCATGGAACCAGTGATCTCCCTTATATTTATTTTCCGGAAGAAAAAAATCCGTCCTTAGGCTATTTTTCAACCCGTATTGCCTTAACCCATCGGGAAATCTTATTAACACAAATAAAGGCAATTCTTCGTGCCGGTGTATTTGGTGATGTTCGTTTTGTTATCCCCATGATTGCGTCTATAGATGAGTTATTAGACATACGCTTGCTCGTTGAAGATGCCATGCTAGAACTTGATGTCAACCATGTGGAATACAAAGAAAATATGTCTTTTGGGGTTGTTCTAGAGACACCTTCCGTTGCCTTAATAGCCCATGTGTTTGCCCAAGAACTTAACTTTATTTATGTTGACTTAGATGATTTATTGCAATATACAACAGGTGTGGATCCAAGTAATGAAATGACCTTCGACTTGTATGATGAATTTCATCCGGGATTCATTCGATTATTAAAAAGTATGGTTCGAGGAGCTCACCGGGAAGGAACACCTATAGAATTTGTCGGTGATATTTGCACCAATGAACTCTTAATTCCTTTTTTTATTGCCATGGGTGTTGACGGACTTACTGCAGAACCTACATATATATCACGTATGCGTTGGGAGATTAATTCCATGAATAAACGCGAATGGGGAAAAATAATGCGGGAGATTTATTTTATGGGGTCAGGAAATGATATAAAAATGACCTTAGAAAAGAAGTTCGGAGAACTGTTTTTGTGGAAGAAGCAATAGGCAATTCTATTGACATTTTTACAGTTATATATTATATTTGATAATAATATGAATAAAAAGCGTTGAACGAAAAAGTAAGCAATAAAAGATCTTCTAGAGAGGATAACAGCGGTGGAAGTTATCTAGTGAATTATTGCCCAAGTGCATTCGGGAGCTGCTATTGCGAAGGGTAAAAAGTAGTAATAGCCGGACGTCTACACGTTACCGTAGAAAGAGTGAAAAGTTATTCCGAGGTGAATAAGCTTTTAAGTAGAGTGGAACCGCGCATAGTCGTCTCTTATCATTGATAAGAGGCTTTTTTTATTATATTGTGAGGAGGTTTTTCGTGAATATCTTTAAATACATCAAAGAGGAAATAAACGTTATAAGAGAGAGAGATCCTGCAATAAAAAAGACAATGGAAGTTTTTTTGTATCCAAGTTTTCATGCCATATTGAGATATCGGTTAGCACACTGGTTTTTTCTACACAAACGCTACTTTATTGCTCGATGGATTTCACAACGAGCGGTTCGAAAGACAGGTATTGAGATTCATCCAGGGGCACAAATAGGTAAAGGACTGTTTATTGATCACGGTCATGGTGTTGTTATTGGAGAAACGGCAATTGTTGGTGATGATGTTACCATTTATCAAGGGGTAACTCTTGGAGGAACAGGTAAAGAACATGGCAAACGTCATCCGACCATTGGTAATAACGTTATGATTAGTGCAGGTGCCAAGGTATTGGGCTCGTTTACGGTGGGTGACGACGCAAAAATCGGGGCTGGTTCCGTTGTCTTAAGAGAGGTACCTCCTAACGCGACGGTTGTTGGTATTCCAGGACGTGTGGTACGCGGAGAAGGCATTGTCCATCATCCCCAAGATTCTCTTGACCAAGTCCATCTTCCAGATCCTGTTCGCCAAGAAATATGTAAATTGATTATTCGCATAGAAAATGTCGAAAAAAAATGCGGTGGACTCGATCCGGAGTTGCTAGAAGCACTAGAAGACCAACGGTGTCAACTCTGTCCGGATAATCCGAAATTGTATCAAAATTAATGTATAAAGACAATATATAGATAAGGAATGAGAAAAATATGAAAGTATATAATACCTTAACCCGACAAAAAGAAGATTTTGTGCCGCTAGAACCCGGCAAAGTAAAAATGTATGTGTGTGGTCCAACCGTTTACAATTATATCCATATCGGAAATGCCCGTCCTTTTATTATCTTTGATGTGGTGCGGCGATACCTTGAATATAAGGGATATGATGTGAATTATGTCCAAAACTATACAGACATTGATGATAAGATTATACAACGTGCGATTGAAGAACAATTGACAACGGATGAAATAGCAAGTAAATATATTAAAGAGGTTGAACATGATACCGCTTGTCTTGGCGTTAATCCGGCAACCCATCATCCAAAAGCGACGGAAGAGATGGATGGTATTATCGCAATGATTCAAGCCTTAATTGACAAAGGCGTAGCTTATGTCGTTAATGGCACGGTTTACTTTGAGTCCAATAAATTCAGTGGTTATGGTAAATTATCTAAGAAAAATATTGAAGACTTAGAATCAGGAAAACGTGTTGCGGTTGAAGATGATAAAAAAAATCCAACAGATTTTGTTTTATGGAAGCCAAAAAAAGACAATGAACCTTATTGGGAATCGCCATGGAGTCAAGGGCGTCCGGGATGGCACATTGAATGTTCCGCAATGGCAAAGCGTTATCTAGGCGATCATATTGATATTCACGCCGGTGGAACAGATTTGGTATTTCCCCACCATGAAAATGAGATTGCTCAAAGTGAATGTGCTAACGGTGTAGAGTTTGCTAAGTATTGGTTGCATAATGGTTTTATTAATGTGAACAATGAAAAAATGTCAAAATCCAAAGGAAACTTTTTTACCGTTCGAGATATAGCGGAAAAAATCCCCTATGACGTCATTCGCTTCTTTATTGTCAGTGCCCATTATCGTAGCCCAATCAACTTTAGTGAAATGCTAATGGATGCTGCGGGACGAAGCTTGGAGCGAATAAAAACCGGTTATAGTCGACTAGAAGAGTTAATAGAAATGATGAAAGAAAATGCATGTCAATCAGAGGACTTATCTACGGAAGAAAAAAAAGTAATCGATGATTTTATTCGTCAATTCGAACGTGCCATGGATGATGACTTTAATACATCGGATGCAGTATCGACCCTATTTGATATGGTGAAATATATCAATACAGAAATGGAGTCGGCATCTAACCTTCTATTTATAGAGAATTTTAATGAATGTTTTGTACGACTTTGTGATATACTAGGTGTATCCTATAAACGCGAACAAGTTATTTTAGATGAAGAGATTGAAGCAATGATTGAAAAACGTCAAGAAGCTAGAAAAAATAAAGACTTTGCTCTAGCTGATCAAATTCGTGATGAACTCCAAGAACAAGGTATCGTTCTAGAAGATACTCGTGAAGGTGTTCGATTTAAACGCGTTTAAAATGTATAGAGGTGTCTAGGTGGAGAAGTTTATTGAAGATTTTTTAGGACAATTTGGAGAGGGAATCGAATCCGTTGATGTGAAGCAATACTCTCCCTTAACACTAGCTTATTTAGGCGATTCGATTTATGATTTTTTGATT
Organism: Clostridiales bacterium UBA2432; assembly: GCA_002342805.1. Classification (GTDB taxonomy): domain Bacteria; phylum Bacillota; class Clostridia; order Lachnospirales; family Vallitaleaceae; genus UBA1351. The sequence goes on along the minus strand of DDQW01000006.1, from coordinate 25,930 downwards.
AAATTTTACATTGTACAACAAGGAAACCGGTCTGTAAATGAACTACATGCCTTAACAAAAAAATATGTCAAGGCATCAGAACAGGCGAGAATTTTAGCCAACATTATGCCGATACTCTCGGATGAGGAACAACGCATCGTGAAGTGGGGACGGAATGCAAAAAGTCAGTCGGTTCCTAAAAATGCAAAACGTAGTGACTACCAAATGGCGACAGCATTTGAATGCTTACTAGGATACTTTGTGATGACAAAAAATTATCAACGGCTACTGGAATGTGTAGTCAAGGGGATTAATCATGAGTAGACAATCATCAACATTAATTCGAGGTACACTTATTCTGACCTTAGCAGGTATTTTTGCGAAAATTATTAGTGCTTTTTATAAAGTGCCACTTGCATACTTTACAGGCACAGTTGGTATCGGTTACTATCAGAATATATATGGGTTATATAGTTTATTAACAGCCGCATCATTGATTGGGATACCCAATTCGATTTCTAAATTAGTGGCAGAAGAAATTGCCAAGAAGCAATATCGAAAGGCACACGATATTTTTCGCTATGCCTTCATATTGACCGGAGCTATAGGTTTATTTGTCTCTTTAGTCTTAGTATGTTTTGAGCGAACAATTCTTCGCCTAAATGGATGGGACGATGGAAGTTATTATGCTTTGCTGGGTATGGGACTTGCACCCTTTTTCATTGCAGTTGCAGGTGCCATACGAGGGTATTTACAGGGCATGCAGCAAATGGCTCCAACCGCTATTTCCCAAATCATTGAGAACCTTGTCAAAGTGATTATTGGTATCGGGCTCGTCTATATCCTCTTAGAGAAAGGATATGGTATTCCCATTGCCGTTGGAGGTGCAGCCTTAGGTGTATCCATAGGATTTGTATTTTCTGCCTTGTTTCTACTGATGACGTATATGAAACAACATAAAGAGATCATGCTTAAAGTGCGTACTCAAGAGTCTGATGAGCATTTTACCAGTGTTGTAAAAAAAATCGGCATGATTGCTATACCTATTACAGTAGCTAGTGCGGCCTTGTCGATTATGTTAGCGATTGATGCGGCAACCCTTCCCAGACTCCTTGATACACAAATAGTTATGGAAGGGGAACGGATTGCGGAAGGAACTTATATTAATGGTATACTCGGTAAGATGCAGACAATTATTAATGTGCCGCTAGTATTAAGTGTTTCATTAATTATTAGTATTGTACCAACGATTTCTGCAGCAAATACAAGAAAGACAAAAGACGAACTAAAGAAAAAAATTATTGAAGGCATTGAAATTGCAGTGAAGCTTGCCCTACCTGCAGCCTTTGGTATTGTTATTTTAGCAGAGCCGATTCTTAATTTTGTTTATCAAAAACCAGAAGGCTATCGCTATCTTCAGATTATGGCGATTGGACTTGTTTTTATGATTTTAGGTCAATCAATGACTGGGATTCTACAAGGTCTTTCAAAGTACTATACAGCTCTCAATATTGTTTTAATCAGTGGACTTGTAAAACTTATCCTTAATGTTTTCTTTATCAATATAGGATTGAGCGGATATGGTGTAACAGTTGCTACAGTTATTTACTATTTCCTGATTACGGTATTCAGTTATATAAATGTTAAAAAATGTGTACATATTAAAAAAGATATTTTTCATACCTATGGAAAGCCATTGATTGCCTCATCGATTATGGGGGGATCTGTCTACATGGCATATACGTTTATTCATTCGCTTGTACACAGTAATGCAGTGGCACTGCTATCAAGTATATTTATAGGTATTATTATCTATCTTCTGATAATGTTGTTATTAAAAGCTTTTTCGGAGGAAGAATTATTATTAATACCAAAAGGAAGCCGACTTGTTCGTTGGATGGAGAAGAAGCATATCATCTAATTGAACAATATGCCAATAAAATAAGAGGAAAAAGGAAGAAGGACTATAATGAATAATGAAATAAATAAGGAAATAAATAAGGAAACAAATATGGACATGAATAATAATCAAGAAGGTGATAATTCATCGCTTATCATTGAGGGAAGAAATGCTGTTAACGAGGCCCTAAAAGCTGATCGAAGTATTGATAAACTATTTATACAAGATCAAATCAGTAAAGATGGCCCGCTTAAAGGTATTATCGCAAAAGCGAGAAAAAAAGGTATTGTCATTAACTTTGAGTCCAAAGATCGTTTAGATGCGCGTGCAAATTCTCAAAAACATCAAGGGGTTGTAGCTTATGTTGCGGCCTATGATTATGTATCGATTGATGATATTTTAGCCATTGCTGAGAAAAAAGGTGAATCACCCTATATCATGATTTTAGATGGTGTTGAGGATCCCCATAATTTAGGTGCAATTATTCGTACAGCCAATGTTGTTGGTGTACATGGTGTCATTATTCCGAAACGACGTGCTGTTGGTTTGACTGAAACGGTTGTTAAAACAAGTGCAGGTGCTATAGAATATACACCCGTCTGTAAAGTAACCAATATATCTAAAACCATACAAGAGTTAAAAGATAAAGGGTTATGGATTGTCGGAGCAGATATGGATGGCCAAGTGATGTATGATGTGGATATGAAGGGTGCCATAGCAATCGTCATAGGAGGCGAAGGAGAGGGCTTATCAAAGCTTGTCCGCGAGCATTGTGACTTTGTAGCCCAGATTCCAATGCAAGGGGATATATCCTCCTTAAACGCTTCTGTAGCAGCAGCTGTTCTTATGTATGAAGGATATAGACAACGCCTAGGATAACATGATATACTTTAAGGTACATGATAATGAATAGTATAAGAGTGGAGGCGATGACTTGGAGCAAGCACAGCAGTTAGAAGAGTTTCAGTCAATGGTAGATGAAGAGTTAGTCGAACATATTCGTCAAAAGAATGATTTAGCCATAGATTTTTTAATGAATAAATATAAATTACTCGTTGAAAAAAAAGCCAAAACATATTTTTTAATGGGAGCAAGTAAAGAAGATATTATCCAAGAAGGTATGATTGGTTTGTTCAAAGCCATACGCGATTACAATCCGAATAAAGAAGCCAGCTTCTTTTCCTTTGCGGATTTATGTATTACCCGGCAAATGATTACAGCGGTTAAAGCGGCAACGCGACAAAAGCATATGCCCTTAAACACATATGTATCTTTGAATAAACCCTCGTATCAAGATGATGAAGATCGTCCGGAACTGATGGATTCTGTATCCAATGAAAAAATCAGCAATCCGGAAGAGCTCTTAATCGGTCGAGAAAATCTTCATATCATTGAACATGAACTTGCAAAAAAACTAAGTAATTTTGAAAAAGAAGTTTTACAATTATATATCGACGGCACCAGTTATACAGAAGTTGCAGCGATTATGAATAAGCCGATCAAGTCTATTGACAACGCTTTGCAGCGAATCAAGAAAAAAGTTGAAAAAATACTACTTGAAAAAAATGTATAATTGTGTATAATAGAAAAGGCAGTAGGCAGTAAGCTCTTATGGCACAGGAGGTAGCGCGCATCCATGGTAAGGATGAGGTCACCGGTTCGAATCCGGTTAAGAGCTCAAGGAATCTCGAAAGAGGTTCCTTTTTTTTGCGGCTTTTTATACGACTAGAGTTATCCAATTTAATTGTCAATCGCTCTATTATTCTCTTGCATCTTTTGAATGACTTCCTCTAAAAAAATAAAGAAAATAGTTCTGGATTTTTCATAGGGTTTCAGATAATCGGGTTGAGATACCTTTGATAACCAGAAAATCTTATCACATTGATAAAAAAGTGAGGTGTTATATTCTTCGACAACAATAGCTACATCACAAGCTTTTTGTTTGGCGTCATGATAGACATGTTCAAAAGATTTAAACGTACCGGTTACGGTAAGAATTACAAGCAAGGTGTTTTCGTCAACCATGGAAAGTACAGATATTTCATCCGATACTGCCATGACCGTCTTGTTTGAACATGTTCGTAATCGATATTCGAAATATTGGGCACAAAGTAAGGAAGGGCCGTATCCGAAAAAGACAATCTTGTTATGTGACATGATTAAATCCAGAAATTCATCTGTTAAAGAGGAATCAAAATCATCAATAAAACCTTTGATTCGATTTAGTTCATTGGAATAGAGATCTTTTGGTGCTTCGATTCCATATAAAAAATCAAGATACTGTTTAAAATTAGAGAATCCCAGTTTTTTCACAAATTTTGATATTTTGGAGACTGAACACCCGCAAAGCTCAGCTGCTTGAGTAATTCTAAATCTTTCGTTAGACTTGGAAAATTCCATAAGCTTATCGTAGATTTTTTTTTCTAAAGTATTTAAATTAGTAAAATCTATATTAATCATGAAGAATCTCTCCTATTCGTTTATAATTGAATGTTATATGATTTTAGCACTAGAAATAATGTTTGTAAAGTAAGGTGGTAATAATTGTTTGGATCGAGAAAATTGAAACGGATGAAGGTTTCCGGACATATTTATTTTTCGTATTTTGAAAAAGGTGATTTGTGAAAAATGCACATAAAAATATAAAAAATCCATAAAAGAAAATGGAAAACTTTCCATTAAAGTATATATAAATGAAAATAAATAGAAAACTTTCTATATTTTTCTTGACATATAAGACTTGTTTTTATATACTTAGTACAGAAGCAAAACATGTCATTTAAGAAATATAGGAGGCAAAATGTTAAGTAAAGATCAGATAATTCAAAAACTAATGGAAATGCTAGGGCAAGAGCAGATTAATACAAACCCGGACGACTTATATGATGCATCAGCAGACAGATACAAGAAATATGCAAAGGCAAGAAAAGTACTAGATGTTCCGACACCGGTGGCTATTGTTTATCCGAAGTCAGCTGAAGAAGTTAGTGAACTTCTAAAATTCTGTAACGAAAATCTAATCAATGTTATTCCAAGAGGAGGAAAAACAGCAACAGAAGGTGGCCTGGAAAATTGGAAAGATCTTACCATTGTTATTGACGCCCTGTATATGGATAAGATACTTAAGATTGACCCTTATAATTCCCAGGCGACAGTTCAAGCAGGGGTTGCTCTTCAAGATCTAGAAGATGAACTTAGAAAAATTGGTTATACTACAGGACACTCTCCACAGTCAAAACCGGTGGCAAAGTATGGTGGATTATTGGCGACACGAAGTATCGGACAATTTTCTACCCTCTATGGCGGAATTGAAGATATGGTTGTTGGGCTTGAATGTGTATTTCCGGATGGTCATATTTCAAGAATCAAAAATGTATCCAGACGCGCAGGCGGACCGGACATACGACATATCGCGATTGGTAATGAGGGAACTCTTTGCTATATCACTGAAGTTACTATCAAAATATTTAAATTCTATCCTGAGAATAACAAATTCTATGGATATTTGATCAATGATGTTGAAACGGGAATTAAAGTTCTTCGAGAAGTCATGGTTAATGGTTTCAGACCATCCGTTGCAAGAACATATTCTGAAGAAGATGCGGCTCAGCATTTCTATCATTTTCACGATAATAAATGTGTCTTGTTGTTTATGGCGGAAGGTCCTAAAGGAATTGTAGAAGCAACAGGTAAGGCGATTGAAGAAGCAACAGAAAAATTCAAAGATGGTATTATCAAGCAAGTGGACAGTCAGCTTATCAGTGATTGGTTTGATAATTTAAACTGGTCACAACAAGATATTGATGATGAGTATGAAGGCATGATAGAAAATGATGCTCACGCTGGATATACGACAGAGATTTCTGCTGACTGGGAGACAATTCCTAAGATTTACAATAATGTTATTGAACGTGTTAGAAATGAATTTCCTCGAGCTCATGAATTAACTATGTTAGGAGGACATTCTTCTCACAGTTATCTTAATGGAACGAACATGTACTTTGTTTATAATTATGAAATTAATTGTGCTCCGGAAGATGAACTTCTTATATATCATCATCCGATACAAAAAATTATTGTTGAAGAGACCCTTAGAATGGGTGGATCTATGTGTCACCATCATGGAATTGGTAAATATAGAAATGAGTGGGCAGAGCAAGAACATGGTTCAGCGTTTTATATGCTTGAGAAGCTCAAAGAAAGTTTTGACCCCAAGGGAATCATGAATTATGGAACGATTTTCCCACAGAAAGAAGCTATTCAAAAGTATATATACAGAGGTTAAGTATGAAAATATTATGTATGGTTAAAATTGTACCGGACGTTGACAAATTTAAATATGATTTTGATACAAACACGGTGGTAAGAGAAAACGTCAGGATGATCTTAAATCCTGACGATGCCAGCAGTGTCGGAGTTGCATTAAAAATAAAACACTTATATCCAGGCACTACGGTTGAGGTTGTTTCTATGGCACCGGAATCAGTTAGACCTCTTATTTATGACTTGGTGAGAGTTGGGGTTGATCGTGTTAACCTTATTACGGATAAACTGTTCTCAGGTAGTGATAGCTATGCTACCAGTAAAGTGTTGGCAAAGTATGTGCAGACCTTATCTTACGATATCATACTCACCGGAACGCATGCTATTGATGGTGATACTTCCCATGTACCGGCCCAATTAGGAGAGCTCCTTGATATGAGTCAGATGTCAAATGTAATTCATATTGATGAGCAATTACTAGACACAACTAAAGCCGTTTTTACCGTGGACTTTGATTCGGAAGTGGCGACATATGAGATGCAACTGCCCGGAATACTTAGCCTTCGAAAAGAAAGTGGATATAAGCTGCCATACATAAAGTACGAAGATATGAATAAAGACGTCACTGACAGTATTCATGTAATTACAAATAATGACCTAGGCTTTGAACCTTTTGAGATTGGATTAAAGGGTTCAAAGACAAAAGTCAATAAAACGTTTGTCAAGGAATACGAAAAAAGAGACAAGGTTGTTGTAACAAATGATGATCAAGGTATTAACACCGTATATGCGTTCTTGCAGGAAAAAGGATTTATATAAAATATATACCGAGTTATTTAAAAAGGATTAGATAGAATGAAAAAAAGTATGATTTACCTTGATAAAGAAAACAATAAAAATTCAATAGATCTTTTAGAAGTTATCCGACAAATATATGGTGAAGAAGGTTCTGAAATATATGGAGTTGCGATTAATCATCAATGTTTAGAAACTATAGGCTATGTTGACAATCTTATTCAGATCACAGATGACAAGATTTTTGATAAAGATGCCATGGTAATTACAGATATTTTAGAAGAACTTCAACAGAAATATGATTTTGATTGTATTCTTATACCGGCAACAAATTTTGGTAGAATGCTTGCACCAAGGCTGGCCATGCGACTTCATGTAGGCCTAGTCGCGGATGTGACTGCGATACATTTGAAAGATGAACTTCTTGAAATGGTTCGACCGGCATTTAGTGGTAAGATTATGGCCGGAATTGTAAAGCAAGGCAAGGGACCGACAATGATGAGTGTAAGAGAAAATGTATTTTCATATGACCAAATATTACCAAAAGAAACACAAAAGATTATGTACATCCCAAAACACTTAAGAAAAAGCCAATTAAAACTTATTGATAAAAGAGAAAAAGTTCAAAGCTATGATATCCGAGATAGTGAAGTGCTTATCTCAGGTGGAGGAGGTACAATAAAAAATTTCGAAAAATTAGAAGCATTGGCAAGTCAACTAAATGGTCAAGTGTCAGCTAGTAGGAAGATTATCGATAAAGGAATTGCAACTAGAAGTATTCAGGTAGGACAATCAGGGAGAACAGTTAATCCGAAGCTGTATATTGCCCTTGGTATTAATGGTGCTATCCAGCATGTTGAAGGCTTAAAAAATGTTGAGCATATTATTTCTGTAAACACCAATAAAAATGCGCCGATATGTTCACTTTCGGACTTAGTTGTCGAAGGAGATGCATTTGAGTTTATTGATAAACTTCTTGCAAAAATAAAAAATAATGATTTTAGGAGGTAGAATATGAACGTAACAGATTTTAACATGGATTTTTTTTCACTTAAAGGTAAAAATGCAATTGTCACTGGGGGAAACGGTGGATTAGGACAGGCTTTTTCATTGGCATTGGCAAAAGCGGGGGCAAATGTTATGGTTCCAAGTCTTGTTGATGATGATGGAACGACAAAAAAACTGATTGAAGATGTTGGTGTTGAATATAAATTTATCGAAGCAGATATCACAGCAGATGGGGTATGTAAGAATATTGTAGATGAATGCGTGAATACATGGGGTAGTGTTGATATTTTGATAAATTGTGCAGGCATTAGCATTAATGTTCAAGATGTAACGAAGTATACGAGAAAAGAATGGGATAAAATGATTTCCATAAATTTAACAGCTGCCTTCGAAATGATTCATGAAGCCTGTAAATATATGATTAAACAGGAAAGCGGAAAGATCATTAATATTGCATCTCTATATTCTTTCCTTGGAGGACAATGGTCTCCGGCGTATGCAGCAACTAAGCATGGTATTGTTGGACTTACCAAATCAATGTGTGATGAATTGGCACAGTTTAATATCCAAGTCAATGCGATTGCACCGGGTTACTATGCGACACCGCTGACAGAGATGACACGTAAAGATGAGAAACGCAATGCTGAAATTCTTGCGCATATCCCTGCAAACAGATGGGGATATACAGCCGATTTAATGGGAGCTACGGTATTCTTAGCGAGTCCTGCCTCTAATTATGTGAACGGTACCGTGTTAACAGTAGATGGTGGATATTTGATGAGATAGTTTATGCTAAAGGAGAAGGTTATGGAAGAACAATACATTATAGCTATTGATGGTGGAACGCAAAGTACAAAAGTAGCGATTTTTGATATACATGGAACGGAAGTTTGTTCTCATACAGTTAAGTTAAGAGAGATTGAACTGTATGGAGATGACCGTGCAGAGCACCCGGATGATGATCTTTGGGATAGTTTAAAACTAGCCTGCAAGGAGATGTTTAAGAAATTCCATGATGAAAAATCCAAAATAATTGGGGTTGGATTAGGATCGATTCGATGTTGTCGAGCACTTATCAAAGAAGATGGAAATCTAGCGTCACCGGTTCAAAGTTGGATGGACTTAAGATTGTCAAGACCGTATGAACATGACGATGACAGTGTTAAGTATGTTACGACTACGACTGGATATCTGACACATAGAATGACGGGAGAGACAAAAGATACGCGTTCAAACTATGTGGGACCATGGCCGATTGATCCGATGACGCTAGACTGGTTTGAAGATAAAGAGACTTTTGATTCCTATCATACGCCGAGAGAAATGCTTTTTGATTTAGTGGATCCGTCAACGGTTCTTGGAAAAGTAAATGCATTTGCAAGTAATGCTACAGGAATTCCGGAAGGAATACCGGTAGTATCAACATCAAACGACAAGGCAGTTGAAGGACTTGGAGCTGGCCTTGTCAATGATGGAACGATATTAGTATCACTAGGTACGTATATTACGTCCATGATGGTTGGAGAAAAAAACGATCCCAACACTATTAATTACTGGAGCAATCCTGGGGCAATAAAAGGTGAGTTCTTATATGAAAGTAGTGGTATTCGAAGAGGAATGGCGACAGTTACTTGGATTAAAGATCTTCTAGGTAGTGATATTGTCAACGAAGCGGCCAAGCGAAATATGTCACCAGAAGAATATTTGAATGTACTAGGCTCGGATGTGCCTGCTGGATGTGACGGTTTATATACCGTATTGCATTGGCTAGCGAGACCTACACATTTACACGAACGAGGTATGATGATTGGGTTTAACGGAACTCATAAAGGTCCGCATATGTTTCGTTCCGTTCTTGAAGGTATAGCATTTACCATGAAAAACAATGCTCAAGCAATGTGCGATGAATTGGGAATTGAAATATCAAATATTGTTGTTAGTGGAGGCGGGTCTAATGGTGAGTTGTTTATGCAGATTTTTGCTGATATATTCGGAGTACCTGCTCACAGAAATGTAGTCAACGGGTCTGCAAGTATGGGGGCGGCTATTTGTACGGCTTTGGCATTAGGCGTTTATAAAAACAGACAGGAAGCCATTGAGCAAATGGTAAGACGCCGTGATACATTTATGCCAATCCCTGAAAATGTTGAGATATATAAGGAAATCAATGAAAAAGTGTATAGACATATTGCACCAACTACAGACGAGCTTCTAAAGCAATCGTATAATATTTTCAATAAATAATAAGTCTCATCAACACATTATGGTCTCGGTACTAATATTAAAATGATATTATAAAAGAGAAGGAGAAGGAAAATTATGAAAGCAAGCACTAGGAAATGGATAACCGTTGCAATTCTTGCAACAGCTGCAGGTATCATCTTTGAACTACCTTACATGCGTTATACTTTTTATGATCCGTTACGAGACGGTTTAGGACTTACACATGAGCAATTTGGGGAGCTTATGAGTTTTTATGGTTTATTAGCATTTATCTTCTATATACCAGGGGGATGGTTGGCAGACAGATTTTCACACAAGTATTTATTGGCTTTTTCAATGGTAGGTACAGGTCTTGGAGGGTTTTATCTATCTACATGGCCAAGTTTTAATGGAGCAAGAGTACTTTTTGCATTTTGGGGAATCACTTCAATCTTTACATTTTGGTCTACCTTGTTAAAAGCAACCAGTATGTTAGGTGATAAGAGTGAGCAAGGTAAATTATTTTCCTTGACAGAAGGTGGACGAGGCATTATTACCTCTATTGCAGCGCTTACAGCAACGGCTATGATTGCACAGTCTGGTAGCACACCGGAACAATTCGTTACTGTATTGTATTTGTATTCAATCATATGTATCCTAACAGGAGTTGCGTGTTTAATCTTTGTACCTCATAATATTATTCCGGAAGAGGAACGATTAAATGGAATTAATGTTATTAAAGATATGATTGAAGTTGCAAAAATGCCAATCACGTGGTTGCTTGCAATCTGTATCTTTGCAATTTATACAGTATATACAACATCGAGTTACTTTACACCATTTATGACAGAAGTCTTTGGAGTTTCAGCAGCCGTAGCAGCATTGGTTGCAACCTTTAAGAACCACTTATTCAGACCTATTTCAGGTATTGTGGGAACATTTTTAACCGCAAAGACAGGATCATCAATACCATCAATGAAAATAAGTGTTGTATTCCTTGCAATTCTTATCGGGATTACCTTAGTGCTTCCGGTATCAGCAGTTTTCGTTCTTGCAATTAGTATAGTAATAGCCTTGATTGGTTTAATGACTTTCGTTCTTCGTGGACTTTACTTTGCACCTGTTGGAGAAGTGGGAACACCGAAACGATTGCTCGGAGCAGCAATGGGCTTGATTTCAACCATAGCATTTACGTCGGACATATTTAATTTTAAAATTGTGGGTAGAATGCTTGACAATAATGCAGGTATCGCAGGATATAAAATGGTATTCACATACATATTAATTCTATTGGCGATTGCTTTTGTTTCCTTAATTTTCTTGAAAAAAGCTTCAGATAAATCAGCAGAAGCAAATAATCTAACGGTTAAAGAAGTAAAAGAGATGGCTTAATTTATAATAAAAAAACGAAATACACCTATAGCGGCAAAGATGACTGGTTTATAATCAGTCATCTATTTGTCGCTAATATAAAAATACACATGTCAACTATTATACTGGAGGTAATAACTTATGAGTGATTTGAATAAGAATACAAAAAAACAAGCATCAAATCAGAAACTTAGACCCTTTGTATTCTTCCCGGCATTTATACTATTAATACTAACAATTTTGCTTAATTTTTTGAATCCAGAGGCGTTTTTAAATATAACAACAATGGCAAAAAATTTCATGGTTATTGATATGGGATGGATTTTTAGTATTACCGGCGTTTTATCAGTTATTGTTATTCTGCTCGTTTATTTTTCGCCTTTAGGGGAAATTCGATTAGGAGGAGATGAGGCGCAGCCAATTCTTAAAAAATCATCTTGGTTTGCTGTTACACTATGTACGACGATTGCAGCAGGAATATTGTTTTGGGGAACAGCTGAACCCATGTGGCACTTAGCTTATCCGCCGGAATCACTTGGAATTGAACCTATGTCACCGGAAGCAGCGATTTTTGCCATGGAAACGATGTACCTACACTGGACATTTATTCCATATGCCATATATGCTGTTCCAACAATTATATTTGGCTTTGCATTTTATAATATGAAACGTTCCTTTAGTGTAGGATCACAAATCGCTCCACTTATTTCAGTAGAGAAACAAAATAAAATCAATAGTCTTATTGATGCAATAGTTTTATTCACTGTTGCAGCAGGAATTGGAGCATCTTTTGGAACGGCTGTTATGAATATGGGTGGAGGTTTAAACGCCCTATTTGGCATAGATAACTCAAAAACAGTTTGGGTGGTTATTACCATTGTAGGTACAATTGCATTTATCATTTCTTCGGGTACTGGTCTTATGAAAGGTATTCGTATACTTTCAGATATTAACGTATATTTGTATTATGTTATCATTGCAGCGCTTCTAATTCTAGGGCCCTCTATGTATTTTTTTAGTTTAGGAACGGAGTCCTTTGGTGGATTTTTAGATAATATGTTTTCAAAAGCATTATTTACCGGAACAGCAGCCGGTGATACATGGGCATCTGGATGGACGATGTTCTACTGGTCGAATTGGATGGCTTGGGCTCCGGTAGCGGCTGTTTTTCTTGCAAGAATTGCATATGGCTATAGAATTAAAGAAGTTGTTATGATGAACTTTATTGTACCCGGAATATTCAGTACCATTTGGATGACAATATTGTCCGGAACAACAATCAACTTCCAATTAACAGGACGTGTAGACGTTATTGGGATAATGAATGAACAAGGCTCAGGTGCAGCAGCGTATGCAGTTTTAGGAGAATTACCGATGTCGGGGATTATTATTGGAATTTACCTGATTGCTGTTTTGATTTCTTTTATTACGGCAACAGACTCGACGACAAATGCCATGGCAAGTATTTGTACATCCGGCATCAGTGATGGAAGCAATGAACCTCCTTTGTTTATTAAGATCCTATGGGGGGTAATTATAGGGACTGTATCTTTAATTTTTATTACCGCTCTTGGGCTTGATGGTATAAAAATGTTGTCCTATTTAGGTGGTTTTCCGGCCTTGTTTTTAGGCATACTTAGTATAGCATCCTTGTTTATCGTCATGAAAAATCCTTATAGGTTTGACGTTATTTCTAAGAAAAAATAAATGCTTGTAGGGCAAACAGTCGGTGCAGATTTGATTTTACATTGTTTTTTGTATTGCGGAAAAAAATCTGCACGATTGGTTGCTGCTATGTATTATTCTTGTTTGAAATCAGATATGCTTTCTTTTAGCTGTATAGATATATCTTCGATTTCAGACTGAACTTCCATGAATGCCTCTAGAGAATCTTGTTGAACGGTAACAGAATCATGGATACTGTTTTCAGATTCTTTCACCTTCTTGGCAATATGGGATACTTGTTCCAATTCAGATATTATACTTGAATGGTTATCGTTCATCGATACCATGGTTTCTGAAAATTGTTCAAAGTGATTCGTTGCTCCAATGACTTCATTTCGAATATGGTCAATGGAATTAATGGTTTGATCAACAATCTCTCTTTGACGGTCGATGTTCTCGGATATGGTAACATTGCCACCATTAACTTCAGACACAATAATTTCAGTGTTTTTAATTGACGTATTAATTGAATCCGATGAAGTAATGACCTGTTCAGCTAGTTTTTTAATCTCGTCAGCAACGATAGCGAAACCCCGTCCGGATTCTCCTGCACGTGCTGCTTCTATTGCGGCGTTCAAGGCGAGTAGGTTGGTCTGTCTTGCAACATTATTAATAACCTCTGTAATTTCAGTGATACTGCTTATATTATCAGTAAGGAGTTGTAAACGTTGAGTTCCCTCATCAAACGAATGAACAACATCGTTCATCGATTCATTAAGCTTAATGAGCTGTTCACTACCTTGGTTGGATGCATTTTTAATATTTTGATTGTTCTTAGTAACATTTTCTGCCAAGACAGTCATTTGTCTTAGATGCTGATTAAATGACTCCATCGTGTTCTGCAATACATCTATAGATTCTTCCTCTTGTGCAAGCACTTTGCCAATGAGTCCGGCTTTATGGCTCACATCATTTGTTTTCTCAGCCATGCGTTCCCCAGATTCTTTCAGTAATCCGGATATATGAGAAAATTCATCAATAGAACTTGATGTTTTTCCAACCGTCTTGCGTAACATTAGTGTAAAACGCTTTAATGCCTTGTCTAATTTGCCAAATTCATCATTTGCGGATGCATTGAAAGTGGCAGTCAAATCTCCTTGAGATAACTTTTCCAATCCGGTCATTGTATTTTTTAGGCTTTTCAATAAATAGTTTGTAATAAATATGGCAGAAAATACAGCTAAAATAAGGATGATTCCCCCTGCGATAAGAGAGGTAACCATTGCATTCCTAATCTGAAGTTCCATACTTTCTTTTGACAGTCCGATATTTAGATATCCGGAACCATCAGATAAAGTGTCGGATATATTATAAACATCTTGCCCGTTGACGTTTACATCGATGTGAACCGGATCTGTATTACCCAGCTCTTGGTCTAGTGTATCATCCGAGGTCACTTCACTCTCCGTTGCACCACTCACCGTATCGGCTAGGATTTCTTGGTCCGTTACTAATAGGTTTCCATTTTCGTCTGAAAGGGAGATATAGACGATGGCGCCATTACTGTTGTTTTTTGCTGCCACAAAGACATCTTGAATCTTGCTAAGCATTTCAATGTCATAACTTTCAATTTCTCGTTTTACTGCACCGATAAGTACAGCACTATCATTTTTCATTTGATTTGTTACACTTTTTCTAACAATGTAGTTACTAAACGCCATCAAAAATATTGTGATTACAAAAACAGATATAATGATTAAAACAATGATTTTAACTGCAAAAGACTTTTTTAGCATATGAACCCCTCCGAATTTACCCTAAATTTAATGTGTAATTAGTATATCATATTTAAGTCAAAATGGTTAAAAAAAATTAGGTTAACCATTGGATAAAGAGAATTTTGGCAGTTTTCCAAATAAGGTGTATAATATAGGAGTAACAGTTAATATTATACGGAGGTGTTTATATGGATATGGTACAATTTGAACGAATGAAAAAAGATCATGGCTTTATTGCAGCCCTTGATCAGAGTGGCGGTAGTACTCCCAAAGCACTTGCAACTTATGGAATTACTCAAGAAGCATATACTAATGAAGAAGAAATGTTTCAATTGGTTCATGATATGCGTTCAAGGATTATGAAAAGTCCGCATTTTACACAAGATAGAATTCTTGCAGCCATTCTTTTTGAAAAGACGATGGAAATGAAAGTTGATGATAAATATTCTGCAGATTACCTTTGGCATGAGAAAGGAATCGTACCGATTTTGAAAGTGGACAAAGGTTTATCTGATTTGGAAAATGGTGTTCAGCTCATGAAGCCGATGCCAAATCTCGATGATTTACTTGTTCGCGCCAAAGAACGACATATTTTTGGTACGAAAATGCGATCAGTCATAAAAGAAGCGAATGAAACCGGTATAAAAGCAGTGGTTAAACAACAGTTTGAAGTTGGCAAGATTATTTTAGATGCGGGCTTTGTACCCATTATCGAACCTGAAGTTGATATACATACACCAAATAAAGAAGAAGCCGAAGTGATTTTGAAAAAAGAATTGCTTCATCATTTGACGGAATTAGATCCGGAATATCAGGTTATGCTAAAGCTTACCCTACCGGAGGTGGATAATTTTTATCTAGAAGTCATTAATCATCCCAATGTTCTTAGAGTTGTTGCATTATCCGGAGGATATTCTAGAGAAGAAGCCAATGAAAAACTAAGCCGTCACCATCAGTTGATTGCAAGTTTTTCAAGAGCATTATCTGAAGGATTAAATGTAAATCAAAGTGATGAAGAATTTAATACCATGCTTGATCACTCAATTCAATCGATTTATAACGCATCCATCACATAAATAATAGATGGTCTGTTTCAGAAAAGGAGTGATTAGGTGGCAATGCATAGTTGGTTAACATATAAGAATTGGGCGGTTATCGGAGCAACAACGAATATCAATAAATTTGGAAACAAAATCTTTCAAAGATTGATTGATGCGGGATACAATGTAACTCCCATTACCCCAAATCATGATGAAGTCGAAGGCATAAGAGCATATTCGTCTATTAAGGAATTGGATTTTGTTCCCGATGTTGTGAATTTTGTAGTTAATCCTCGTATTGGAATTCGGGTATTAGATGACTGTATTGAACAAGGTGTCAAGCGTATATGGCTGCAACCAGGAACAGTAAGTAAAGCCTTGGTTGAAAAGGCGGAAAATGCCGGTATTGAAGTCGTGGAGCATTGTGTTTTAGTTGCACTAAATGAATAGGTAAGGAGTGATTACATGAAAACAATGACATGTAGGCAACTTGGTGGAGCCTGTGACAAGGAATTTCATGCCGAAACATTTGAAGAAATGGCTGAATTAAGCAAAAAACATGGCATAGAAATGTTTGAAAAACATGATAAAGCACATCTAGAAGCTATGGAAGAAATGAAAACTATGATGAAAGATCCGGTTGCAGTAAAACAATGGTACGAACTTAAACGCGAAGAATTTGAAGAAGCCATGGAAGAATAATCTATCATATATTTGTGGTTCTATAGGTAATATAGTTTAAAACCTATAGTACCTTTTTTTGTGGAGGCTAGAGAACATTCAAAATAGCATATGAATATAATATAATATTTGGTATAATATAAATCAAGACTAATAAAAAGTGGGAGAATGGAGAATGTCTAAATTTCGTCAAATAAACATAAAACATGTCAAATTAGCAGGTGTCATTCTAGCTATTGCTATAATAGCTATACTAATTATATTGAATATAGTAAGTCGATCTTTTGATGCCACACTAATGAATGGAGATTATGCCGAAGAACATATTAAAGAATTAAGCTCTGAAACATATCAAGGCCGTCTTGCCGGAAGCAGGGAAAATACCCAAGCGCTTTTGTATATCAAAGACCATTTTGAATCGAATGGAATTCAAGGTGGTGGGGATAAGGGCTCTTATTTTCAAGAGTTTTCGACAATTATACCTCATATTGATGAATCCCCGGTATTTCAAATACCCAATCATAATACAAATACATACAAAGAATTAATCATGTATCAAGATTACGTTGCACTACCTTCGTTTGATGGAGGCGGTGTTGATTATAATGGAGATCTATTACTGGTAGGAACGAATCTACTTAGAATTGACCCGGCATTACTGGAAGGCAAGATGGCTGTCATTGAGGGCGATGTTATCAACCCAAAGTGGATTAACTACGTTAAAAATAACAAGGGATTAGGCATTATTTGTTGTGCGGATGCCAACCTTTACGGTGGTAATAACCTTTATGAACGCCAAAAAAGCATAAATATTCAAGGAAAAACAGGAGAATCCATTTTTGTTAGTTATCTATCAAAAGAACGCTATCGTGATCTTATAGATTTAGTGGGTGGAGAAATCTCAAAGGATATGACAAATCCTAGCGTCGTCGAGGATGTTAAGATTAAGGTGGCGGTTGATTATCCAATTGTTGAGACATCCAATATTATGGGCATCATTGAAGGTAGGGGAGAGAGTGATCGTGTTTTAATGATTACTGCCAATATTGATGGCCTAGGAAGCGGAATGAATCAAGCGTATTTTCCAGGTGCAAATAACCATACATCAGGGTTGGCAGGGATGATGGAATTAGCTAGAGTTTTATCTGTTCAAGAAAGCTTGCCGTATAAAAGTATTGTATTTGTTGGATTTAACGCATCTCAACAACAAAATTCCGGAGCAAGATA
>DDQW01000006.1:0-7934 GCA_002342805.1 Clostridiales bacterium UBA2432 | reverse complement strand
TCGATAGGTCAAGAGTCCATTGAAGGAATCACTATTTCTTCGGATAATATAATAAGTAAAATTCTAAAAGATAAGGTCTTTAATTATGCTATAGATGCTGAAGTATTCGTAAAACAAGGAAATATTAACGGAGATACTAGCGGAGCTTTTGTCAATGAAGGCGTTCCTGCGTTAATGATTCATGATGGTAGCGAACAGCTAAACACATATGATGATACCATAGATAAGATTAGCAAAAACACCATGCTTAATGTGCTGTCAATTGTCATCAATTATATTCAAAGAGATGTTTATCGGGTGAATACTATCGATTATCTATCGAACACTGAATTTCTTACCCTTAGTTTGCTAGTATTCCTTATAATTTTTAACATTGTTTTTGATCTTCTTTATAAACGATATCCAACGAAGATCATTTTCGGTCAATCGATTGAGCTCCATTACTATAAACTTGTATTTGTTCTGATTCGAAAAATCCTCATGGTAACTGTACCGATTATTATAGTGAGTTTTATGTTGGCTTTTCTTGTTAACATTAATCAAAATGCGGACATCCAATATATTAATCAAGAATGGACAAGCAATTTTTCCTTTTACCTTACATTGAAGAGAAGTATAGTAAATTTACGATCAATGTTTGATTTTAATATCCATCAAGGATATACAGTAGGCAATATTTTTGAAGTTATCTATACATCGAGTTTGCTGAGCATAAAGCTTATAAGTGCATCTCTTGGATTATCTGCTTTTATTGGAATCATACGGGGTATGTATGAAGGATATCATGCAAAAAAAGGTGGGATTCGATCCCTCGGGACCCTAGTTTTTTTCTCAATTCCAGATGTTTTGATTGTATTATTAGGTGTGATTACCTATACATTTATTGCTAAAAACTTTGCTTATATTAAGGATAGCCTACCTCTTAAAGAATTTATATTTCCATTAATTACATTATCAATTATACCAACGGTATATGTTTCTAGAATAACATATTTAACCATTCTTGAAGAACTTAACAAAGAATATGTTAGGGCGGCCAAAGCATTAGGCTATTCAAAAATTAAGATTTTTAGGGCGGAGATACTACCTGCTGTTATATTTAAAGTGGTTGATTCATTACCTACAATTATGACAATGCTGCTTTCAAATATGATCATCGTTGAATACTTGTTTAATTATAATGGCATTGTTTATTACTTGCTGTATTTGTATAAGCGACAAGATGTATATCGATTTGTCCCGATGGCCTTGACATTAGGCTTAATATATAGCGGATTTGTCTATGGGATTGGATTGATTACTAAGATGATTAATCCATTGAAAAGGGGGGCAAGACGATGAAAAAAACAAATATACCTTTACTGCTTGGAAGTGTAATATTAGTATTCATCATCGTTCTCATGGTCTTTCCGGACATGATTGCGTCGAAAAGTCCTTATACTCTTCAACATATGCGCTTCTCAACAGAAAACAATCAGCTCCAAGTTGAGTCTGCGCCCTATCCACCATCATCAGAGTTTTTATTTGGAAGTGATGATTTAGGTAGAGATATCTTTAGCTACATGGTTTACGGAACAAGGCTTACTATTTTACTGGGGATTTTTATGTCTTTAGGACAATTTCTGATTGCTATCCCCATGGCTATTATGGGAGGATTTGGTCATAAAAGCTTCAAATCGATTATCCTGCAAGGGAATGTTATCTTTTCAGCAATACCTGCTCTTCTTATAAGTATTATTATTCTACAGTTGGATTTTTTTGTAAGCTTAAACAAAGTCTATTCTATGTTAGCCTTTGTTTTAGTAATTACCTTTGTGGGATGGCCAAAACTTGGAAAATTATTAATGGAACGAGTAGAAGCGATTAATCAACAGCCATTTATTCGTGGCGAGGTAGCTATAGGTAAGCGCCGAAGTAAGATTGCCGTTGAAAATGTAATCCCTCATTTAGTTCCTGAAATAATAATTCTGTTTTTTATGGAGATTGCTCGAAATCTTTCAATGATGATGCAATTAGGTGTTTTTAGTGTCTTTATTGGAAATCTCAAGATTATTAAAGATTCAAGTATGGGTCAATTATCCTACTATAATGTGAGCTTTGAGCCTGAGTGGGCAAGTATGTTAAGTACATCTAGAAACATGCTTGGCGTTGCTCCATGGACAGTTTTGTTTCCTGCTCTTGCTTTTTTTATAAGTGTATTAGGTTTTAATTTATTTGGTGAAGGGCTACGGGAGATTCTCCCCAAAAGACACCTTCGATTCATGTCAGTACCAAAAAAAATATTACGGTTTGATCGAATGATCGCTATTGGAATATTGATCATCCTATTTATTTTGTCTATCAATACGAAAGCTTACGATTTTGAGTATGAAAAACAAAGGGTCAAAGACTTTGATCAAGTTCTTGTCGGATCAAAAGAAGCAAGAGAAACGGTTTCGCATATAGAAAATAAAATGCGTGAGCTTGGTATAGTACCGATTGAAGATAATGATTATAAAAAGCCATACGCAATAGGGAATGTATATCAACGCATAGATCAAAGCATGAAGGCAAATATAGGTGATAAAACACAAGATTTGACTGAAAATGTTGATTTTACAATTGTTTCTTTTGCAGATGATTTTGTAGAAGGATATCTTTATGATGCGACTAAAGAGGACTTATATACAATAGAAGATTTTCAACGATTCCAAGATAAATTTATACTTATAGATACAAGATTCTATAATGATTCTTCGATAGATTTTATTATAAGGAATATTTCCAAGAATGTTGCTGTAAAGGGTTTTCTATTGATAGAGAGCAATCAAGCCAAGTTTAATGAAGTCATGATTGACAAGAGGGAGAACGGCAATATTATTTTAATTTCAAAAAGTATTGCAGAAACATTGACGCGTAATGAAAACAGTTTAATTACATTAAGCTGTGAAACAAAAGAAATCCAAGGACAAGGGGTTAATCTTGTCGGATATTATGAAGGAAACGATACTTATCTCAAGGATGAAGTCATTGCCATAGGACTAAGTTATAACTATTTAGATACTAAGGGACAAGATGTTCTTCAGTTTAACTTGGAAATGATGGAACGTCTATGTCAATTAAAAGGAAATAAACGGTCCTTTATATTTTTGTTTTTAGACGGAACGTTAAGTGATCAATATCATGGAATATATTCAATGGCAGATGACTTTCCTTATAGTCCACAAAAAGTTAAAGCCTATATTGATCTCACAAGAATCCGAAGTAATACATTTGACACCATTGAACTCAGTGTGGAACAAGCTCCTATTACAAGGCAGTTTGCATGGAGCCTAGGTCATCTTTTAAAAGAAAATGTCAATAAAAACGATATAGAAAATGCTCCCTTGAAATCAAATCAAGTAGGAATAGAATACTATTATACAAATACCGATGCGGCCAACCAAATGTTTTGGCGAAGAGGAATTGCGTCAATTATCATAGGCACAAAAAAGAGTGGATATAGAGACTTAGACGAATTAGGTCGTATTATTCTTGAAACAGTTAATAAAAATAATTATTAGAAGGGGGGCTTATAATGCGTGAAAAAATTTTAGATGTTCAGGATTTTAAAGTTTCGTTTTACCAAGACCAGGGAAAACTTCAAGTGGTTAGAGGGATCGATTTATTTTTGCGTAAGGGTGAAATGATAGGAATTGTTGGTGAGTCAGGAAGCGGAAAATCAGTGACCGTCAGTTCCCTGATCAAGTTACAAGATGAATCCATCAGTTCAATTGATCAAGGCAGCGTTCTGTTTGAAGGGGAGAACTTAGTGAACCTCAGTGAAAAAAAGCTGGCCTCCATTCGAGGAAAGCGCATTGCCTATATTTTTCAAAACCCTTCCCAAGCTTTAAATCCATACAAACGTATTGGAAAACAACTTGAAAGTGTTCTCAAAGCGCATAGGCAACCATATAGTTATCCGTTAATCTGTGAAGCCCTTAAGGAAGTAGGTATTGATTCTCCGGATACGGTCTATAATATGTATCCCTTCCAGTTAAGTGGAGGACAAAATCAAAGAATTATGATTGCTCTTTGTATATTATCGAAACCGGATATCTTAATTGCCGATGAACCAACGAGCTCCATAGATGCGTCGCTTAGAAAACGTATATTGGATTTGCTAATCAAGGTGAATAAAAAGTATCAGATGTCAATAATATTGATTACCCATGATTTTGATGTAGCAAAATATCTTTGCGAGCGAATTCATATTATGTATGGTGGGCTCATTGTTGAGGAAGGAATACTTAAAGAAGTATTTCATAAACCCCTTCATCCATATACCAATGAGTTAATAAAATGTGCAAGGTCCTTAGATCTTGGAGATGAAAACATTTATTCTCTTGAAGGTTCGCCGATAATACCGAATGAGTTTAGAGATGAATGTCCTTTTTATTTACGGTGTGACAAACGCATGGAAAAGTGTTTAACAAAAATTCCTCCGATTTATACCATAGAATCCAGAAAAGTAAGATGCATGTTATATGAAGGGACTGTTAGCCATGGATAGTATTTTAAAAGTAGAAAACTTATCGAAACATTTTATAATAAAAACGAGTACTTTTAGTGAAAAAGAAATAATTCATGCAGTGAAAAATGTAACTTTTGAGCTGAAAAATGGAGAATCTATTGGATTAATAGGAGAAAGCGGAAGTGGAAAAAGCACAATGGCAAATCTTTTATTAAAGTTACTTGAGCCAAGTAGTGGGAAAATTCATTTATTTGGCCAAGACATCACCTACATCAGTGAAAGTGAAATGAGGAAACATCGACGCGATATTCAAATCATTTTTCAATATACCAATGCCGTTTTAGACCCTAAAATGACAGTGAGTGAACTTCTTTTAGAACCTCTACGCATTCACAAAATTGTTGAAAAAAGTGAGATGGATAGTGAGGTTGATCGGCTCTTGACGTTAGTCGGACTAAAAACAAGTGAAAAAAACAAGTTCCCTAATCAATTAAGTGGTGGGCAAAACCAACGCGTAATTATTGCAAGAGCAATTGCAACGCGGGCAAAAATAATTGTATGTGATGAGCCGGTATCAGCCCTTGATGTATCCGTACAAGGTCAAATTCTAAATCTATTATCCAAATTAAAAGATGAATTAAAATTATCCTATATCTTTATTTCTCATGACTTGAAAGTTGTAGCGCATATGTGTGATCAAATCGCAGTAATGTATAAAGGTGAGTTTGTCGAGTTTGGTAAGACCCATGATGTGCTTTATCACTCAGAACATGACTATACGAAAAAACTGTTAGAGGCAATACTATAATCTAGCAAGGTTAAAGTGGTTGTGCCCAATAACTGAGTAGTATATAATGATGGTAGTTACTAGGTTAGCTAAATTTTACTGTGAGGATATTCGATATGAAAAAACACATTTTAATGATATTGTTTACATGTCTAGTCGGATTTGTATTTGGGGTTAGTCTTAATATGAACAATAGGATACAAGCAACAACGACTGTGCTTGATGAAGAAGAAGTGACTCAAAATCTCGAGGACATTGAGGTGCAAGTGAGTGAGGTTTTATCAGAACTTTATCGGTTGGAGCAGTTAATCCAAGAATCAAATTTTAAAGTTATTCGTATTCAAGAAGAAAAGATAATTATACAAGAACGTATTGTAGAAATAAATGAAGAGATCATTCAAAATGAAGAGCAACTTCGTCAATACGAAACCACCTTAGGTCAAGTGCTTGCGACTTATCAAAGAATGGGTGCGACGTCTTTTTTAGAGATTATATTAGAAGCAGAGAGCTTGAAAAACTTCCTACAAAGGATAACGCTTTTTCGAGATATGACCCAAGGTACGGGAGATCTTATGTCTAAAACAGAAGAGACTTTGGATACTCTTGATTCTACAGAAACATTGTTGCAAGAGACACAAGCAGCCCTTGTTGAAGAAGAACGGGCTTTATTGCTGTCTGTTGAGGAAAATCAGAGGTTGATTAACCAACAAGAAGAATTTTTAGGATCCCTTGAAACGGAAAGAGCAGAATATGAAGAACAGTTGAATACATTGCGAGACGCATGGATAGCATTAAAACCGGTTTTTAAAAATGCCAGTATTGGATTTTCAGAGTTGGCGTCATCAGGAGCTTTATCCGAAGATATGGTCGATGTGAGTATATCCCTTTCCGGCATTACAGCAAGGATAACAGAAGTTGACTTCAACCGAGCTATTCAGGACAATCCAAGCTTACCTTCAATGGTTTTTTCTTTTGAAAATGACGGTGTAGGTATCAATCTGAATCAAGATGTGCTACAACTCATGGGTTACTTTGAAGTCAGAAATGATTATGAAATTCATTATGTAGCCATGTCAGGTCAGTTTTATGGGATTGAATTAGAACCGAGTGGAATTTTAGAACTTTTTGAAGAAGGTGCTTTAATTCTTAATATAGAAAATTTAACCAATGACAATAAAGTTAAAAGTATAGAAACCAAAGAAAATGAACTTATTTTAAATTTTCCATTTTCATTTTTTTGATTACTGGAGGTAAACATGATACGAGCACAAGAACTTGCTTTAACTTATCCGACAGGAACGAAAGCCATACTGCCCTGTGATTTTGAAATAAAAAGTGGTGAACTAGTTTTTCTTATTGGTCCTAGTGGGTCAGGAAAAACCAGTTTGTTGAAATTATTTATGGGAAGTGAGCTCTTAACGGAAGGATCTCTTGAGGTTTTAGGACAATCCATGACAGGGTCTCAGCGAAATATTCAGAAAATGCGTCAATGGATTGGACCAATCTTTCAAGATTTTCGCTTGATTCCTAATAAATCAGCATTAGAAAATGTGATGTTAGGCTTGCGTTTTTTACCGCATATTCAACAGGATATCAAGGCCATTAGCGAAGAAGCCCTTATTCGGGTAGGTCTTTCACACAAGATTAAGTCCCATGTTGACACTTTGTCTTGGGGAGAAAGTCAACGTGTGGCTATTGCACGTGCTATGGTGCGAGAACCCAAGTTGATTTTGGCAGACGAACCAACGGGTAACCTGGATAAAGAAAATGCGGTACATATTCTTAAGCTTCTTATGGATTTGCGCGATTCGGACACAACGGTGATACTCACTACCCATGCTACGCATTTAATTGAAGATGTGAAAAATGCAGTTTTCATTCATATGAATCAGGGACAAATGTTCCTTGAAAGGCGGTGATAGCGTGAGAAAAAGAGGTAATAGTAGTTATTATCTGAAGGAGTCCATAGCTATTTTCCGGTATAATATGTTTTCGAATGGTTTAACCATCGTGAGTAACGGACTTATCTTTTTTTTGCTAGCCCTTGTTATTAGTAGTTTTATCATCACGGAACATATGGTTGAGATATTGGAAAGGGAAGCAGAAGTATCGGTTTATTCGAAAATGGAAATACAAGAGGATGCTACTTGGATTGAGGATTTGAGAAAAATCAATGGTGTACGAGATGTTAAGCTTGTTTCAGAAGATGAAGCTTATGAACGCATGGCAGCAATACTTGGAGAAGAAGCTCAAGTGTTGCAATATTTTCAAGAAAATCCGTTTTCTGCATTTATAGAATTGAGTATTGATTTGCAAAACATGGAGAAGGTATTAGATACCTTGGAAATTATGCCTGAAATCAGTTCTATTCGAGACAACAGGGATGTGTTAGGAAAGTTAAGGGATATTGTTAAAGGGATTACCTTTATGAGTGTGTTAATATTAATAGCAGTAGGTATGACCACCTTAGTCGTTTTATCTCATACGATTCGACAAAGCATTTATCATTATCGCGAACAAATCACCACCTTAACACTGTTAGGGGCCCCCATGCGTTTTATTGCTATTCCTTTTTATATATTAGGAATATGGATGTCTTTTGTTTCGGGAATTATAGCCACTATGGGAGCTTTTTTTGTCATTCAAAGCAGTTAT
>DDQW01000066.1 GCA_002342805.1 Clostridiales bacterium UBA2432 | reverse complement strand
TTCGCTATTACTTTTACTTGATCTCTCAAGAATTTTTTAGGTATAACTTGGTTTACTTCACTATTCAATTATCAAAAGTTCATTGTATTTTTTCTGTGTTTCGCTGTTTTTGTCAGCGAAGATTATAATATCATATCTCACCGACTGTGTCAACAACTTTTTTAAATAATTACGTTTGCTACTTCGATTCAATTCATTGTTTCATGTATTCTTTCCTTAGCAGCGAAATGTATTATATCATCACTCCTTTATAAAAGTCAATAGTTTATTATAAAAAAAAATAAATTACTCATTTCTTATCTTTTTGGATATAGTGATGTTTAATTCGATACCGCAGTACTTTACGTTCGTATATGGCTAAGACTTGCTTTGCGACAAGGGAAACCGATAAAACGAGAACGATAAATCCCACTGAACGTATGGGTTTTTCAAAAAAAGACTGTATATTTACGCCAATAATTGTTAGAGACATAACCATAAATAATTTTCCGGGTATTAAAGCTAGAAGATAATCTTTGGGTCGAATCTCTGCAAATGCAGCTAATCCGCCTACAATAACAGAAGGTGTAAAGGGGAATGTCAATAATAAAAATAAGGGAAATACACCTTTTTCATGAATCCACGTAAATAATGATTGTGCTTTTGGGTGCTTTTCAATGTATTTGTGCATATATTTACTGCCATATTTTTGAAGTAACAAAAAAACTAAATATGAACCTGTTACTGTCCCTACGTAGGATAAAACATATCCTAATACAAACCCAAAAATAATTACATTTATTGTTACAAATGCTGCCAAAGGCAAAGGTGGGACAAAAGACTCAATCATAGCCAATAGGATTCCAGCTAGAAAACCAAAAGGACCTAAAAACTCTACAATCGGTTCATAAAAATCCGGTTCTAATATGCGTATGATCCATTCTTTCATAGTCTCACCCCTTTTAATTACTCAAACTATATCTAGTGACTTTTTTTAGGAAAAACTAAGGATAATCCAATCAATATAACCACAAATGGCCAAAAAACTGATGTAAAACGAATATTTTGGACCCATGCCACATCAAGATTTGAAAGTAAGAAATAGACTCCGATAATCAATAAGATTCCACCCCAAAATGATGATTCATCATAATTGATAATCTTGACCACACCTAAGACAATCAAAATAATCGGCCAGTACTTAGCAATACTTATGTCCGCCGAAATAATGTCAAGCCCGTTTAATAACATAACTAAACCGACTAGTAATACAATAAATCCGAAAATGGATTGTCCCTCTATTTTGATCTTGTTCATTTGATACCCTCCTTCACATTTTATCGTATGATATATATTTAATCATAGTTTCATTATACGATGACTTAAATCGAGCGTAAAGGATAATATCGAAGTTTTATTTCTTTCTAATACTATTCTAATATAAGTTGGATCTTTTTTAAACCTTTCTCATATTTTTGTTTGATTACACTAGAGATTAAAACTTGGTCTGTTATATCATCTATAAACTTTAACTGTTGTATTTTTTTTATTCGATCAACTTGATCTGATTTAGGCAAGGTATCACAACTATAATATCCGTTGATATCCGAATACAAATCATTCGTGATTGAATAATGATATTTTACCGTCATTCCAATTAACCCTAAGACACACATAATACATAACTGCATAATAATGGCTGTTTCAATTAAAATACTTCCTTCATTCTTTTTCAGCATTTGTTCACCTACTTTCTTGAACACGATTTGCAAGGACTATATCCCTTAGTAATCGCTTCCTTTTCTGAAAATTGTGTTATATGATGATAAATCGAATGGCATTGATTATCGATATGAAAAACCTGACTATTTTTTGTTGTATAGGCAGACGTATTATCCGGCAATTCATCTATGCCATCACCACAATACTCACACGGACGTTTTCCTGCTACGTTACTTAAGCGGACACGGCTTACATTCACTTTTATATGAAAGCATTGCTGATTTTTATGATATTTTGAACCATGCTCAGTAACATATACCGTTTTAGCAAATCCATCTTGATCCTCATCTTCTGAAGTTTGTTCTTCTTTTTCCTTTCCATATTGACTTGTTTGAATGATTTTATTGTATGATTCACTGAATTTTCCCACCCCTGTAAACGAGTGAAAATACCCACCATTTTTTAAATGTATTTTTTGACGCATAAAAAGTATTGGAATGTGATGTTCCGTGCTTAATATAATTTGCCCACTTTGATCTTCTAAAAATCCGGACACATGCATCAAGGAATAATTTACATCAAGGTCACTTAAATATTCACCCAGCTTTTCATTGACATAAACACGGAGCAACATGGTATTAATAAAATACCCACTCTCTGTTCCAATACTTTGGGATAATTCAGTAATTACCCCATGTAGACTCACAATAACATCCATGATGTCCGATTTTTCTTCTATGATGTTATTCATGTTATCTATAGAAACTTCTGCTGACAAAGATGAAAATCTTAACTCCCGTAAATCTGACGCCACTTTTGGAACGGCTTCAACTAACTGTTCTTTGAGTACGTATAAATCATCCACTGAAATTGATTGTTCTAAGCCTTTTGAATATAGAGCCTGATTTACTTTGATAACCCCCAATTCACTAAAAACATAGCTATCGTATGTAAGGTCTTTACAAACTTCATTTAAAGCAATTTGAACTTTTCCATGAGTATACACGACTTGCATCATGCTCATAAAAAAAATAAACACACCCATTATCATCGGAATGATTAGTGCTGACTCAATACTTACACTTCCTTCAATACATTGCACTTTCTTCAACATGATACTCCCACACCTTATTTTTTAACCGTTCATGCACTGGTAACTGATTATTCACCGGTGCCTTTATCGTCGTTTCTATATGCACACCTCTATAGTAGTTCATAAAAGACTTCTCATAATTATCATATTTTTTTTGAATATTCATCTGGATAAGATCCATCACTCTTGCCATTTTCACTGTTTCATCTTGTTGGTCTAAAAGTAATAATAAACGTAAATAATCTTTATAATTGAGACTAGGAATAAGGTTTTTTATGCCGAATTTTTTCTTTGTCTCTTTGGTCATCGTCCCTTTCATATCTTTTTTTATTTCATCGGCTTTTTTTGTCAAGAGATCTGTTGTTATCTCACACCCTTCTTTAACTTTATCATCAATATAACTTTTTAGCTCTTCACTTGCCATATTTGCAGCTTTACTATAGATTTCTTTGTGTTTTTGTGCCGTTTTTTCTTTTAGCTCATTGATTTGAGTTTGGTAAGCATCAAGCACAGTCTCTCGAATACCAACCAGCTCAGATAAATTTGTGTCCGTATCAAGTACATATGAATCCACGCTCGATTGCATGGCTTCAATAAGTCCAATCACCTCTGTATCCAATTCTTCATCATAGGTAATATCTTCTTTTGTGCTTTCATCTAAAGTCCTTGATAAATATAAATCCAATTGCTCTTCAATGGTTTGATCAATGGAATGATTGGCAACATCAATTTGAACATTCATCTCTTCTGCAATGGTATTGAGGGAACTTTTCATTGACTCTTCGACATTTGTCCGGTCTAAATTTTTTAATGCGTTTCCTATTGGCAAAGAATCATCAAGAACTTTTTGTATGTCATCTACAGCATCTTTCGTAAATTCACCTGTGTCCTTAATATAGGTCGACATTTCATTTTGAGCACGTCGAACGGATGCATTGAAAAATTCTTCCCAATTACCATCAAGCGAACTATACCACGTTGATGACGTTTTAATAAACGGAACTCGTTCTCCGGATGTCAATAGGAACACATCAATCATTGCTTCCATCATGGCCCAACACAATCCAATTACAACAGCTAGGATTACTCCTCCAACACCTCCGGTCCACCAACCGGCTATTGTATTTGCAATGCTTAAAATTGTCTCTCTCTTTACTTGATCAATCGTTAGATGAATGACATTGCAAAGCACTCGAATTCCAAAGATAATGGCTAACACACGTTCAAGATTTTTTACCTCGTTAAATTGACCTCCTAAAACATACTCTACTTCATACTCTAAAAAATGATCACTTAAGGCAAATCCACTCAAACTTTTTGCATTTGGATCAACTTGAGACGCAATGGACGAAAACATCCCAACAACATATTCATTAAACAAAATTTTCTCATGGGTATTTTTTGCAAGTAGCGATAGTTTACTAAGGTCATCCAATACATTTGTAGCATCTTGAATTCCATCCGATGCTGCATCTATAGAAAGTAAGTGTGATGGCAACAGCGTTTGATCAACAGTTAAGTATGGGTATAAGCCTTCAACCCCTTGTATATTTAATGTTTTGACTAGATCTAAATTGCTCAAGGTATTGACTTGTTTCTCGTATTTTTCTTCTTCTTCACTTTCCACGTCCATATTCATATCTTGATAATCAAGAAAAACATCGGTAGTATACCCACGCATATGTTGATGAATATTGCTTATAAGTGTATCTATATCGATCTCTTTAAGCGTCTCTTGACTATGACCAAATTTTGATTTTACAAACAAGTCAATAAAGTTCATTAAATCCGTGGACATATTTGCCTCTTCTTTTAAGGCATTGTATTTGCGAATAATGTAATTATCCAGATAGTGTATCAAACGATCCAAATCATCTTCACACGCTTTTAATCCTTCAAGATTTGTTGTTAGCCTTTCATGAAGGAGATTCAAGTTGTTTACCTCTTCAAACTCCATAGAATTCAAATCTACTTCTGCTTTAATTTCATCTAACTCTTCATTCATGCTATCCGCTAATCCTGATATCATCTGTTCTTCATTTTTAAGTCGTTCTTGAAATCCATTAATTTTTTCTAAGGATTCTTGACTCATTGAACTATAGGAAGCAATAACTGCTAATGCCTTTTCATGTGTTCCAATGATATCTTTCACTTCCCTAAGCGCTTCATAAGAAGGTGTTATAAATCGCTTTTCAATATCTTCTAATTCATCTAATAAATCAGGTATCCTCTCTTCATCCTTAGCTTGATCAGGATTTTCCCAATTCACATCATAAATATCATAGGTTACTATATCGTCAAGTATAGGGTTTACCTGACGAATTCCTTCATCTATATCTTCCAAAACATGTGGGAGTAAAATAATATTTTTTTGATACACCTTCGCATATTCATCCGGAAAATATTGATAAGAAACCTGCTCAAATGATAATTTTCTTATGTAAGGCTCTTCAAAATGAATCTTCGAAACACCTTTAGAATCGATAATAACCCCATCAAGATATCGCATCAAATCCTTTGTATAAGAATTAAAGACCTCGAGTTCTGAAACGAGTTCTGATTTTTCTTCAATGATTTTGGATGACTTTGAGGTTTCACTTAATAGATTTAATTTGTCTAAAAATGGCTCTGCAAGCAGATAAAATTGTCGGGGATACATATATTCAAGAATTTGTTCTTTGGGATAGGCATAATCAGCCTCTAGAAAAGCTTCATAGTCTAGGGAATATTCAAAAGACCTTGGTTCCATTATCTTGGATTCATTTTCATGTTGATTATTAAAAAGAAAATAATCAATAACATATTCATTTTTTGGATATTGGGATGGAAAAAAATTAATATCAAGACTGGATTGAATAATCTCATCGATGTGACGTCCTTGCTCCCCTGCAAGAAGACCATATTCATGAAACAAAACCGGATCATATTGACTTAATACACTATGCGCTGCATTATTTGTATTGGAACTTAATTCAACTTCTAAAATTCGTGTTCGCGTTAGTTCTAACATGGTTGCCAAACACGTAATAATACACAAAATGGTTATACTGAAAAAAACGGTAATACTTCCTTTAATTACAAACTCCTCCTTTCATAATTCTGCTTAAGAACTATTATAGAGGAGTTTGAAAAATTGAAAAGGCCTAACTATTTATGTGCATCTACAATGTAAACTGTGTATAAGTTTTATTTTCATAATTCATATACTGATATGACACATCTTTATATCTTTGTTCTTCTGAGCGATAACTTAAATACCACCCCGGCAATATATTGATATTGGGTATATGTATATCCCCAGCAAAATTTTGATTAATGATGGTCATATACGCTTTAGTACAATAGGGCAAAAAAAGTTGATAAATTTCTGCACCACCACATACGAATATAGTCGATGTATCGATTCTATTGTGCACGACATATTCTTTTATCTCTTTAAGAGAATGAAATACATGCGCTCCATCTTTGCTATACTTAAGATCATGGGTCAAAATCCAAGTTTCTCGATTGGGCAAGAGCCGCCCTCCCGGAAGAGAGTCAATTGTTTTTCTACCCATAATCATAATATTGCCCATGGTTATTTTTTTAAATCGTTTTAAATCTTCCGGTAAATACGTCAACAATTTTCCGTCTTTACCGATACTAAATTCTTGATCACAAGCTACGATTAAATTCATCATCTCTCCTTAGGTTGCTACAGGTATGTTTTTAATCTGTGGATTTTTCTGATAATCAATCAACTCAAAATCTTCGACTTTAAAATCATAAAAATCCGTTACTTTTCGATTGATTCTAAACTCCGGTGCCGGATAGGTTGGTCGTTGAATCATGTCTTTTACAATGGGTATATGTCGATCATAAATATGAGCATCTGCAATAACATGAACAAGTTCGCCCACTTCAAGATCACTCACCATAGCAATCATATGAACTAAAATTGCATATTGGACAACATTCCAATTATTGGCAACCAACACATCGTTTGATCGTTGATTTAAAATTGCATTGAGTTTCTTGCCCGTCACATTAAATGTCATGCTATATGCGCATGGATATAAATTCATCTCATGTAAATCTTGATGCACGTAGATATTCGTCATAATTCGACGACTGTAAGGTGCATTTTTCAAATCATATAAGACACGATCCACTTGATCAAAAAGTCCTTCTTTATATTGATGTTTAACACCCAATTGGTATCCATATGCTTTTCCTATGCTACCGGATTCATCTGCCCATGCGTCCCATATTTTACTCTTTAATTCATGTATATTATTTGACTTCCTTTGCCAAATCCAAAGGATTTCATCAATGCAACTTTTAAATGCTGTTGGTCTAAGCGTCATAATCGGAAATTCTTGACTCAAATCATATCGATTGACAAGACCAAAGCGTTTGACGGTGTGGGCCATAGCTCCATCATCCCAAACCGGTCGTACCTTGGTGCCTTCTGAAGAATAACCGTCTTCAATAATCTCTTGACACATTTTTATAAAAATATCATCTGCGTAACTCATCATGACCTCCTTAGCAAGATTGTACTACTCGTATAAATATGCTCTTATCTCTGATAATCCAGTAAAATATTTAATGTCATTTGTATCTTCTTCTCCATGGATAACCAAGGTCGGAGCCGTACGAATATTATATTTTGTTGCAAGTTGACTCTCTTCTTCAGCATCAACTATTTTATATGTATGATCTTTCAAATATTCCTTGGCCACATGGCAATTTGGGCAAGTTTTTGTTGTAAACAATAAAACGTTAGGGTAAGTCACCATTGTTTTTTCTTCGCTTAAATACGGTGTACGTTCTTTAAATTCTTGAGTCTTACCTTCATTCCAATGTTGTACCGGACGATAATATCCGGTAATTCGTGAATACACTTCTGTTGCCTTACCGCAGTCAGGACATTGGTATTGTTCTCCTTGTAAATATCCATGTTCTCTACAAATAGAATAGGTTGGAGAAATTGTATAATAGGGTAAACGATAATTAGAAGCAATCGTTTTTACTAATTTAGCTGCTGCTTTCCAATCCGGTAGCTTTTCACCTAAAAATGCATGAAAAACAGTTCCTGACGTATATTTCGTCTGTAATTCATCTTGGATCTCTAAAGCATCAAAAATATCTGTCGTAAAGTCTACCGGTAGATTGGTACTATTTGTGTAATATGGCGTCTCGTCATCACCGGATGCAACAATACCAGCAAAACGTTTTTTGTCGTGTTTTGCCAATCGATAGCTGGTCGATTCTGCCGGTGTTGCTTCTAGGTTAAATAAATCGCCATATTTTTCTTGATAATCTGACAAACGATTGCGCATAAAATCAAGGACATCCACAGAAAAAGCTTGAACCTCTTGATGTGTTAAGTCTTTCCTTAACCATGACGCATTCAATCCGGCCTCGTTCATGCCTAATAAACCGATTGTTGAAAAATGATTGTCAAACTTTCCTAAATAACGTTTAGTATATGGATATAAACCTTCATTTAAAAGTTTGGAAATAACCTTGCGTTTAATATGTAAAGATCGAGCAGCAATATCCATCATTCGCCCTAAACGATTATAAAATTCAGACTCGTTCTCGGACTGATAGGCTATTGAAGGAAGGTTGATTGTAACGACTCCAACAGACCCCGTACTTTCGCCTGATCCAAAGAAACCTCCTTGCTTTTTACGTAGCTCTCGAAGATCTAATCGTAATCGACAACACATGCTTCGAATATCGCTTGGTTCCATATCACTATTCACATAATTTGAGAAATATGGTGTTCCGTATTTTGCCGTCATCTCAAAGAGCAATTGATTGTTTTCCGTCTCATCCCAATCAAATTCACTGGTGATGGAATATGTCGGAATAGGGTATTGAAAGCCTCGTCCGTTGGCATCGCCTTCAATCATGATTTCAATAAATGCTTTATTGATCATATCCATTTCTTCTTGACAGTCTCGATAGCAAAAATCACATTCTTTTCCACCGACAAGGGCTTTTATATTAGCTAAGTCACTAGGAACTTTCCAATCCAAGGTAATATTGGAAAATGGGGATTGCGTTCCCCAGCGACTGGGTGTATTAACACCAAAAACGAAACTTTGAATACATTGTTTTACTTCTTTATAGGATAAATGATCCACTTTAACAAAAGGCGCTAAATAGGTATCAAAGGAGCTAAAGGCTTGAGCTCCTGCCCACTCATTTTGCATAATTCCTAGGAAATTCACCATCTGGTTACATAATGTAGAGAGATGAGATGCCGGAGCCGATGTAATCTTACCGGGAATACCACCAAGCCCCTCTTCAATTAACTGTTTCAAGGACCATCCGGCGCAATACCCAGTTAACATGGATAAATCATGAATATGTAAATCACAATTTTTATGTGCTTTTGAAATCTCTTCATCATAAACTTCGCTTAGCCAGTAATTGGCGGTAATGGCGCCGGAATTATGAAGAATGAGTCCACCAACCGAATATGTTACCGTTGAATTTTCCTTAACACGCCAATCTTCTTCATTTACATAATTATTCACTATTTCTTTGTAATCTAAAATCGTTAACTTCATATTACGCATTTTTTCTCGTTGTTTGCGATAGAGAATATATGCTTTAGCTACATCTGTATATCCTGTTTGTTCCAAAACATTTTCTACACTATCTTGAACATCTTCAATGGCAACGATATTATTGTTAATCTTTGTTTGAAAATCTGCTGTAACCCTCAATACGAGTATGTCCAGAATATCCTCTGTATATAATTTTTCTGTCGCCTCAAATGCTTTTTTAATGGCTTCCTTAATTTTCCCCATCTCAAAACGCACGAGACTTTGATCTCGCTTTAATACCTCAAACATAATCGATCTCCTTTCAAATTTCACTGCTATAATCATACCACCTTGCCTATCTTACGTCAACAAAAAAACACTATATACAGTGTTTAATTTTTGAACTAACCACTATATATAGTGTTATGCTATTTAGGACTATAGTCCCATATTCCATGTAAAAAATTATCCTCTAAGTAATCTAATGGTTCAATGAGAGGAAAACGTATGGTCATTCTATATATATAGACTCCCAAGATAATCACAATAAGCAATGGATAAAACCACTTTGAATGATGTAAACGATAAATCCACTTTATATCTTGAAACAAAAAAATAGCAACCAGTAATGAAGGAAGAACAAATAAAGGATGATAATAAAAAGCTTGAGATAGATTGAAATCTAAAAGAGCTAAGTGGGCTCTCGTCATACCACATCCAGGACACGGAAAGCCGGATACTAATTTTATTGGGCAAAGTGTATTATATCCCTTATAACTCGTATATATACTTAGAATTCCTAACAAGCTTCCTAGGATAATTATGGGAAGAACGACATTTTTTATTCTAGAAGCTAGTTTTTTCCTATATTCAGAGTTCATATTTATTTACTAAAGCTTCCTCTAAGTAGGCTTCAATATATATACCGTCCGCATCAAACCGTTCTTCGATGAGTTGCCCATAGGTGCGAATGTTTTGAACCAACTGTGCCTGGTCATATGGAATTTTGACTTTAATGTGCTGCATCCCGTCACGCAATTTTTCTTCCAAATACGTAATGACATCATCAATGCCTTTCCCCGTTTTTGCTGAAATATAGAAAGCCTTGTCTGCTCTTTCATCTTGGAGTTGCTCAGTATTCCATATCGTTTTGTCCATTTTATTAAACAAGGTAATAATCGGAACCTTTAAGGCGTCTAACTTTTCTAAGGTTTCATACACAACTCGCATATGCTTCTCGAAGGATGGGTTGGACCCATCAACAACATGAAGAATGACATCGGCATAAGCCACTTCTTCTAATGTCGAATGAAAGGCTTCAATTAAATGGTGTGGAAGTTTATGAATAAAGCCAACAGTATCTGTAAGCAATATCTCTTTACCTTCAGGTAGCTCAAGTAAACGCGTCGTCGGATCAAGTGTTGCAAAAAGCTGATCTTCTTCAAGTACATGTGCATCGGTTAATTGGTTCATCAGTGTGGATTTACCTGCATTTGTATAACCGGCAATGGCAACAATGGGTTTATTCTGTTTTTTGCGATTTTCACGAAGTAATTGTTGATGTTTTTTTACTTCACCAAGTTCAGCACGAAGTTGTTCGACGCGTCGACGAATATGGCGACGATCAGTTTCAAGTTTCTTCTCTCCAGGCCCACGCGTACCAATTCCTCCTCCAAGTCTTGATAAACTTTGTCCTAAACCAATCAATCTTGACACACGATAGTTCAATTGTGCTAACTCAACTTGAAGAATACCTTCACGCGTATGTGCATGTTTTGCAAAAATATCTAAAATGAGTAAAGAGCGATCCATAATCTTTGTATCGAGCTCTTTTTCTAAATTCTTAATCTGTGCGGGTGACAATTCGTCATCCGTTATAATTCCTGTTGCTTTGTGCATATATATAAGATCTGCTATTTCTTCAATCTTACCTTTTCCCACATAGGTTGCCGGATGGACCTTGTCTCGACTTTGTATTATCTTATCCACCGTAAGGGCTCCTGCTGTTTTTGCAAGTTCTTCTAATTCTTCAAGAGATTCTTCTGCTTTTTCCACGCTTCCTTTATCACAAACAGCAACGAGTATGACTTTTTCTGATTCTTGTTCAGTACTTACGCCTTGATCTGTCATATGTTTCCTCCATCTATACTTTTTCTAATCATTTAATAAATTGTTTTCTTCAATAAAGGCTATTTCTTCTTTTGCTGCCTGATGTTCAGAATTAATTGCTATAATCTCTTGCAAAATTTTATATGCAGTTTCATAATCGTCACTCTTCTCAAGAGCATATGCTTTAATTAAAAGTGCTTCTGTATCTTCCGGTTCAAACTCCAATAACTCATCAAAAGCGGTAATAGCTTGTGTATAATCCTCTAACTGGTAATAACTCACACCAATTTCATACATTGCTCTAAGATCGACTCTTTCTATGGATTCTAAATATAAGGCGAATGCCTCAATTGCATCTTCATACTGCTCTAATCCTTGATAAGAATATCCCATGCCTAGAATTGCTTCAGTGATTCCTGAATCTCTTGCATAAGCAAAATCATTAATTGCTTTGAGGTATTTTCCTTGAAGCAAATAGGCCTCTCCCCGCTTGTAGTATGCATCAGGATAACTGCTCCAACGCATAATAGCTTCGCTAAAGGTTTCAATGCTTGTATCTAATTGATCCATTGACATCTCAATATCACCCTTAATAATAAAAAAATGGGGAATTTGATCATTTAATGCCAATGCTGTACTAATTTCATTAATTGCACGCTCATAATCACCACGTTTATGATATAAAGATGCCACATTGGCATACGTATAAAAATAACCCGCATCAATTTCTAATGATTTATCATAGGCTTCGATTGCTTCTTCCCACTTCTCCAAATCAACATAAACGAGTCCTAAGGCATTATGAACAGCCGGATCCTCATCATTAATCTCAACGGCTTTTAATAAGTATTCTAATCCACTTGCGGATTGATGTTGCTGATACTTTAAGTTGCCCATATTCAAATAGGCAAAATATTTACTATCCTCATCTTGAAAATTTTCTTCATATTCGATACTTTTGCTGAGCATATCATTGGCTTGATTATATTCACCTCGAATCAGATGAATATATCCGGCTTGAACATAAGCCTCCGGCGCCTCAGGATACATTTCTATGGCTTGATCAATTAATTCTTCGGCTTCTATATAATTCGAATTTTCGTCTATTAATGTTTGACTTTTCTCTAGTAGGTCCAAATATTCTTTCGATACTTTTTGGGAGCATCCATTAATCATGAGACTACTCATTAGCAAGATTCCAAACAAAACTATTGTTTTTTTCATTATTTCCTCCGGTGTTTATCCTTATTATAGCTTGTATATTCATGAAAAATACGTTAATATCATAGAAGAATTATACGAACGGAGGTTGTTCATGAACAAACAAAAATTACGCAAAGGATTTATCTATTTATTATTAGCTTTTCTTATTGTACTTTACTTACTCTCTTTTGGCGCCTTTTTCTTCGGCCAATTTGAACGTGCCTTGCACTTATTTGCCTATACAACGTTTTTTAGTATTATAACATATTTTCTTATTATTCTACAACGACGAACAGGCTTTTGGGGCAATGATGAAAATGAAGATTAATTCTCAGCTTCTTTTTTTATGAATTCCATCCATTCTCGGATTTTTTTCTCATATCCATGATGTGATGGTTCATAATATGTATTGCCCAGAAGTTCATCCGGCAAAAACTGTTGTCGCACATAATGATTTTTATAATCATGGGCATATTTATATCCAATACCATGTCCCAACTCACCTGCACTACTATAATGGGCATCTTGAAGATGAGGTGGAATCGTTTTTATACCATATGTCTTCACATCGGATAAGGCGGAAAAAATCCCATTAACTGCTGCATTGGACTTTGGGGCAGTCGCTACGTATGCTGCTGCTTGACACAATATAATTTGTCCTTCCGGCATTCCGATAAAATTAATTGCCGAAGCCGCCGAATTGGCTAATATAAGAGCTTGCGGATCTGCGTTTCCCACATCTTCTGCAGCACAAATAACAATTCGCCTTGCAATAAACTTAGGGTCTTCCCCTGCATAAATCATACGTGCAAGATAATATACGGCTGCATCCGGATCTGATCCACGCATACTTTTTATAAATGCAGAAATCGTATCATAGTGATTGTCACCTTTCTTATCATAACCGATGGCACGTTTTTGAATACATTCTTCAACAACTGCTAAGGTCATGTGTATAATACCTTCCTCGTCTGCTTCCGTTGTTAAACTAGCCAATTC
The DNA here is from genome assembly GCA_002342805.1 of Clostridiales bacterium UBA2432. Taxonomy (GTDB): domain Bacteria; phylum Bacillota; class Clostridia; order Lachnospirales; family Vallitaleaceae; genus UBA1351. Next base: position 10,719 of record DDQW01000066.1, on the reverse strand, counting down.
AATTGCATTCAAAGCCGCTCGGGCATCCCCACTTGAAATATCTGCCAAAAAATTGACGGCATCTTCTTCAATATGAATCTTTAACTCCTTGAGTCGTATATCTTCTTGAATACTACGGTAAATTAGGGTTTTAATATTTTCTGCGTTTAAAGGTTTTAATTCAAAGATACGCGATCGTGATACCAAAGCACTATTTACTTCAAAATAAGGATTCTCCGTTGTGGCCCCAATCAGTGTAAGGGTTCCGTCTTCAACATGAGGTAACAAGGCATCTTGTTGCGCTTTATTAAAGCGGTGGATTTCATCAATAAATAAAATTGTTTTCTTCGTGGTTAATGACAAATTATCCTTTGCTTCTTCAACAACTTGCTGAATATCTTTTTTTCCTGCAATGGTTGCGTTTAACTGAATAAAATGTGATTTTGTTGTATTCGCAATCACTTTGGCCAAGGTTGTTTTTCCTGTCCCCGGTGGACCATATAAAATAAGTGAACCTAACTTATCTGCTTTAATCGCACGATACAGTAATTTATCTTTTCCTAATATATGTTCTTGGCCGACCACTTCGTCTAACTTTTTGGGACGAATTCGTGCAGCTAATGGTGCATCTTTTTCTAAAGTTTTATTTTGTATCATATCAAATATATCCATGATTTACTCCTTAATTTACAATCTAACATTCCAATTATAGCACAATTTTGGTATTGACAAAACCTTTCTTTATCTGTATAGTGGTACTAAGAGGAAACACTATCTTTGGATATGTGTTTTTATTTGGAAGCGAGGTTATTCTATGACTCTACAGGAAGCCTTAAAAAAACTAGGCTTAACTCAACAAGAAGCAGTTCTTTATATCAATCTCTGTCAATCACAAAGTATGACCGGATATGAAGCAGCTAAGATTAGCGGAATATCCCGTTCGAATGCATATGCTTCTCTATCCAATTTAGTTGATAAAGGCTTTGCATATACTATTGATGGTAATCCGGTACATTATGTTGCCATTTCCAAAGAAGATTTAATTGCAAATGCAAAACGCGATTTTTCAAATATGATATCCATTATTGAAGAACGCTTAACAACACAGCCACTTACTTCAGAACCATATCTGACAGTTGTCGGCGAAAATGCAATTCTCGATCGACTTAAAAATATGATTTTACAGGCAAAGGCACGTATTTATCTATCTATAGATTATCATATTTTAGATCAAATTGAAGAAGAACTTATTATAGCTTGTGAGAAAAAATTAAAAGTTGTTATTCTGTCATCACGGGATATTTCCTGCGGCGAACATACTTATTATCATTCAGATCGCATAGCTTCAATAAAAGTTATTGCCGATACAAAAGAAATATTAGCAGGAACCCTTAACCAATGTCTTTACTCAAAAAATGAGACTTTAGTACACATTATTCGAGAATCAATTATTGATGAAATAACCCTTATTACCGAAAGGAGACAATAACATGTTAGGACTTAACAATGCAGTTACTGAAAAAAACAATTTTTATGGAAATACAGATCCTATTAAACTCGTAGAAAAGTATGGTTCACCACTCTATGTTTATAACGAAACGATTTTTCGCGAACGATGTCGTGAATTAAAAAATCTTGTAACATACAAAAATTTTTCTGTAAACTATTCCGTTAAAGCTAATGGAAACCTAAGCTTACTTAAAATAGCCAAAGAAGAAGGATTAAACGCTGATGCAATGAGCCCAGGTGAAATCTACGTCGAAGAGCTTGCCGGCTTTAAACCAGAGGACATTCTCTACATTAGTAATAATGTCTCAGCTGAAGAAATGCAATTTGCTATTGACCGAGATATTACCATTAGCGTTGATTCCTTATCTCAACTTGAGATGTATGGTAAATTAAACACCGGCGGCAAAATATGTATTCGATTCAACCCAGGTGTTGGTGCCGGTCACCACGAAAAGGTTGTTACCGGTGGCAAAAAAACCAAATTTGGTGTGGCTATTGAAGATATTCCTGTCGTTAAGGATATACTAAAAACCTACAACCTTAATCTCATCGGAATTAATCAACACATCGGATCTCTGTTCATGGACGGCGATAAATATATCGAAGGCGCTCAATCCATTCTTTCCATTGCGAAGAATTTCGATGATCTTGAGTTTATCGATATGGGTGGTGGTTTTGGTATCCCTTATAAAAAATTATCTTCAGAACCACGTCTTGACCTTCAACATTTAGGAAAAGAACTTGACAAAGTTCTTCACCAATTCGCTGAAGAATATGGCAAAGAAGTTACTTTTAAAATCGAGCCGGGTCGATATATTTCTGCTGAATGTGGTGTTCTTTTAGGTGAGGTTCACTCGATTAAAGAAAACTATGGTATTACTTATGTTGGTACAGATATCGGATTTAATGTGCTTAAGCGTCCGGTTATGTACGATAGTCATCATGATATTGAAGTTTATCGTAAAGATAATATTCCTTCAAAAAATTCACATCCTGTTACGCTTGTCGGAAACATTTGTGAAAGTGGTGATATACTAGCTCAGGACCGTCTCCTTCCACAAATTATGGAAAAAGATATTATCGGAGTCCTTGATTCAGGAGCTTATGGTTATTGTATGGCATCTAACTATAACAATCGATTACGTCCAGCTGAAGTACTTATTGATTCACAAGGGAATGATCGTCTCGTTCGTCGCCGTGACACTTACGAAGATCTCGTTCGTAATTTCGATATATAACTATAAAAGAGTAAAAGCGTTTAGGTAGATAATGACCTAAGCGCTTTTTTTAGATTAATTTCTCAGCTGCACTTCACATAAGTGTTGATACAGTCCATTATGCATTAGCAATTCTTGATGTGTTCCTGCTTCCACGATTTCTCCTTCTTTTAATACAATAATCTTATCTGAATTTTTCACCGTTGACAAGCGATGTGCAATGACAACAATGGTTCGTGTCTCGGCTAAGGTTTGAATTGCCTCTTGAATCAAACGTTCTGTCTCTACATCAACTGAGGCTGTTGCTTCATCAAAAACAAGAATCTTCGTGTCACGAAGAACTGCTCTTGCAATGGACAGTCGTTGTTTTTGACCTCCAGACAACTTTACCCCACGTTCACCAATATATGTATCATACCCTTCCGGTAACACATCAATAAACTCATGGGCCCTAGCTACTTTGGCCGCTCGAATGATGTCTTCCATTGTTGCATCTTTTGCTCCATAGGCTATGTTTTCTGCTATACTACCATTAAATAGAAATATATCCTGTAATACAATACTAATATTATTACGTAAGGATGCCATTGTCACATTTTTCAAATCTTGACCATCAATTAAAATTCGCCCTTCAACAGGATCATAAAATCGTGCCAGCAAACTGATTAAAGTTGTCTTTCCTACACCTGTGGGGCCCACAAGCGCTACCATTTCACCCGGATTCACTTCAAAGGAGATGTTTTTCAGAACATCATTGCCTTGGATATAATGAAATGAAACCTGATCGAAAGAGATTTTTCCTTTTACTTCTGCTAGGTCAACTGCATCTTTTGCGTCGACAATATCCGGGTCTGTATCTAACACCTCAAAGACTCGCTCCGCTCCTGCAATGGCCTGTTGTAAATCTTCTGTCACTCGTGCAAGGGTCGCAATGGGTTGATAGAATAAGCTCAAGTACATAAGAAACCCAATAATATCTGCCACGCTCAAGCGCCCTTCTAGGGCTAACCACCCTCCAAAACCGACGACAATAACCGTTCCGAAGGAAGCAATCATCTCTACTAATGGATGAAAAATCGCTGATAAATTCAAGGCATGTAAAATAGCTTCTGCATAACGTTTTGCGCCCAATTCGACTTTTTTCTTTTCTTTACGTTGTTGGTTAAAAGCTTGAATCTCTTTCATTCCCGAAATATTATCTTGGAGGACGGCATTTAATTCTGCCAGCGTTGACTGTGCTGACTTAAAATGCGGGAGAACACGTTTTGTAAAAACCGAACCACCATATGCCAAAAAAGGAACCGGTATCATGGTAAGCAATGCTAGTGTGGGATGAATAATAAAGAGAATAATCGCAACACCGACGAGAATCAAAACATTGGTTATTAAATCCGGCACAGCGTGAGCAATCAAGACTTCAAAGGTCGCCGTATCATTGGTTGTTCTCGACATCAGTTGGCCGGTTTGTTTATCATGATAATACCGTAAAGATAATTTTTGCAAATGATTATATACCATGGTTCGCATATCTGCGACGAAATTCCATGCCGCCTTGTGACTTAAATACCGGTATAAGTATGTAAATAAAGCCCTTAACACATATACAACCCCTAAAATAAGTGCTAACTTTTTCACTTGTTCAAGTGCATCTACCAAGGGTTCATCGAGTAAGGTCTGTGTCAAATCACGAATTAACCATGGACCGATTAAATTCATTGCTGTAATACCAATCAAACTGACCATGGTGATGATCATAAGTGACCAATAAGGTCTTGCATATTTTACTAATCGAACTAATTGTTTCATTGCTGTCGCCTCCGTTGTCATTATTCATCCACAAATTTATTCATCCACAAATTGAACAAACATTTCATCTGTTTTTAATAAGCCTTTTCCAAAATTAATGGCTAATTGATTGTAATCAAATCGGCTTTGTGCCGCTATACCTTCAAGCATTCCTTCTTTATGATCGGTTCGCAACTTACTCAGTCCACCTATTCCAAAAGGTGATACGGTATCTGACTTTGGCTGATATCGATGATATCCACTGATTTCAGTGACATTCTCAACCACCATGGCTAATAGGAGCTCCGTTTCGTTACACACAATCACTTGAATCAAATCCATTTTCCTGTTTAGAATCTCAACGATTAATAGATGGTCTTTTCTTTTTTTCCCTTCATCTTCAAAACGAATATATTTACCTTTAAATGCGCGTATCATGTCGCCTCCTATGTTCCTTATTCAAATCGATACCTTCCATTCCATTGAAACTTTTCACCTTTTTTTAAGTAGAGTGGTTTCCCATTCACTAAATTAAAATAGGATTTTCGATCATCTGTTGTAAACGCATAAGGATGTTCTTCTGCTTTATGCGCAAAATTATTGATGTCGCTTTCTAGGTTTATGGACGCAAGTATTCGATGCTCACTTGCTATATCTTCTATAATAATTTCATCAACCGGTGTATAAGAAGCATTATATGGATTTTCTAAATGATTAAACTGATGCAATAAATCCCCATTTCTCAAATACGAAATAATATTAAACTTATCCGGCAAAATTAATTGCATTCCATAATACTGATCAATACGAACATTTTCCATTGCAATTAATTCAACGGAAATATCGATTTTTTTATCTGGATTAATTGTGTAGGTCACCTTCTCTTCTATAACATAACGTTCATCCGTATTATAGGCCATAATCTGATTGGTCACCTCTAAAGTCAACTGCTTTGCTAAAAAATAACCTTTCTTGTGTATCGGATTTTCAGCTACCAGCAATGTCATTCGGATAGATTTTGCTGTCGGATTCCCGGTATGATCGCCATTGCTTCCATGCCAGCCCCCAGTAAACATCTCTTCTACATTCCCATTTGTATTGTCCAATGCATGAATAATCATGGGGCCAATCCAATCAGAAGCAGTAATCAACTGATCTTCTGCATGGTCAAGTACTTGCATCATCAGATTGTCATACAATTCAAAGGACTCAATACTTTCTATTTCATTAATACCACCAGGCCCTAATGTTAATTTCATTCCATCCTTTATTCGAATGAATTGAATGCTTGTGGATTCATCTACCTTAATAACCATATAGTTATCAAGAACAAACATAAACGCTATCAAAAAGACTATAATTGCTGCTACTGGCATTGCTCGTTTCATATATTTCATGTAATTCCGACTACTTTCTATATTGCGCATGTGTTTTTTTGGTTCTTGCTATAGGAAAGTTTATCATATCTTGTAGAAACTCTCAATCCTTTTATGTTATAATAATAATAACTATTATCAATTGCTAAGGAGGTATTTAAATGAACAAAGAGAAAATTAAAGGTTTAATTTTTGCATCATTCATTGGAGACGCTATGGCGTTAGGACCTCACTGGATATACGACACAGATAAAATACAAGAACATTACGCACCTATTACAAGTTATACAGAACCAAATCATACCGACTATCATCCTAACAAGAAGGCCGGCGATTTTACACACTATGGCGACCAATCTTTACTTTTATTAAACTCCATTGCTGAGCATAAAGAATTTAATCTAGCAGTCTTCAAAAAAGAATGGCTTGACTTTGTTGCTAAAGATACAATATACATTGACCATGCGACTAAAGAATCGATGCAACTATTAGAAAATAGTAATAAAGGTTCTGACAGCAATGAACTTGGTGGATTTGCACGGAGTGCTCCTTTATTTGCCCTAGATGACATTGATGAGGAAACTATACTCAATCAAATTCAATTAACACACACGGATCCACAACTTCTTAGTATTGCACAATTTTTTATTCGTGTACTTAAAGAAATCATTGCTGGCGAGTCGATTGAAAAAAGTTTACTTATGCATAAGGATATGGACCCATTTATTGCAAAAGCCTATAGTGATGCTTTATCAAATACGAAAGATGTTGTGACTCGAATAAAAGAAATCGGGCAAAGCTGTCCTTCCCCATTTGCTTTACCGGCTGTACTTACTATCGTATTTAACGAAACGGATTTTCAATCTGCACTCATTAAAAATGCTTATGCAGGTGGAGATAGTGCTGCTAGAGGAATGGTCCTAGGCATGCTCTACGGTGCAAGAGATGGCTTCAAACATTTACCCAAAGAGTTACTTCATGAACTTAATGCTTATAGTTCTATCGAAGCATCTATGGAAAAACTCGGATTTTAGATTTCTGTAAAATCCTCAAACAGAGTAATTTGTCCATTTTTTAAATGAAGAAATTACTCTATTTCCAGTATTTTCTTCAATCCATCAATGTTTTCGATAATATAATCAGCGCGTGCATCTTCAAGTTCTTCATTGGAACCGTACCCATAAGTCACTCCGATAGAATCTATTTCCATTTTCTTAGCTCCGAGAATATCATGTTTTCGATCTCCAATCATAACAACGTTTTCTTTTTCATCTATCGATAATTGTGTCAACGCTTCTGCGATAACTTCTGCTTTATCTGTTCTTGTTCCGTCTAAATTACTACCTACAACACACGAAAAATACCGTTCTAAATCAAAGTGTTTAATAATAATTTCTGCAAACACAGTTGGCTTGGATGTTGCTACACCAAGAATATATTGCTTATCTTTTAATGCTTCAAGTAAATCCTCCATTCCACTATAAACTTCATTTTCATAAATTCCTGTATCTTTAAAGTATTCGCGATAAGTTTGTATTGCTATCTCTGCTTCACTTTCAGAAAAGCCATAAAAGTCTATATATGAATCTTTTAAGGGCGGACCGATAAACTTTGTTAGTTGATCTAGCTCTACTTCGATATTTTTTAACTTTCTTAATGAATATGCAACAGATTTTGTGATTCCAATCTTTGGATCAGTTAATGTCCCATCTAAGTCAAATAAAATGTATTTATAGCTCATGTGATTTCTCCTTTATATCTTGAATAAATTTAACTACCGTATTCCAACATTGTTGCGCATAATCACTATTAAATGCATTATTATTTGGATCTGCAAATCCATGATGTGCATCAAAACTTTTTAATATTCTTATATTTTTTTGGCTTTGTAGCGTTTCGATCAGTTCTAACGTATTAAAACTGCTTTCATTCGCTGCAAAAAACAAAATATTTGGACATGATGGTTCAACATCTACATAATCACGAATTCGTGAACCATAATAACAAATGATACCATTACACACTTTTGTTTGATTACACAACCAGGCAATAGTCGCTCCAATACTATATCCAAGGAGGATTATTGTGTCATATTTTTTCTTTATCTCTATGATTAAATCCATTGTTTTTTTACTTGCATCTTGAAAACCAATGATGTTTTTAAAATATTGATAGGCCTCCTCTGATTCTGCATATGAAAATTGTTTTCCCTCTAACAAATCCGGGCAATATATATCAAGGCCTTCTTTGTGTAATTCTTCTCCACATTTTTTTATAAATTGATTAACACCATAGATTTCATGTAACACAATGACTGCCGTTTTTGAATTCCTAACCCATTTCACTTATATCACTCCAAACATACTTTTATTTAATTCGAATTGCACTTCCACCGACATAGACTTCATCAATGCATTTTTGGGTCCCTTTTATTTTTACCCGAATCTTCGATGGCCGATCCATTGAATAACCTTGTTCAATAGTAAACTCATCACTAACATCATGTCCGTACTTCATTAAATAACAAGCAAGCGCTCCATTTGATGTTCCTGTTGCTGACTCTTCATTAATACCGTATCGAGGCGCAAAATTTCTTGTATGTGCATGGCATCCGCTAATCGTTTCAAAGCAAAAGGCATGAATACCAACAACATCATATTTTTCACTTAAAGCCTGGATCTTTTCATGGTTTGGACTTAAGTGTAATAGGTCGCTCAAGCTATTCATTGGCAATATTATATCCTTATTTCCTGTCGATACAATTTGAATCGGCAACCTTGTCATATTATGGACATTCAAATTTTCAAAACAAGGAATCAGCTCTTCCGCTTCTATTATGTCATAATAGCTTGGTTGCGTTTGTTCCATATATACATGATCTTCACCTACGATGACCTTTAAAATACCTGCTTTTGTTTCTTGTGTATATGAACCTATAGATATTAATTTTAAATCTCGCAATAAATTAAATGTGGCCACAGTTGCATGTCCACATAAGTTCACTTCATCTGTCGGTGTGAAAAATCGAATCTTGTAATCCGCCTTTTTTGATTGCATGACAAAAGCCGTTTCACTATAGCCAACTTCTTTGGCTATCTTCAACATGTCAGCCTCGGCTAGTTCATCCGAGTCTAATACAACCCCTGCTAGATTACCACCAATTTTAATATCTGAAAACGCTGTTAAGCGATAAATTTTCTTGGGAATAAAGGACGAATCATATAAAACCTTAGCATGGTTTTTTACTATTAGTGTCTTGGCTACTTGATTTCCGCTTGCTTTATCAATTTTTTGTTGATAGATCTCATTGTTTCTATAATATCCGTCCTTTTCTTTTACAAAACAACTTTTTTCTTCAATAACATGGTATGCATAGTCTAAATCTTGATCGCTTCTTAATTCTCCACACAAATGCGTGTTTGTCGTATATATAATAAGCTGGAAAGTTTGATTTGTTCTATTCACAAATTGATAGTCTAAATAGTTGTACATGACGGACGTTCCACTTCCAAATGGAACTTGTCTTCCATAATCCGGGAACATATCGATTTGATTGTGATGATGATGCTCAATAATCGTCAGTGGACTATGTAAAACCATCCAATGGATGAGGTTGGTTAATTGGCACATACCGCCTCCAATACCTTGACTCACTTGACCTGATTTAATCACTAAGCCTTCTTGATATCCTTTTTTTCGATCACAATTTCCAACAAGCTTCCAAAACGAAAAAACTTCATTGGGCCAAATAATAACACCATTAATTTTTGGTGCCGCTAGACTCAAATTAGTCGCCTTATTATTTTGAAGATGCATATCCACATTTCCTAATTTTCTTCTGATCAAAGATTTATGTTCATATATTTTATAGTCTAACTTTTTCTCTGAAAATTCTTTAACATAGCTATCTTTATTTTTTAGCCATATGATTTTTCTTAAAAAAGTTCCTTTAGCAACCGAAATCTTATATGTTAATGGATTCAGTTCACAAAATAATTTTCTTGCCAAAGATATACCCCTCTCTATGAATTTATTTTGAAAATCGATTTTTTTCTAACCACAGCTTGGCAAAATCGACACCTTCACGCATATCAAATAATTTACACTGAGCATTACCCACTGTCCCTTTTTGAACGAAATATTTATCTTCAAAAGCCTTCCCAAGTTTATCAAAATCATCCGCATCATATTCATAATCTTCAAACCATTTCCATACTCTAGTTCCATTCTCAATCATAGCGGTTCCCAAACGTTTCTTGGGCATGTCTTCTAGTTGTGTTTCCGCAAGATGAAAACTTGTACATGAATCATATCCAACACCAAGCAGCAAAATCTTTGTCTCTAGATTATACATTTTCCCAAGAGGCGACGAGGTCATTCCAAACTGAGGTGTTAGCAAATGTTCTTTAACGACTTCTTTTGCTAATCTTCCCTTTGCTGAAAAAGACACTTGCGGATGATTTGACCTTAATGTATTGGGGAATGTTCTAAACAACTCTGCAATACGTCCCATACCTCTTGTTGGCGTCAAGTCAGGATGAAAAGCCGGCATATTTTCTTGTATAATAGGTATCCATTCCTTTGGAACTGGTGGGTTTTCCCAATCTTCTGGATTACTCCATTCACCGCTATGGGCCGGCATTATAAGCGTTCCCAAATCACCTATGACTTCAAGTAAGGAACTAATCACCGCTTGTGCTCCACCACATAACCATCCTATATTAGATAATGATGAATGCACTAAGATAGTATCTCCTGAATTTATTCCTAGTTTTATTAAATCTTCTTTAATTCTTTTAGTTGTTATTGGCTCGGTCGTCTTTAAAATAATATCTTTTTCACTCATATTTGTC